>DAHVCH010000019.1 GCA_027314165.1 Thermoplasmata archaeon | reverse complement strand
CGGACGTCGATTGGGGAAGGTTCTGGCTCCCTAGGTGGAATTTGGCGACCCGACCGCAGATGCCGGCGACCTCCCCGGTCCCGTTCGTGGGCCGGGAGACGGAGGTGGCGCTCCTCTCCAAGAGCCTCGACCGGGCGAAGCAGGGGCGCGGATCGGCCTGGGCATTGGTGGGGCCCGGAGGGATCGGCAAGACGCGGGTCCTCCGCGCCCTCGAGCAGGAGGCGGGCCGCGAGGGCTTGCGGGTCCGTTGGGGCTACTGCCTGAAGGAGTCCCTCTCCCCGTTCTTCCCTTTCGAGCAGATCTTCCGGGGTTCGAGCGAGGGTCCGTCGGACCCCCTCCCGGCTCCCGGGGTCTCCGAGGCCGGTGCGACGGTGATCTTCGAGGAGGACCGGCCGAAGAGGCTCATGGAGAGGGCTCTCGCCCTAGCCAAGGGGGGACATCCGCTCCTCTGCATCTCTCGCGACCGGGGCTCGGTTCTCCGCACGAGGCTGCCCGGGTTGCCCGAAAGCGCGCAGTTCGTCTGGCTCACCCGCGTGGAGGACCCGGAGGCGATCGCCCCAGGGGCCCTCGACGCGCTCGGCGAGCGGGTCGACAACTTCCTCCAACACCACCCGGGGGGGGTTGTGGCGCTGAGCGGGCTCGAGTACCTCTCCAGCCAGAACGACTTCCGCTCCGTCCTCCGTCTCGTGCAGATGGTGCGCGACGTGGCGGGCTCGGGCCAGGGCCGCTTCCTCCTTTCCGTGAACACCGCGGCGCTGGACGACCGGCAGCGCTCCCTTCTCGAGGGGGAGGGGGAGGTCGTGCACGAGGCGGCGGAGACCGCCCCGGTCGTTCCCATGGGCGAAGAGCCTCCGGCCCTTCGCCTGCTCCGGTTCCTGGAACAGCTGCAGGCGGACGCCCGCCGGTCGCCTCTGCTGATCGTCCTGGATGACCTTCAGTGGGCGGACGCCCAGTCCCGGGTCGCCTTCGAGTTCCTCGCACGGAACGCGAGGGACCTGCCGGTGATGTTCCTGGTCGGGCTCCGGGAGGAGGTGGACGGACAGCGCGCGGTCCCGGGAGAGGACTCGCTCCAAGAGATGCTCGACCACCTGGAGCGCGAAGGGCTGCTCCAGCAGCTCCGGCTGAAGGGGATCACCGCGGGGAACGCCGAGGAGCTCGTGGAGGGCCTCGTGGGGGCGCCCATGACCGACGGAGCCGGTGACCGCGCGCTCCTGGACCTGGTCGCCCGTACCGAGGGGAACCCCTACTTCCTTCTCGAGACGCTGCGCCAGCTCCTCGACCAGGGGCTCCTCCGAAAGGAGGGGTCACGGGCCATCTTCTCCGTTCCTGGGCACGAGGCCCCCTCGGACCGCGGGACGGGCGACGAGGCGAGGCGCATCCCCCTCCCGCCGACGATCCACCGCCTGGTGAGCCGGCGGCTGGAGGGGCTTCCCAAGGAGCTCCGCGAGCTCCTGGAGGTGGCGGCCGTCGTCGGCAGCGAGTTCGACCTTGCTCCTGTGGCCGCCGCGCTTCATCGGACCCTCCCGGACGTCGAGTCCTCGGTGAACCTCCTGGTCGACCGGTACCGCATGCTCCAGACATCCCCGACGGCGGGACGGTGGGAGTTCGGCCACCCCTTGGTCTGGGAGGTGCTTCGCGAGAAGCTGCCGAAGGCCCAGGAGCGAGCGCTCGCCCGCAGCCTCGCCCCCTGGTGGGAGCAGCACCGGCCGAACGAGGTCGAGACCCGCTCGAGGCTCCTCTACCTCGCCCGGGACCGCGAGGGTCTGCTGGCGCTCCTTCCGCGGGCCCTCGACCTCGCGCTTGCCGCCCGGGCGGCCGACACGGTGCTGCGCTACGTGCGGTGGCGCCAGGAGCTGCTCACGGACTCGCCGGAGGACCTGCGTCTTCGCGCCGAGCTCGAGATCCCGCTCCTCTTGAGGCTCAACCGGGAGGGGAACGGGCCCACGGCGCGCATGCTGTCCACCGAGCTGCGGGCGCTCTCGCTGCCCCCTCCGGTCCGGTGGGAGGCCGCGCTGGCCCACACCACCGTCATCTCGGACATCGACACGGCCGCCGCCTTCTCGGTCCTGGACGAGCTCGAGGAGGACCTCCGGGCCGCGCCGGGGCCCGTGAGCCCCGAGATCCGGACGCGGCTCGCGCTCGGCCGCTCCATCCTCGCCCTGAACGGGGGAGCGTGGGCGGAGGGGCTGCGCCATGCGATGTCCGTCGCCTCGATCGCGTCAGAGACCACCCCGTTCACCCAGGTCCAGCTCCTCCTGGCGAGGGCCTGGTGCCTCCAGTCGATGGGGGATGTGGCCCAGGGTCTTTCGGTCCTCGAGGAGGCGCGGGCCCTCCTGACCCCCGACATGCCGGCGGAGGCCCGGACGCGCTTCTGCAACGCCGAGGGCGCGCTCCGGTTCCGCCAGTCGGACCTCCGCGGGGCGTACGCGGCCTTCGAGGAGGCCGCGCGGGCCGCGCACGCGGGAGGGTACATGCACTTCGAGATCCTCTTCCGGGGGAACCTCGGGAACGTCCTGTGGACCCTGGGGGAGTACGAGCGGGCCCTCGAGGAGCTCAACGCCGGGCTCTCGCTCTCCTCGAAGTTCAACTTCGAGCGCGGGACCGCCCTTCTGCAGCGTGTGAGCGGGGGCGTCCTCAAGGACCTCGGACGGCTCGAGGAGGCCACGGGGCTCATCGAGCGCTCGCGCGACTACTACCTCCGAGCGAAGAACGCGATGATCGTCGAGGAGTGCGACGAATCGCTGGCGGGGGCGCGTGGCCTGCGCGGCGATGCCGCGGGAGCGGTCCGCGACCTCGAGGCCCTCGAACCCACGGCCCGAAAGGTCGTCGCGGAAACGTTCCCGGAGTTCTTGCTGGAGCGGGCGCGCTTCCGCCGCCTGAGCGGGGACCTGGAGGGGGCGACGCGCGACCTCGACGAGGCCGAGAGGTCCCCGGCCCGCTACCGCGAGAGCTCTCTCTTCCTGGCGAAGCTGGAGATGGAGCGTGCCGAGGTCGACCTCGCCGCCGGTCGCACCGCCCCGGGGAAGCAGGGCATGGCCCGTGCGCTGGAGAAGTTCCGCGCCTTGGGGGTCGTGAGGTACAGGGGAGCCTCGACGGAACCCCCCTCCTCGGGCGCAGAGGACCCCTCAGGGACCTGACCGACCCGATCGGGCTCTCGCATGGAGAGCTCATGGGTGGTCATGGCCCCCCGGGGGCGGCAGATGGAGTGCCGCTCCGCCTCGACGTTTCCCCCCGCGCACGACGCCGGGGATCGGGTCCGAAGGGCGCCGTTCGAAGACGTTCGGGGATCCGTGCTCCGGGGAGCCCACGTCTCCCGAGAGCGACCACGAAGGCCAAATAGGGAACCTGGTATACGTACGGACACGTAGGTCAAGCGCCGAAGGCCCCTCCTTCTTCTCTTCGGTGGCCACGACCTCCTTCACGGGCCCGTCCCACGCCAAAGTCCTCGCCTCGCGCCTCGGGCGGTCCGCGCGCGGGAGGCGGCGCTCGGCCCTCGTAGATGAGCGATGTCGGTCTCCTCACGTCCAGCGCAGCCACGGTCGAGCCAGCTGAACTGTTCCACAGGGCGGCCCCCCCGGCCTCGGCGGGCGGCTCGCCGACCGACAGGATACGCGCAGCCCCTCATCATGCTCATGGCCAACGCCCTGGTTCTGATCCTGGGGAGCGGGGGGCTCCTCGCCCAGGCGGCTCCTCCGACCGTGGAGGCTCTATGGTGGACGTTGCCCCCGGGCAGCGGGGAACCTGCCGTCGCGGGCCGCGTCGTGCCGTCGACCCCTCCCACCGGAGCGAACCTCTCCGTCTCGCTCACGACCACGACCCCCGCCGTGGACGTCGGGGAGCCCGTGGTCCTCGTGGCCGAGGTCTCGGGGGGGACCCCTCCCTACTCCTGCCATTGGTGGCAGAACGAGACGGACCTGGGGCAGGGGCCCTGCAGTTCCTGGACGGTTTCGACCGGGGCGACGGGGGTCCCGTCGTTCTCCGTCTCGGCCCAGGACGCGGCCGGGAAGCGCGGGCGTTCCGGCCCGCTCGCGGTGCCCGTCTCCCCCGCCCTCAACGCCCGATGGGCGAGCGATCCGCAGCAACTCGAGGTGGGTCTCCCGGCGAACTTCTCCCTCCTGGTCCAGAACGGCACGGGAAGCCCTTCCTGCTCCTGGTGGCTCGATGGGACCTCGATCTCGAGCACGGGGAACTGCACGGCCCTCTCCCTCGTCCCCTCCTCCGCAGGGACCCATGTTCTGTCGGTGGTCGCCAAGGACCGGGCCTCGCCAGCCGAGAGCGTCCAAGCCCAGGTCACGCTGACCATCCTGCCGCCTCTGGTCGTGGCCCTCAGCTCCTCCGTCCTCCGACCTATGGTCGGCCAGCAGGTGGTCCTCGCGGCCGAGGTCTCGGGAGGGTCCGGCCGCCTCCAGTTCGCGTGGACCTTGAACGGAACGGCGATCGGGGCGAACGGCTCCACGTTCGAGTTCCTCGCGGCGCACTCGGCCTCCTACGCCTTCCAGGTCACGGTGACGGACGCCCTGGGAGCCCGGGTCCAGAGCGCACCGCTGGAGGTCCAGGTCGCCTCCACCGCGCCTCCCTCCCATGGGGGAAAGGCGATCATCGCACTCCCCCGGATCTCGGTCTCGTCGCTGGACATGGGGTTCGTCGTTCTCGTGGCGATGGGCCTGGCGTTGCTGCTCTTCGCCGCCCGCCGCAGGGCCCGGAACACCGGAGGTAGGACGCGTGCCGGAACTTCGCCCCGTCCCGGAGGCAAGAGCTCGAAAACGGGAACCCACGCGCCCCCCGTGAGCACCGCAGGGCCGTCACGTCCTCCCGACCTCCCTCGCTCCCCCAAGCTCCCCCAGCGCCCCCACCCTCCCGCTCAGCAGCCGCAGGGAACACGGGCGGTCGCGCTGGCCCCCGCCAGGACACTCCCTCCTCGGCCCGCCGTGCCACGGTCCTCCGCAGCGGCCGCGAGCGGCACCGCGCGTGCCGGGGTCCTCACGAGCCGCCCGGGACCGGACCGGGGGCCGCGCCTCGCGCCATCGGCGGCGCCACGTGGGTCGGGAGACCAGGGCCACAGGCCCGCCCGCGACAGCTCCCCCCGACCGGCCCCAGCCAAGGTCCGTGGCGGGGGGGCTGGCCCTTCCCGCTCCCCCGCACCAGGACCCTCGGCCCTCGCTGGGCCCCGTGCTGCTCCAGAGACCGCTTCCTCGCCTCCCCCTCCGATGCCGGTGCCGGTCCCGGTCGGGGAGGTCCGCGGTCTTGGCAACACTCCCGGGGGTCGGCAAACCCTCGCGGAGTCCTCCGGGCTGGTCTCCCCCTCCGAGCCGGCCGTGCTCCCGGAGCTTCCCTCCCAGAACTCTCCTCTCCCGGCGTCCCCGAAGGGCGCAGAACCTCCCTCACCCGCGGGCGATGCCGAGGCGAGAGCACCGGCGCCGCTTGCGCTTCCGGCCGTCACAGAGGCTCCGCCCCTCGCGGTCACGGAGCCAGAACTTTCGGTCCCGACGGGAGGGCTCGAGAACTGGGAGGACGACGAGGAAATGCTCGTCGGTCAGGCGTGCCCGTGGGTCCCTCTCCCTTCGGCGAAGCGCTCCCCCACGCCCCAGGTCCCTCCCGAGAGGTCGTTCACGGGGCGCCCGTCGCGGCCGGATCCTCCCCCTTCCATCTCCCCCACGCCGGCCTTCGAGGTCGCGGAGGACGGCGGATCTCCTCCGAGCTCCGCCCCCATGGGTGCTCGGTGCGAACGTTGCGGCGGCTCCCTCTCGACGCCCGGTGAGGACCACCGCTGCACTCCCGAATCGGAGATCGAGGACATCCTGAGCGAGCTGGCGCGCGAGATCGCCGCGAGGACGGAACGACCCGGCGACCGGGGGAGCTGACCGCTCCCGTCGGTCTGGGAGATCGGGAGGGTCGGGGATGGCTCGGTGCCCGCGGGGGGGCCCGCCTCCCTGGGCCGTCCCCACGGCCGAGACCGTTGGGTGAGGCCACCACCGGCCGTGGGGGGCCCTTCACCCCGGTCCTGGGCTCAGTGTCAGCGTGGGTCCGAAACCGCGGGCTCGCGGAGGCCGAGCTCGTCCAGCGCGGCCGCGCCGAGGACGGGGCGCTCCGTCCCGGAGATGAGCGTGGTCCAGGCGTGCTTGCGGCTCTTCCGGTTGTCCCGGTCGAACGTGCAGCCCACGCCGTGCTCGTTGAGGAGCGTGGAGAGCTGGACCTTCTCGACGGTGAGGGGGGTCCGGTGGTGCCGGGCCTCGATCTCCCGCTCGAAACGGGTCTTCAGCGTCTCGGAGAGGTTGTGCTCGATCTGGCGACGGGCATCGCGGATGAGGACCCAGCCGTTGCCGGGCTCGAGGCCGAGGAGCTTCCGAGCGGTCCGGTTGCCCCGGCTGCGGCCCCCCTCGCCGGAGAAGAAGTCCACCTTGAGCACGTTCTGGTCGAGGGCGAGCTCGGGGAACTGCTTCAGAAGGAGCCGCATGTTGGGGACGTAGGCGCAGCCGGTCGACAGGAGCTTCCGCTTCACGGCGTCGGGCAGGTAGCTCAGGTAGCCGCTCACCAGGCTCTCCACGAGCCGCAGGAGCGGGTCCTTCCGGTCCTTGGCCTCCGCGCGCAGGCTGATCGGCAGAGGCTCGACCAGGGTGAGCTCTCTCTCCGTCGCCTCGCCCTTCCGCTTCGCGAACTCGCGGTGCGCCCGCTCGAGGTAGATGGTCCAGCGGTCGGTGTGGGGAAGGGCCAGGTGGTCCAGGGCCCGGTCCAGCGTTCGGAGGAGCGCAGCATCCCCGGACTTGAGGTAGGTCCCGAACACCGCGTTCTCCAGCTCGGCCACCACGAGCCGCTCGTTGTGCATCGTCGCGGGGTCCTTGCCCCAGACGAACCCGCTCGCCTCCTCGAGGTTGAGGGCGCGGAAGACCGCCGGGGCAAGCTCGATGCCCTCGCGCTGGAGCGAAGCCAGGTCGACGAGACCGAGCTCGGGGGAGCGCGCCACCCCCGGGTGGTCCTTGAGCAGCGTGCCCAGGTACCCGACCCGGGAGTACCCGTAGGTCTCGACGTCGAAGACCAGCCAGGAAGGTAGCTCCGTCCCCTCGCTGACGTAGGCCCGGCGGGCCTGATGTCTTGCGAGCAGGACCATTTCGACGAGCCTCCCCCCCAGGGCGTGGAGAATCAGCATCGGGCTCGAACATGATTCTTGCGGGTGTCGATACGTCGGTATGGAGGGGTCGCCGGAAACCGGCGCCACCACGGGCCGGGGGGATGGCCAGGGTGCGTTCGCGAAGGCGCTCAGCCCCAGCGGGCCGCGCGGTGGACGACCTGGCGGACCATGGCTTCCAGGTCCTCGGCGACGATGGGCTTGCGGAGGAACCCGCTCGCCTGCAGCTCGTAGGCGTGCTTGACGTCGTCGGCGCTTTGGGAGGCCGAGACGATCACGACGGGGACCTTCGCCAGGCGGGGGTCCGCCCGGATCTCGGTGAGGACCTTCCTCCCGTCGAGCTCCGGGAGCTCGAGATCGAGGAGGACGAGCTGCGCCTGGTTCCGGGAGCCTGCTTCGGCCGTCCCCCACAGGTACTGCAGCGCGTCGAGCCCGTTCTCGGCCACGTGCAGACGGACGGGGACCGTGCACTTGCGGGCCATCACGTGGAGCAGGGCCACCTGATCCGGGTCGTCCTCGACGACCAGGACATGGACGGGCTCCATCTCTGGCAAGGTCGATCGGCCGCTCCCCTCCACCATCGTTGACCAATTAGATGAATGGAGGGGGTCCTGGGAATGGGTCCTGACCCTACTGGCCAGAGCGCCCCGCGGCCTGGGAAGCGGGGCCCCTTCGAGTCTCCCTCGCGAGGGCACCCGCGCGTCTTCCTGGCCTAGGGTTATGTCCCACGCCGATAGCTCCGCCCGGCGGGGACCGGATGGGCGATGGCAGGTCGACCACCGCTGCCGGGGGCCCCCTCCTTCGCGCGTCGGCCGTCCTGGCCCTTCTGCTCCTCTTTGCGGCGTCCTCGGTCCCGGCCTTGGGTCTCGCGAGCGCAGGCCAAGGGTCGGGGTCACCGGCGGTATCGCTCTCTGGGACCGCGTCCGTCTCCCACGTAGGGGCTCTCTCCGCGGGGACTGGGACCGGCACGTGTGGCACGGACCCCACCTCCCGCGCGGCGTGCGCGTCGGCCCGGTCGTCCCTAGCCTCGTCCACGGTTCCCGGAGGGACCCCCGCCTGGAACACCACCTGTTCCCCGTGTTCGCCGATCGCCCGGGAGGGCGCGGCGATGGTCTACGACGCGGCCGACGGGTACGTCCTGATGTACGGGGGCCTGCAGGACGTCACGAACACCGAGCCCGGCGACACGTGGACGTACAAGGGCGGGACCTGGACCCAGCTCTCCCCCACCACCTCGCCTTCCCCCCGGTTCGGTTCGGGGATCGCCTACGACTCGGCGGACGGGTACGTCGTGCTCTTCGGCGGAGCCGACGAGCACTCGAACACCTACTACTCGGACACCTGGACGTTCAAGGCGGGGGTGTGGACCCTCCTCTCGCCCTCCCAGTCACCGTCGGCGCGCGACTTCCCCTCGATGACCTACGATGCCGCCGACGGGTACGTGGTCCTCTTCGGGGGCTCGGCCGCCGTGGGCCTCGACCTGGGGGACACCTGGAGCTTCTCGGCCGGACAGTGGAGCCTCGTGTCCCTCTCCGGGGGCCCCTCGCCGCGCTACACGGCGGCGATGACCTTCGACGTGGCGGACAACTACGTCCTCCTCTACGGAGGGCTGGGCGGCACCACCTACGAATCGGACACCTGGGAGTTCGTTGCGGGGGGATGGGTCCAGCTCAACCCCACCAGCAACCCCGGAAGCTTGGCCAACATCGCGAACATGATGACCTGGGACACGGCGGCCAGCACGGTCCTCCTGGTGGGGGGGGTCACTGGGAGCGGGAGCTGTACGTCCTCCACCTGGACCTACAAGGCCGGGGCCTGGACGCAGCAGTACCCTTCCCCCACGCTCACGGCGCGCGGCCAAGGGGCCCTGGCGGACGACCCTGCGGACAGCACGGCCCTGGAGTTCTCCGGCTGGGACTGCGCCACGCCCATCAGCGACCTCACTGACGCCTACACGTACTTCGGAGGCTCGGCCTCCTTGACGGCCACGCTGACGGCGACCCCCTCCGCGACGGACATCGGCTCCTCGATCTCCTTCACGGGATCGGCAGCTGGAGGGTCGCCTCCCTACTCCGTCGCCATGCGCTTCGGCGACGGGGGCGCCGCGACGGGGCTCTCGAACGTCCACACGTACGGGGCCGTGGGGGCCTACACCGCCTGGATGTGGGTCAACGACTCGGCGAGCGGGGTGGCGACCGCCTCGGTCGGAGCCACCATCAATCCCCTCCCCACGGCGACGATCAAAGCGACGCCGGACCCGGTGGACGTGGGAGCTTCCACGACGTTCTCCGCGCTCGTCTCGGGAGGCACGGCCCCCTTCCACTACGACTGGAGGTTCGGCGATGGGACGAACGGGTCCGGCGCCTCCCCCGCTCACGCCTACTCCGCGGTGGGCACCTACCTCGCGACGGCATGGGTGAACGACACCCCGGGCCACACCGCCAAGGCGGTGGTGAGCGTCAGCGTCAACCCCGCGCCTTCGGCCACCGCGAGCGTCTCCCCCAACCCTGCGGACGCCGGGACGAGCGTGCAGTTCTCCGCCTCGCCCTCCGGAGGAACGCCGCCCTTCTCGGAGGCGTGGGACTTTGGGGACGGGTCCTCGGGGACCGGGATCACCACGACCCACGTCTACTCGGCCCCGGGGAACTACACCGCACGGCTGTGGGCGAACGACAGCGGGGGCGGTTCGGCGGGCCAGAGCCTCTCGGTCACGGTGAACAAGGGCCTCAGCGTCCCGGTGATCCTCCCCTCGACGAACCCCACCGACGTCGGGCTCACGGTAGACTTTGGGCTAACCTACTGGGGCGGGACCCCGGCCTACGCTGCGGCCTGGCGCTTCGGCGATGGAGGATACTCCTTCGCCGCGTATCCGGCGCATGTCTTCACCGCGGCGGGAGCCTACACGATCCGGGCCTGGGTCAACGACAGCACCGGCGCGAGCTCCACCTCGACGCTGCTCCTGCAGGTGAACCCCGCCCTTGCGCTGGGCTCCTTCTCGGGGGTGTTCGCGGCCACCGCCCCGGGGGAACTGGACCTCGGCCAGTCGCTCAACACCACGGTCTCCACGACCGGGGGGACCACTCCCCTCGCCTACGCGTACTTCGGGCTTCCCCCGGGGTGCACGGGTCAGAACACGGCAACGCTGGGCTGCATCCCGTCGACCACAGGGAGGTACACCGTCGAGGTCCAGGTCACGGACGGAGCAAGGGCGAGCGTGTTCGCCAACCTCACCGTGACGATCAACCCCGCTCTCGGGACCCAGGGGATCGTTCCATCCCCCTCCAAGCTGTCCATCGGGAGCGCCCTGTCCATCGCCGTACCGACCACGGGCGGGACGGCTCCCTACACGTACACCTACCTCGCGCTCCCGCCGGGATGTGCGTCGGAGGACGTCGCCCCGCTCACGTGCGTGCCGACCCTGGCGGGGAGGTTCTCCCTGGAGGTCCACCTCACCGACGCGACGGGAGCGAGCCTCTTCGCCAACGGCTCGGTCCTGGTGGAGCCGGACCCCGTGATCGGGGTGTTCACCGTCAACCCTGGGAACTCCACCGTCGGGCAGCAGGTGACCTTCCTGGCGAAGGTGTCGGGGGGCGCGGGAGCGCTGAACTTCACCTACGGAGGGGCGCCCCCCGGGTGCTCGGGCCTGGGCCTCGCGGGAGGGACGTGCTCGCCGAACGCGGCAGGGGTCTACCACGTCAAGCTCACGGTCATCGACCAGGACCACCGGGAGGCCAACGCCTCCGTGGTCCTGAACGTGGCCCCTCCGCCCAATCCCTTCGGTCACTTCATCGGAACGTACTGGTGGGCCCTCGTCCTCGCCATCGCGGTCGCGGTCGGGCTCCTGGTGTACTACCTGGACCGGAACCGCCGTCACAGGGCCGGCCTCGCTCTCCTTCAGGACGGGGCGGCCCTGGACGCGATGCACGAGGCGGCTCCCTCCCCGGTCGGCCACCCGCTGCCGGACGACGACGCGGTCGCGGGCTACCCCGGTTCTATCGATGAGGTGGCGCCGCACCCGGGACCTCTGGGCCCGGCGTCGGACGATGCCGCGGAGGCACCCCCGACCGCATCTCCTCCGACGAGCGGGACGGCCGGCGGTCCCGGTGGCGGATCGAGCTCGGGAGGGACCGCGCCCTCGGGGTCCTCTCCGCCCACGCCCTCGGCTACCCCCGCGGCGGAAGGGGCCACGAACGCCGTCCCCGCCCCTTCACCGGGGACTTCCCCGGGGGCTGCGACCTCACCTCCGCGAGAGGAGGCTCCCTGGGACGAGTCCACCGTTCCCACGACGCCTCAACCTACCGACGGGACCGGCCCGTCGGCCCCTGCGGAGGGAACCCCCACCGGCTCCATCGCAGCCCCATCGACCCCCGCCACGGGTTGCTCCATCTGCGGGGGCCCCGTCGACCCCGATCTTTTCTGTCGCTCCTGCGGGGTCGCCTGGAAGTAGCGCTCGGGTCCCCTGGGACCCCGACCGGGCCCCGGGGGGGCCCGACGCGCACCGTCTTCCGCTGCCGAGGCTCGTGAGCCGGCGCATGAGGCGGGTCGTGGGTCTCGATCTCGCGGGAAGCCCCGCCCGGACGACGGGTGGCTGCCGGCTCGACGGACCGTGGAGGACCACGACCCGGCCCCTGTACGACGACGAGGAGATCGTGTCCTGGACCCTGGAAGGTGAGCCCGAGGTCGTGTGCATCGACGCTCCGCTGGGGCTCCCGCGGGGCAGGAAGAGCCTGGACATCCCCTCTCCACCGCACTTTCGCGCCTGCGACCTGGAGCTGCGCCGCCTAGGCATCCCGTTCTTCCCCATCACCCTCGGGCCCATGCGGATGCTGACGGCCCGGGGGATCCGGATGAAGGCCCGGTTCGAGGCGGAGGGGGTCCCGGCGATCGAGTCCTATCCGGGAGGCGCGCAGGACATGCTCGGGATCCCGCGGAAGAACCAGGGGACCGAGCGTCTGCGGAGGGCGCTTCTCCGCCGAGGGTTCCGCGGGGACGTGGGACGTGGCGGCCTGACCCACGACGAACTGGACGCGGTCCTCTGCGCGTGGGTGGGGCGATGGTTCGTGCAGGGCAACGCGCTCGCCATCGGGGACGCCTCCGAAGGCCGGATCTACCTCCCGCCGCTCTCCCAATCCCTGCCGGAGTTCCGGGCCCGCTGGGAAGGCGCCAAGCAAGACGAGCCGGCGAAGGTGCCGGCTCCCCCGACCGCCCCTCCCAAGGTCTTGGGTCGGTCCACGCCTCGCCGGAACGGTTGAGGCGGAGCTTCACGACGTCCAGCGACAGGCGCGCGCTCCTGAGCGTCCGGGCCCCGGACGGGTCCTAGGCGAGAGCTGGGGAAGCTGGGCAGGAGAAGGTCCCGGCCCCGCAAGGGCCAATAGTCCGGCGGGGTGCGGCTCCCATGCCCTTCCCCGAGTCCATCCGCCGGCTCCCGACGACCAAGCTCGCCGAGGCCACCGTCTTCGTTCATGACGCTCCGAACAGCCAGGTGCTCTTCATCGAGGCGCCCGCCGACCGCGAGGTGGTCGTTCCGACCCACACGCACGACGTCGAGTGGGGCTTCGTGGTGGAAGGGGAGATCGCCATGGACCTGGACGGTCGGATCGAGCGGCACCCTGCCGGGAGCCAGCATTGGATCCCGAAGGACCTCCCGCACAGCTTCCGGTTCGCTCCCGGGACCATGAGCATCCATCATTTCGTGGAGAAGCGCGTCGCCCTTCCCGGCGCGAAGCGCTGAGGGTAGGGCCAGGTGCCCCAGGACGGGCGCGTTCGACCTGAAGAGGTCGACCCGCGCGGAAGGGCCCTCTCCGAGCAAGTCTAAGAGGCCCGGCTTCTACGGGGTGTCCGGAACATGTTGCTCGGCGCCCACGTCAGCATCTCTGGCGGGATCGACCTGGCCCCGGTGGAGGCCCGGAAGATCGGCTGCGACGTGATGCAGATCTTCTCGAAGAACCAGCAACAGTGGACCTCGAGCCCCCTCAAGCCCGAGGCCGTGGAAGCCTTCCGCAGGAACGTGAAGGACCAGCGCATCCAGTCGGTGGGCGTCCACACCTCCTATCTCATCAACCTGGGAAGCCCCCAGCCCTCGCTCCAGGAGCGCTCCCGGGCCGCATTCAAGGAGGAGATCCAGCGCGCGGAGATGCTGGGCGCCAACCACCTCATCTTCCACCCCGGGGCCCACACGGGTTCGGGCGAGGCCGCGGGGCTCGCTTCCATCGCCTCCGGCGTGCGCTGGGCGCTGGAGGAGACCTCGGACTGCAAGGTCCGCGTCCTCCTCGAGACCGCGGCGGGGCAGGGCTCGACCCTGGGAAGCACCTTCGAGCAGCTCGCCCACATGCTGAGCTCGATCGATGCGACGGACCGTACCGGTATCTGTTTCGATACCTGTCACGTCTTCGCGGGCGGGTACGACTTCCGGACCGAGAAGGGGTACCGGGGCACGATGGAGAAGCTCGAGGCCACGGTCGGGTCGAAGCACGTGATGGCCTTCCACGTGAACGACGCCCTCAGCGACTTCGGCAGCCGCGTGGACCGTCACGCCAACATCGGGGACGGGAACATCGGTCTCGCGGGCTTCAGGTCCCTGCTGAACGACAAGCGCTTCGCGACGGTACCGGGGTATCTGGAGACTCCCCTGAAGGGGGACAAGGCGAGACCCTACGCGGCCTACGAGACGGACCTACGGACCCTTCGCTCATTGATCAAGAAGCGATAGTCGGAAGCAAGGCTTTCCAAGCGCCGCAGCGGTTCGCCGCACGTTTTAAGCCCCGAGAAGCCATGCTTCTATTCCCCTTGGGTGACGCCTCTTGTCGGTAGATAGTGACGCGGGTGAGCCCCTTTCGGATGGGGCCAAGCGCGTGCTGAGGTTCAGCGTCGAGCGCTCGGGCTCCGACGGGCTCCGCTACGAGGACTACATGCAGGGGTTGACCGGGCCTTTGCAAGGCATCGACGTGAACGGGCTCTCCACGGCCCTCCACCAGCTCGAGGTCTCCGGTCTCCTGCTTCCGGACCCGCTCGGGACCCCGGGGCGCCGGATCCGGTTGACCCCCAAGGGCCGGGAGATGACGCTGGGTGGCGCGGCGGCCCCCACTCCTGGAGAGGCCAGGGAGGAGGCGCAGGACGCGAACGCTCCCAAGCTGAAGCCCGGCGGCCCCTCGCAAGGCCCCGGCGCAACCGCTATCCCTTCCCCGTCTTCGCCTGCGACCCCAGTCGCGAGAGGGACCATGGACGACCGCGAGAAGATGATCGAGCAGAGAGATGAGGAATCCCGGAAGCGACTGAAGCTGGTCATCGAGCGCGAGGACACGGTACGCGCGGCGGAGGAGAAGCTCCGGTCGGAGGAGAAGCGCCTGCTCGGGGAGGAGGAACGCCTCTCCGAGAGGGGCAAGACCCTCGAGAAGGAGAAGGCGGAGCAGGTCGCCCAGAGCGAGGAGACGCGGAAGGCCCTCGACGCCGAGAAGTCCCAGTTGGAGTCCGAGCGCAAGCGTCTGCAGGCCGCCGGTCAGGCGCTCCAGCGCCACCAGTTCGAGCTCGAACAGAAGGACCAGCAGCTGAAGGCGACCTCGGCCTCGCTCGAAGAGCGGACCAAGGCCGCCGACCTGAAGTCGACGGAGCTAGGCGAGCGCGAGAAGGTGGTCGTCGACCAGGAGGACGCCCTCCACGAGCACCTTACGGCGGTGAAGAACCACCTCGGCAACGTCCGCTCCACCGAGGACGGGATCTCGAAGGTCCACGAGGCCGTGTCGGCGAGCCGCGCCCGCCGCGGCAAGCCGGCGGCCTAGTCCGCGGTGCGCCCCCCCGCCCCGCGGCGCCGCGCCGCGCCCCGGACCGCCCCGAGCGGTCCGGAGGATCGGCACCGCCCCCGTCTGCGGGAAGCCGGGCGAACCGTGGAAGCTTATGGCGAAGCACGGTCTCGGGGGTGAGCCCGACCTTGGGGCGACCTTCGATCCGCTGAAGCTCCGAGGACGGTCAAGATAGTGAGGGAGAAATGAAGCTCTTCTTGGACACCGCGAACATCGACGAGATCCGGACGGCGGCGAGCTGGGGCGTCGTGGACGGGGTCACCACCAACCCTTCCCTGGTCGCGAAAGAGGGCAAGAAGTTCGTCGACGTGCTGAACGAGATCACGAAGATCGTGAACGGGCCCGTCTCGGCCGAGGTGGTCTCGGTCAAGGCCGAGGACATGATCCCGGAAGGCCGCACGCTCGCGAAGCTCCACAAGAACATCTACGTCAAGGTGCCGATGACCACGGAGGGGCTGAAGGCCTGCAAGCAGCTCTCCTCCGAGGGGATCCGCGTCAACATGACGCTCGTCTTCTCCTCGATGCAGGCGCTGCTGTGCGCCAAGGTCGGCGCCGCCTTCGTGAGCCCGTTCATTGGCCGGCTGGACGACCACAGCCAGACCGGCATGGAGATCATCGCGGAGATCGTGAAGATCTACCGGAACTACTCCTACAAGACCGAGGTCCTGGTGGCCTCCGTCCGGCATCCGGTGCACGTCAAGGAGGCCGCCATGCTCGGAGCGGACATCGCGACCATCCCGTTCTCCGTGATGGAGAAGCTGCCCACGCACCCCCTGACGGACCTCGGGCTGGACAAGTTCCTGAAGGACTGGCAGAAGGTCCCCAAGGCCTAGATCGTCCTCGAACGGTCCGTGGGCCCCCCGGGGTCGTGGCCCCCCCGACGGTGGTGCAACCAGCCTAGGGCCTCGCGGAAGCCGGAGGGCAGGGGGTCGAACGGCCTGCGGTCCCCTCGGGCGAGAGGGAAAGCCCTCGGCCTCATCGTACGGGACCCCCCTTCAAGGTCGAGCCTCCCGCGGTTATATACGGGACGACCCCCCTGGCCGGCACGTGACCGGCGAGAGCGTGGAGAGGGCCCTCCGGGAGCGGCTCGAGCGCTACTTCGCTCTCACCGGCAAGGCCCTCGAGAAGGTGCGACCCTCCCCTCCCGGGCGGTCCTTCCTGAGGAAGGGGGCCGACGATTTCCTCGCCATGGCCCGTTCCTACTTCGAGGACGCGAAGCACTTCCAGCAGGAGAACGACCTCCCCCGGGCGCTCGCAGCCGTCACCTACGCGCACGGCTGGATCGATGCGGGGGTGCGGCTCGGGCTGCTGGACGGAGGGGACGATGACCAGACGTTCACGCAGTACTCCTGAGCGGGGGGAGCTCCCTCCCGCGCCTCCCCCCCGCCCTCGTCACCCTTCGACCCCGCGTGAGGGGGAGCTCCTGGAGGCCGAGCGAGCGCTCTCCCGCAAGGTGGCGGAGCGGGATCACCTCTTCGAGGAGGCCCGGCAGGTGCGTCGCGCTTCCCAGGACTCGATGCGCCGGTTCCATCTCGGCGAGGACCCCGGGGCCGCGCTGCGCGCGCTGGCTCCGCGCGTCCGTCGGCTCCAGCACCCTGCCGAGGGCGGCGAGGGAATCGCCTCCGACGCGCTGCAGGAGTACGCCGAGGCCCGGCTGCTGGAAGCGGTCGTGCGCAAGCGCCCGCTCCCCTCGCTCTCCACGCTCGGGGTGCCCGTCGAGGCCTACCTGGGCGCGCTCGGCGACCTCGTGGGAGAGGTGCGGCGCCTGACGGTGGCCGCGCTCGGCGACGAGCACCTGAGCGATGCCGAGGCGTACCTCGACCTCATGGATGACCTGCTCCACGCCCTCCTCAGGTTCGAAGCCCCCCGCGGGATCATCGCGCTCAAGCCGAAGCAGGACCTCGCCCGTTCGCTGGTCGAGCGGACCCGGGGGGACGTCGCCCTCGCGCGGGTCCTTCGCCGTGCGGCGCGGGCCGTGGGGGCCGACGGCGACCGCATGGTCGCCGAAGGGCTCAAGGCCGCGGGCCGGCTCGGCTGATCGGCGGGGGACGAGGAGGGCAGCACCATGACGGGAAAGACCACGACGGTCGGGATCATCGGCGGGAGCGGGGTCTACGAGAGCGGACTGTTCGAGGGGAGGAAGGTCCACCGGGTATCGACCCCCTACGGGGCCCCCTCCTCCCCGATCGAGGAAGGAGAGATGGACGGCGTGCGCGTCCTCTTCCTGGCGAGGCACGGCAAGGGACACGTCATCCCGGCCCATCGCGTGAACTACCGGGCGAACATCGACGCGCTCAAGTCCCTCGGCACGGACGTCATCGTGACCATCAATTCGGTGGGATCGCTCAAGGAGGAGCTTCCCCCCGGGAAGTTCGTCCTGCCGAACCAGTTCATCGACTGGACGAAGCGACGGGAGAGCACGTTCTATGACGGCGGCCGCACCTACCACGTCTCGACCGCCGACCCCGTCTGTCCGCGCCTGGAGAAGGCGGCGCTCGCCGTCGCGCAACGCCAGGGGACGGAGGTGGCCTCGGGGAAGACGTACGTCTGCGTGGAGGGGCCCCGCTTCTCGACGCGCGCGGAGAGCCGGCTCTTCCGCGGCTTCGCCGACGTCATCGGGATGACGCTCGTGCCGGAGTGCCCGCTCGCGCGCGAGCGAGAGATCTGCTACCTTCCGATCTGCATGGTGACCGACTACGACGTCTGGGCAGACCACCCCGTCGAGGCCTCCGAGATCGTCCGGGTGCTCACCGACAACGTCCGCCGGGTCCGCGACTGGCTGAAGGTGCTGGTGCCCGAGCTCGCACGGGCCCCCGGAGACTGCCCGTGCCCCCACGCGTTGGAACACGCGGGATTGTAGGGTGCGCTGGCCACGCTGGCCAGGAGCCAGGGGCGGGCCGTCCGGGCAAGCTTCATGTCGGCTGTTCTCGTCTGCGGCGCGTGCAGCGCCACGAGATCTCTCCCCAGGACCGCGAGGCGCTCCTGATGTATCTGCGGTTGTGCTACTGGAGGACGCTGAACCGTCTCGACGACGTGCTCGGCGGGATGGACCTGACCGCGCGCCAGTTCCTCATTCTGAAGGCGCTGGAGGAGAACGGGGCCTGCAACGCCCGCTCGCTCTGCACCATGCTGTCCGTGACCCCCGCGGACGTGACCGGCCTCTCGACACGGCTGGAGCACAAGCGGTTCGTCCGCCGGGTCCGCTCCAAGGAGGACCGGCGGCGCGTCATCCTGGAGATCACCGACACCGGTCGGAAGGCCCTGGACCATGCCGGCCGGAAACGCGACAAGCTGGTGGACTCCCTCATCTCCTCGATGCCCGCGAGCGACTTCCGGACCCTGCTCCGTGGGCTCGAGCAGATGCTCCAGGCGCTCGGCTACCCGATCCGCGCCGGGAAGCCTAGCGAGCCCGCGACCCTTTCGGGGACTCCCGCACCCGCGGGAGAAACGCAGAGACCGTCGCGCGGGGCGCCTACGCCGAGGGCGGAACCCGCTCGCGCCGCACGGTGATCGGGATCATCCCGGCCTCGAACTCCCGTTCGGCGATGGCGACGGGGTCGACCTCACCGGCGGGGATCTCGACCAAGATCGGGGCTCCCAGAGAGACCTGGAGCGCCCGTGCCCCGAGGATGCGGGCCCGCTCGAAGCGGGTGTAATCCTTCACGGTAACATGCGCGGAGGACGCCGTCGGTGACAACAGTGTCTCCCTCAGCATCTCGGAATCGGCCAGCGAGAGCAAGGATGCGCCGACCGGCCTTCCCTATATAGCTTTATCTAGGACCAGGTCCCGCCGCTCCCCACCCTCCCGTGGCTCCAGCGAGAGGACCGGACCATGACCCCCGTCAAGAGGGCCCACCGACCCGTGGGAAGGAACCTCCGCCTGGTCCGCGAGATGGTCGCGAGAGTATGGAAGGTCTCCGTCCTCGTCGTGATCGTCTATCTGGCCGTCTCCCTGGCCTTCTACTGGGCGGAGCTCACCCAGCCCTGCATCTACGCGGCCGGGGTCGGCCCCAACTGCCATCAGTTGCAGCTGGGGGACGCGCTCTGGTGGGGCATCGTGACCCTTTCCACCGTAGGCTACGGCGACGTGGTGCCACACACGCTGGACGGCCGCGTGCTCGGGGCAGGGCTCATGATCTTCCAGATCGGGTTCCTGGGATATCTGCTCAGCGTGATCCTGGGTGCCGTCACGGAGACCCGGCTCAGGATTCTACTCGGAAACATGGGGACGGAGATGAAGAACCACGTCGTCGTAGCGGGATACAGTGCAGTCGGAAAGGCGGCCGTGCGGGAGCTCATCGCGAGCAAACAGGCCGTCGCGGTGATCTGCGAGGACCAGGACGAGGTGCAGCTGGTCCGTGAGCTGGGACCGGAGGACCAGGTGTTCGGCTGCTACGGGTCCATCAACAGCGAGGAGTCCTTCAAGCGGGCGAACGCTGGACAATCTGAGGCCGTGATCTTCACCTCCGAGGACGACACGGCGAACCTGATCGGGGCTCTGAACGTCCGGGCGCTCTATCCGAAAGTTCGCGTGGTGGTGAGCGTTCGACGGGCCGAGCTCCGGCGCACCCTGAAGGCCGCCGGGGTCACCTACGTCGCGACCCCCGCGGACATGGGAGGCCGGCTCTGCGCCTCCGCCGCGTTCCGTCCGGACGTGGCCACGGCGGTCGAGGACCTGACCACGGCCACCTACGGGGCGGACATCCAGGAGTACAAGGTGCTCCCCACCTCCCCCATCGCCGGGCTCACGCTGTCGCAGGCGGAGGGGAAGATCCGCGGAGCGACCGACTGCCTCATCGTGGGGATCGTCGAGCCCAAACCTCCGGCGGAGCCGAACGGGGTCGTCGAGTACACCTCGAAGATCAATCCCCCGGCGAGCGCCCGGTTCGATCCCGGGACCCTGGTGCTGATCGTGGGGAGCCTCGAGAACCTGGGACGGTTCGAAAAGTGGTATGGCACTCCCCAGGGCCGCTGAGGCCCGGAGCGCGCCACCGTGACCCTGACGTGGGCGGCTTTCGCCGCCATCGGCGTCTTCGGGACCGCCTACGCCCTGTTCGTGTGGCGGGAGGACCAGAAGACCTGGGTCGCCGCCGGCGCCGCGGTGATCGGGCTGCTCGTGTCGCTCGCTGCGGTGGGCCTTCCGTCGACCGGACCGGGCGCCTTCGCGTCGGGGGTCTGCACCCTGTTCGGTTACGTACCGATCGGGAGCCCCTGGCACATCTGCCCCAACCAAGGGTTCGTCGAATGGGACACGCTCGGCCTCCTCTTCGGTCTCTTCCTGCTCGCCTCCCTCCTCAACCGCCTCAAGGTCTTCCAGTACCTCGCGATCCGGCTGGCGGAGAAGACGGAAGGTCAGCCGGTCCGCCTCTTCCTCGCCCTGAGCCTCCTTTCCTTCGGCCTCTCGGCCTTCATCAATTCCATCACCGTGATGGTGGTGCTTGCGACCATCACGCTCGAGGTGGCCCGAGCCCTGCGCATCTCTCCCGTCAACCTGCTCCTCGCCGAGATCTCCTGCTCGAACGTGGGGGGGGCGGCGACGTTCGTCGGAGATCCTCCCAACGTCATCCTGGGCACGTACTTCGGTCTCGGGTTCAACGCGTTCCTGCTCCATGCCGCCCCGCTGGCCCTGGGCGCGCTCGCCGTGACCCTTGTCGGCTTCTGGCTCCTCGCACGAAGGGACGAGCGCAAGGAGGCTGCCGCACGAGCGGGGTCCCCGGAGGTCGCAAAGCGGTCGCTGCCGGCCCTTCCGGAGCTCGACCGTCCGAAGGTGCTGATGGCCGTCGGCGCCTTCGTGGTGACGATCGGTCTCCTGATCTTCAACCTCGACCTTCCCCCCAGCGTCGGGGAGATCGGGGTCGTCGGGGCCGCGCTGGCGCTTCTCGTGGCCGGCCGTGAGGGGGCGCGCGAGCTCCTGAAGGGGCTGGACTGGATGACGCTCGGATTCTTCTTCTTCCTCTTCCTGATGGTCGGGTCGCTCCAGCTGACGGGCGTGATCGACGCGGTCGCCCAGGGGCTGGGAAGCGCGGGTTCGGGCTCGGTCCTCCTCCTGGCCTCGCTCCTGCTCTGGTCGCTCGGCCTCCTCTCCTCGGTGGTGGACAACGTCCCCCTCGCCGCGGCGGCGGCCCCCATCCTGCAGTCGCTCCAGATCCACCGGGGAGTGCCGGTGGGATCGATGGTGTACGCGACGGCGGTGGGAACCGATGTCGGGGGGAACGGCACGCCGATCGGAGCCTCCGCGAACGTCGTCGGGCTCGCGGTCGCGAGGAAGGCCGGGGTCCGGATCTCCTGGGGGACCTACATCGCGCGGGCCTTCCCGATCATGGTGGGCTCGCTGCTCGCGGCGAACTTCGTGCTGCTCATCTGGCACTGAACCCCCTCGCGCGACCTCGCGTCCGGCCGGCGCGGGAGGGGAGGGAGCAGGGAAGGCGGAGAGGAGGGGGGGTCAGCCCGTCGGAGCTGGGGAGGAGAGCTCGACGAGGGTCACGGTCCCCCTCGCGGTGGAGTCGACCTGCCCGACCGAACGGTAGACCGCAGCGTTCTGCACGTCCCCGAGCAGCCAGCCGGGGACCGAGTAGGTCTCCACCTGGGAGTAGAGGACGTAGGTGGGCAGGTGCGTCGCGTTGAACGGGAGATGCCGGAGCGCCTGGGGATCGGGGAAGAGCGTGTAGGCGTGCACGTCGTTGGCGACGAGCGGGAAGAGGTCGTCCGTCGCCAACACCACCGCCCCGGCAGGGAGCTCCCCGACGAGCGCTTTCACCTGGTCGAACCCCGGGGGGATGACGTAGCTCACCTGGTACCCGCTCCCCTGGTCGTGGTTCTGCAGGAGGGGATCGAGGGGCGACAACGCCACGTTGACGACGAGGAGAAGCAGGAGCGCCGGGACAAGAAGTCCCGGCCGTCGGGCCCATACATCCCAGCTCCGTCGTGGGGCACGTTGCGGGGAGAGCTCGGGCTCATCCGTCGTCGAATCCGGCCTTTTCCGGGGAGAAGGAAGCCCGGCCAGGCTGGGCGCCGAGAGATCGGCGATGCCGAAGACGAACCCGATGAGGAGCGGGAAGGCGGGGAGGAACCCATACTGGAGCCCCCAGGAGGTGTAGATCGTCCCGCTGGCGAAGGTGTAGACGAACCAGGGCAGGACCAAGACCTGGGTCCGGAGGGCCCGCAGCGGGAGGAATCCCACGAGGGCATAGGCGAGGAGCCAGTAGCCCGTCCGCTGGCCGAACCCTACCCCCACGTTCAAGGGGGTCAAGTGGAGGTCTCCGCTGGGGAACGCGATCTGGGGATTGCCGCTGACGGCGACCGGCGCCAGCAGGACGATCCCGGGGTCGGACTGGAACGCTCGTAGCAGCAAGTAGGCCACTCCGGAGAGGATCAGGAGCGCGACGGTGACGCGCCGGTCGAGGGGACGAAGAGGATCGATCAGCTTCCTCCAGCCGAAAGCCCCCCTCCCCGCCCGGGAGGACGGATCCCCTGCCGGAGACCTTCTCGCCCACAAGCGACGGATCCCAAGCTCGAGGGTCGGGAGTAGGAAGTAGAGCGCGACGGCCCCGACGAGGAAGGGTCCGACCTCGATGGTCACGATGGCGAGGAAGGCCGGGACGGCGCCCCAAAGGTAACGGCGTCTGCGCCAGAGCAGGAAGAGGGTGAAGAGCTCCAGCGCGAGGAAGGACTCCAGATGGAAGTCGGCCAGGTTGGCCGAGATCACCAGCGGTGAGGCCAGGTACACGGCGCTGCCCAGGAGGGCCTTCTTCTCTGACCCGGTGACGTCCCGCCCGATGAA
This sequence comes from Thermoplasmata archaeon, assembly GCA_027314165.1. Classification (GTDB taxonomy): domain Archaea; phylum Thermoplasmatota; class Thermoplasmata; order Lutacidiplasmatales; family UBA184; genus JAKAAX01. Next base: position 20,997 of record DAHVCH010000019.1, on the reverse strand, counting down.
GTAGAGAGGGATGGCCGCGGCGGCTACGCAGATCGCCTGCAGGGTGAGCAGGAGGAAGGGCGACGGGTCGAGGGCGTAGGGTACGACCAGTGCGACCATGAGGAAGGAGGGGTGCACCTGGAACAACGAGGGGATTCCCGACATCTCGTAGTCGTCGGCCTCGTAGAACGGGTGCCCGTGGGTCGTCGACCACAGCGCCTGCTGCATCGTCCCGAGGTCCCAGTCCCCCGTGGAGAGCTCGAAGTACCGGGCGGCCGACAGGGCGCCCAGCACCAACGCGTAGAGGATGACGAGGAGGACCACCGCCCACAGCAACCTCCTGCCCCCCACGCGGCTTCGTGGGGCCCGGAGCGCGCTCATCGGACCCGGTCCCTGGTCGAAGGCGTCAGGAACTCCTCCATTCCCCTGGGGGCGGGGGGTGGCGCCGTCCCAGGCCCGGACCGAGCTCGGAGGGGTTGGTAGGGAAATTCGCGGGCAAGATGTCCTCTCCGTCGGGCGAAGCCCCATCCCGGCGGCCCCTCCATAAGGCTCTCGGTGGACGGCGGCGAGCGCCGGGCCCGTCCCAGCCCCGAGCAGGTCGAGCCGAGCCTATTTGTACGTCCCTCGAGGGTCCGGCCTTGGAAAGAGCCCTCGTATGGACACCTCAGACCGGCTGATCCTCGTGACGGAGCCGCTCCTCACACCGGACTTCGCCCAGTACCGGATGGTCGCCCCGCTGGCCGAGCGCCTCCGGAACAACTTCTCCGTCACCCTTGCGAGCCCGTCGGTGGGACCTGAAGCGAGGCGCGAGCTCGAGTCGATCGGAGCGGAGGTCGTGAGCGCGGGGGTCCACTTCCCCATCCTGCGGAGCCGGCACGACGAGGTCCCGTCCTACATCCTGTCCTGGGGCCGCGACACGCTCATGGGCTGGAACGGGAGCGACCTCGAGCGCGCGCTCGCGGGCGTCCGGGGGCTGCGGGTCAACGTCTCGATGACCTCGGCCATCCACTCGGACATCTGGTACCTGAAGGGCCGTCCCCTCGGGACCGCCCTGCCCGAGATCATCCCCTCCCTGGGCGGGGGGCTCAAGGCCGTGGCGAAGCTGGTGCAGCACCCTCTGGCGCTGATGGACGAGCACCACTTCGCCCGGGTCTCCCGACGGTCGAAGCGAGTGTACACGAACAGCCGGTACAACGCGTTGTGGTTCCTGGACCACGGGCTCGAGGTGCACGGGGTCCTCCCGGAGTTCTACTACCCCAGCACGTTCTCGCCGACCACCGCCCGCCCATCTCGAGACTTCATCCTCGCCTACCTCGGGAAGGAGACGGACGTGGCTGCGCTGAGGCTCCTGGCCGGACTGGGGTTCCCGATCCGGGCCTTCGGCGCCAAGAGCGCCGGCTGGGTGAGAGCGGCCTTCGCGGACCTTCCCAAGGAACGGTTCGAGATCCTCGACTGGGTGAGCCACGACGACCTCAACCGACTCTACACGAACGCGCTGTTCACGGCGTTCCCGTTCACCGAGGAGCCCTTCGGCCTTGTTCCGGTCGAGTCGATGGCCTGCGGGACCCCGGTGCTGACCTACCGCAAGCAAGGGCCCGGGGAGACGGTGCTCGATGGCCGGACCGGCTGGCTCGTCGACTCCCCCTCTCAGTTCGTCGTGAAGGCCCACGAGGTCTGCGAACACGGGGTCCCTGCGGCGATCCGGGAGAACTGCCTGCGTCGCGCCGAGGAGTATCACGTCGACTGTGCGGCGGAGCGGTGGAGGGCGATCGTCCGCGCACGGCTCGACGGGGCGCCAGATCCCGCGTTCCTTGGCGAGATCCTACGCGGCGTTCCCACCTCGAGCGGGTCCGGGCCGTCCCCGTCCCATGATTCCGTCCCTTCCCGCCGGTCCACGGGCTCCGCGTGATCCGCCAGGGGACAGCTCAGCGGCTCGTGTCGCTCTCCCCGGTCTGGATCCCGAAGCGGAACATGAGCTGCAGGCCGCGGTCGGGCGAGAGCGCCGACACCATTCCGAGCGCGACCATCGCGAGGTCGATGCGGGGCTCGTAGGCCTCCCACCTCGCCAGAAGATCCCAGGCGGACGCGCCTCTCCGAGCGCGAGGTGCCCGGCCATCGGCCAGGACGGAGACGAGGCGGGAGAGGCGAAGGCCCCGCTCCGCCCACCGCGCCACCTCCGTGCGGTCCGCCCCGAGGGCACGGACCATCTCGGAGATCACCTCGTAGGTGGTGACGCGCCGCTCGAACTCGCGGTGAACCGCCTCGACGGCGGCCGGGGAGATCCCGAGACCGGAGGCGGAGCTGTTCGTACGGTGGATGCGGTAGTGGACCAGGTTGCGAGGGTCGGCGACCATGGTCTCGGCCTGCGAGGCCGCGGCGAAGAAGAGGAAAGTGTCCTCGCTCGCGTCGATCCTCTCCAGGTAGGGCAGAGCCGGGACCAAGAGCCGACGGGCCACGGCGATCGAGCTGTCGTTGAACGCGAGCTCGAAGCGTCCGGGACGCGAGGGCCATCGCCCCTGCTTCCTCCTCAGGACGATCGGGTCGGAACTCCCTCGTTCGGTGAGACGGTGCCGGCCCGGGGCGTGGGCGATCCCCTCCCCGAAGAATCGCGCGCCGGTGTGGTGGTAGCCGAGCTCCGGCTCCTTCTCCATCGCCTTTGAAAGCACGGAGAGCCGATCGCTCTCCCACACGTCGTCATCGTTCAGGATGGCGACCATGCGACCCCGGCACGCTCGGATGCCCTCCGCGAAGAAACGCCCCTTGCGAGGTTCCGGGTGGACCACCGACCGAAACGCCGGCCCCTCGGGCGGCCTCTCCATCGCCGGCTCGAGCGAACGCGGCCGGTCCGTTAGCAGGACGATCTCGTAGGCGCCCGAGGCGACGGATTGTGCTCTCACCGAACGCAGGGCTTCGGCCAGGAAGGGGCAGGGTCCGTAGGCAGTGACGAGGACGGAGATGATGGGGAGCGGGCCGTCGGGAGGGACCGGTGGGGTCATCCTGGGCCTCGGGTCTTCCGGTCTCCCTTCCGCCGCGGGTCGCCCCTGTCAAGCTCCATCGGGCCGGTTCGAAACGCCACCCTCCGAGCGACTATATAGGGGCGTGCGAGAGATGGAAGCCGAAGCGCACCGGACGCCGGGTCGCTCGATCGCAGATGGGATCGGAAGGTGGCCACGGCGAACGGGTCCACGGGACCGAAGCTGAGGCCGAAGGTGCCCGGTCCTCGGAGGACCTGACCCCGTCCCCCGCGGAGCCCTCCACAGGTTCCGCGGGTCATGGGGAGGCCTCCCGGGCCTTCTACCTCCGGTTCGCCCTGGTGCTCGTCGCGATCTACGTTGCCGTTTCCTTCGCGATGTCCTGCCTGAGGTTCACCGGGTTCTTTGACGAGAACTGGGACCTCGGGATCATGCAACAGGCCCTGTGGTCGACCTCGCATGGCCATCCCATGTTCGAGGCTGGCGACTACGAGGAGCTCGGGGTGTCCTCGCTCTTCCAGGTCCACCCCTCGCTGCTCGTCTTCGCCCTCTCCGTCCCGTACGCCCTAGCTCCTTCGGCGTTCACCCTGTTCCTCCTCCAGAGCCTGGCGGTCGGGGCCGCGGGCATCCCGCTGTACTTCCTGACGCGCTCGGTCACCTCGTCGTCGCGGAAGGCGCTCGTGACGGTGGCCCTGTTCCTGACCTGGCTGCCGCTCCTCAGCTCGCAGATGTACGACTTCCATCTCGAAGCCTTCCTTCCGGTCGAGCTGTTCACGACCGCCTACTTCTGGCAGCGGCGGTCCTACGGCCTCACGCTCGTCTCCTCGATCGTCGCGATGCTGACGCTGGAGATCGCGCCGCTCTTCGTGGTCGCGATGGCGGCGTTCTTCGGGCTCCCGCCCATCCTCCCGTTGTTCCGGGACCTATTCGGGGGGCTGGGCCGGCCCGAGAAGCCGCCCTCCTCCGAGCGCCGGACCGGCGCGCTCACCCGACTGCTGACCTACCTGCGCCGGACGGAGGTGCTGTTCGCGTTGGCGATGGTCAACGTCGCCGTCGGGGTCTACTTCCTTCTCCGGCTGCTTCAGGGTCCCTACATCGGATGGATCCTTGGCCCCTCGGTGTCCCCCTCCGGTTTCCTGTGGGGCTTCACGGCCTCCAGCTTCGGTCTCTCGCCGGCGTATCTCGGTGCGTTCCTAACGAGGAAGGTGACCTACTGGGCGACGCTCTACGGCCTGGTGCTGTTCCTCCCCTTCCTCCGCCCGCGGAGCCTGATCATCGTTCTGCCGTGGTTGGCCTTCACCTTCCTCAGCCCGAGCTGGGCCTACGTGACCCTCGGCTACCAGTACGGGCTCGTGGCCGCCTTCCCGGTGTTCGCTGGGGTGGCCTACGCCATGGACCTCGTACCCGTGATGTCGTTCCGCGATCTTCTGAAGGCGCTCCGATCGCTCCTGGTGGGATCGGAGCGGAGCGCCGGGAGCAGCGCCTCCGTCGGGGAGCTTCGGACGCGTCGACCCCGTCTCTCCGCCCCGGCGGCGGGCTCGCTGGTCCTGGGGACGCTCATCGTGGCGGGGCTCATGCTCACCCCCATCGCTCCCTGGTCCCTGTCGAGCGTGATCCCTGAAGGATCGGCCGCCCCGGGGTACTGGGGACGGTACTCGGTCCCCCCTGCCTACTCTCGAGTTGTGGCCCTGGTGGGCAACATCCCTCAGGGCGCGCCGGTCGTGGCCTCCTCGGATCTCTTCCCGTTCGTCGCGAACGATGTGAACGCCTACTCGACCCTGTGGTATCCTGCCGATCCGCCGAACCTTCCGTTCAACATGACCAACCTGCCCAGCTACGTGCTCGTATCCCAGGTCATGTCGATGGACGTCCCTTCCTGGCTGGGCGTGCTCCTGACCGGCCCGCAGTTCTACGGCGAGCGGGCCTACCTCCCGGGCTCCCCTGTGGGAGCGGTGGTGTTGTACGAGCAGGGGTTCACCGGGAACGCCAGCAGTTACGGGCCGGGCGCTCCTCCCTCGCTATCGTTCATCTCCGCACCGGCGCACGGTCCCCTGAACTGCGCCCCGGAAGCGGCCCAAGGGGACACGTGCTCGCTCGCGGCCCTGCGCTCCTGGGCCACCTACGAGAAGACCACGCCGATCCCGTCCGTGAGTACGCCACCGAAGCAGTAGCTTGGGCTCGCCCCGAGGTCGGTCAGCGAGAGCCGAGACTGCTGGGAGACCGAGGTCAGTCCTCCGGGACTGAGCAGCTCGATCCCGAAGGTTCCTCCGCGGTAGAGGCCGGAGAGGGTGGCGCCCGGGAACGGGGTCCACTGGCCCTGACCGGAAACGTTCGTGTAGTAGGCCACCGGATGGAAGGCCGAACCCCAGAGGATGGCCGTCCAGGGGAGGAGGCCCGACGCGAGAGGGGCGAGGTCCGGGCACGTGGTGTTCCCCGAGAGCGTGACGTCCGAGAGGGCGTGGCCTCGGACGGAGAACTGGACCTCGAGCATCGGGATCGACAGGTTCTCGGACACGCTGAGGGTCAGGTTGTCCGCGACGATGCCCGCCTTCCCACCCGGCGTGCTCGGGCCGCACGGCGCCGAGAGTACCCCCTGGCCCAGCACGATGGTCTCGAGAGACGGTGCCGTGGGGGAGAAGAGGAGCGAGGCGGTCTCTCCCGAATCCCCAACGAGGAACTCGTACCCGCTGTGCTGAAGCTGGACCGAGGTGACCAGGACCAGGTCATCGCCGGGGGCGACGATGCCCGCCGGAGCGTTGGCCGAGAACCAGGTCGGCGCGGGAAGGGCCGGGGAGTTCTCCAGCACGGCCCCGCACTGAATGTCCATCACCGCTCCGGAGGAGTTCACCAGGAGCGCGTACCAGTACCCCGGTTCACCGTGGCACGAGGTAACGTTGGGGGCCCACGCCGTCATGGTCGGAAGGAGCCCACCCCCCCCGCACAGCAGGTCGTTGACCCACGGGGCCTGAGCCGGCAGCGGGGTGGGGAGTGGCGAGCCCCGTAGTTCCAGGGAGATGCCGACCTGGGAGATCGACGCGAGACGCGCGTTGACCAGGGGGAGCTCGACGTACTGGGATCCGTTCGCCGAGAAATATCGTGGGTCGCCGAGCACAAACTGCGGTGGCGGGGTGCCCGTGGGTGCCGACCGCAGCACGAGCACGCCTCCGATGGCGAGTCCGATGAGCCCGACCAGTTCCAGCGCCAGCACGATGGTGCGAAAGCTGCGGTGGGTCTCCATCCTCGGAAGCTCCGGAGCCATCGACCCTCTCGATGTGGAGAGGACGTTAAGCCTTCGCCGGGGGTGCGCCGCGGCGACCGCGGCGAGGCCAGGGGGCCCGAGCGAAACGCCTTAGCCCGCCAAGCCCCTCGAGCTCCAATGGCCAGGGCCGACATTCCGGCCTCGGGCCGTGAAGCTCCCTCTTCCGGTTCCCCGGTCGCTCGCATCCGGCGCGTGCTGGAGAGGACGCTCTCCTCTCGAGTCGGTCTCGCGGCGATGATCGTGGCCTACGTCGCATGCACGGCGACTCTCGCCCAGCTGCGCGCCTGGGAACTGCACACGGGGACCTGGGACATGGGGCTCTACCAACAGGCCCTCTGGTCCTGGGGCAAGGGCCGCCCGCTCTACGAGTCGGCCGACTTTGCCCAAGAGGGCTACGCCTCCTTCCTCCAGGTCCACGCCTCCTTCGTGCTCGTTCTCTTGGCCCCGCTGTACGATGCGTTCCCCGCGCCCATCACGCTCTTCCTGGTGCAGTCCGGGGTGGTCGGACTGGCGGCTCTTCCGCTGCATCGGCTCGCCAAGGATGTTCTGAACAGCCCGCGCTGGGCGACGCTCTGCGCAGCCCTCTACCTGGCCTGGACCCCGGTCATCGCCTCGAGCCTCTTCGACTTCCACGTCGAGGCGTTCCTCCCGATCGAGCTGTTCACGCTGTTCTGGCTCTGGAGAGGCGGGCGTTTCAAGCTCGGCCTGGTCGTGGCCTTCCTCTCCTTCGTGACCCTCGAGGTCGCTCCGGTGCTCGTGGCCTCGCTCGCGGTCTTCTTCCTCTGGCCCTCGCGCCGAGGGACCTGGGACCTCCTTGCGGCGCTCCGGTCCTCGAACGGCCAGCGGAGCGCGTTCCGAGGCAAGCTGCAGAAGTCGGTGTCGGCCCTACGGGACTGGACCGCGGTCCCAAGGGTACGCGCGTCGGTGGTCCTGCTCCTCGTCTCGATCGTGGCTTACTACCTTCTGCGGCTCTTCCAGTCGTACTGGGCCGTTCCCCTTCTCGGTCTTCCTCCGGTCCCTGCGAACTCGGTGGTCGCAGGCGGCCTCATCGGAGCAAACCCCGGACTGCTCGGGTTGTCGCTCGCGAACCTTTCCATCGACCTTCCGCAGAAGATCGAGTACTGGGTCCTGGTCTACGCCCTTCTGGGCTTCGTACCGCTGCTACGCCCCCGAGCGTTGCTCCTCGTCGCGCCCTGGTGGGCGTTCACGTTCCTGGGAACCGACAGCGCCACGGTCCATCTCGGGTACCAGTACGGGTTCGTGGTCGCCTGCCCCATCATGATCGGCCTGGTCCTGGGCATGAAGATCGTGAGCGACCGGCTGGGGGCCCCGGCATCCGCTCCCGCTCCCGCTCCCGCTTCCACTCCCACTCATGATCCTGCGTGGCGCCCATCCTCCTCAGCACCGCACGCGAGAGGAAGCTCCAGGCCTTTCCTTCTCGCCGTCTTCGGACTGGTGATCGTGAACCTCGCCTTGAGCCCGCTGGACCCCGGCATGCAGCAGGCGGGTTTCGGCGACGCGTACCACGTGAGCTACACGGTCCCGCCCGGTTATGGGGCGGTCCAGCGAGTGGCCTCGCTCGTCCCGGTCGGCGCGTCGGTCATCGCGACGGACGACCTCTTCCCGCTCGTCGCGAACGACCTCGCCGCGTATTCCTTCAACCCCTACCTTTCGATGTACGACGGATACCTTCCGTTCAACTCCACGAACCTTCCCTCCTACGTGCTCGTCTCGGCCCAGCATGGATACGAGGTCCCGAGCTGGATCGGCGAGAAGCTCTACGACACGAGCTCCTACGGGGTGCGTGCCGCCGTCGGCGACTCGCCGGCGGGAGGGGTGCTGCTCTTCCAGCTCGGCTACACGGGACCCCCCACGCTCTACCGGCAGACCATGGACGCGGGAGGGGCGTGGGGGGCCGGTGAGCTCACGGTGTCGACCCTCGGGTCTCTGCGCGAGACCCCCGGCGCGCCGGGCGGCGAAGCCGTCTGGGGCGTCCCGGGAGATGTGGGTCAGCTCTGGACCAGTCCGATGCTCTCGCTCTCGAGCGGCACGTATCGGTTCACCGCGACGGTGCGGGTCTCGGCCCTCGGGCCCGGCTCTGCTCCCGGGCCTACCGCTCCGGTGCTTCAGTTGGGGGTCGGAGGGTTCGCGGGGGAGCCTTCCAACTTCAGCACCGTCACCTTCCTAGCCACGCAGCCCTCGGGCTGGGTCGTTGTGGGGCTGAACGTGACCGTGACCGAACCGGAGATCGCGGTCGTGGTCTACGCAGATCAGCTGGACCCGGGCGCAGTGGTCGAGACCGCCGGCCTGCAGCTTGCGAGCTACACCGCTACCGGGTGAGGAGCTCTGGTGTCGGCTCGCTGTTCCAACGCGCCGGAAGCCGGGCTCTCGCTCCCTCGGGTCTCTCGCTCATGCGCGAGGACACTTCAGAACCTCCGAACCGGTGTGGCCGTGAGTACAGCCTCCGACAAGCCAGTCGTTGGTGCCACGACTTTCCCGCATCGCGAACACCGGCCTCTCTGAGGACCGAACGTTGCGACGTGGTCGGCACCGGGGTGTCACGCCACGTCACGGGAGTGGCGGGAACGTCTCCGAGACAAGGGTCTTATAGGTGCGGCCTCGTAAAAACTTCGAACCGCCGTAAGGGAAACGCCATGATTTCCTTCATGATGATGGGCTCAAAGTTTGCCCGCGTCAGTGCTTCCCGGGGCCCTCTTTCCCGTTGATGGAGGATCGTGTCCGCACCCGGCGCTGTGCTTGTTACCGTCCCGGTGCGTAACGAGGAACGGTTCATCGAGCACTGTTTGCTCCGGCTCCAGGGGGTCCTCTCCCGGTCCCCCAGCCCTTCCGTGCTCTCGGTCGCGGAGGACGGCTCCAACGATCGGACGAAGGAGATCCTCCTCGAGGTCCAGCGCAGGATGCCGGGCCTACTCGTCTCGACCAACGAACGGGCCCTGGGCAGGGGGCTCGCGCTGCGCCGGCTTTGGGGCCACGTCGACGCCGAGATCTACGCCTTCATCGACGCGGACCTTGCGACGGGCCCGGACGCGTTGCTCCAGGTGATCGACGCGGTCCGGAAAGGGGCCGACGTCGCCGTGGGCTCGCGCTACTGTCCCGGGGCGAAGGTCCACCGCCCTCCGCTGCGCCAGGTCGTCTCTCGCTTCTACAACCTGCTCTGCCGCACGGTGTTCGGGGGCAAGGTGATGGACCACCAGTGCGGGCTCAAGGCGTTCAGTCGACGCGCCATCCGCCAGCTCCTTCCGGAATCCCAGGAGGACTCGTGGTTCTGGGACACGGAGATGATCGCCCTCGCCCAGCGCCAGGGGCTGCAGGTCGTCGAGATCCCCGTGGACTGGTACGAGTACAAGACGCGCCGGACCAGCCTCCGCCGCCTGGCCAAGGACTTCTGGCTGCACGGCACCGGTCTCACTCGCCTGGCCTACCGCCTGACGACCCGCGGGGAGCGCGTGGCCGCTGACCGTAGGACAAGGTCGGACGCTCCAGCGGTCGCGGACAGCCTCGCCGCGGAGTGACCGCGCTGGCCTCGGAGAGCGAGGCGGAGCGGAACGGAATGGAGCGACCCCAGGGTTCGGGGCCTACACGCGGCTGACGCCCTCGGGGATGAGAACGGTCACCAGACGGCGGCCCAGCGCGGTCCCCAGTCCGGGGGACACCATCAGGACCAGGGCGAGCGCCACGTAGGCCATGTTCTTGACCCGGTGGGTGGAGCGGTCCGCCCGAAGCAGCTCGGTGATCGCCTCGGGCACCTGCTTTCGTGAAGGCTCATCGCCGCGGGACGCGTCGAAGATGACATCACGCGCGCGGCGAAGGGAGGTGTAGGCCGCCGTAATCGTTGGGGGATCGGAAGCCCGAACCATCTCCTGCACCACGTCACGGGTCTCCCGCTTCGAGAGAAGGTCTCGGGGGGACGAGGTCGTGTTGGAGCCGTGCCGTCGGATCCACGTACCGACCGCCTCATCGAAGACCAGGGTGCCTCCCTCGACGAGGGACGCGAAGAAGACGAACGTGTCCGTGAGCCCCGTGATCCGGGCGAGACGCGGTGCTTGGTGGAGGAGAACGTCGCCTCTCACGATGGTGGAGCTCAGGTTCTGCTCCCAGTTCCGCGAGGCGAGAAACTCCATGGCGGTCGCGGCCTCCTCCGGGGCGGAGGGAGGCCATCGCAGGATGCGCGGCTCCGGTGCGGGCGGGTGGGGATCGTTCGGGGGACGGTCACGGAACGGACGGAACCCGTTGTGGTAGTACGTCACCGAGGGATGGGCGGAAAGGACGGAGAGGAATCGGAGGAAGCGTCCAGGGTCCACCAGGTCGTCGTCGTCGAGGAACGCCACGAACCGACCGCGGCTCTCCTTCAGCCCGGTGACCATCATCTCCCCGACCCCCGGTGCGGTGGAGCGAACGATCCGGACGGACTGTCGCCGAGCGAACTCCTGGAGCTCGTCATCGACCTCGTCGGCGACCAGCACGATCTCGGCGGCCTGAGAAGGGACGTCGTGGAGGGCGAGGATCACCGAGCGCAGCGCCTCCAGGATGTACTGCCGCCTCCGGTACATGCACGGCACGACCGTGAGGACGGGTCCGCTCGCCGCGTCGGGCTCGGAGCTTCCCCGGTCGCTCATCATCCCTGCTGGGTGAGCTCGACGTCGGCGAGGGAGAGCGCGGCCGCCCCCGTGACCCACAGCCCTGGGAGCTCGATCTGTTGCGCGAAGAACGGGAGGGAAAAGTTCAGCGTGATCGAGGTCCAGATGCGTGGCCCCGGGAACTGGCCGAGCGTGATGTTCTGGGCTACAATGCGGGTCTGCTGCGTTCCGTTGTCGACCTCCACCACGACCTGAACGATGTTGGCGGAAGCGGGCACCACGGTGGACACCGAGAGGTTGAACGACACGGTGTAGTTGCCCGGTAGGACGGGCACGTATGGTCCGTACCAGAACACCTGGTCGGACCGTCCTTGGTGCGTCGCGATCCCTCCGCTGAGGTTCCCGGTACGGTACTCCAGTTCGGAGGCGGAGAAGTAGAACGGCGCGGTGAGGACCGGGAGACCGTGGTAGCCGCGTTCCAGCAGCGCGACCCCGTACCCGGAGGCGACAACGCCGAACTGGTGGGTCTGGAAAGCCTGCTGCTCGTAGGGACGGAGCTGGTAGTACCAGAGCTGGGCGAAGGGGCTCTCGATGTCGTAGTCGCTGAGAATGTACTGGTACCCGGTCACGTTGCCGGCGTACTTCCCCGCGAAGGCCCAATTGAAGTCCGGACGCCCGGTCAGCTGCGGGATGTTGTTCTGGGTCAGCACGGAAGCGTCCGGAGGGATGAGGGGAAGGACCTGGTCCAGGAAACGGTCCGCGTTGGTCACGTGGCGGATCTCTGACGGTTGTTCGTTGACCCCGACCAACAACTGGGGGTTGTCGTTCCAGGGGCTCAGCGGAGAGTACGAGAGCATCAGCGCGATCGTGACGACCAGCGAGAGCGCCAACGGCAGCTCGGACCTTCTCACCGGGCGAAGGAGCCTCGGCAGACGCTGGTCCCGGACGCGGGCGCTGGACCGTCGGGACCAGGCCGGAACGTGCGCACGGACCCAACTCGGGACCTTCCAGGTCCGCAGCTTCGTCAGGAAGAGCAAGAACCCCCACAGGAAGACCGCGACGTACTCGATGGCGTCCTGGTGGCCGAAGAACAGGAAGTAGGAGGACGGGCCCACCACGAGGAAGGCGAGCATAGGTGCGGCAACGACCAGGAACTCGACGCTCAGCAGCGAGAGGCCCACGAACGGAAGCGCGGTCATGACCAGATAGGTCACCCGGTCGGAGACCGTCGAAGCGTAGGGCGCCGCAGGGCCGGTCGAGCTGCCCAGGATGTGGTAGTCGCCTATCGAGCCGAGGGCCAGCTCGGCCACGATGAGCCCCACCAGGAGCAGGACCGCGGCCGCCCTGAGCCGGTCCCCCACGAAGGTGTTCCAGGCCCGGCTCCATCGAACGCGAAGCGGTCCGGCCCGGAGAAAGTCGAGCGCGATCCACCGACCGGCGAAGGTCAGCATCACGAAGAGGTCCAGGGGATTCGTGAGGGCGGCGACGGCTCCGAAGAGAAGGAAAGCCAGTGGGCGGCCCTTCTTCTCAGCTAGGGCTGCAGCGAAGAAGAAGAACGGGAACATCGCCTGGACGTGGAAGTCGTTGAGCACCGCCCCCTGGAGCTGATAGTCGGCCAGGAAGATGCACGCCAGACCCGCGGAGGCGGTCCAGGAGAGGTTGTGGGACCTTGCGAGGAAGTAGAGCGGGATCGCCGCGAGCGGGAGAAGGGTCGCTTGGAGCAAGAGGAGGGTCGTCGGGTCCGGTTGGACCAGATAGAACGGGAGGAGGACGACGAACCCGAGGAATTGGTACGGGTAGGAGGCGTAGAAGTTCGCCCTTGAGGTCGCGTTCCATTCCGCGGGCCCGCCGTGGGCCGTGGCCCAGAAGACCTGGTTCCAGTACCCCAGATCGTTGATGCTGCTGTTGTAGGTCAGGTACCTGGATAGCGCGGCCTCCGTGAACCCGTAGCTGAAGAGAGCAACGAGCCCGACCACCAGCCCAAGGTAGACCAGCGAGGCGGGTTCACGCCGCACCGTCTCCCACCAAGACCTCCAGATGGGTACGGGGCGACGAGGGACGGAGCGCGCCGGCGAGCTCGTCGGGGGGAGGTCCCGCTCCTTGCCCTCCTCGACGGAACTGTCGGATGGGCCTCGGGCCCCAGAGGCGGCTGACCGCGCCTCTCGTGGTGTTTTCCCCGCGGAGCCTTGAGCGGCGCCGGGGCTTCCGGGCTCCAAGGCGTCTGGGGAGGGACGCATCTCTGTAGGCCCTTAGCCCTCGGAGACTTGAAGCCACGCTCGAAGGCCACCGTGCTGCCGTCACCTGGCCCAGGGGCGGCCGGTCGAAGAGCCGGCATCGGGGACGGGATCGTAGACCTCGGGGTGAGAGGAACGGCGAGCGCTCACCCGGACCGATCGTCGCAAGGGAGAGCTTACGGCCGGTCCCTCAGGACCGTTGCGCCATGATGAGCTGGGAGACGAAGCCCTGCTCGGAGGTGGGGTCCGGTCTCACGGTGCCGGTGAAGCCTCGCATGAGCCGGTCCACCAATTCTCCCACATGGTCCCCGTAGAGCCGGAAGGGGAGCGAGGGGTGGCGAAGGACTCGCAGGGCCGCTCGGGGGAGGAACGCGTACTCCTTGGTGACCCACGTGCGGGCAAAGCCCGCGCGGGCGAGGAGCTCCCGCATGGTCCGCTCCTCGGATATCCCCTGGACCTCGACCCCGAAGCGCTCCGTTCGTCGAAGGACCGCTCCCGCGTCCGGAGCCTGGAGGGCGGGCAGCTCGGAGCCCTCGATGTCCATCTTGAGGCCCGCGATGGGTCGGTCACCGAGCCCCCTCGCGATCTCCGCCAGCGAGGTGGTCTCGACGTTCGACCCTTGTTCGCTCACGTGAGCGAACATCCCGGAACCGGAGATCCTCACCGTCCGACCGGCCTCGCCCGAGAGCGCCTTGGGGACCACCGTCACGTTGTCGAGGCCAAGCGCTCGGATGTTCGCGCGCAGGGTCGCCAGGTTCGCCGGCTCCGGCTCGACCGCGATCACGGTCCCCCGCGGACCGACCCTGTAGGAGGCGGCGATCGTGAAACATCCGATGTTCGCCCCGCAGTCGAGGACGGCGTCACCGGGCGAAAGCCCGTCCAGGATCTCCCGGTAGACGTTCGCGACGAACACCTGGAGGACGGCGGCCCTGTCGTAGAAGAAGCAGGGGTCTGGCCACGGGCGGAGCTCCAGGTGGTCGACGAGGCTCAGAAGGGGCAGTCCTTCCCCGCCGCGGTTCCCGAGCTCGGCCATGGCCATCTTCCGTCCTCGAGGGTCAGGTTCCAAGGATCCCTAGGAGGGTACGCGCCTCGGACTCGAGGCTGAACCGCTCGGCCGCCGCGACGCACGCCCGTCGCATGTCGGCGGAGGTCTCGCGCTTGAACTGCTCGCCCGCACGGTCAAGGAACTCGGGGGTGCCCCGCACCAACCACCCGTTGACCTCGTTCTGGACCTGTTCGGAAGGGCCGCAGCAGTCGAAGGCGAGGGAGGGTGTGCCGCACGCCATCGCCTCCGCGATGGCGTAACCGAAGTACTCGGAGACGGGTTGGAACGCGAGGAACCTTGCGTTCTGATAGAGCCGGATGAGCTCGGCGTCCGACACCATGCCTCGGCAATCTGCCCCGGCGACCTGCGCTCCCCCCACGACCTTCAGCGGGACCCGTCGGGCGAGGGCGTCGAGGAGCTCCATCCCGCTCTCGGAAAGGTTGCGGGCCAGGGCGAGCACGTACTCCCCGGAGGGCGCCGAGGAGGGGGGACAGAATGCGTGGGTATCCACGGGGGGGTGGACGACGCCGGTGAAAGGCACCCCGTAGACGAAGCTCGCGATCGAGCAGCAGGTCTTGCCGTTCCCGATGAGGTGCCGGAACCGTCCGAGGTGACCGGCGTTCCGTCGGATGGTGCCGGAGGCGTCCATCGAGAGCACCCGTTTGACGAACTTCGAGGTGCGCATGAAGTCCCGCGAGAAGAAGAGCAGGGGGAACGCCCCGTTGCAGATGTACGCGAGGCGGTCGCCTTCCAGTTCCTCGGCACAGGGGATCGAATCGTCCGAGACCAGCACCTTCCAGTCCGCGTCCTTGACGGTCTTGGCCAGGAGGCCGACCTTCCTCCCCGTCCGCGGACTTCGGGTGAGCGCAAGGGGCCCGAAGCCCACCTCGCCGTTCACGATCTGCCCGGCCACCAGCGTCGCCCCCATGCCTTCCACTGCCCGCTTCGCCTCTGCGGTCGCGCGGAGGGCGACGAGAGTGACCTGGGTACCCAGCTTCGTCAGCCCCCGGGCCAGAGAGAGGTTGAACCGGGTCCCTCCGCTCCGCGGATCGCCCAGGTGGGAGGACATGAGGCAGATCTTCATGTTCGATCCTCTGCCCCTGCCCGGGGGGGAGCCTCCCCCGGTCCTGGTCCCGGTCCGAAGGGAGTCAGGGCGTACTTGACACCGTCGGGCAACGCCCGCCCCCGTCCCTCGGAGGCGGGGCCCTCGAGCACCGCCGAGGGCCCCGATCTTCCGGTCACCGCTCGGAGGGAGGAGGGCAAGGGTCGGCTCATCGCTCCTTGTCCTCGGAAGACGCCCCAGGGCCGGTCGCGTCGAGCAGCTGCTGCGCGAACGCGCCCCAGCTGTATTTCTGGGCGAAGGCTCGTTGAAGCGAAGCCAGACGGGACAATTCCTGAGGGTCCGCCAGGAGGCGGCGGACCGCCGCGAGGAATTCCTCGGGACGAGGTGGGACGAGGACCACGCCGGCCCCTTTCTCGTGGACGAGCTCGAACTCGGGAAGGGCGCTGGCGATGACCGGTATCCCGGCCGCGGCGAGCGTGGAGAAGCTCGCGCTGGCCCCGCTGGTCGACGTGTACGGCAGGAGTGCAAGGGAGCACCCCTGCAGGGTCTCGTTCATCCGGGTCTCCTCGAGGTAGCCGGTCAGGCGCACCCCGGCCTTCTCGGCACGCGCACGGACCCCCTGGAACCAGGTGGCGACCTTGGGGTCCTGGGAAAGGACCCGGTGCGCGCCCCCGATCAGCACGAACTCCGCCTTCTCCCCCATCGCCTCCGCCACCGAGAGGAAGATGTCCACCCCCTTGTACGGGGCAAGGTACCCCAGGGAGGCCACCCGCGGCCGGCTCCTCGGCGGGCTCGGCCGGACGGGGAGGACCTTGCATGGAGAGACCAGGCAGAGGGCGTCCATGCCGTACTTCTCCTTGAGAAGGGTCTGCATCCGCGGGCTGAGGACGACCAGGTTGGCCGCGCGCAGGAAGCGGACGGCCCGGTGCGCGCCGACGGTCTTGACCCATCCCACGCGGTAGCCGGCGTCCTTGGGCTCGATGATCTCGATGAGGTTGTGGAGGACGACCACCGTCCGCCGGTGGCGCGCCGACCGTCCGAGCGAGAGGAAGCCCAAGAGGTTCCGGACGCCGGAGGTTCCCCAGGAGGTCAGTCCGAGGTTGGCGATGAAGGGCCCGTCCCAGGAACGGGCCTTGCGAAGCTGGGGGAAGAAGCCCTTCCAGGAGAGTCCCGTCTCCTCGACCTGCACCGAGACGCCCTGACCTTTCAGCGTCTCGATCAGGTTCAGCCCGAAGTCCCCGATACCCGTGCGCGTGTAGTTGTTGAGGAACAGGAGCCCGGAGGGTGCCCGGCCCTTGTCCTTGGTGGCATCGGCCCCTCGTTCCATGGCTTTGTGCTCGTTCCGCGCGAGAGAGGATGCCGGCCCCTTCCAGCGCGCCGTCAACCCGATGGAAGGCTAAGGCTTATCAACCACCGGCAAGGGCTAGTTAAAAGGACGGGCCCGCCGTCTCCTCGGCGGAAGGCCACGAGCTCAGAGACGTACGGTCCTTGGTCCAATAGACGATCGATGGGGATTTCTCAGGGACGGTTGAGAGGGTGAGCGAGGACGTAGCGGTGGGCGCCCCCCCTGCCACCAAGGCAGGAGCCGCAGGTCGCCCGCTTGAGCACGTTTCGCTCGTGGTCCCCGTCCTCAACGAAGCCGAGTCGATACCCAAGTTCCTGAAGGCGCTCGACTCCGCGCTGAAGCCCTCCGCTTCCAGCGTGGTCACCGAGGTCCTGTTCGTGGACGACGGGAGCAAGGATGGGACCCGGGAGGCCCTTCGTTCCTACGCTTCGATGCCCCACGACTTCGACGTGCGGATCGTGGAGCGGGACCAGGCTCGCGGGCCCGCCAACGCGGAGATCGTCGGGTGCCAGCTTGCGTCCAACCCCTGGGTCAGCAAGATGGACGTGGACGGGCAGCACCCCTTGGAGGCGCTCCGCCGCATCACGGCCGCGGCCTCCCAGGACGTCGACGTGGTCGTCGCCTCAAGGTACACCCACGAGGGCGTGAACGACTGGTCCCCTTTCCGAGGGGTCATCAGCCGCTCCGCGCTTCTGCTCTCGCAGCTCCTCATCCCCGCCGCGCGTCGCACCACGGACCCGGTCTCGGGGTTCTTCATGGTCCGCCGCCACCTCGCCGATGGGCTGGACCCGTCCATCGCGAAGTACAAGATGCTCCTCTACGTTCTCGCGAAG
This sequence comes from Thermoplasmata archaeon, assembly GCA_027314165.1. Lineage (GTDB taxonomy): Archaea > Thermoplasmatota > Thermoplasmata > Lutacidiplasmatales > UBA184 > JAKAAX01. Next base: position 3,669 of record DAHVCH010000019.1, on the reverse strand, counting down.
CACCCGAACGCCAGGCTCCGCGAGGTGCCTTTCCGGATGGGCGACCGGCGGGCCGGCAGGTCGAAGATCGTGATCCGGCCCGATGTCTACATCCCGAACTTCCTCGAGGAGCTCCTCCGCTACGGTCAGATCACGAGGAACGACGCCCAGCTCCTTCGTTTCGAGAAGTCCTCCGAGCTTCCACGCCCCCACGCGCGGACGACGCGGGTCCCTGCCCAGGGGTACCCGACCGGCGGGGCGTTCAACGAAGGCATGACCGCACGGGACTGAACTTCCGTTCGGTGCGCGGGCTCTCCCTCCCGCGGTAGCGCGCGGCATCGCCGGAACGCTCGCCGTTGCGCTCGACGGATTTATCTGCGGGGCCGCGTCGCCCCCCTCCGTGACCTGGAGAGCTACGGGCGTCGGCGTGCAGGACCTTCCTCCGGGGTCGAAGAAGGAGGTCTTGGTCGAGGGCCACCCGGTGCTCCTGCTCCACCACATGGAACAGGTGTACGCGACGGCCGCCCGATGCACCCATTCCCAGGGACCGCTCGTCGAAGGGAAGCTGCAGGGGAACCGCCTCACCTGCCCCCGGCACGGGTCGGTCTTCGACATCAAGAGCGGGATCGTCCTTCAGGGGCCCTACGGGGCCATGAAGACCCGCGAGCTGACGATCTATCCTGCCAGGGTGCAGGACGGGTCGATCGAGGTCGACATCCCCTAGGTCGAGGGGCCCCTCCCGAACGGGGCCACCTTGGCGAGGATCCGCGTGGCCCACGGCAGGAGCTGCTGGTGGAACATGGCCGCGACCCAGACCACGTAGATCCCGTAGTTGATCCGGATGAACGCCCACCATACGGTCTCCATCGCGGGACCGGAGCAGGAGGGCGGGTGGTAGAGCACGGTCGCGCAGACCACGGCCTTCCAGTCCCAGAGGAGGAACGGAAGCAGGATGACCAAGGTGACCACGACCGTCCGCAGCGCGGCGAGGTAGTCCTTCTTCGCCAGGTAGTAGCCGAACAGCAGGACGTTCGCGAACTGCTTCACACCAAGGGCGAGGATCTCCGCGACCCGACGGGGCCACCCTTGGGGGAGGACCAGGGCGAAGGTCAGCAGGATCAGCGGGACGAAGTCGTTGAACCCGTTGGCCGCCATGAGCGCCGGATACGGGCAGGCCATGGCGATCGCCCCGTAGTACCGGTTCCTGAGGAGGTAGACCACGGCTCCCCAGAGGGCCAAGGAGAACCACCGATAGTCGAGGTAGGGGACCTGGACGAACGTCAGCAACGGGAGGTAGACGTAGTACGAGGCGGAGTAGACCTGGACCCCCATCCTGTCGTGCCAGAAGGTGAGCTGGGTCGTGTAGAGGTCCTGCCCCGAGAGCGCGAGTCCGACGAACCGGGGGGTGGTCCACGGCTCGTCCGTGAGCAGGTTCCCGAAGCCGGTCAGGATCGAGAACACCGCGAACGCGCCGCATCCGATCCCCAGGACCGGGACGAGCCACGGCTTGGGGGAACGCACGCCCTTGGCCACGATGAGCGGGACCGCGAGCGTCGCTGCGGTGAGCACCCATGGGGACGCCGGCTGCGGCTGGAGCTCGAAGTAGAGCGGGAGCACCAGGACGGCCGCGAGCAGCGCCACCGTGCCGGTGTCCCGCAGCTGGCTCGTCCCCTCCATCGGAGATGAGCCAGGAGCTTCCCTGGGGGATGAACCTGGGCCCGCCCGACAAGGCCGCGAGGCGACTGGGGAGGGGGGAGGCGGGGGGTGCCGGTGAGGATCAGCGCTCGGCGGAGAGCCGCCGGAGGTCAGCCTCGACCATGATCTTCACGAGCTCTGGGAACCGCACCTTCGCCACCCACCCGAGCTTCTCCTTCGCCTTGGTCGGGTCCCCCAGCAGATGGTCCACGTCCGCCGGCCGGGCGAACCGGGGGTCGAGCTCCACGTAGTCCTTCCAGTCGGGGATCCCGATCGTGCGGAACGCGAGCTCGACGAACTCCCGGACGGAGTGCGACTCCCCCGTCGCGCCGATGTAGTCGTCCGGGGAGGGTTGCTGGATGGTGCGCCACATGAAATCGGTGTACTCCGGGGCGTACCCCCAGTCCCGCCGGGTATCGAGCGTCCCGAGCCGGATCTTCTTCGCCTTCCCGAGCTTGATCCGCGCGACGCCGTCCGAGATCTTTCGGGTCACGAACTCGAGCCCGCGCCGCTCCGACTCGTGGTTGTAGAGGATCCCGTTGCAGACGTAGAGCCCGTAGCTCTCGCGGTAGTTCACGCACGCCCAGTAGGCGTACACTTTCGCGACCCCGTAGGGGCTTCGGGGATAGAACCCGGTCCGCTCGGTCTGGGGGGTCTCCAGGACCTTGCCGAACATCTCGCTCGAGGAGGCCTGGTAGAACCTCGCCTTGTCCGCGCGGTTGCGCATCGCCTCCAGCAGCCGCACCGCACCCAGGCCGGTCACCTCGCCGGTCACGACCGGCTGGTTGAACGAGACCCCTACGAAGCTCTGGGCGGCCAGGTTGTAGATCTCGTCAGGCTGAGCGGTCCGCAGCGCGCTCTCGAGGGAAGCCTGGTCGTGAAGGTCCCCGTCGACCAGATGGATCCGCTCGAGCAGGTGGTGGATGTTCTGCGTGTTCGGGGTCGAGAGGCGGCGGACCAGTCCGTAGACCTCGTACCCCTTCTCGAGCAGCTGTTCCGCGAGATAGCTCCCGTCCTGCCCGGTGATCCCGGTCACCAGCGCCCGCCTTCCCTCGGACCCGCCCATCGGAGCCGAGGGAGTGGTGCAGGTAGATGAATCCGTTGGGCGATCGCGTCCAAGTTCCGCATCCGGCCAGAGCGCCTGGGGAGGGACCAAGCGGCCGGGAGGCGGCACGCCCGTGGGGTTCTGCGACCATGCGGCCTGCGGGTTGCAGACCTAAATGGGGGTGCAACCCATTCTCTCTCGAGAGTCGCTCAAAGTCGCCCCATCTTCCCGAGGAGGAGCATGAGTGACAGCCTGCGTTGAGAACCCCATTGCGTCTAGGATGATGAATGTGACGCGTCCTGCGGAGCATTGCGGACCTTGATCCGACGGGGCTCTCCAGCGGGTATGGCTCCCTCCCTCTCCCTCTGCTCCACCCGCACGACCAGGCGGTCCAACATCTTCCTTCGGTCGAGCTCGCGGCGAAAGGCCCGCCGAGACACCCCGGGCCACGCAATCCTAGGATGACGTCGCATCGCAGCGCGGAGCTCCTTCGGAATCGTGACGGTCACGTTCGGCATCGGTTCCTGGAGTCGCTCCTACCGCATGAAGTGGCGAGCGCCAGGACCGAGAACTCTAGCCTTCGGCGGAGCGGCCGCCATTGTACCTCCACACCCTCCAAGTCTGCCGGCGCTCGACGGGTCTGAAATGGGTACCGCCTCGGCAAGGACCCGGGGCCGGATGGCCAAATGGAGCCGTCTCGATTCTGTCGCTCTTGACGCGACCACCAGCCTGGTTCTGGGGCCGGGGTTTGCCACGGTGGGGGTCGGCCGGGGCGTGTAGAACGTCGTAGAAGATTGAGCAATTCTCGTCGCGGCCTGGAAATACCTGCTGACGGCCGGTCGCCGGGGGGTCCGAGGGGCCTATCCGACCCCCAGCAGGTCGTGGGCGTTCGAGAAGAAGACCTGGGCGAGCTCCGTCCGGGTGAGCCCGAGCTGCGCGATGCCCCGGAC
>DAHVCH010000018.1 GCA_027314165.1 Thermoplasmata archaeon | reverse complement strand
GCTCCACGTCAACCGGTGGCTCGAGCAGGCGGAGATCAAGCACCGGCTGGAGCCGCGACCACGGTTGAGAGAGGTGGACGCGAGGCTGACGAGCGCCGGACACCCTCCGGAGGAGTTCTTGCGGTTCGCTGACGGTGTACGTCGCCCTGCGAGGAACGATCCTCTGATCGGACGCCCATCCGGAGGCCCCGGGACGGGTGCGCCGGAAGGTGGCGAGATCGGCGTACCGATCCATGACCGGTCCTCTGCGCGAGCCCTGGCGGGACGCCGTTGCCCGTCGCATCGAGGAGACGCTCGGGTTCCACCGTCGCCACCTCTTCACCTTCCTCGTCGTCCCCGGCATGAGCTGGAACCACAACGACAGCGAAACGCCGATCCGGCAAGGAGTGCTCTATCGGAAGATATCGGGAGGACGCCGATCGTGGACCGGAGCTGGGTCCTCGAGCGACTGCTGACCATCCACCGGACCTGTCAGAAGCGCAAGCTCGGGTTCCTCGAGGGGTTGAAGCGCGCGTGGTCCGCGAAGGCGGCCCCGGCGCTCGACGTCGCCTGAGGTCCAACCTCGGCTGGATGGTCAAGCCAGGTCAGAGACCTGAACAGCTACCCCGAGGGAAAAGGGTCTCAACCTCGCTCCCCGATACCCTACACGTCAAATATCCGTGTGCTGGTCCCTTTCGACCCTGCGAACGAAGATGGAGAACGCGAAGGGTTTCCTCGCCCGCTGTCTCGGGCAAATCGTCGTCGTCACCCTGAAGGAATCCCGCACGCTCCGAGGGAAGCTCGAGGGGTACGACGAGTTCATCAACCTCTCCCTCGAAGAGGCCTCCGAGGAGACCCCGTCGAGGGCGAAGAAGCTTGGGCGGGTCGTGGTGCGCGGAAGCCAGGTGATCGCCGTGCACGCGCCGAACAAGCTCCCTCCCGCCCCCACCCGCCCTTACTAGACGAGGGGCAGGACGCTCGGCCTTGTCCGGGAACTTCCGGCTCTCCCGGGAGTCCTTCGCCGTCCTCAAGCTGCTCGCCGCGCGAGGGGCGCGCGACGCCCCGGTGTTCCTCTCCTCCCGGGAGCTGGGGGAGAGTCTGGGAGTGTCGCAGCAGGCCGCGAGCCAGTACCTGATCGACCTTACGGAACAGGGGCTGCTGTCGCGGTCGCTGGGGGGAAGGAAGCAGGGGCTCTCCCTCACCGTTGCCGGGGCCGACATGCTCCGTCGGGAGCTGGAGGAGCTGCGCACCATCGTCGAGGGGCCCAAGCCGCTGGTCCTCGAAGGGAAGGTGGTCTCGGGACTGGGGGAGGGACGCTACTACCTCTCCCAGCCGAGATACGTCGCCCAGTTCGAGGATCGCCTGGGATACCGGCCGTTCCCCGGGACGCTCAACGTGAAGCTCGCGACGGGGGAAGTGGCCCGTCTCTCGGAGGTGCGCACCCTCCCGGGGGCCCGCATCGACGGCTTCCAGGACCAGGGACGGACGTTCGGCGGCGCGACGTGCTTCCCGTCCCTGCTGGCCGGGACGCCCTGCCACCTTATCGTGCCGGACCGCACCCATTACTCCGACGTGGCCGAGTTCATCGCCCCCGTGGAGCTCCGTCGGGTGCTCAAGCTCAAAGACCAGGACAAGGTCAAGGTCGAGGTCGGTCGGGAGGCCCCGGAGCGAGCACCGACCTCCGGGAAGTCCCCGGATAAGGCGGAGGAGCGGAAATGAGCACGGAGGCAGGGACGGAGACGCCCGCCGCGAGCTCGGGCTCGGTCGCCCGGGCCGTCGCCCAGGACCGGCGCCCGGCCCCCGGCTCCCCTCAGGACGCGCGTCGCTACGTGAAAGTCTGGCACGAACCCGAGGCGCTAGGAGGCGAGCGGACCACCGCATTCGTGCTCATCCTGCGGACGAGGGGGTGCTACTGGGCGGACCTGAAGGGATGCACGATGTGCGGGTACGCGCGCGACACCCTCGGCCGCTCGGCCACGGAGGAGGAGGTCGCCGAGCAGGTGGACCGCGCGCTGCTCGACTACCGCGGCGAGCCCTCCGTGAAGATCTTCACTTCGGGGAGCTTCTTCGACGAGAGGGAGGTCCCCCTGCCGTCACGGGCACGGATCGCCTCGGCCTTCCAGGGGAAGGCGCGTCGCCTGCTCGTCGAGACCCTCCCCGAGTTCGTCGACGAGGCGAACGTGAAGTCGCTGAAGGAGGCGCTGGGCGGGGAGATCGAGGTCTCTCTCGGGCTCGAGAGCGCCCAGGAGGAGGTCCTGCGTCGTGCGGTGAACAAGAACTCGCCCCCCTCCGCCTACTTCGAGGCGGCGGCGCGCGTGCGCGGCGGGGGAGGGTCTCCCAAGGCGTACCTCCTCCTGAAGCCACCCTACCTCACCGAACGGGAGGCGATCGAGGACACCGTCCTGTCGGTCCGGGTGGCCAGCGAGCACTTCGACACCCTCTCGATCAACCCGGTCCACCTTCAGGGTGGGACGGTGGTCGAGCACCTCTTCCGGCGGGGCCTCTACCGGCCGCCCTGGATCTGGAGCCTCGTGGAGACGCTCGTCCGAGGCGCGGCGGAGCGGAAGAAAGGGACCCGGCTCGTGAGCTTCCCCACCTCCGGGGGGAACCGCCGTGGGGTCCACAACTGCCTCTCCTGCGACCGCGCGATCCTCTCGGCGATCGAGGAGGCCTCCCTGTCGCAGGACTTCGGGCCCCTGGAGAGGCTCCCGACGTGCCCCTGCCAGGAGCGTTGGAGGCTCGAGCAGGCGCTCGAGCCTCTGGCCCCCGAAACGACATGACCCAGGGCCCTTCGGAGGTCCTAGGGAGCCCAAGAGCAGAGGGGAAACGCGGGATGGACGGGTCACTGGTACCGAAGCTCCCTTCCCACGCCCAGGAGACCATCGCCCGGTTCCTTCGAGGCCACGTGACGGAGGCGGGGGCGAAGGGCGTGGTCGTCGGGGTCAGCGGAGGCATCGACAGCGCCCTCGTGGCCCGCCTGGCGAAGGAAGCGCTCGGCCCCGAGCGGGTATGGACGATCTCCATCCCGGACGACCGGATGCCCCAGGAGCTCCGGGAAGAGGTCGCGGGGTACGCGCGTGAGCTGGGAGTGGGCTTCCGGGAGGTCCCGCTTGCCCCGCTGGAGTCGCGCTTCCTCGAGGAGGACGTGGTCGACCCCAACGACCGCCTGGCCCGCGGGAACTTGAAGGCCCGCTTGCGGATGATCGTGTGGTACGAGGAGGCCCGTCGTCTCCACGCCCTCGTGGCGGGGACGGGCAACAAGTCGGAGCTCCTGCTCGGGTACTTCACGAAGTACGGCGACGGCGGGGTCGACCTGCTGCCCATCGGGGACCTCTACAAGACCTCCGTCCGGGAGCTCTCCGCGCTCCTGGGGCTTCCCCGGGCCGTCCTCGAGCGCCCCCCCTCGGCGGGGCTGTGGGAGGGGCAGACCGACGAGGAGGAGCTCGGCATGCCCTACGCGCTCCTCGACCGGATCCTCTACGGGATGGAGCGGCTGCTCGAGCCCGAGGAGATCGCGCGGGAGCTTCAGATGCCGCTGGAGAAGGTCGTCGCGATCGAGGGACGGGTCCGCACGAACCGGCACAAGCGCCGTCCGGCGCCGATCCCGAAGCTCTCGCTTCGGACCCTGGGCCTCGACTGGAGGGATTGAGGACCCATGGGAGGACGGTCCGAACGACCTGTACCGTTAAGCCCAGGCCCCTTTGGGACCCCCTGCGGAGGCCCGCGCGACCGTCCATGACGATGCTCTCTCGAGAAGAGTACCAGGAGCTCTCCCGAGAGCTCGCCGAGCCTTCCGACGTGGAACGGCTCGCCCAGGAGCGGGGCCTGGACCCGGACCTTCTCATGGTGATCTACACCCACCGGGTCACCCGGGACGCCACCAAGCGGTTCTACGTGGTCCAGAAGGAGGCCCCGCGCCTGCTGAGGGAGTGGGACCGCGGGAGGAGCTACCTCGAGATCGCCCGGCAGTGGCGCTTCCCTCCCGTGCTGATGGCCCAGCTCATCGAGAAGGCGCGCCAGACCCCGCGCCGCACGTTCTGGGACGCGTTCCGGCGCCCCGAGGCGATCCCGGACGCCCGGCTGCGAAGGGAGGTCCTGGAGGTCCTGGACGCCGACTGGGTCTACTCTCCGAAGGGCGGAGAGCTCCAGAGGGCCCGGGGAATCAAGGGGGAGGCGCGGCTCGCCGCCTGGCTGAAGAAGCACGACCTCACCTACCGTACGGAGAAGGACCTGCGGGGGAAGTTCGCGAAGACCCCGGACGCCCTGCTGGACCACCCGATCGTCCTGGAGGGACAGAAGGTCTGCTGGATCGAGTCGAAGGCCAACTTCGGGGACGAGGTCGAGCTCCGGAGGAACCTCCGCAAGCAGCTCGAGCCCTACACGCAGATGTTCGGCGAGGGGGCCGTGGTCTACTGGCACGGCCATCTGCGGGGGGCGTCGAGCCCACCGGGGATCCTGCTCTACGACGGCGAGACGCTCGAGTCGCTCACTCCGGAGGCTTGGACGGAGGGGTACGTGCCTCCGACCCCGCCACGGCGGGAGCCGGAGATGGAGAGGGAGGGGCACTCCCGCTCGGAGCCCCCTCACCCAAGGGAGCGGGAGCACTCCCGGGACGACCGTCGGAGGCGCCCGCCGCACGTAACCACGACACCGCCTCCGAAGCCGCGACGGCGACCTGTTGACCGGTCCGCATATTTCTGAACGTGACCTCGCCCTTCTCGAGCTCGCGGGGGCCCAGCAGCAGGATCCAACGCGAACCCCGGCGCGAGCCTTCCTTCATCTGCCGGGAGAGCGCCCTCGCGAGCAGGTCGTAGTCCGCGACGAAGCCCTCCGACCGGAGGAGCTGCGTGAGCGTGCGCGCCTGCGGCGCCAGGGAGGGGTCGACCGTGGCCACGTAGACCTCGAGCCCGGGGGCGCGCTCCGGCCACGCTCCGGCGTCCCGGAGGATGAGCTCCAGGGTCTGGTCGCCCATCGCGATGCCGCAGGCCGGCACCGACGGGCCACCGAAGAGCTCGATGAGCTTGTCGTACCGCCCGCCGCCGAAGAGCGCGCGGATGTCCCCCTTCTTCGCCCACACCTCGAACACGGTGGAGGTGTAGTAGGCCAGGCCACGGATGAGCGAGGGGTCGAAGAGCAGGACCTCCTCCAGCCCCGTCCCCTTCGCCCGCTCGAAGAGCGCCAGGAGGTCCCGGACCGCGCGCACCCCTTCCTCTCCCAGGCCCGGCCAGTTTCCCAGCTCCTCCAGCAGCGGCTTGGCGCGGTCGCCGGAAAGTCCCCCGCCGGACCGCTCCAGCAGGTCCGTGAGCCGTCCCCGGGCCGCCTCGTCCAGACCTGCCTTGGCGAGCTCGTTCGCGAACTCGGACGGCGGGGTCTTCTCCCGCCGGTCGAGCGCGCGGAAGAAGGGTCCGCTCTCCTTCGCTCCTAGCGACCGCCCGATCCCCTCGGCGAGCCTGCGGTCGCTGAGCCGGAGCACGTAGCGCCCGCCGAGCCCGATCTCCTCCAGGATCGCCCGGGTGACCGCGAGGACCTCGAGGTCGGCGTCGAGGCCCGGGACACCCAGGATGTCCAGGTTGACCTGGGAGAACTCCCGGGTCCGGCCCGACTGGGGTTCCTCGTAGCGCCACAGCCTCTGGATCGAGAACCACTTCACCGGCAGGGGCTCGATCTTGGCGCGCTCGGTGTAGACCCGCGCGACGGAGGGCGTGATCTCCGGGACGAGGGTGACCTCGCGCCCGCCCTTGTCCAAGAAGGAGAAGGTCTCCTGCACGATCCCCTCGCCGCTCTTCACCTTGAACAGGTCGAGGCCCTCGAGGCTCGGGGTCTCCACCTCTTCGAACCCGTATCGCCGGGCGATCCTGCGGACGGATTCGAAGACCGCACGTCGGGCCGCCGTGTCCGCGGGCAGATAATCGCGGAACCCACGAAGGGACTGGAAGGGCATCGTGATCTCCTTGGGTCCTGTGGACCGGGGGGACAGGACCTCCCTCTCTTCAACGGCTCGGAAGAAAAGGCTACTGGGGAGGAGCCGCACCCCAGGCCCCGGGGGGGCGTGGGCAGGGTTCATTTCCTCTCGGGCCCCCCGAGGGGGGAGGTCCCCGCCCCCGGCCCAGGTATGGTCCGCGTTCCCGGTCTCTCCCCCGGTCATCGCCGGTCCCGGTGGAGGGCCCTCGCGCCCTCGGGTGCCTCGAACGTCCGGAGGCCCAAGGTCGGCGTTCCCCACCTCGTCCCGGTGCTGGTGCTGCTCCTCGTGCTCGTCCTCTTCCTTTCGACCGGCCCCCTACCGATGCTGGGAGGACCCGAAGGCGCGGCCGGGACCGCGGGAGATCGGGTGTCAATCGGGGCGCTCCAGTGGGCTGCGGGAGCGTCGCGGGCTTCTGAGGCTCCGGCACCGTCGACCCCAGGGGCCCTGGCAGGCGAGCGTGCCGGGCCCGCTCCTTCGGCCCCGTCGGCGACCGCCCCGGTGGTCTCTTGCACGCTCAACGAGGGACTTCCGACCACCCTCACCTCGACGTTCAACACCAGCCTTCCTCCCAGCCCGTTCCAGCCCTCGCCCTGCACGCTCTCGCAGAACCTCTCGGTGACGGCCCCCTCCGGGAGCCTCGTCGTCTCCGGCGTGAACGGGGTGACGGTGGTGGCGACGACGTGGAACCAGTCCCTTTGGATGGATGTCGCGGGGAACCTGATCATCGGCCCCGGCTCCTTCTTCAACGTCGCCGTCGGCTCGAGCCTCCACCTGGCCGTCCAGGGCTCGGTCCTCGTCGAACCCGGCGGGAACCTCACGCTCTCGGCGGGCTCGGCGCTCCTGCTCGGGCTGGGGTCGAAGCTGACCGTCGACGGCGGGGTCCTCTACACGCGAGGAGCGCTGCTCGAAGCCGGCGGGGGGTCGGTCGATGTCCGGCAGGGGGGCGTACTGGAAGGGAGCCCCATGGGGCCCACCCCCTCCCCGGGGCCGTCCAGGATCGCGCATCTCAACGTCGCGGGATCGCTCGGCGCCCTGAACGACTCGGGCTCGCTCATCCGGTGGGTCAACGTGAGCGGGGGCGTGGGGTCGATGGAGCTCCTGGGGGCCTCGAGCTCCGCGCCCATCGTCGTCCAGAACGTGACCGTCTCCCAGGCGTCGCTGAGCTTCCGCGCGGACGATGCTGCGCTCGCCGACGTGGTGCTTTCCTCCGTGGGGACCCTCGCCCTGGGCAACTTCTCGGCCTCCTCCGACATCGTGACCATCGACGGCCTCACCGTGGCCGGGTCGATCCCGTTCGTGCTCCTCGCGCACGCCCAGGTCTCCGCGATGTCCCTGAGCTCGGCGACGGAGGTGGTCCTGGAGAACTCCACCTTCGGTCCGGGGGCCTCCTCCATCACCTCGGTCACCTCCTCCTTCAGCGCGAACCAGAGCTCCCACTTCGGCTTCCCCATGGTCTTCAACAACGCGCCGTGGGTGAACATCACCAACTCCACCGCACCCGCCGTGGCGGTCCTCGGGGGGGCGAACGTCTCGCTCTACAACTGGTGGGTGCGCACGAACTACAGCGGGGGCACCTCCGCCTTCCTCCCGAACATCACCACCATCTCCGCGCAGGTGGCCGTGCACGTGTACCGGTACGTCCTGGTCTCCGTCACCCCGGGGCCGCCGGCCGTCGCGACCAGCAGCGTGGCCCTCTCGCTCTGTAGCACGGCGCCGAACATCCCCTGCCATCACATGGGCGTGGATTCGCAAGGGGAGGCCGGACGCTTCCTGCTCACGGACGTGGTCACCCTGGCGGGGCTCGATGCCTTCGCGGGGGTCTACGACGCCAGCGCTACGGCCGCCGGAGGGTACTCCGCGGCGCCGGTCACGGTTCAGGTGACCCAGGACAACCAGCGGATCGTGCTGACCATGACCACACCCCCGGTGGCCCCGGAGCTCGTGCCTTTCTTCCTGCTCGAAGTGGCGGGGATCGGGGTGGTCGTGGGGGCGATCGTCCTCCTGAGGGCGCAGACGCGCCGCCTGGAGCGGCCGAAGCGGGTCGGAGGGAAGTCGTCGCGCTCGAGCGGCAAGCGGGCGGAGGAGAGCCCCACCCCGGTCGGAGAGGCCAAGGGAGGAACGTCGGCTCCCGAAACCAAGGAGGACGGGACCGCGGCCACGACCCCGGCCACGACCCCGGCCGCCAACGCTCAACCCTCGGACCACCGACCCCCCGCGAGGGAGTGGAAACCTCCCACCCGCCCCTCGTAGCGAGAAATCCCTGCCCCGTCGGTCGGATCGGGTCGGCCTCACCCCCGAGCGGCGGAGGGTGCCCGGGCTCCGCGCTCGGGACCCTGGTCGAGAGCAACGGGATCGAACGGGTCGTGGCGCCGCCGACAGGCTCCGCGGTCTCAGCGGAGGAGGAACCAGGACAGGAAGGTGGCGCCGGAGAGCAGGAGCAGGACCACCCCGAGCTTCGTCGCACCGCCCCCGCGGAAGAACTTCTCCGCCCCGTTGGGCCCGGTGGTGCCGTCCTTCGCGGACTCGAGGGTCTGGAGGTCGGCCTGGCAACCTGGGCAGGTGGTCTCCCTCCCGGTGAGCGGCTCGGCGCAGAGCGGGCAGGTCTTCCCCGGCGTGCGGGCTCCGAGCGTCGAGGCGGATGGGGCTTGGAGGGCCGCTCCCAGGGCCTTCGCCTCGGTCTTGGGCGCCTCCTGCTGCCGCTGGGCGATGATGCGCTCCAGCTCCTTCTTCAGGCCGTCCGGGCCGCCCTTCGCGATGGCCTGGGCGAGCTTGTCGTAGTTCTGGGTGAGCGTCTGGACCATCTCGGAGGAGAGGCCCCCGTTCTTCTGGAGCTCATCCTCCATGCGATGGAGCGACTCCTCCCGTTGCCGGAGCGTCGTCTCGGCCTTCAGCACGCGGAACTTCCGGATCCGCTTCCATTCCTCGCCCGATCCGGGGGGAGGGCGCGGGACCCCTGGCGCGGCGGTGGAGACCGCACGGAACGCGGGGTGGGCCCCCGCGTCCGCCCCGGCAGGGGACGACGAGAGGGCCCTCGCGACCTCGGGCTTCTTGGCAAGCGCAACGAACGGGATAGCCTCGAGCCGGCGCCGAAGCGACTCGGCCCGGTGCACCGACGCGTCCAAGACCTGCAGGCGCCGCTTGAGCGCGACGAACCGCTCCCGGTGGACGTCCTTCGGGAGGCGGCCGGTCATGAGCCCCTCCGCGAGCTCGGTCACCTCGCCCACGACCTTGTACTTCTCCTTGTCCAGAGCTTCGATGCGCGGAGTGAGACCGAGGTACAGCTCCTGGGCCTGGGAGACCATCTTCTTGAGCGCGGGGGAGCGCTCGATGGCGCTCTCCAGGAGCCTCCGGTCCGCATCCCCCGTGGCGACGGAGGAGAACAGGAGCTCCGGCATCAGCAGCTCCTGGCTCTCGAGCTTGCGGACCAGCGCGTCCGCCTCGGCGAACCAGGGGGAACGGTAAGTGTACCCGCCCGGGGTCTCTGTGACCGCCTCGGCGGGGACCTCCAGGTACTGCCCGCTCGCGAGCACGCGATAGGCGACCGGTTGGCCGGATTTCTTGTCCAGGAAGATGTCGTCGATGACCCCGAGGATCGGGCCATCCTCTTCCAAATACAGCGGACTACCGAGCGCCCGCTTCCCGGAGGGCCAGAACGACCCCTTGATGCCCTCTAGGACCCCCATGACCTGCGGCGTCCCCCAGACGGGCCCGCACGCACAATAACCGTGGAAGACCACTTAAGCGTTGGCGGGGGCGCGCCCACGTATTCCCGGCGGCCGGAACGGGCCTCCTGGCTCCCAGGATCGCGCACCGGCGCGCACCGGCCCGGCCCCTCCCCTCCGCCATCCTCCCCGGGGAAATCGGCCCTCGACACTCCCCTTCGACGGGGCGTTCAAAACGTTGATACGGGCGGATGCGCCTTGTTGGGGTGCGCCCCATGGTTGTCCCTCCTCCCTCCGGTGAACCGGCCCGCCGGCCCGGTTCCGCGAAGGGTGGTAACCCTCCCCCGCAAGTGGCCCCCGAACCGGAGCCCGAGCCGGAGACCGACCCGCCCAACGACCTGGACGCAGAGTTCCAGGTCCCCGATATTCCTGAAACCCCCGACGGCGGATCGCCCCAGACCGCCGACTCGGTCAACGAGCTCGCCGCCCAGCTGGAGGACCTGCTCGCGGATTCGGCCCCCCCCGAGGGCCTGGGCCAAGGGGCTGCACAGATGTCCCACCCCGACACGGAGGCCCTCGTCGGCGAGGTGCTCGGCGAGGAGCGCTTCGTGGGGGACGAATCCCTCTGCCCCGCCTGCGGAGCCGTCACGAGCGTCTACGCGCCGCGGTGCGAACGGTGCGGCGCCGCGTTCGATCCGGACAGCTGCAAGTGCGGCCACTGCGGGGCTCTCGTCCCCGCCGAGGCCCTCTTCTGCCCCCACTGCAACGAGCCTCTGACCAACCCCGAGGCGCTCTGCCCCACCTGCTCCACCCCGGTGCCGTACAACGCCCCCGCCTGCCCCGCCTGCGGTGCGGAGCTCGAGGTCGGCACCATGCGGTGCGCCCAGTGCGATGCGCCCGTCGAGCCCAACGCGATCTCCTGCTCGAGCTGCGGGGCGCTCCTCATCGAGGGGGCGAAGACCCGGACGGAGGCCATCGCGCTCGCGGGCGCGAGCGGCATGGCGGGAGTACAGGTGGGGCAGCTCAAGGCCACGCTGGAGGGCGGCGCCGGCGTGACCGAGGTGGAGGTCGAGAGCCGGATCGAGAACAGGGTCCAGGTCGAGGCGGTCCTGAAGCAGGCGGAGGTCTCTCCGGCCCAGGTCCAGGCCCAGGCCACCGCCGCGGCCTCCGCCGACGCGGAGCGGAAGGCCAAGCGCGAGGAGGCTCGTTCGAAGCTCTCCGGCGCCAAGGGGAGGAAGGGCTCGGCGCTCTTCCCGTTCTCCGCGGTCCTCGGCCAGGAGAGGATGAAGCTCGCCCTCCTCTGCAACATCGTCGACCCGCTCGTGGGGGGGGTCCTCATCAGCGGCCAGAAGGGGACGGCGAAGTCCGTCACCGTCCGGGGCCTGACGGAGATCACCCCCGAGATCCGGGTCGTCGAGGGGTGCCGCTTCTCCTGCGACCCGGCGCGCCCTCAGGACTGGTGCTGGGAGTGCACGGAGAAGTACGAGGGGCGGACCCCCGACGCGATCCCGAGCCACTCACGCCCGCTCAAAGTGGTCGACCTGCCCCTGAACGCGACGGAGGACCGTGTGGTCGGGACCCTCGACGTGAGCCGGATGCTCACCGACGGGGAGGTGGCCTTCGAGCACGGGGTGCTCGCCGAGGCGAACCGGGGCATCCTCTACGTCGATGAGATCAACCTGCTCGACGACTACGTCGTGGACGTCCTGCTCGACTCCGCGGCCATGGGCCGGGTGACCGTCGAGCGGGAAGGGATCTCCGTCTCCTACCCTGCCCGGTTCGTGATGGTGGGGACGATGAACCCTGAGGAGGGGAGCCTGCGGCCCCAGCTCCTGGACCGCATTGCGCTCCAGGTCTCGATCAGCGGGATCGAGGATCTGAACACCCGCATCGAGATCGTGAAGCGACGGCAGGACTTCGAGCGCGAGCCCGGGGAGTTCCGCTCCCGGTTCGAGCCGCTGCAGGGGCAGATCCGGGAGAAGATCAAGCGGAGCCGTGAGCTCCTGCCCAAGGTCGAGATGGCTCCGAAGCTCTTCGCCGCGATCCCGAAGGTCACTACGGCGTTCGGGGTGGACGGACACCGGGCGGACATCATGATCGAGCGCGGCTCGCGATCGCTCTGCGCGCTGGAGGGGCGGACACAGGTGTCCGCGGACGACATCGGGCGGATCGCCGAGATGGCCCTCCCGCACAGGATGCGGCGCAAACCCTTTGAGCAGGCCGAGTTCAGTCCGGAAAGGCTCCGGCGCGTCATCGAGGAGAACCTCTAGCGCTGGGACCGGACCAAACGGAAGGCGGAAGCGTGCCCCCGGCGGAGAACCCCAACGAGCTGGACGCCGAGCTGGCGTTCATTCAGAAGAAGATCGCCGAAGGTGTCGCGAAGGCCCGCAAGGAGCTCGACGAGCAGAAGGCCCGCGAGCTCCACGCCTCCGAGGAGGCTCACCAGCGGCACACGGCCGAGGTCGTCGCCAAAGCCCAGAGGGACCGCGACCTCGAGTGGGAGCGCCGCTCCGCCCAGGCCGAGGAGAAGAGCCACCGGGAGGTCGAGCAGGCCGTCGCTCGCGCCCGTGCCGACGCCTCCGTGGAGACCGACCGACGGGTCCAGGAGGCCATCAGCCGCCAGGAGACCGAGCTCACCCAGAAGTTCCGGGACGAGCTGGAGAAGCGCAACGACGCGCTGAAGACCCAGCTCCTCCAGGCCTACGAGAAGCGCGAGCAGGACCTGAAGACGCAGCTCGGGCTGGACAAGAAGGCCTTCGAGGACGAGGCCCGGCGCGCGTCCGACCGGGAGCTCGCCCGCGACCGCCGGGACCTGGAGGAGACCCACCAGGCGAAGACCCGGAAGCGCGAGGAGGAGCTGAAGGAGCAGCTTGCCGAGGCCGTCAAGGCCCGGGAGGCGGAGCTCCGGCGCAACCTGGAGGTCGAGCTCCGGCAGCGTGAGGCCGAGATGCAGTCGCGCCTGGAGGAGAAGCAGCGCCAGAGGCTCACCGAGCTCGAGGCCGAGGCTGAGAAGAAGGGCGCGCAGCAGCTCACCATCGAACGCTCCCGCCTGGAGACGGAGCTCGCCCGCAAGTCGGAGGCGACCGAGGCGCGGCTCTCCCAGGAGTCCAAGTCGCACCTGACCGAGGCCGAGACCCGGCTCAAGGAGAAGTTCACGGTCGACCTGGAGCACGAGCGCAAGCGGATCGAGACGGACTTCCAGACGCGGATCTTCCGTCGCGGGCGCTACGCCCAGCTCGCCCGGCGGCTCAAGGGCCCGATGTTCCCGTTCTCGGCCGTCGTCGGGCAGGACAAGGCGAAGCGCGCCCTGCTGCTGACCGCGATCGACCCCTCGCTCGGCGGGGTCGTCCTCTGGGGCCCGGAGGGCAACGCGAAGTTCAACCTGCTCCTCGCCTTCGCCCAGGTCCTGGAGCCGGTCCACGAGAAGCTCAAGATCCCCGCGGACACCTACCGGAAGTGGAACGACGAGGAGCGCTTCCTCACCGGCCGGATCCACTTCGGCAAGGAGACCGGAGCCTACCTGGTCGACACCGTCCTCCAGACGGCCGCCCTGTCCCTCCCGCGGCCCGGGGTGAAGCAGGGGGCCGCCCAGTCCTCCCACGCCCTCCCCCCGGCGGTGCTGGGAGGGCTCAAGGACGAGGACGAGGAGGCCTACCACCTGCTCTCGGGCATGACCCTGCACGTCGAGGTCTCGAGCCCGTCGACGGTGGAGGAGCGCCTGGAGGTCATCCGAAGGAACCTGGAGTTCCGCAAGAACCCCGAGACCTTCCGCCAGCAGTACGGTCGCGAGGAGGAAGAGATCCGCACGAACCTCGTGAAGGCGCGCGACCGGATGCACGGGGTGAACCTCCCGACGAAGGTCATGACCCTCATCGCCCGGATGACGCTCCTCGACCACCAGAGCGCGAACCTGGACGTTCTCATGGAGCAGCTCGCACGGACCAACGCGGCCTTCGAGGGGCGCACGCAGGTCGAGAGCGCGGACGTCATGGAAGCCGCCGACCTCGCGTTGCTCCACCGGATGACCTCGAGGGAGATGGCGGAGCTCGAGCGTGGGCTCGGAGGCCAGGCGGGCTCGGGGTCCTCGGAAGGCGGCCCTGGCGGCTCCGGCACGCGCCCTGCGCCGAACGCCCGGTGAGGCCGCTGCCGTCCCCCTAGCCGCGCCCCGCCGAGCCTTCCTGGTGCGCCATCGCACCCCGAACGGTTCTTCCCGAACGGCGGTGTGAGGTCCACATGGCCTTTCCGCTCGCGGACTGGATCCTTTCGCATCCGGGGATGCCCCACGACCTCGCCGAGAGCGGGATGAAGGGGCAGCTCCGCTCGGCGCAACCCATCCTCCGAAAGCTCCGACCAGGCCGCCCTGCCGAGCTTCGGGCGCAGCTCGGGGAGGTGCTGGGGGTCGCCAAGGACCGGATCGTCCTCACCACCGGCGCCACCACGGCGAACACCCTGGTCCTGCTCCACCTGCGCGACCGCCTTCGCGCGCGCTCGGGCCGGGCGCTCACCGCGGGGCTCGTCCGGCCGGAGTACCCTCCGCTCTGGGACGCCGCGACGGGGCTCGGTCTTCGGGTCTCGGAGGGGCTCTCGGGAAAGGACCTCGCGATCCTCTCGAACCCGAACAACCCCGAAGGGTACCTGCGTACCGAGGAGGAACTCCTCCGTGCGACGGAGGGGTCGAAGGCGGTGTTGGTCGACGAGACGTTCCGAGAGTTCACTCCCGCCCGTTCGCTCGCCCGTCGAGGGAGGGCGCATCTCTGGACCACGGGGACGTTCACCAAGGTCTACGGGACCGACGACATCCGCATCGGGTTCGCCGTCGCTCCGCCGGAGGAGGCCGCGTCGTTCGCCGACGCCGCGGACCTCTGGGTGGACCGCCCCTCCCTCGCCTCGGTGGGCGTGGCCCAGGACCTTCTGAGGGCGCGAGAGAGGGTCGTCGGGGAATCTCGGCGGCTCTACCTGCGCAACCTCGAGGTCCTTCGCGAGCGGGTGGACCCCGAGTTCGTCTCACGGGCGCCCGTCTGGTTCGACCGGGGGATCGCTCCCGGGAGCTCGCTCAAGCTCGCGCAGACCGGTGTTCGGAAGGGGGTCCTCGTCTGCCCTGGCCACTACTTCCGCGACCCCTCCGGGGTCCGCGTGTGTCTCACCCAGCGTTCGTTCCCCAAGGACCTCGAGGCCTACCTGTCCCTTCGCAGGCGGTTCGAACGCTCCTCCTCGCGGGCCCGCCGCGCCGCACGTTCCTCCGTGTGAGCGGGCGACCGGGACCGTGCTCCCGCGCTCGCACGCGATGGGCGGACCGCGGGCCTGCCCGACCGGTGGCCTGGGCCAGGGTGGCATCGGAACGGACGAAGCGCCTATATCCAACCTGTCCGCTGCCGAAGATGCGTCCCCGCCGGCGCTGGCTGGCTCGCGGGGAGCGAGTGGAAGCATGCGTGCGGATCGTGGTCGATCGGGCGCCTTCCCGATGCCCCGGCCGGCGGGTCCTCCCAAGGGCGCCGCCTCCGGCCCGACCACGCTGGACCGGCGCCGTTACCGGATCCTGGTCGTCGACGACGACCCGGACATCCTCGCGCTGCTCCAAAGAACGCTCTCGAAGGCCAAGGAGTTCGAGAGCGACGTGCTCGTGGCCCCGGACCCGAAGGTCGCGATCGAACTGCTCGCCAAACACCCCCTCGCCGTCGTCCTCTCGGACCAGATCATGCCGGAGGAGAACGGCATCTCCTTCCTGATGGACGTGAAGGAGCGGTACCCCGAGACCGTCCGGATGCTCATCACCGCCCACACCAACGTGGGGGCGGTGCTCCGGGCCGTGAACCTGGCCCAGGTCCACGGCTACATCGAGAAGCCCTTCGACCCCCAGGAGGTCAACCGCCGCCTCTACGAGGCGCTCCTGCGCCGCCAGGAGCGCGTGCGGACCGTCCTCATCAACGTCTCCCGGGTCGATGAGGCCCTCCAGGTCGTGCGCGAGTTCGAGGAGAAGATGGCGAAGGCGCCGAAGGAGGTCGTAAAGGTGGGGCTCACCCTCGCCTTCGAGTCTCCGGTCGACTTCAACCGGTTCACCTTCGAGGTCTTCCAGTCCAAGGGGTCGAGGATCGGCGACGTCCACGTGTTCGAGGGGCGCTTCCACGTGACCGTGACCCTGCGTCCGCCGCCGGCGGCATCCTAGGTCCTGACCGACGGTCCCGAGGGGTAGGGAGGCGGTCTTGGGAGTGCGGCGAAGCCGTGGTCCTGCGAGGGGGAGGAGATGACCGGCGCTCAGGACGCATCCTCGGCGATCGTCTTCTCCGGAGGGGTACACCTTCGGGCGCCGGTCGACATCGTTCGCGACCACCTTCTCGCGCGCTCGCTCTTCCAGGCCGATGCGCTGGGCTTCCCCCTCTCACCGGAAGGCTACGACCGGATCTTCGTCCAGGGGGAGCTCGTGACGATCGAGGGACGGCTCGTCCTCGATGGGCTGCCGCTCCTGCTCGCCGGATCGCTGGTGGTGGAGGAACCCTGCCGCCTCTCCCTGAGGGGACTCCTCCACGAGACCTCGGAGGACCCCGAGGACCTGGAGAACCGGTACCGACGCCCCTACGCCCGGGTCCGTTTCGAGGTCCTGGGCCGTCCGGACTGGAACGGCACCGAGGTGAGCTTCCGGTTCGAGCTCCTCCCGGCGCGCCGCTTGTTCGGGGGCGCAAGGAGGAGGCTGGAGGCGGCCGTCGGGGCGCGCGTGGCCGAGAACACGGTGCGGGGGCTCGCCCAGCTCAAGGGCCTTCTGGACCGGGAGCTCACCGCGCCCCACCCGAAGCCCTGGACGCTCCCTTCCCACGGCGGAGCCCAGACCTCGGACCGGTCCTCACCGCCTCGACCAAGCCCTCGGTAGGACGCAGGACGGGCCCCTCGCACGGGGGCTCACGTCAGGGAATGGCCGAGCCGCACGAAGCGCAGAACTTCCCTTCCCCCGCGACGGCCTTACCGCACTTCGGACAGACGGCGCCCGGCGCGGGCGAGGGAGCGAGGGGCGGGGAGGCCGAGGACCCTGGAGGGGCGGGGGCGGCCGACGCGGCGGCACCGGGGACGGGGGGAGGGGGGGGCGGCTGCGGAGCCATCGCGGAGGCGATCGGAGAAGAGGGCAGCGGCGGAGGCCGGGTCGACGGGGACGGCTGGGCCTGTCCCTGCGTGGTCAGGGCGTTCCAGAAGTCGTAGCGCTCCTTCGACCAGTCGCGCTCGTACTCATGCCACGAGATGGCCGCGCCCGCGACAGCCACGGGGAGCAACAGCACCGCGACGACGATCCCGCCTGCCGCGACGTCCGCCCTCACGTCGGCCCGGAAGTGGATCTGGATGGTCGCACCGCCCCCGTCCGGCGCGACCGTGATGTCGACCACCCGGTGGATCCCCAGCTTCGATTGGAACGAACGTCCCTGGAAGCTGGTGCCGCTCAGGGACCGCATCTGGTATCCCCGCTGGGACCAGAACGACCAGGCGGTGGTGAAGAGGTTCGAGGCCTCCGGCGACTGGAAGTTCCAGGTCTCGTGCTTCTCGAAGACCATGGAAGGTCACCTCAGCTCGGCTTGGCTGGGGCTTCCGGTCCAGACGCCGGAGGTGGAGGGGCGGAGGCGGCTTGTGCGGGCGGGGCCGCCGGTGGGGCCGAGGCCGGCGGTGGGGCCGGGGTCGGCGGAGGAGGGGTGGGTGCCATGGGAGGGCTGTCCGCCCAGGGCATCACCCGGAGGTACACGATGAGCAGGATGACGCCCGGGACCACTCCGAAGATGAGGCCGAGGACCCCCCAGAGGAGGAGCGGTTCCTTGACCGTGGTGTAGCGCCCGGCGCTCAGCTCGGACATCCAGCCACCGATGAGACCGAGGATGACGAGGTCGACCCCGATCCAGATGATCGCATAGATGAGCCCCCCAAGCCCGCCGCCGGGGAATGTCAGGGTGAGGAGCGACAGGAAGATCGAGACGAGGTTGAGGAGGGCGACGAGGCCGCCGATGAAGACCCACACCTTCGTGAGGACGCGCCCGACGTCGAGCGTGGAGAGCACGTTGGCGTGTTCCACGGAACCTGTAGGCGGCGCCGGGGCCCTGGGGAGAACTGGGAGGGTGCGGAGGGGGGTGGCGAGGGAGGTGGCGTACCCGCCAACTCAGCTCCCCCCGTTCGATCGGCCCGCGGGGTTGTTGCTAGATCCGGTCATGGGCTCCCCGGGGGTGAGGACGCTGGGGCAGAAGAGGAGGACGGTGACCCCGGACCGGGAGAAGGAGCCCAGGTCGAGGGGGAACTCCCCGGGGTCGCCGTGGACGCAGGCGGCGGCGAGGCGGGCTTGCTCCCACTCCCGTGCTTCCCTCGTCGCCTAAGATACACCACGAGGAGGGCCAGCACGAGGATCGCCACCACGGCGGCGACCGCGGTCCAGAGGGCAGCGTTCGAGGTGATCGACGTGGACTTGGGCGTGGTGCCGCCCCCGCCCGGAGGGGTGGTGGCAAGGACGCCGCCGACCGCGGTGAGGACGCCGTTCGCGTTCACGACCCAGCAGGTCCCGCCCGCGACGGCCGGGCTCGCGTAGAGCGGCGCTCCCGTGCTCACCCTCCAGAGCAGCGTGCCGTCGGTCAGGGCGAACGCGTAGAGCGAACCGTCCTCGGAGGGGACCAGGACCTCGCTGCCGACGATCACGGGGGAGGCGTCGATGGGTCCGGCGGTGCTCTGGTTCCACACCCAGTTCCAGCTCGGACCGCCGGCCGCGAAGGGGCTGAGGTCCACATGCGAGACCCCCCCTCCCCGGGTACCGAAGTAGATCGAGATGATCGCGCCCGTCGCGACGACGGCGGGAGTTCCGCGAACGCCCGAGTCCCCGGTGCCCAGCGCGGGGACCGTCAATGCGAGGATGCCGGAAGGCGAGGAGAGGTCCACCGCGTAGACGTGGCTCGGAGCGGCCGCTCCCCCCTCTCCCCCGAAGATGGCCCAGGTCGACGTCCCACCGCCGGTGGGGTCCGTCAGGTTCACGATGGCCGCGGAGGAGAACAGCTTGTCCAGCGGCTGGCGGGGCGCGAGCGGGAACCCGGGCAGCATGGTGCCGCCCGGAGTGAAGGCGTCAAGGGACCGGTTCCCACGGTCGGGCAGGATGATCGTGGGACCGCCGCCCGCCACGACCGCGAAGCTCGGCGTGGCGAAGTAGGCCGCGGGGCCCGGTGTGACCGCACTGGTCCACGGTCCCAGGGCGCTCGCGGGGCGCAGGAAGAACCCCCCGTTGAGGTCGGCGACGGTGAGGAGACCAGCGACGTCGGTGACGGAGCTCGCCTCAGGATTGCCGCCCCCGGGGGTCTGTAGCGACCAGGCCACGGTGCCGTTGTTCGCGTCGAGCGCGACGAGGTTGTTCGGCGCCCCGTCCTGGCCGAGGATGATCTGCCCGTTGGACCACAGAGGAGTGTTGACGACCGGTCCGCTGCCGTTCCCTCCGGGGAGGGTCCGCTGCCAGAGCAGCGCTCCGTTGGACGCGGAGACGGTCAGTACCGTGTTGTCGAGCGGGACGGCGACCGCGCTACCGTCCGTGGAGGGAGAAGATTGGTAGGGGTAGTCGTTCCCGAGCGGGTTACCGGGGAGCCCCCCGAGCGCTTTCGAGAGGTCCACCGTGTAGAGGACCGTCCCGGCCGGGGCCACGGAGGTCGAGACGCCGTCGAGCATGGGGTCCCCGTGGAACTGCGGCCAGGAGGAGGCCGCGGTAGAAGCGGGGAACGACGTCTGGGGGATGGCCGGCCCGTGGGTCGGCCCCAGGGGCGTCCCGAGGGCGCCCCCTATCCCGAGGACCGCGAAGGCGACCAGGGCGAGGGCCAGAGCCCCCGCACTCGGCCGTCCCCTCCGGGAGGCCGCCGGTCCGGGCCTTGGTCCGCGGCCTGCCCACCGGTCCCCCGCGTCCCGCGGGGAACCGACCGCAACCCCCTCTGTCCACTCGAACGTCCGAACGTCCTGCGCTTCGTGAAGTGCCGTCGCCATCATTTCCACGCATCCCCTTGCCACGCCGGAGGGACCTTGCTTTTGGCGCAAGGTCCGAACGGACTGGTGCAAGCCCCGGTCGTCTATAGGGAAGGCAGAGATACTGGGCCCTTGTCCGTCCCACCATGGAATGGCCCAGCGTGCTCCTCGCCGTGCTCCTTCTCGGGATCTCGGGGACCTTGGGCGTCATCGCGGAGCTGGCGGCGCGGCGGTACGACGACGGACGTCTCTACCTGGTGGGAGGCGCGTTCTTCCTGCTGGCCCTGGTCGGCGGCCTCGCGGTGCTCGGGGCGGTCTCCCCGCTCTACGGCGGGCCCTTCCAGGTGGAGCCCCTCCCGCTCCTTCTTCTGGTGGCCGCCACGGGCCTGCTCTACGTCTCCATGGTCCGTGGACGGGCGCGAAGTTCCTCGTAAAGTCGTGAAGCATGGAGGAACTGCTCCAGCACCCGACCCGCCGCCGCATCTACGAGCGGGTGCGCGAGAGGCCGGGCATCGGCGCACGGGACCTGCAGCGGGCCCTGGGGCTGGGCTGGGGGGAGACGGCGCACCATCTCCGCACCCTCACGGACGCCGGCGTGCTCCGCCGGGAGCGAGGGGGCCGTCGCGACTACTACTTCCTCCCGGAGATCACCTGGGAGGACCGGAAGACCCTCTCGCTGCTCAGGAGCACCACGGAGCGCCGGATCCTCGTGACGCTCGTCGGCGCGCAGTCGCTATCGTTCCCTGAGGTCGTCGAGCGGGTGGGGCTCAGCAAGTCGACGGTGTCCTTCCACATGCACCACATGATCGACCTCGGCGTCCTAGAGGTGGTCCGCAAGGAGAACGTCCCGCACTACCAGCCTCGGGACCCGGCGCGTCTCGCGGAGCTCTTGAAGCGCTACGGGGAGAGCTTCGAGGACCGCCTGGTGGACCAGTTCGTCTCCGTCTGGAGCGGACTGTTCCGGGAGTGAGAGACGGTGGGCGAGAGGGGGGCGTTCCGGGTGAGGCGCACACCCACCCAGGCCGTGCCGGCGGGGAGACCGGAGCCGGTCCCGATCATGACCGAGGGAGGAGCTCTCCATGGCCCTTGCACCAGTCGGTTCGGGCCACGCACCAAAAGCGGTGGGTATCCCCGGGTCGTTACTCGCATGCAGGGACCTCCATGACGCAGACCCGACCCCGCTCCGCCCTCCACCTCCGGACCACCCTTCTGGCCACCGCGCTCGTGGCCTCGCTGGCGCTGTTCTCCCCCCTCGCGGCGGCGGGCACGACCTACCACCCCGCACAGGACAGTGAGCATCCGGCCGCCCTGACCTGGTCGAACGGCGTCATCAATCTCACGTTCGGGGGAGAGGAGCCTTCGTTCTACGTCTCGTCGACCCAGGATGGCCGGGTGAACGTCTCGGTCCAGGCCAACGCGCTGGCCGAGGTCGCTCCGAACGGGAACGTGGTCGCCCTAGCCGCCCTCACCGAGGCGACCTCGGCCTGGACGCACAACTGGTCCGCGACGAGCAACGGGGTGGAGGTGAACCTCTCGGGTTCCGTCCCGGTCGGTCCGGTGAGCGTGCCGTGGAACTCCTCCGAGCTGCCGGACAGCAGCGAGGGCACGATGGGGTCGGTCGCGGTCGTCCTGACCTTCCACCTGTTCCAGTCCAGCTCCGGTTCGCCGTGGTCCGTCAAGTTCGACGTCTCCGCCCACGGATGGCCCTGGGCCTCCGTGAACGACTCGTTGGGGCTTGGGCTGCGCGTGCAGGCGGCTGACGCGACGGAGATCGAGAGCAGCTCGGGAGCGGACGGGATCACCGAGGGGTCCAACGCGACGGGAAGCCCTGTCGCGAACCTGACCTGGGCCCCCTCCGCGACGGTCACGACGGCCTCGGGAAGCACCGCGACCGCGACGGTCGTCCCCTCGGTGCTCGTCTCCGACGACCACCAGAACTCCGAGGTTCACCTGCTCTTCTCGGGGGTCCAGGGAGGGTACTCGGCCCTGTTCTACGACCCGACCATCTCGCTCCACAGCGGCGCCTTCTCGACGTCGAGCCCGCTGGCCTGGCTCTTCACGCCCGAGGTCCTGGGCGCGATCGTGGGCGGGACCATCCTGGTCGCCCTCCTCGCGGCGACCGCGTGGAAGGCGAGGAGCGAGCCCTCCACGGACCAGTTGAGCCCCTCAACCCCGGCGTGGTCCGGTCGCGTCGCGACCCATGACCCGCTCCTCTGCCACCGATGCGGCTCCCGTCTCCGGATCCCGAGGGGGGATGGCGTCCGCATCCTGACGTGCATGACCTGCTCGAAGATCTAGCCGCCCAACGCCCAGCCTGGCAAGGCCCGGCCGGGCCACGTCCGTGCGCGGCGCCAAGGGTCCGGGGACCGGGGCCCTCGGGTACCCTCGTGGGGCGCCGCTTCCCGGAAGGACCTCAGACGTACTCCACCACCACGCGTGAGAGGTAGAGCTCGAGCTCCCTCACGGAGGCGCGCGCCGCGTCGGCGTCCTGCTCCATCGCGTACTTCTCGATGTTCCGGCCGATCCGCGTGATCCCCGGGAATCCGTAGCCCCCGCCGCTCCCGGCCATGGAGTGGCCGACCACCCGGACGACCTGGAAATCCTGGGCGTCGAGCGCCGCGCGGATCTTCAGGATGTCCTTCTTCCGGTTCTCCAGGTACTGGGGGACCAGGTCCGCCAGGTCCTCATCGACCTGGACGCGGAAGTGCTCGGAGGAACCTGGCGGGCCCTCGCCCTCCCTCGGGGCCGCGGGGCCCCCGGAGGACGCCGGCAGATCGTCCTCGTCGCTCATGCGGAGCCCTCCGCCTCGGCCCGGCGACTGTAGTTCCCCAGGATCTCGAACAGCTTCGCCTTGTCGATGGGCTTGGTGATGTGGGCGTCGCATCCGGCCTGGAGGCTCTTCTCGATCTCTTCCTTGATCGCGTAGGCGCTGAGCGCGATGATCGGCGTGGGTGCGAGCCCGCGCTTGCGCTCCCACTCCCGGATGGCGCGCGTGGCGCTGTAGCCGTCCATGAACGGCATCTGCAGGTCCATCAGCACGAGGTCGTACTCGCCTCGGGTGAACTTGTCCAGCGCGACCTTGCCGTTCTCCGCGACCTCGATGCGGCAGGCCGTGTTGCGGAGGAAGCGCTGGAGCAGGAAGCGGTTGTCCTCGCTGTCCTCGGCGACCAGGAGCCGGAGCCCCTCCAGGTTGGGCACGACGACGGTGCCGGTCCCCCGAGCGATCCGCCGCGGGGGCCGAGGCAGCACCTTGGCCGCCCGCGCCGCGTTCGAGACCGTGGCCAGGAAGGCGGCGCGCTCCAGCGGTTTCGAGAGCACGTTGACGATGCCCAGTTCCCGTAGCGCCGGGGCGGCCTCCTTCGCCTTGCCCGGGCTCGGGAGGAAGACGACGTGGGCCGCGGACCCTTCTTCCGCGATGGCCTTGGCCACGACCATCGTGCCCTGGTCTCCCAGCCGGTCCGATAGCAGGACGATCTGGTAGGGAGCGCCCTCCTCCCGGGCGCGGGCGTACTCCGTCAGCGCGTCCTTCCCGCTCTCGGCGAGCCCCACCGAGGAGGCGTGCTCCTCGAGCATTCCGTGGATCGCCTGGCGGTCCACGGCGGAGCCGTCGGCGACGAGGACCTTGAGCCCCTTGAGCTCGGGCCGGGCCGACCGGAGCGGGGAGCCCTGGGCCACCTTGACCTGGATGATGAACGAGAAGGTGCTGCCCTCCCCCTCGGAGCTCTCGACCCAGACCCGTCCCCCCATGAGCTCCACCAGGTGCTTCGTGATGGTGAGACCGAGCCCGCTGCCCCCATACTCCGCCGCGGTCGACGACGAGGCCTGGACGAACCGTTCGAAGATGGCCTGCTTCCGGTCGGGAGGGATGCCGATGCCGGTGTCCTGGACCATGAAGAGGAGCCGCCCCGGGTCGTCCGAGCCCGGATCCCTGCGAACGCGGACGGAGATGTGCCCCTTGTCCGTGAACTTGAGCGCGTTGCCCATGAGGTTCACCAGGATCTGGCGCAGGCGGACCGGGTCGCCGACGATGCGCTCGGGCACCCCGGGCTCGACGTAGGAGGTGAGCTCGAGCCCCTTCTGGTGAGCGCGCAGCGAGAAGAGCTCGATGGTGCGCTCGACGAAGTCCTCGAGCCCGAAGGGGGTCTCCGCCAGCTCGAGCTTACCCGCCTCGACCCGGGAGAGGTCGAGGACGTTGGAGATGAGGCTCATGAGCCCCTGGCCGGCGTCGCGGCACAGGCGGACGTACTCCTGCTGGTCCTGGGTGAGGGGCGTCTCCCACAGGAGGTCCACGGACCCGAGGATGGCGTTCAGCGGCGTCCGGATCTCGTGGCTCATGCGCGAGAGGAAGTCGCTCTTGGCCCGGTCCGCAGCCTGGGCCGCCTCCCGCGCCTGCTCGAGCTCCTCGCGCTGCCGGCGAAGGGCGGTGGTGTTGATCACGACACCGATCGCGTACTCGACGTCCCCGTTCCTGCCCCGCAGAGGAGAGGACCAGGCCTCCATGAACGAGGAGCGGCCGTCACGCCGGACCTCGAGATCGTCCGCGTACGAGGCCTCCCCATGGAGCGCCCGGACGAAAGGTAGCTTCTCCACCGGGTAGATGTCCTTCCCGCCCGCGATGTAGAGCGGGAGCGCTCTCGGGAGATCGTGGACCGTCGCGGTGCTCGAGGTGAGCTCGTCGCCCAGGAGCTTGTAGGCAGAGTCGGAATGGAACTGGATCCGTCCGGAGGGGTCGCAGACAAAGACCGGGAGGGGGTAGGACTCGACGAAGGCCCGCATGCGCGACTCGAGCTCGGCCTCGGCCCCCGCCCCCCACTTCCAGGCGCCGAGACGGGCCACCTGGTCCAGGACGCGGCGGAGGTAATCCACGTCCGAGGGGGACTCCAGCGCGTCGTCTTTCCGGTACAGCGTGAGGACGCCGGTGGTCCCCTCGCCGCTGTTGAACGGGAGCGAGAGGGCCGTGGAGATCCCCGCCTTCTTGAGCGCGGAGCCGCGCGGTCCGCCGACCTCCGCCGCGACGTTGCGGGTCCAGGTCGCAGTGCCGGTGGCGAGGACCTTCCCCTGCAGACCCTGGCCCTGAGGTAGGCCCGCACTGGAGCTTGCCTCTCGAAGACCGGGGACCGGGTGGCCCGTCCGCTCGAAAAGCCCTCCCCAGCGGAGCGTCTGTCGGAACGGCTCGAGGACCCAGTACTCCCCTGCTTCCCAACGGCTCCCCAGGCAGAGGGCCTTCAGGAGATGGGGGAGCGCATCGTTGAAACTGGAGGAGGTGGTGAGCACGCGCGTCACGGCGGACTCCAGCGCCGCGCGAAGCTCGGCCCGCTGCCGCTTCGCGACCTCGCGGTGGAGAAGGTGGCGCACCTTGAGCAGCAACTGCGTCCGGTGCTGGAGGAGCTTCGCGTGGGACGCGGCCGCCGCGCCGGTGGTGGCAACCCGAGGAGGAGCCCCGTCCATCTCTCTCGTCTCCTCGGTCGGTCTACCTGCGTCGCTCTGGCCTAGGCAGGTCGGGTCGCGGCAACGGAGAGCGCCGGAAGTCCCGGATCCGACCTCATGGGTCTGTTCCGGGACGGACTGGCGAGAAGATAAACGTCTCTTTTCGCGCGGACCCTACTTCCCGACGATCTCGAACCCACCCTTGTGGACCAGGAACGGGAAGTACTGCTTGTCGTGCGGGGTCTTCCGCATCTTGACCACTCCGATCTGGAGACGGAGGATGTCCTCGATCCGCTTGGCCTCCAGATGGATGATCCCGTCCGCCAGGAACCCCTGGGGGCCTCCCGACCACGACGTCCCGGGGGCCACTTCGGAGATGAGGAACGTGGTCATCGGGAACCCCTTCAGTTCCTTGATGAAGTGGAAGAGCTCGAGCCGGGGGTTCTCCCGGGCGTGCAGGGCGAGCAGCCCGTTAAGAGAGTCCAGCACGAAGATGTCGAGCGGGTGGTCCCGCCGGAAGCTCTGGACCTGGTTCATCACGCTCTTGAACCAGTCGGTGTCGAGCTCGTCCTCCTGGGCTTCGGAGAGGAACGCGCGGAGTTCCCCCAGGTCGATCACCGACAGGCGACCTTCGAGGTCCTTGTCGACCGACTTGTCCATCCCAAGGCCGGCCATCTGGTCCTCGATGTCCTTCCGGGGCTGCTCGATGGTGAGGTAGAGCGCGTGACGCCCCCGCTTGAGGGCGTTCTGGAAGATGATGCTGTAAGCGAGGGAGCTCTTCATGCACCCCGCGCTTCCCTCGAGCAGGACGACACTTCCCTGGGGAATGCCGCCGCCCATTCGGGCGTCCAGCCCGTCGACGAACGTGGGGATCCGCTCGACCGCCGCGGTGGTCATGCCGAGCCCCCCTTCGGGCCGTTCTCGCTCCGGCGCGTTTCGGCGGGGTGGGGGCCCGCGCCGCTCGACGCCAGGGTCATGATCTCCGCGTAGAGACGCTTGGAGAGCTCCTCCCCCGCCAGGCGGGCGGCGAGGTCGCGCAGCTCCCTCGCGAGCCTCTGGACGTCCTCGGGCTTGAGCGGGGTCGGCGGGTGGATCCCCAACTTCTGCTCCTCGATGCGCAGGATCTTCTCGGCCACGTCGCCGAAGACGAAACGTACCCGGTCAGCGACCGCCTGGGCCTCGATATCGGACACGTCCCGGCATAGTTGCAACCCCCTAGGTAAGGCCTTCGCCCCCGACCTCGAGGTCTTCGGGGAGGACCGGTCGGTCCGGACCGGGACCGACCCCCCGGTCACGGAGGGAAAAAGAGGGCCCGACCGCGCCTCAGGAGGAGGCGTCGAAGAGGGACTCGAGCCGCGCCTGCGCCTTGGGTTCGATTCCGCCGGGGGCCAGCGTCACGACCACGCCCACGCCCCTCGCCGCGGCGGTGTCGAGCATGCTCTTGAGGAACTTCTCGACCTTCTCCACGCCGTTCTCCGAGATGAGGTAGGACAGCCCATCGAGGCCGATCGCCCCGGCGTCCTCCTCCCGGATGAAAGCATGGACCCTGGCCGCGACATCGTGCTCGAGCATCCGAGGGTTCAAGGCGTCCTCCCACCCGGGCGACTCGGAGAGCCAGACGACCTCGGAGCCGGGCAGGGGAGTGTCCTCGGTGATGCGGGGAGGGAAGGTCGTCGTGAGGAAGAGGCCCTTCTTCGAACCCTTCAGCTTGAGGTACACCTGCGCGCCTCGCTTCGCGCGCTGCTCGAAGAGCAGGTACGAGCGACCGGCGCGGATCTCAAGGGGGGGAGGTTCGGCCCGCGCAGGAGCGGCCGGAGGAGCCCTGGGAGCCGGCGTTGGCGGGAGCGGTTCTTCCTTTGGAGCCTCGGCCTCGGGGGCGGAGGTGGAGACCGCGACCGCCGTCCCGCGCCCCTTGATGCGTGTTCGCGTGACCTCACCCGTAGCCGAGGAGGACGGGGAGGAGGGAGAGGCGGCGGCGGCCCCGGTCTGCGTCCTGGCGATGATCTCCTCCTGCCGCGACATCTCCTCGCGGAGCCGGGCCAGAGAGGCCACCGCCCGGGTGTAGTTGCGGGTCTTGAGGTCGACCGTGATCTGGCGCACCAGTCCCACGGCCGCGCGGATGTCGCGACCCTGCGCCCGGAGCGCCTTGAGCCGCTCCGTCAGCCGAACGAGCTCCCGTCCCATGAGGGGGGCGAGCGTGTCCAGGAGCATCGCGGACGCGGTGGTGAGAAGGCCCTCGGCCTTCCTCCGGTCCCCGAGCCGCGCCGCGTCCAACGCCTTGCCCTGGTAGAGCAGGGCGGGCGTGGTGTCGCCTCCCATTCTCTCCACTTCTGCCGTGAGCAGGTCGACCTGCTCCAGCGTTTGCCCTAGGGTCCCGAGCTCCTCCTCGAGGCGGGTGGTCTCCCCCTCGAGCCGTCGGAGTTCCAGTTGGGCCGCCTGGAAGTCACCCTTCCGGAGGGCGGTACGGATCCGCTCCAGATGGAGACGGCCCTGGTCCGTCCGTAGGAACGTACCGAACCGGTTCATCTTGACCTCGAGTTGCTCGACCCGGGCGGAGAAGCGGGGCGCCAGGAACTCGTACAGGCGCTTGCGGAGCCCGGTCAGCATCCGACGGGCCTCCTCCGAGGCCCCTGCCCGGATAAGTCCCACGGCGCGTGCGGCCGTGGGCCCGAACGAGGTCATGTCGAAGGCGGCCCTTCGGCCGACCTGGATCATCGCGCTGACCTCGTCCATGATCGCTTGGAGAGGCATCCCATCGTCCTCCGGCTGAGCCGCGACGACGACGGCCTCGACATGATTGCGGTGAGGAACTCCGACCGGGCCCTCGGCGGGGGTCACTTCAGCGGGGGCGGCGGGAGCCACCTCTGGAGCGCGATCTGCGACCGCAGGTTCGACGCGCGGGGCGGTCGGAGCACGGGGCCCGGGGGCGGAGGAGAGCGAAGCGGGGGGCGCGGCTGGAATGCGAGGTGGAGCGGGAGAGGGCTTGGCCGCGGAGGGGGTCGGTTCAGGAACGGCGGGCGAAGGTTCCTCGACCGGGGAGGGGCGTGGCGCCGTTCTCACCGGTGGCGCCGCCGCTACGGGGTTGGCCGTCGGAGGCGCTTCGGAGGGGCGGACGACCGCTGGTCTCTCCGAGTCCTCCGAAACCTCAGGTGCGCTGGGCACCAGCCGGGAGGCCGGGGCTCTGGGAGGAGGAGCCGCGACCTCGGGGGCGGCCTTGGGAGCGGCCACGGGCGCCGCAGGTGGCTCTTCCGTCTCGGTCGAATCGAGATCATCGAGGTCCTTCATGAGGTCCCCGAAGAGGTCGTCGCTGGCCGCAGCCGGCTTTCCGCCCGCCTCCGGCGAGGTCGGCCAGAGGTCCCGGGGAAGTCCGCAGGTCAGGCACTCGACCCCGTCAGGAGGGAGCGGGCTCCTGCAGACGGGACACTTCAGCTCCTCGCCCGTGGTCCTCCTCCTCGCTCCCGTCGGTCCTAAGGCCTGCCGTCGGGGTCGCTCAGGACCACGGGACGGGACCGGCCTCTACGTCCAGCACCATCATTCAGACGTATATACGGAGAATTAGGCGCGTGCCGGTGCCCGTCGTGGGGCCAGGTGGCGGCGCGCGGAAGGCGTCGGCAGGTAAGTGCCTCGCATCGCACCTCGGGCGACCCACCGCCCTTTCGCCCGCTCGGGAGCGGTACGGCGGCCGCAGACGGAGCAGCGAAAGCCCTTGCCGGCGCCCACCGAGCCCATGCGTCGCCCGCAGCTCGGACACCGAGGGTTGCGGACCTTCTCCCACACCGGTCGGGTAGAGAGGACCTGGATCCCCTCCAGACGCACTCCGCGATCGGCTTCACCCGGCCCGAACGGGAAGGATCCCCAGACCCGGACGCGATCGCCCCGCAGCAGGGCGCGGGAGATCTTGGGCAGACGTTTCGTCGGCTCGAAAGCCACGCACGGGAGCTGAACTCCTCCCGCCTCGATGCGGAACCGGACGTGGCCTCCAGTGAGGAGCTCCGGAGCGTCTGCAACGAGCCCCTCGTAGATGCCGGAGGACGCGGGCGCACGGTCTCCGAGGGTCCGTCGGACCAGATGGTCCCCCGTGGCTTGGTTGGTCCGGAAGAGCAACCAACGTTCGAGAGGCTCTCCGGCGGTCACCTCGGCGATCGCCTTGGGGAGCCGGTCCGGTCGGCTCGCCCGCATCCCGAAGAGGATGGGACAGGGGGTGTGGGGAGCGACCATCGTGCGCCGGGTCTCGTCGTCGTAGGAAAGGAACGTCTCCGGGTAGCGAGCTGCGACCCTTCGAACGCTGCCCGCGTCCACGTTCCGCGCAGAGCCCCACCGCGAAGCGTGCCGGTAAGCGATGGCCTCCCACGTCGCTCGGCGGCCGGGCCAGGCGATGGAGGCCGCGGCTCCGACCACGCCTTGCCCTGACCCGAAGGCGGCCAGGCGGACGCCCGGGACTTCGAGCAGTTGGTCCTCCACGGCTCGCCACGGCACCACTTCCCGGACCGCCCTCCAGTAGAGGTCGGGCGGGAGCGGGCCTGGAGTGAGCAAGACCGTCGGGTCCGTTCCCTCCACCGAACGGTCCGACGAACGGAGGACGACCTCGACCGCGGTCCGCCAGAGCTCGTCCTCCTGCGACGCGGTCAGCGGCTTCCCTCGCGGGTAGGAAAGCAACGGACGACGTCGCCGACCGAACTCCCCCAACCCCCGAGGGGCTCCCACGCCCACCCCGAAGCGGGCGGAGAGCGCCGCGTTCCCCCGGGTCTTCCAAGGGACGTTCGGGTTCAGCCGGACCAAACGCGGGGGACCCACGAGGTCGATGCCGTGTCCCGAGACGGAGAGCTCGCGCAGCACCTCGCTCAAGACCCAGGTGGTGCAGCCTCCCTTTGGAGAGTCGGTGTCGTCCAGGCCCAGCCACGACATCCTCTCCCCTCCCGCCGGTGGCGCCGGGTCCCACGCGAGGCGATTACGTAGGCTTTCCCGCCCGTCCCCCCGGTGAGCCGCGAGAGCTTGCGCAGCGCGACGGGCCTCGATGACCGACGTACGCACGCTCACGAACGGAGCTTCCCCGTTCCCCACGCGCCCCTCGGGCGTGTGCCGCTTCACGGAAGGGTTTACCATCCATGGGTCGATAGGGGACGTGTACCCTCCTGGAGCGCCGTTGGGGCTCGAGGGGATCTGAAGCATGAGCGAGGCGTGGAGGGTGTGCATCAACACCCAGACCCCGCTCCTTCAGTACCTGGACCCGGGCCTGGCCAGAACCGTCGGCCGGGACGACCGACCCCTCGACCTCGGTAGCTACCACGAAGGGACGGACTACCGCGTCTCCCCCGGGGGCGTGACGCGCATGGTGCTCCCGCTCCTTCGCCGCCTTGGCGAGATGGGCGCCATCCGAGACCCGCACTGGGTCTCGCTGAACGCGAAGGGCCCGAAGAGCGTCCGGTACGATGGGCTGGTCCTGCACAACGTCGAGATGTCCCGTCTCAGGATGGCGGGGTACGGCACGATCAAGGAGGCGGTGTGGCGTGTGGCCCACGGCACGCGCACCTCGAAGGGTCCGGACGAGCTGCTCTGGACCGCGGACTTCTCCGAGTTCGCGTACTACAACCGGGCCACGGCCGAGCTCCTCCGCCGTTTGGACGAGGCGAACGACTTCGACGTCTACTACGTCCACGACTTCCAGCAACTTCCCGTCGGGTCGATGCTCAGCCGTGCGAAGCCGAAGATCTTCCGGTGGCACATCCCCTTCGAGAAGGGGATGATCCCTCCCGACTGGCGGTCCACCTTCGAGGAGTACCTCCGGCACTACGACATGGTCATCATGAGCACGGACCGGTACCTCAGGGCCCTGCGCGACTTCGGCTACAAGGGGCCGGCGAAACGCATGTTCCCCTACGTCGACCCCAAGGACTACACCTTCCCTTCGCCGAAGGAGGCGCAGGCCGTCTGCGCGAAGTGGGGCATTCACCCGAAGGACCAGGTCATCCTCGTCGTCGGGCGCATGGACCCGATGAAGGGCCAGGACGTGGCCATCCAGGCCTTCGCCACCCTCGCCTCCAGTTTTCCCCGGGCCAAGCTGGTGCTCGTGGGGAACGGGAGCTTCTCGAGCTCGCGGGCGGGCCTCGCCCTAACGAAGGGGGAGGCCTGGCGGGCGGGCCTCGAACAGCTGATCAAGGACCTGGGGCTTGAGGGCCGGGTGGTGCTGACCGGACATGTGACCCAGCCGGAACTGGACGCGCTCTACGAGCGCTGCCTTTTCACGGTCCTCCCCTCTCACCGGGAAGGGTTCGGGCTCGTGGTCGTGGAGAGCTGGCTGCACCGCCGGGCGACCGTCGTCTCCGACCGGGCGGGCATCACGGAGCTCCTTCATCCGGGGAAGAACGGCCTGGTCTTCGACCCGACGAAGGTGTCCTCCCTCGCGCAGGACCTCCATGTCCTCCTGGACGACTCGGGGGAGCTGCGCCACCGCCTCGCCGAGGAAGGGTACCGCACCGCGGGCCCCTGCCTGCTCGACGCCGCCGCCGGGGAGGAGGTCGCGATGATCAAGGAGGTCGTGGGACCATGATCTTGCCGAACCTGGCGCCGCTCGGACCCGCGCTCCCGTTCGTCTACGCCGCCATCATCCTCGCCGTGACCTGGGCCCTCGCCCGCGCCGTGAACCGCCTCATCCGGTCGGTCATGTCCGAGAGCATGCCCCACGTCGCGGTCAGCAGCAGCCGGTTCACGTCGGTGCTGATCTGGGTCGTGGGGATCGTGCTGGCGGTGCAGGAGATCGGGGTCAGCACCGACATCCTCCTCCTGGTCGTCGGCCTCGCGGGGGTCGCCGCGGTCATCGCCTGCCGCGAGGCGCTCGAGAACGCCGGGGCGAAGTACTTCTCGGACGTCTACATCCCGTTCAAGATCGGCGATTCGGTCAGGGTGGGGGAGCACGAGGGGAAGGTCATCGAGATCAACCCCATGACCACGCTGCTGCTCACCGAGAAGGACCAACTGGTCTCGATCCCGAACCGCATGTTCATGGGACAGGTGGTCGTCAACACCACCCCGCAGGCCTGGAAGGAGGTCGCGATCCCCATCTCCGTGACCAGCGGGATCAACCTGGCCGAGTTCGAGAGCGAGGTCCGAAAGAGCCTCTCGAAGCTCCGCTCGCGCCTGGACCCGCGGTTCCCCCCGCTCCTCTCCGGCCGCGCCCGGAACCCCCTCACCTCCGACCTCACGCTCACCCTGTTCATCCGGCAGCCCGGGGACCGCGACATCGTCACGACCGAGGCCAACCGCAGGGTCTCGCTCGTCTTGGAGAAGCTCCAGAGGCCGAAGCGGAACGCGAGGAACGGACGGGCCGAGCCCGCGACCTGACCCCAGGACGGGGGGGAGGGGGGAGAAGGGCCCCCGCGCTACCCGAGGGAAGCCAGGAGCTTCTGGTACTTCGGCAGGTTGTGCTCGAGCGAGATGTCCGTCGCGGCGGGCGAGCGCTCGACCATCGGGAGCAGCGTCTTGTCGAGGGCGGGGGCGCCCTTGCCGTCCGCCACCCGGAAGATCTGGCCCACGGGGATCTTCCCGCGTTCCTTGACCTGGAGGACGGTGGAGAAGGCCTTGGCCCGGTCGCTCTTGTCGTACCCTTCGATCTTCTCGACGTTCTCCACCTGCTGCCGCCAGAGCTGGTAGGTGTCGTTGTAGGTGACGCAGGGCGAGAGGATCTCGACGAAGGCGAACCCCCGGCGCTCCCTGTTGTACTGGAGCGCCTCGGTGATGTACTGCGCGGCCTCGCGCGGGGCGCCGGAGAACCCTCGGGCGATGTAGCCCGCCGAGGAGACGGAGAGCGCGGTCAGCACCGCGTCGAAGGGGCCCTCGAGGTTCCCGTGGAACCCGACCTTCGCCGTGGGCGAGGGCTGGCCCTTGGTGAGACCGTAGGTCTCGTTGTTCATCACGATGTAGGTGATGTCCACGTTCTTCTTCAGCGAGTGGATGAAGTGGCCCATGCCGATGGCGTAGCCGTCGCCGTCGCCCCCCACCGCGACCACCGTGAGCTTGGGGTTCGCGAGCTTCGCCCCCAACGCGGTGGGCAGGAGCCGGCCGTGGAGCGAGTGGAAGCCGTAGCCGTCGAGGAAGTTGTGGATCCCTCCGGAGCAGCCGATCCCTCCGACGATGACGGTCTCCTCCGTCGGGACGCTGAGGGCCTTGAGCGAGTTCTTGAGCGCGGCCATCACGCCGAAGTCGCCGCAGCCGGGGCACCACGTTGCTGGGATGGGCTTAACGACTTCGGGCATGGAACTCCTCCACCGGGTGGACCAGGTCGGGGGAACGGAAGGCGAGGCCGTCGTACCTCACGAGCGACCGCAGCTTGGGCGCCGCTTCGGGCATCTCCTGCCGGATGAGCCGGGCGAACTGCCCGGTGTAGTTGTGCTCGACGACGAACGCCACGTCGAGCCCCTCGAGGAACGTGGCGAGCGCCTCCTTCGGGACGGGCCAGAGCGTGCGCGCCTGGAAGAAGCGGGTCGGGACCCCCTTCTCCTTGAGGTCCCGCTGGGCCTCCCGGATCGGGCCGTAGGTGGAGCCGAAGCCGATGAACCCGATGCGGGCCTTCTCGTCGCCCCAGAGGTGGGGAGCGGGGAGGTCCGGCTTCGCGAGCTCGAGCCGGTTCATTCGCTTCGCCATCATCTTGCGGCGGTTCTCGGGGTTCACGGAGACGTGACCCCACTCGTCGTGCTCGTTCCCGGTGGTCTGGCTGACGCCTCCCTTCATGCCGGGGACCGAGCGGGGAGAGATGCCGTCCGGGGTGAACTCGTACCGCTTGTAGGCCGGCATCTTGTCCAGCTCCTCCTGGCGCAGCAGCTTGCCGCGGTCGATGTGCACCTTCGAGAGGTCGAACCCGGGGGTGGTCTGGGTGTTCTCGCTCTCGTCGTTGTCGAGCATGATGAAGACGGGGATCTGCCACTTCTCCGCGAGGTTCACGGCCTGGACGGTCATCTCGAAGACGTCGGAGGCGTACCCCGGCGCGAGGACGAAGCGCGGGAACTCGCCGTGGGAGGCGAAGACGACGAAGAGCAGGTCGCTCTGCTCGTGCCGGGTGGGCTCCCCGGTGGACGGACCGACACGCTGGCAGTCGACGATGACGAGCGGCACTTCCGCCTCGCCCGCATGCCCCATGGCCTCCGTCATCAGGGAGAGTCCGGGACCGCTCGTGGCGGTCATCGCGCGCGCGCCGACGTAGGCGGCGCCGATGGCCATGTTGATCGCGCCGAGCTCGTCCTCCACCTGGCGGACGATCCCGTCGAACTGCGGGAGCATCTTGTCCAGGTTCTCCATGATCGAGGTCGCGGGCGTGATGGGGTACCCGGAGAAGAAGCGGCCTCCGCCGACCACGAAGCCCAGCGCGCAGGCCTGGTTCCCCGAGATCAGGATGTGGTCCTTCGCGCTCCCCGGCGCCACGGTGAAGAGCGGCGTGGGCAGTCCCGCCTCCTTGACCAGGTCACGGCCGAGGTCGAAGGCCTTGAGGTTGAAGTTGAGCGCGTCCCCGCCCCGGCGCCCGAAGCGCTTCTCGATGACCCCGCGCGCGGCGGCCACGTCGAACCCGAGCAGCGCGGAGAGGGCCCCGTAGGCTACGGTGTTCTTGTACAGCCCGTTGCCCACCTTGCTGGCCGCGGTGATGGAGAGCGGGAGGTGGTAGATGTTGGCCCCCTCGGTCTTGACCGAGCCCTGGTCGGCCAGGACGAACCCGTGGGGGTCGAGCTCCTTCAGCCCCACCTTGACGGCGTCGTCGTCGAAGGCGACGAGCACGTCCTGGACGGGCTTCTGGGCCCACACCGGTTCCACATGGGCCCGGGTGGAGGCGTCCGCGTGCCCGCCCCGGATACGGGAGAGGACCGCGCGCGCCGTGTAGATGTAGAGCCCCTGGGCGTGGAAGTAGCGCCCCAGAAGGTCGGAGACCGTGAGGGTGCCGTCGCCCCCTTGCCCACCGATCATGATGGAGATGTCGCGCAGGGGAGCGGTCGGCCGGGACGGGGGCCCTACGCGTTCGGTGGGAACCGGGGCCTGGACGGGGGTCGTGGAAGCGGCGGGAGTGGTGGCCATGGAGGATGTTCCTCAGACGGGGGCTTTGTGAGTAAAGGGGCCGTATTTAGCTTACGAGTGTCGCGGAGGTTTCCGGGCACCGGAAACCGGGCCCGCGGGGGAGAAAGCGTAGGGTCCCTGGGCCCACCTCCCCCTCGGCCGAGCCAGGACGAGGCCGGAGGAGCGGGGTCGACGGCGGCTTTCTATCCCCTCTGACCTGACCGGTCGTGCCGCCGGAACCTCCCCCCGAGCCCCGGTACCTCACGAGCCTCGACGCCGGCTACGAGACCCGGTTCGAGGCTGAGGTGGTCTCCGTGCCCCCCGGTGGGGTGGTCCTCTCCGAGTCCCTCTTCTATCCTACCGGCGGGGGCCAGCCGTGCGACCAGGGGACCCTCCGGCTACCGAACGGCTCCACGGTCGACGTCGTGGACGTGGGCCATCAGGGCGGGGCGACGCTCCACCGACTGGCCAGGAAGGGGGCCTCTGCCGTGCAACGGGGCATGCGGGTCGTCGGTGAGATCGACTGGACGCGACGGCACGCCCACATGCGCTCCCACACCGCTCAGCACCTCCTCTCGGCCCTCGCCTACCGCCGCTTCGGGCTCCGCACGGACAAGGCCCAGGTCTCCGCGAAGGGGGGTCAGTTCGACCTGGAGCTCCCGCTCCCGGAGGGGGCCCTCGAAGCGCTCGGGAGGGAGGCGAACGAGGAGTTCTTCACCCGCCACGTCCCGGTGCGAGTCTCCTTCGTGACCCGGGAGGAGTTCGAGGGGATCCCCAATCGCTCCGGGACCGGGAAGCTCCCTCCAGGGGTCGAGCGGGTCCGTCTCATCACCATCGGCGAGGCGGACCTCGCCCCCTGCGGCGGCACCCATCTCCGGGACACCATCGAGGTGCGGCCGGTCCAGCTCGCCCCCGTGCTCCCCCTCCCCCTGGGCGGGGTCCGGGTCAGCTTTTCGCTGGCTCCCGAGGGCCCTTCCGGTCCGGGTGACGGAGCGTCCGCCACTCCTCCCGCGTGAGGCCGTAGATGGCCACGTCGTGCCACCCTCCGTGATGGAAGAGGGCCCGACGAAGCGTCCCTTCGCGCCGGAACCCCAGGCGCTCGAGCAGTTTCCAGGACGCCGGGTTCTCCACGTCGCTCGTCGCTCCGACGCGCTCGACGTTCCGGTGGGAGAAGACGTAGTCCGCGAGCAGTTGGACGGCCTCGCTCCCGTACCCCTTGCCCCTCTCCTCCGGAAGGCAGATCGCGTACCACACGTCGACCGTGTCGAGCGCCGTGTAGGAGTTGAAGTAGCCCACCACGCCGATCGGACGGTCGTCGGAGGCTCGCCGCAACAGGAAGCGGGGTGCGAGGGACAGGGGGTCGCCCGGCGCGTCGCGCAGGGCGCTCTGGAGGGACTCGAAGCTGTCCACCTCGAACCGGTCCCAGGGGGCGATCGCGTCGGGGTCGTTCAGCCACCGGAAAAGGAGAGGGAGGTCCTCGGGCGCCGGAGGGCGGAGGGAGACCCGGGCTCCCCGCAGGTGGCCGACCGGGCCCGCGCCGGGGGTGCCCGACGGTGCGGCCCCAACGGAAGTTCCCGAGGGAAGAGCTCCCCGCGCCGAAGAGGGGCCACGACGGGCCGGGGTCACTGGAAGACCCTCTGCCCGCGTCCGTTCTCGGGGCCCTGGTGGATCCCTTCGCTCTCCGCGCTCTCGGAGCCGGCGCCGCCGCCCACGCGGCCGTCGCCGCTGCCCACGGTCCGGGACTCCTCGGAGAGGAGGGTCTGGGCCCTCTGGTGTCCGATCGGGGTCAACGTGTAGACCACCTTCGGTTCGCTGTAACCGACCACGTACTGCATGCGACGGACCACCCACCGGTTGCTCTCGAGGTCGGCGAGCGCCCTTCGCACCACCAGCCCCCGTGCCTCGAAGGCCCGCAGGATTCCGAACTCGGTCACCGCCCGGTCCGCCTCGAATCGGACCTGGTGGCCGCGATGCGCGAGGAGATGGAGGAGTATCGACTCCTCGAGCTCGCGCACGGACGAGTCCTGGGGCGGGGTCACAGCGGTGGCTTCACCTCCTCCATGGGCGCGGTCCCTCTCGCTCGGCCCTTGCAGGCGCAGGCTGGCGCAACTAGGAGATCGTCGTGACCTCGTAGTTGACCTGGAGACCCTTCATCCGACCGTGCATGTCCGAGACCAGGTGGAGCACCTCGTCCAGCGAGGCACGGTTCTTCCACTTGTACACGAAGTCGTGCATCCCCATCGACTCCTCGA
This sequence comes from Thermoplasmata archaeon, assembly GCA_027314165.1. Taxonomy (GTDB): domain Archaea; phylum Thermoplasmatota; class Thermoplasmata; order Lutacidiplasmatales; family UBA184; genus JAKAAX01. The sequence goes on along the minus strand of DAHVCH010000018.1, from coordinate 11,802 downwards.
ACCCGAGCTGTCGCATGAGCTTCACGACCTCCTCGGGGTTCGCGCCCTCCGAACTGAAGATCATCCGAACATACGTTCGCATTTGACCGGCACCGACCCCTTGGGAAAGCATCGACAATTATCTGCACCAAGGGTTATATGGCTGGCGCAGGGCGGAAGGAGCTCGAGGCGAGCGTCGGACCATGACGGGGACCTCTCGGGGCGCGGCCAGATGGGCCCTCGTGACCGGGGGGGCCGGGGGCATCGGCGCGCACCTGGTCGTCGCCCTCCGGAAGAAGGGCTGGTCGGTCCGGGTCCTCGACAACCTCTCCTCCGGCAAGCTCGAGAACCTGGCCCCGGTCCGGGAGGACCCCCAGGTCGAGGTGGTGCGGACCGACGTCACGGACCTCGCAGAGATCGAGAAGCACTTCGAGGGGGTCGAGTTCGTCTGGCACCTCTCGGCCAACCCGGACGTCCGACGCGGCGGACTGGAGACGGACCTGGACCTGGTCCAGGGGACCGTCGCGACGCGCAACGTGCTGGAGGCGATGCGCCGGAAGAAGGTCGAGCGGATCGCCTTCTCCTCGAGCTCGGTGGTCTACGGGCACCCGAAGGTCTTCCCCACCCCTGAGGACTACGGGCCCCTCTTCCCGGAGAGCCTCTACGGAGCGAGCAAGCTCGGTAGCGAGGCGCTCATCACCGCCTTCTGCCACTCCTTCGGCATCCGGGCCTGGATCTTCCGCTTCGCCAACGTGGTGGGCCCCGGCGCGACGCACGGGGTCATCTACGACTTCCTGCGGAAGCTCGAGAAGACCCCGGACCGGCTGGAGGTCCTGGGCGACGGCAGGCAAAGCAAGGGGTACCTCTGGGTCGAGGACTGCGTTCAGGCGATGATCTTCGCCACCGAGCACGCGGAGGAGAAGGTGAACGTGTTCAACCTGGCCCCGGAGGACCAGATCTCCGTGGCGGAGATCGCCAAGCGCGTCATCGAGATCACGGGGTCGAAGGCCCGGATCGAGTACACCGGGGGAGCGCGCGGATGGCCGGGTGACGTGCCGGTCCAGAGGCTCTCCGTGGACCGTCTCAAGGCGCTCGGGTACACCGCGAAGTACGGTTCTCGGGAGGTCGTGGACATGGCCGTCCGCAGCCTCCACGCGGAGCTCAGGACGCACGCCTCTCCCCCGAAGACGTCGGGCACCCCCCGGTCTCGGTGAACGAGGATGGCGGTCCCCTCCCCAGGGCCGACGGCCGCCGCCCCCGCCGCGGCGCCCTCCCCTTCCGAACCGAAGGCCGAGGTGAGCGTCATCGTGACGGTGCTCAACGACCGGCGGGTCGAGCGCACCCTCCGGAGCCTCCTGGCCCAGACCCTCTCCCCCCTCGAGATCATCGTCGCGGACGGCGGCTCGAACGACGGGACGTTCGAGCTCTGCCAGCGCCTGGCGGCTTCCGACCCCCGGATCCGGCCCTGCCGCCTCCCGGGGAACATCCCGGAGAGCCGCAACCAGGCCCTCGACCTGGTGAAGGGTGACCTCATCGCGTTCCTGGACGCGGACGAGGTCGCTCCGACCACGTGGCTGGAGGAGCTCGTCCAGCCGTTCGACGAGGTCGACGTGGGATTCGTGGGAGGGCCCACCCCGGGGATGAAGGGGACGACACGGAACATAGGGTCCCGCTACTACGATGCCTACCTTCGCCGCTTCTACGACAGGGTAGCCCGCTACCAGCCCCACGCCCTGCCGATGGGGAATTCGGCCTGGCGACACCGCGTCTTCCAGAAGGTCGGCAAGCTCGACACGACGCTCTTTCCCCGGGCTGCGAGCGAGGACCAGGACATGGCCGTGCGCGCCCTCCGCGCCGGCTGGAAGGGCGTCTACGTCCCCTCGGCCGAAGTGGACCACGACTTCAGCGACATCACGCTCGTGAGCCTCCTCCGCAAGCAGTCCACCTACGCCACCGGAGGGTACGTGCTCTGGCGGAGGATCGGGAGCACCTACGAGGCGAGCACCGGTCGGGTGTTCCCCTACCTCCTCGGCCCGGCCCTGATCGTGAGCGGGCTCCTCCTGTGGGGGCTCCTGCTATTCGTGGACCCGCATGCCGTGGTCTTCGGGGAGGCGCTCGTCCTCCTGGGCTGGTGGGCCCTGCTCTTCCTGACCCTCTTCCTGACGGTGCAGGGGCTGGTCTGGGAGAGGACGTATCCTGGTTCCCGGTTCCGACCTCTGGAGATCCTTCGACGTTGGGCGACCCTCTGGGGCGCCTTCCGGGGGTTCCTCAGCTACGGGTGGAGTGGCCGCAAGAACCTTCCGGCGGCCTCCCCACCGACCTCGAAGCAGGGGTCCTGAAGGGCCTGGGGACGGCCTTCAAGGACGACCCGGCATCCCTGCGCGCCCTCGTGGGGCAGGGCGGAGGGAGCATGGGGCCTCCGGGACCTCGAGGGAAGCTCGACACCTGGGGAACCCTTAAGTTAGGTCGGGGGTCGCCCCGCCGCCATGACGGAGACGCCTTCGACGGGAGGCACCGTTCAGAAGGGTGACCTGGTCCGACTCGACTTTGAGCTTTGGGCCGAGGGCGGCGCCAAGAAGGAGCTCGTGGCCTGCACGGAGGAATCCGTGGCCAAGGGCGCCCTGGGTGGAGAGTCGCCCAAGGGCATGACCTGGGGACCGCAGCCCTACATCGTCGGGCGCGAGCTCTTCCGTACCATCTTCCCCACCTCTCCCGGCAAGGTCGAGGCCTCCATCGAGGGGGCCAAGGTCGGCGAGACCATCTCCAAGGAGTTCGCCGCCGCCGAGGCCTTCGGGGAGCGCGACCCCAAGCTCATCGAGCTCATCTCCATGAACGAGGTCCTCCGGCTGCCCGAGATGCGCAAGGACGACGCGCACTTGGACATCGGGACGGCCCTGACCATCCGCGGCCGCCAGGGCCGCGTCTCGAGCCTGACCGCCGGTCGGGTCCGCGTGGACTTCAACCGCACCCACGCCGGGCGCAAGGCCGTCTGGAAGTTCCGGGTCGTCGAGAAGGTCACGGACCCCGAGCAGGTCGTCCGGGCGATCCTCGAGATGGACTACGGCCGCCACAAGGACTTCGGCGTGGAGATCAAGGGCCAGACGGTCACGGTCCACCTGTCGGACCGCTCGCTCTTCGATGTCAACTGGCTCGCTTCCAAGGCCGCCGTCGTGGGGGACGTCCGCGAGCGGCTGAAGTCGACCCTCGTCGTGTTCGTCGAGGAGCACAAGACCCCGCCCGCGGCGGAGAAGAAGAAGGAGACCGAGGCGAAGGACGCGTCGGCCGCCTCGAAGGAGCCCGCGCCGACGCCCGCTCCCTCGGCCTGAAGCGCGGACACGGGACCTCCCGTCCCCGCGAGCCGGGGAAGGACCACCTGCGGGCACCTACGGTGCGCTGCGCCTTCGTTCCGAGGGCTCCCCGTCGCTCGCGACCCTACGGGCGTCAGCGGCCCTATCCCCGAGGGTCCCTTCGGTTCGGCAGGCCTATTTAGCCGGTCTCGGTCCCGAGGACAGGGGAGAACGTGAAGCGGGGGATGCTGGCCGTCGGGGTCACCTGCCTCCTTCTGGGCGCCTTCGTGTCCCTCGCCCCGATCTTCCCGGTGCCCTCCGGAGCCAAGATGGTGAGCGGGTCGACCGTCGCCTACTTCCAGGTCCACTCGCTCGTGCTCCCCCAGTTCCTCCAGGTCCCGTGGACCTCCTCGCAGGGCGCCCACGTCACCGCGATCGATTGCGGGGGCAACGAGCCCAGCGGTGCGGCCGCCGCGATATGCCCTTCCAACCGCACCGTCGCGAGCGGCACGGGGACCTCCGGCACCCTCTCGTTCTCCGCCCAGAACGGCGACTGGATCGCCATCGGCACCAACGGGCCGGACGCCAACATCTCCCTGCGGACCACCAACGGGCAGGTGGGGTTCGTGGTCCTCGTCCTCGGCGTCCTCTTCACGCTGGGTGGGCTCTTCCTCGGGACCGCGGGGACCTCCCAGCGCCGGTCTTCCCGCCCCAAGACCTCGGCGACCTCCGCCGAGCGGTCGTCCAAGGGATCGAAGGATGTCGCCGCGGAGGAACCCTCCGCCCCCGAAGGCGAGGAGGAGAGGGCTCCGGTGAAGGAGACCGAACCCGAGGAGGGCGCGACCGCGGCTCGCGATCAGGCAGAGGTTCCGTCCGAGGGGAGCGAGGAAGGCACCTCGTAGCCATAGACCCGCATCTTCCGGTCCTCCTCGAAGGCCTTCCATCCCTCGAGCGGGTGCCAGTAGCTGATGACCCGGGTCCCCGGGCGGAGCTCGGCGCGGAACTTCTCGTCCAGGCGTCGCATCGCCCCGGGCCAGAGGAAGGCGAGGATCACGGTGGCCTCGCGCAGGTCGGTCTTGAAGAGGTCCTCCCGACGTAGCTCGAGCCGGTCCCCGCGTGCGTGCCGTCCCCGCCGCCACCGGAGGATGAGGGCGCGCAGGGGCTCGATCTCGAGGCCGACCACGGACGCCGCCCCTTCATCCAGGGCGGCAAAGACGAGGGCGCCGGTCCCAGCGCCGAGGTCGTAGACGCGGTCCTTCGGACCGATCCGGGCCATGCCCATCATCCGGCGCACGACCGAGGCGGGCGTCGGCTGGTAGCCCGCCCCCCAGAGGAAGGAGCCGAGCATGAAGTACATCGCGAGAAGGATGACGATGATGAGGAGGAGCGCCCAGAGGTTCATCGAGGGAGGGGTCCTCCGCGTTCCGCCTGGTCGATCCCGTCGCGGCCTAAAGCCGGCGCCTCAGCTCGTGGAAGGCCCGGTCCGCGGCGGTGTAGGGGTCCGTCTCACGGGCCACCACGCCATCCAGGAGGGAGGTCCACGCCGTGTCGTCCGCAAGCTCCTCCCGGGCCATCCGTTCGATCCTCTCGAGGAGCAGTTCGCGGAGCTCCTGCTCGGCCCTCTCCCGCCGCGCGCGCTCCCCGGCGCCGCTCTGATGTAGGGCTTCCTCGTGGTCCAGGATGGCCTGCCAGAGGTCCTCGGTCCCCCGGCGTTCCACCACGGAAGTGGGCACGACACGCGGGGTCCAGCCGTCCCGGGCGACGGAGAGCGAGGCCAGCTCGCGAAGGTCCTTCGCGGCCCGCTCCGCCCCCGGGAGCTCGGACTTGTTGACCACGAAGACGTCCGCGATCTCGAAGAGCCCGGCCTTCAGCGTCTGAACCTCGTCACCGAGGTGGGGAACGACGACCACGACCCGGGTGGTCGCGATCTGGTGGATCTCCACGTCCACCTGCCCGCTCCCCACGGTCTCCACGATCACGACGTCCATGCCGAAGGCCTCGAGAAGGCGGATCGCGTCGCGCGTGCTCTGGGAGACCCCGCCGGCGTGCCCTCGGCTCGCCATGGACCGGAAGAAGACCCCGGTGTCGTCGGGGTCCCGTTCGATCCGGATCCGGTCGCCCAGGACGGCGCCCCCGCTGAACGGGCTGGACGGGTCGACGGCGATGACCCCGACCTTCTTCCCCTTCGACCGGAGGAGCTGGATGAGCTCGTTGATGAGCGAGCTCTTCCCCACACCCAGGGGACCGGTGACCCCGATGATCGGGGCCCTCCCCGTCCGGGGGTAGAGCTCGCGCAGGACCGACCTCGCCTCGGGGCGGCCCGCCTCGACGTCGCTGATGAGCCGCGCGAGGGCCCGGCGGTCGCCCGCCTGGATGCGCTTCGCCACGGGCCCGAGGCCCGATTTGCTGCCGGTGGCCCCGGGGGGGGCCGGCCGCCGTGCCGCGGCCCGGGGCGCCCTCATGCCCGGGCGGCCCGCTTCGCCGCCAGGCCCCGGGCGGTCTCGATGATGTGCTCGAGCGAGGCGCCGGGCCCGAAGACGGCCTTGACCCCGAGCTTCTTCAGACGCGCAGCGTCCTCGTCCGGGATGATCCCCCCGGCGAACACGACGATGTCCGAGGCCTTCCTCGCCTTGAGAAGCGCCAGGACGCGAGGGATGAGCACGTTGTGCGCCCCGGAGAGGATCGAGAGCCCGATGAGGTCGACGTCCTCCTCCATGGCCGCTCCCACGATGTCCTCGGGGGTCTGGCGGAGCCCGGCGTAGATGACCTCCATGCCGGCGTCGCGCAGCGCGCGGGCGACGACCTTCGCCCCCCGGTCGTGACCGTCCAGGCCCGGCTTCGCGATCAGCACGCGGATCGGGCGTCCCTTCGCACCATGGGTCGGAGCGGCAGACTTCCCCTCGGGCATGGGCGTGGGACGAACCCGCCTTCGTCCATAAAGTGAACGCCCCCTCGGTGGGCCCCTCGGGGTTGCTCACGGCCACGGGGGCGGGGCTTGCCCGAGGGGGGGGACGAAGGCCCCTCGCTCCCCGCGCGTGGAGCGTCCCCTTCGTTCCCGAAGATGCCAGGCCCCGCCCGCGGTCAAAGAGCTGCGCACGAGCGCCGACCCGAAGGTGGGTCTCCGCTCCTGCGGCTCCGACCCTCACCCGACGGAAGTGATGAGCCAGAGGAGAAGGTCCCCGAAGAGCACGGCGATGAGCCCTCCTCCGGCGAGAGCGATGAGGAACGGGAGCTGAGGGGTGACCCAGACGTGGTCGATCCCCTTGGCGAGGAGCTCCTTGGCCTGGGTCCTTCGGAGCACCTCGTCCTCCTCGGTGGTCTCCTCCCTCGGGCGCTCGGAGGGCGCGGGGTCCTTCAGCCAGACGAACCGATGGGGGAGCTCCTCCGTCGGGATCTCGAAGATGTGGAAGGCGCGGGGGATCCGATGCTCCCCACGCGAGATGTTGTAGGCGAGGATCACGAGCGGGATCCCCAGCGTCAGCACGGCGCCGTCCACGAGCATCGTGAAGGCGAAGGGGATCTCCTGCAGGATGGGGTACTGCAGGGTGGGTGGAAGGGCGACGAGCAGCGGAGCGGGGGCCAGGGGCAGAAGGACCCCCGCGGTCATGAGCGCCTTCGCGTCCGCCCCTCCGTAGAGGAGACCCGTCTCGAAGAGCGCGCGCGCCAGCACCACCGAGACGACGACCGCCGCCAGGTCCGCGGGGGGCGTGGGGGAGAGGTAGAGGTAGGCGAGCGCCGTCGCCACGATGACCGCGAGATAGAGGGCGAGCTCGAGGAGGATCACGACGAGGTCGTGTCCCTCGAGGCGCGCGTCCCAGGGGAGGAAGTGCTGGACCACGAAGACCGTGACCAGCGCGTAGAGGCCGAGGAGCGGCAGGCTCGCGCCGAGAGAGGAGAGGAAGAGGAACGCCCCTCCCAGCAGCCCCCCCGCGATCCAGAGCTCGTCCCGGACCTCCCGGACCTTCCAGTCGAAATAGGAGGCCGCTCCGAAGACCAGGAGGAGGACCAGAAGGCGGGCGATCTCGACGGAGGCCCCAGGGAGAGCGTAGGTCACGGCGCCGCTCCGCTCCCCCGTTCGCTTCCCGCTCTCGCCCAGAGATGGACCAAGGGCATACTGCGAGGGCGGAAGGGGCACCCTGTTTGAAGGCACCGGAGGGGTCCGCCGGGGTCTCCGGGAGGCCTTCCGGGGCGTCTTCGGCCCCATGGTAGCCTTTTTTAGACCCGCCGATTGGGCGGCCGCGCTCAGCGGAAGGGACTATCGACCCATGGTAGAGTTCAAGCTCTCGATCGCGGACGGGGGGAAGGCCTACGCCAAGACCCTCACCGACCCGCAGGCCGCAGGGCTGCTCGGCCGCAAGCTGGGCGAAGAGGTCGGAGGCGAGCCCCTCGGTCTCCCCGGCTACCAGTTCAAGATCACCGGCGGGACCGACAAGAGCGGCTTCCCGATGCGCGGCGACCTCCCCGGTGCGCGCCAGGTCCGCCTGCTGGTCGGGGAAGGGCTCGGTTTCCACCCGGAGCGGCACGGCACCCGCGACCGCCGGACGTTCCGAGGGAACACGATCAGCGAGGACACCGTGCAGGTGAACCTCGTCATCACGGCCCGCGGCCCCTCCAAGCTGGAGGAGCTCCTCGCCGAGAAGGCCGACAAGCCGAAGGCTGCGGCCTGAGCCCAGGACCCCATCGAGGGCCTGCCGCCCGCCTCAGGGGTTCTATAAGGTCGGAAGATTGCGAGGAGCTCGAAGATGAAGGTCCCAGCCCAACCCGAGGTCAACATCGGACTTGTCGGGCACGTGGACCACGGGAAGACCACCCTCACCCACGCGCTCACGGGGGACTGGACCGACCGCCACTCCGAGGAGATCAAACGCGGCATCTCCATCAAGCTGGGCTACGCCGACGCCGCCTTCTACAAGTGCCCGACCTGCCCGGAGCCGGAAGCTTTCACGAACCAGCCCAAGTGCCCGAAGTGCGGCGGGGAGGCGAAGTTCCTGCGCGCCGTGAGCTTCGTTGACGCTCCGGGCCATGAGACGCTCATGGCCACGATGCTCTCGGGAGCGGCCATCATGAACGGGGCGCTCCTGCTCATCGCGGCGAACGAGAAGTGCCCTCAGCCGCAGACCCGGGAGCACCTGACCGCGCTCGAGATCATCGGCGTGAAGAACGTGGTGGTCGTCCAGAACAAGATCGACCTGATGGAGCGCGAGAAGACCATCGAGAACCAGAAGGAGATCCGGGCGATGCTCCAGGGGACCTCCATGGCCGACGCCCCGATCATCCCGGTGAGCGCGAACCACAACGTCAACATCGACGTCCTCATCCAGGCGATCCAGGAGCACATCCCTTCCGCGAACCGGGACGAGGGCAAGGCGCCCCTGATGTACGTGGCCCGCTCCTTCGACATCAACCGGCCCGGCACGAGGCCCAAGGACCTCACGGGCGGGGTGCTGGGCGGCTCGCTCCTCCAGGGGAAGCTCAAGGTGGGCGACGAGATCGAGGTGCGCCCGGGCCCCACCAGCCACGAAGGGGTCGCCTCCGAGAAGATCCTCACGAAGGTCACGTCCCTCATGTCGGGAGGCCACGACCTCCAGGAGCTCCACCCGGGAGGCCTCGCGGCGATCGGGACGATGCTCGACCCGTCGATGACCAAGGGCGATGCCCTCACCGGCCGCCTGGTGGGAAAGCCGGGAAGCCTTCCTCCGGTCACGACGAAGGTGCGGCTCCACGCGAACCTGCTCGAGCGGGTGGTCGGGAGCCAAAGGGAGCTCAAGGTCGAGAAGATCAAGACCAGCGAAGTGCTCACCCTCACCATGGGGACGACGATCGCCCCGGGAAAGGTCACGAGCGCCCGGGGGGACGACGTCGAGATCTCCCTCACGAGGCCTGTCACGTTCTTCCCCGGGAGCCGGGTCGCCATCTCCCGCAGGCTCAACGCCTGGCGGCTCATCGGCTACGGCATCGTGCAGTAGGAAGGTCCCCGTTCGGAGAGGACGACGGAGGTTCGAGCAACGTGCGCGACGACCTGATGGAGGTCCTGTGCTGCCCGATGTGCAAGGGGGAGCTGAAGCTGGACGTCAAGAAGCGCGACCCCAAGGAGGTCCTGGAAGGGACCCTCACCTGCAAGCGGTGCGCGACCACGTTCCCCATCGAGGACGGGATCCCGAACCTTCTCCCGCCGGACGAGCGGGACTGATCCCCGCCCCAGGGCCCCTCGGCCCCTCCGGTCAGCTCGCGAAGTTGAAGATGTACCAGTAGAGCACGACGAAGAGGCCGGCCGCGAAGAGCATGGACGGCAACATCCAGGCGACCTGGCCCCGGGTCTTCGAGTGCACGGAGGACCCCACGGTCACGACCGGGATGGCGAAGGTGAGCCAGAGGCCGCCCAGGACCGTCTGGGCGAGCGCGTAGGCGACGTGATTCCCGACGGGGAACTTCCAGGCCAGGTAGGCCACGAGCACGACGGAGAACGTGAGGAACGTGGCGTCCACGAAGATCGCCTCGCGGAACCCTTCGAGCGCGCGGCGGGAGCGGGTGTTCGCGCGCAGCGCGAGGTACATCGCGACGAAGAGCCCCAGGATCAGCAGGAGGACGAGGAAGGAGAACGTGTCCACGCTTACCGGGTAGTTCCCCGGACCCGTCGGGGGATTCGTGGGCGCGACCATCTCCTCGGACGACCTCGCCCGAGCCCTCGGGACGTAAGACCCCTACCGATGGAGGCGTCCCGGGCGGCGCTCTCGATGCAAAGGGGTATCTGAGTCAGGCCGTCGCCCCCCCGCATGGTCCTGTTCACCGGGACGGCGGCCGCGGCGCTCCTGGCGGCGGTGCTGATCACCGTCCTCGAGCTCACCGAGGTCGTCGCCATCGTCTACGCCCTGGGTGCGGGGGCGAAGAACATGCGCCCCGGTCTCGCGGGAGCCGTCGCCGGCGTGGGGGTCGTCGGAGGGATCGCCCTGGTCGTCGGATACGGCTTGACCCAGGTCGCGAACCGCGGGTACCTCACCTACACCCTCCTCGCGGGCGCCGGGGTCCTGTGGTTCTTCGCCTTCTTCCTGCTCCGGTCCACCTTCAAGACCTACCTCAAGGAGGACCGCAAGAAGCGGGGGATTGCCGCCGGCGGCCCCGTCCATCACGACGAGGGCCTCGGACCGAGGGCCCTCTTCGCGACCGCCTTCTCCGTGGGCGCCATCGAGACCCTGGAGGCCGTCGTGGTGCTCCTCGGGCTCGTCCTGGGCGGGAGCGCCTGGGAGGCGGTCGTCGGCGCCGTCATCGGAGGGGTCATCCTCGTCTCTGCCGGGATCGCGCTCCACGAGCGCATCCGCCGGATGAAGGTCCCGCCGCTCAAGTGGGTCGCGACCAGCCTGCTCTTCACCTTCGCGGTCTTCTGGACCGTGGAGAGCCTGGGCAACCTCGGCGTCATCTCCTGGCCCGCGAGCATCCACGGCATCCCCTCGGACATCGTGCTAGTGCCGTTCTTCATCGTGAGCTTCCTCGCGGTGAGGGTGGCGATCCTCCTCCGGTTGGACAGGGACCGGAAGGCCGCGAGGGCGTAGGTCCGCGATACTCGCTATAAACCACGCTTGGGTCCGGTGCACGTGTCGGAAATGGAGGGTGCCGGCCCCGTCGACGACGAGCCGACCCCCGCGGTCTCCGAGGAGCCCCATCGGACCCACCGACGAGGCCGTCCCTCGAAGGAGGAGTTGCTTCCCCGGCGCGGGAGGCGGAACCGCCGTTCGCTCGCGCATCCGGGAAGGATCAGGGACCTCGTCGGCCGCCCCTGGTTCGAGCCGCTCGTCACGGTCGTGGCCATCGTCGCGCTGCTGGGAGGGCTCTACGCGTACGCCGGGAACTGGCCGCCGCTCGTCGTTGTCGAGTCGAGCAGCATGCAGCACGGCGACCACGACGTGTTAGGGCTGGTGAACACGGGCGACCTGGTCCTCGTCAAGAAACTGAACGTCCCCTCGCAGGTCACGACCTACGTCCAGGGTCTGGCCTCGGGCTACATGACCTACGGCGAGTACGGGGACGTCCTGCTCTACTTCCCCAACGGGAACACCGCGTACACGCCCGTCATCCACCGGGCCATCATCTGGCTCAACTGGAACGCGACGGCCCAGGAGTTCTCGGCCCCATCGCTCTCTGCGCTCCAGTGCGGCCCCAGCTCCTACGGGAACTACGAGATCGTCCCCCCGGGGGGAGGAGGGAGCAACTACGGGTGCGTGAGCAGTTCGGACCCGAACGCCCCGCTGAGCGGGTCCATCGACCTCTTCAACGTGGGCTGGCAATCGGTCCTCGTCTCGATCGACCTCTCGGGCCTGGCCCGTCAGGCCACGCCACACTCGGGGTTCATCACGGAGGGCGACGACAACTGCCTGGGCGGGTCGGTGTGCACCTACGGCGGGCAGGGGGTGTACGATCAGAAGGGATGCGCAATCGTCTGTGCCACCGTCGCCACGTCATGGGTGGAAGGGGTGGCCCGGGGGATGATCCCCTGGTTCGGAGCGATCAAGCTCTGGCTGTCGGGCAACCCGCAGTACGTGCC
>DAHVCH010000017.1 GCA_027314165.1 Thermoplasmata archaeon | reverse complement strand
TCGGTTCTCCCCCTTCGATACCAGTTCTTTGCCGTGCCTGGGCACGACACGGATGTAATGGTCACACGGTGTATATGAGCGAAACTCCTAAGCTGATTCAAGATTTGTCCGGGGTAAGGCTATAAGGATTAATGCGCGCCACCAGCCGCGCCCGCCTACTATCCCTTATCGAGGCGGAGCCCGGTCCAACACGTTTGGATGGCTCTCGCGGAAATGCGTATCCGTCCGTAATTCGAAGCTCCTGAGAGTGCCCGAGCTCCAAGAGTTCGGGCGCATCGGTGACTGCCCGGGCAACCGTTGCAACTACTCTCCTTCCCGACTCCTAGTGAAAAGGTCACCGGGACCGGCGCATCCTCGATAGAACTTCGGTCCTTCCGGGTTTCGGGTGGGTAGCTTCCTGCCAGAATTCGTAGGAGCCGGGTCGATAGCCAGGGTCTTCCTCCTCGAGAAGAGAGGGCCGGGACGAGACCATGGGGGGGTGGAGGAGACTCCCCTCCCTTCCGCCCCTTCCTCGAGGGACACCCACCCGAAAGCCGGATGAACCCTGGATAGGAGCGCCAGGGATTGGGGAAGAATCGCTGTTTGGGTCGCCCGCTCGTTGCTGTTCGTATCGTGAGCACGGGCTCACCCCAAGGCAAGGACCGGGGCCCCTCCAGCCTGCCCGCAGGCTCCATTAGCTCGTTTCTACCTTTTCTTCTTGGGGTCCAGACGTCCGCAGCGGTCCATGGTCTCGTTCAGTCCTCTTGAAACCTATCTCCTCACGACCCTCCTCTTTCCGGCGGCGGTCGCGGGCGGGGCGACGTGGTTCATCGCAACCTCGAGGCACAACGCATTGCGCCGGATGGTGACGGACGCAACAGTCGAATCCGACGTCCATAACGAGCGCTTGGATCCAGTCTCCGCCAAGAACGCCGACTATCTTCTCTTTGCCCTCCTATTCAACCTGACCTACCTCACGGTGAACCCGCTTCAGGTCAACCAACTCCTCTTCCACTCCGCCATCTTCTACGGGGCCTCTCTGGTCGCTTTCCTCGGAGGTCTCTTTCTCGTGCTGTCCTTCGAGCTCCGGTTCCTCCCACGAAGGTACGCGATTCTCGGCGTAGCCTTCGCGGCAGTCGGAAGCGTGGTGATCACGGCGACGGTCCGGTTCGGCTTCGCGCAAGGCACTGCGGCGGGAAGCGCGACAGGGTCGGCAGCCGGGACTGCTACCGGTACGGCATCGGGACTTCTCCTGGGTGGCCAAGTGGGCATGATCCTCGTCCCCATCGTGCTTGTCGCCGGCTCATGGACACTGGCCCTCATCTCCTTCCTTGCAGACCGGGGGGCCGACCGTTGGACACTCCCGTTCCGGATGCCTTGGGACCGGGCCTATCGCCTGCTGCTCTACGGTCTCCTTCTAGGCTGGCTTGGCATAGTCATCTCCCTCATTCCAACGCTACTCCTGCTCACCCGGGCCTGAGGTCCGGGACCGTACCCTCACGGGTGCGCCCACGCGCATCAGCGGTGAACCCGGCCGACTGGAGGTCGGGCCTGAGCGCTACCCTTTTCCCCACCCCCTACGTCAGGGAGTCGTGGCCCAGGGGTACCCGGGGGGATATTCGCCCCCGGCTGGCGGAAGCGGTCACGCCCCCCTCGAGTTTGCTCTCTGCGAGTTCTGCGGACGAGAGCTCCCCGCCAGGATGCTTGATACCCACAAGAACCGGGTCCATAACGTCCCACTCCCCAAGCCCGCGCCCCGACCCCCTGGAATGCCCGACCCCTCCATCCCTCCCTGGATTTCGGACCAGGGGTCCCCCCGCAGCCCCAACGCGGCACCCGGCCAGCCGCGATTCCCACCCAGTGCCGCGACGGCATTCGTTCCATCTCAACAGTCCCCTCCCATCTCGAGGGGAACCGCCTCGCCTGTCTCCACTCCCCCAGTTCCGGCGGGTGCTAGAGCGCCCGGGCCAGGCGGCGCTCCCCCCCTCCCGGACACCTCGGTTCCGACGTCGCCATCCGACGTCCCTCTGACCGCCCTGCTCTCAGGGCAGTCGCCGCCTCCCCCCGGGCATGGGCTCCCCCCTCCTCCTCCGGACTGGGTGCCCCCCGGGGATGGTAAGGCGCCCGAGGGGCCCGCGGACCGGGCCGACAACGCCGCGGTCCCTGCCGAGGTAGCCGAGAGCCCAGTCGCCCCTACTCCCCCTGTCCTGACCGAGGACGGCCCCGTTCCTCCAGAAGGGGAGCCTGCCCCGGTTCCGGAAGCGACTCCGGACCAGGTCCCCGCCATCGTCGCGGAGGCCACGTCCTCGTCGTCCGCGGACGACAGCGACAGGCAGGCCTCACCGGAGCCAGAGGCAGAGAGCGTGACCGCAAGCTCCGACGACGACCTCGCTCCCGGGGATGCTCCAGACAGCGCCGCCACCTCGGTGCCGGGCGAGGTGCCTCCCCACGAGCACGAGGTGGCCGAGCACGAGCACGAACTTCCCGAACACTCTCACGAACTGCCGGAGCACCAGCATCCCGCGGTCGAGCATGAGCACGAGCTCCCGGAGCACGATCACCCGTTACCGGAGCACCAGCATGAGGTCACGGAGCACGAGCACGAGCTGCCCGAGCACTCCCACGATCTGCCGGAGCACCAGCACCCGGCGGCAGAGCATGAGCACGAGCTTCCCGAGCACGAGCACGAGGTGGGCGAGCACGAGCACGAGCTGCCCGCCCACGACCACGAGGACTACAAGGGGCTGATCGACACTCAGGGGGCGGACCTCGACGCGGTCAAACAGCTCGTCCAGGACCTGACCGACCGGCTATCGCAGCGCGACCAGGAGATCGCCCGCCTGAAGCAGTCCGTGGACGACTCCGAGAAGGTGCGCGAGACGCTGATGAACGAGGTCGCCCTCGCGCGTGCGGACCGGGAGAAGCAGACGCAGTCGCTGCCGGTGGTCGTCTACGACGCCGACGAGAAGCGTGTCGCCTCCGTGAACCTCTTCGCCTCCGGTCACGGAGAGGCCCTGGAGAAGCTCGTCGGAGCCATGATCCACTCCTGGCAGAACGAGGGGAAGGCCGTGGACGTGACCGGGCTCCCGCCTCACATGGCCGTGAAGGTCCGGGACGATCCTCAGGGTCGTGGGTTCGAGCTCTTCCCCAGCTCTGTGCTCTTCCTGAAGGTCACCAGCAAGGAACGGGAGGCCCTGGGCTCGCTCCCTCCCTTGGTCAGCCAACCGGAGCGGGGACCTGCCGCCCAGTCCGCTCCCCCGCCCCCGCCTCCCCCGGCAAGCCCCTCCCCCGCAGAGCCCACGAGCCCCCCCCAACGCGAACGACGCCCTGGAGAGAGCCGCATCCGTTAGGCGGGTCTGACGTCAGGGCAAGCCCCCTCGGGCTTCTCTCAGCGTGGATTCCGGGCCCCTTTCTCTCGCTTCCGGTGCGTCGCTTTCCCGCGATAGGAACGGAGTTGCCCCGCCTTCAGGTCCCGGCTTCCCGTGCGTCAGCAGCAAGGAAAGGCGAATAACCCCAATCCTCCTTTGCTCGAGAGCGAGGGGGCACGGAAGCCATGGACCCAAAGATCATCGAGCTCAAGAACAACTCCCTGAAGGGCTCCATGCTCGTGGTGGGGTTCCCCACCCACGGGCTCGTCGGGTCCGTCGCCGTGAGCTACCTGCGCCACTCCCTCGACATGTCCCCCATCGCGTACATGGTGAGCGAGGAGTTCCCTCCCACCGTCGTGATGGAGGGAGGCGTCGTGAGCCCTCCCGTCCGCTTCTACGCCAGCCGCACCGTCTGCGGGGTCAACAAGAAGAGCAACCAGCTCGTCGCCGCCCTCTCCGATATCCAGCCGGCCCCGGGGCTTCTGAACGCGATCGGCAAGTCCCTGCTGGACTTCGCGGAAAAGAAGGGGATCGACCTCGTCGTGGCCCTGGAAGGGCAGCCCGTGGATGAGGGTGACGGCGACGGAGAGGTCCGCGTGGTCGCGATGGCCAACAAGGCCGCCGCTCCCCTGCTCGACACCTACGGCTTCGAGCGGGCGGATGGGCTCGTGACGGGCTTTGCCGGCGCGCTCCTGCTCTCGAGCGTCGACCGCAGCACCCCCGTGCTCTGCCTGGTCTCCCAGGCCCACCGGGGACACCCCGACGCCCGGGCCGCGGCCAAGATCCTGGAAGTCATCAACCCCATGGTCCCGATGATGGTCTTCGACACCAAGCCTCTGCGCCGTAAGGCCGCCGAGATCGAGACGGAGCTCAGGAAGAACATGGTCCAGCAGGCGGAGTCGATGAAGACCCTGAGGGAGGAGCCTCGGGCGGGTGAGATGTATCGCTGACACCGCCCCCCGCCCCTTCGAGGGGCACCCGCTCGAGCCCATCGCCGGCGGCGAGGTCTTCCTAAGGAACTTCCACCCTCGCGACATCCCCCGGATCGCCGAGATCGTCGCGGAGGCGCTCCGCGAGCACTACGAGCCCTCCCTCTACACCTCTCTCAGCCAGCAGTGGCCCTCCGGGTTCATGGTCGCCCAGGACCGGGCGGGGATCCCCCAGGGATTCCTGCTGGGCGTGAACCAGGTGCCGGGGGAGGCCCGGGTGCTCATGTTCGCCGTCGAAGCCCGCTGGCGGGACCGGGGGGTGGGCGCCCACCTGATGGACGTCTTCCTCCAACGCTGCAAGGCTCGCGGCATGGTCCGCGTGACGCTCGAGGTCCGCGTGGGGAACCGCACGGCGATCCGGTTCTACACCCGGTTCGGGTTCTCCGTGATGGACCTGCTCAAGGGGTACTACTCGGACGGAGAGAACGGGTACCAGATGACCCGGGACATCTGAGCTCCCTCCGCCACCCTCTCCGAACCCTCCACCGGTCCCTGCACCGCGACCGCGCATCTCGTTCTTCCATATGTGGAGGTCCGGGGGGCCCTCCCGTCAGTCCGCCCCTCCGGAGCACGGTGGGGGAACGGTAAGGAGAAGTCCGTTCCACGCGCATACTATTTACGAGGGGGGTGGTGCCTTCCGGGCCGATCATGCCGCAGGAATGGCCCTTGGCCTCGGAGCTGATGACCTCCGACCCGATCACCGCTGACGTCTCTGACACTCTATCCAAGGCGCTCGGGACGATGCGCGCGAAGCGCATCCACGAGATCCCGGTCCTGCGCCAGGGGAAGCTCGCGGGGATGGTGACCTACGACGCCCTCGGGCGCCGCCACACCCTCACCATCTCGACGAAGCTCGAGCACGTGATGGTCCTCCCGCCGACCCTGTCCCTGGACATGCCCTTCCCCGAGATCGCGGAGAAGTTGCTCGCTTCGGGGCGGAGAGCGGGGTGCGTGGTCAACCCTCGCAACGGGAAGCTCCTCGGGATCGTCTCGCGGACCGACCTGGTGCGGGCGATCCCCACCCTCCCCCGCCTCGCCGAGCACGGGGTCATGGAGATCATGAGCCCGGCGAACGTGGCCATACGGGACAACGAGCCCTGCCGCACGCTCACGGCCCATCTGCGCGAGCTCGAGGAGCACCCGCTCCCGGTCGTCGACGGCGGTCGGACGCTCGTGGGCTCCGTCAGTCTCACCGATGTCGGGAACGCCTTCTTCCGGCCCATGGTGGGCGGAAAGCGGGACCCCGGCGTGGAGACCTACCCCTTGGACGTGCTCGTCCGGAGCATCATGTCACGCCCGGCGCTCACCATCGCGCGTGGGGCGACCGCGGGAGAGGCGGCGAAGCTCATGGCCCGGAACCGGGCCTCCGGGCTCTTCGTGACCGACGGGGGCGTCCCGCTCGGGCTCGTCTCCCAGGGCGACCTGCTCGGCCTCGCGGTCCGTCACGCGCCGTCGACGGACGGGGTCTACATCCAGATCAGCGGGCTCGGCGCAGGGACCGACCCGATGCTGGTGACCGACCTCGACGGGGTCCTGGGCAAGGGCTTGAAGCGCATCGCCCGGGCCGACGAGCCCCGGATGCTCTCGGTCCACGTCACCACGCACCCCACGCGGGGCATGGGGTCCATGACCATCGAGGTCCGTCTGCACGGGAAGAGCCGCATCTACAACGCCTCCAGGACCGACTACAACCTGCTGAAGGCCGCCGCCGACGTGATGGCGGAGCTGGAGCGCCAGGTGCGTGGCCTCAAGGAAGGTGCCCGCGACCAGGGGAGGGCCCACTCGCGACGGATGATCGCTTCCGAGAACGCCGAGCTCCTCTCCGAGCCGGAGATCGAGCAGAAGCTCCCGGAGTCGCTGCGGAACCCCTCCACGTCCTCACGCGCCGGCGGGCGACGAACCTAAAGGGGCCCTCCCTCCCTTCCAGCCCAAGGAGCTACGACCATGATGCCCGGGGGCCGGATGAACGAGCGGAACATGCGCATCATGATGAAGCGCATGGGCATGACGACGGAGACCCTCTCGGACGTCGAAGAGGTGGTCATCCGCCGCGCCAACGAAGAGATGGTGATCGAAGGCGCGGAGGTGACGGTGGTCACGGTCCAGGGGGTCAAGACCTTCCAGATCGTGGGCGACGTGAAGAGCCGCCCGAAGGGCTCGGCCCCGGCCGGAGGAGGCTCGGCGTCCTCGACCGCCCCATCCCCGCCTCCCGCCCCCGCCGGTCCTCCGGAAGAGGACGTGGAGCTCGTCATGGAGCAGGCCCAGGTGGACCACACCACGGCCGTCCGCGCGCTCAAGGATGCCGGGGGGGAACCGGCAGAGGCCATCCTCCGCCTGCTCTCTCAGCGTCGCACGTAGGCTCCCCGGAACGCGCCACGCATGAGCGAGGTCCGCGCGGGCGAGATCCCCCTTCCGCCTCCCGTCCAGGACTGTGTCGAGGGTTTCGTCTTCGTCCGTTCGCCTCCGCAGTTCCTGCTCTTGAAGAGGACCGAGGCGCGCGGGGGTTTCTGGCAACCCGTGAGCGGTCGGTTCGAGCCTTCGGACCGGACCTTCGAACACGCCGTACGGCGCGAGGTGGCGGAGGAGACCGGGTTCTCCGGGGTCGGAGAGCTCCTCGACCTCTCCTGGGCGGTCGTCTTCCCGGGAAAGGACGGACGGCCGTGGCGGCTGCACAGCTACGGGGTCGAGATCCCTCGCGTGACCGCGCCCAGGCTAAGTCACGAGCACGTGGCGTACCTGTGGTGCCGGCCCGGGGAGGCGCTGTCGACGCTGTTCTGGCCCGACAACCGTCAGGCGCTCCGTCGTCTCCTCGCCGCGCTCGGAGGCTGAGCCCGCGGGGCGACACCGTCCCCCATCCCGCACGCAGGGGACCTCTCTCTTCGACCGGCCTCGGGACATGCGGGGCGAAGGCTCATGCGCTCGCCAGGGCGTCCTCTCGAGAGCCCTCCCATGTCGAGCGACAGCCCTCCGACCACCGAGTCTTCGGTCCCCGTAGTGGGGCCCCCGGCGGCGGCCCGTCCTTCCGCCCCGCAGGCGTTCACGTACCGGGAGCTCGGGGAGCGCCTCTACTCTGACCTACGGGAGGCAGGATACCGTCGCATCGTCCTCCAGCTTCCGGCGGGACTCACCCGGAACTTCGCGAGCGTCGGCGAAGAGATCCGGGAGGCCACGGGCGCCAAGGTCGTGCACGTGACCCGCGCGTGCTTCGGCGCATGCGATCCCCCGTCCCCCATGGAGGCCCCCGGTGCCGAGGCGATCGTGACGCTCGGGCACGCCAGGATCCCGAACATGCCCCTCCACCTTCCCACCTACTTCGTCGAGATGCGGACCTCCGAGGGCGACCTGGAGCGCATGGCCGACGCGGTCCTGGGCGCGGGTCTGCCCAGGAAGCTCGGGCTGGTCGCGTCGGTCCAGCACCTGGACCTCCTCCCCAGGTTCCAGGAGGTCCTCCGGACCCGGGGGTACGAGACGTTCGTGGGGGAGGGGGACCGCCGACTCGCCTACCCGGGACAGGCGCTGGGATGCAACTACACCTCGGCCGAGGAGGTTGCCGAGAAGGCGGAGGGGGTGCTGTTCCTCGGGACCGGTCTCTTCCATCCTCTCGGGCTGGCGTTCGCCGTCGAGCGCCCCGTCTGGGCCCTCGACCCGCTGCAGGTGGGGATCTCCCCTCCGCTCGACCGGGAGAAGATGGTCGGCCGGCGGCTGATGACGATCGCGAAGGCGATGGGGGCCCGCCGGTGGGGCATCCTCGCCAGCAGCTTCGCCGGACAGGACCGACGAGGCATGGCCGCGAGCCTGGTGGAGAAGGCGCGCGCGCGGGGCCGCTCGGCGGAGCTCCTCCTCTTCGACCGCTTGGACCCGCGGGACCTGGTGGGCCGCGACCTGGACGCGTACGTCTGCACGGCTTGCCCCCGCATCGCCCTGGACGACGGCGGGTCCTACGACCGCCCCATGCTGACCGCGACGGAGTTCCTCTCGGCGATCGGCGAGCGCCCGCTCACCCCCTATCGGTTCGACACCTTCCACTGAGACAGGAGCAGGGGACGGTACCATGCCACGGACCGGAGCGGCATGGCTGGTGCTGGCCCTGGCCCTCTTCGGGGCGGCGATCGGGCTCCTCGCGTTCGCCCTCCTTCACGGGGGCGCAACGGCTGGGGTGTTCCTCATCTTCCCGTTCATCGCCGGCTCCTCCCCGTCGCTCGCAGCGGGGGTCCTGTTGCTCGTCGTCGGATTCTTCGTCCTCTTCTTCGCGCTTGCGCGGATGGGTTCCCTTGAGGAGCAGGAGAAGGAGGGGCGCTCCCTCCCTTCGGCGAGAGCCGGGTCCGCCACCGGGGGCCCGAGCGCCCCCTCGAGCCGGGTGTCGTACGGAGGGTTCCTGCTGATCGGCCCGGTGCCGGTGGTCTTCGGCAACCGGCCCGGCTGGCTCCCTTACCTCATCGCCTTGGCAGTCGTGACCCTGCTGGCCGTCCTGGTCTTCGCCGTTCTCCTCGCGTTCTGAAGCGGGAGATCCCAGGACCGCGAGGTCGGCGGGTCGAGGGCGCGAGCAACGTGCGCGCTCTAGAACCTCTCCAAGGCGCGCCGGTCCCTTCTCCGCTGCTCTCCCCACACGCCCAGCAGGACCACCGCGGTGGCGACCATCGCGAGGACGAACGCCCCGAGGTCGCCCTGGAATACCGGGGGCAGCGCGTGGAGCAGTCCCGAGGGGAGCGTCGGGAGCAGACCCAGTGTGGGGTCCTCAGAGAATCCCGTGATCGCCCCGAGCCCCGAGGGCAGCGTCTGGAGCAGGCGGACCAGGTTGGAGCCTCCCACCGGGTAGAGCGCCGCGCCGAGCGACACGGACCGGGTCGCTCCCCCCGTCATCGTGACCGTCCCGCTGTTGGACCAGTCCACGTAGGAGACGAGGGTACCCATGG
The DNA here is from genome assembly GCA_027314165.1 of Thermoplasmata archaeon. Taxonomy (GTDB): domain Archaea; phylum Thermoplasmatota; class Thermoplasmata; order Lutacidiplasmatales; family UBA184; genus JAKAAX01. Next base: position 42,169 of record DAHVCH010000017.1, on the reverse strand, counting down.
CCACCGATTCCACGGCGGTCGTGCCGTTCGCCCAGATGGGGGCCCCCACCCCGAGCCCCGTCTGTTGGACGCACGGAGTGGCGCCCGCGGTGCCGTTGGTCGGGGGCGCGGTGGAACTGCACCCGATGTCCTCGGTCCCGTTGCCCGGGGCGAAGAACTGCCACTCCAGCGCCAGGCTGTCCGCGGGGTCGACCCAGGGCCAGCCTTGGATACTGATGCCCACTTTCGCCAGTCCCTGCTCCGCAGGGGTACCGACACCCAAGAGGTGGAAGGTGACCTGCAGGGCCGTGGTTCCCAGGGTCGCTCCCCAGCTGGTCGCCGGGAGGTCGCCGTTAGGTCCCTGCCAAACCGGGTCTCCCTGGAGCGTCCCTTCGGCCAGCGCCCGGACGGTGAGGTTGGCCGTGAGGTTCACCCAGACCCCCGCGGCGCTCGAAAGGCTCCCATGGAGGCTGGAGTTCCACGGGGTCGAGCCGCTGGGGAAGGCGAAGGCCCGCCCCATGAGGCCCATCGGTCCATGGCTCCCTCCGGCCCCCCGGCTGACGGAGGAGACCTCCAAGATGTGTTCGAAGGAGAGCGTGGCCCGGACCGACGGGTTCGCGTCCTGGATGAGCGTGATCTCGGGGGCTTGGGTCTCGAAGAGAAGCGTCACGTTACCGGAGTCGAAGGATTGCCAGTCCCCGGACGGGCTCGAACTGACGGCCACGTCCGACGGGCCCGACAGTGCGGGGCCGGTGGCGAGGGCGCGGACCGCGATGGGGCTCGCAAGCATGGGAGCGCCGGCGGAGAGCGAGGCGCCGAGGGGCGCACAGAGGAGGAGAAGGACGACCGCGAGGGCCCAGGGGAGGGCACTTTGCGCGCGGCCCCGAGGCAAGGTGCGGGGCGAAGGTCCTCCCTGAAAACGGGCGATCATTCGGCGGGCTACCTGCCCTGGAGATGTCCCTCGGGAGACAGGATGGTTCTGGTACAATCCTTGGGGGAGGCCGCCCCGCGGGCCGGGCCGAAGGGAGCACGTTCCGGTAGCGTGCCCCGGGACCCGCGCGCTCATAGTCGGAGCTCCTCCCACAGCCCGATCCAGCGGTCCTGGACCCGCTCCTGAAGGGGGGGGTAGGCCAGAAGGACGTTGCGGACCTGCTGGGGTGACCGCAGGGTGGCGACCCTCTGCCCTGGGCGTTCCCCTCGACGCTCGACGAGTCCCAGCTTCTCCAGACGCTCGACGTAGTAGGACAGAAGGGACGGCGAGATCCCGACGTTGGAGGCTAGGTCCTGGGGTGTGGTCGGGCCCCGGTCCAGCAGGTGCAGCAGCAGCGCGCGCGGGACCCGCTGCCGAAGGAGCGCGAGGAGGAGCTTCTGGTCCTCGGGGATCGGGAGCCCTTCCCCGACGGGGCGCAAGGGGAAGACGCACCGGTGCCCGGCCACCTCCCGGGTCTCGAGCAGCTGGCGCTGCGAGAGCCGGTAGAGGTGGTAGTCGAGCGTCCCGGTGGGGATCTTGAGCCGCCGGATGAGCTCGCGGATGTGGACGCCCGGGTAGAGTTGGACGAAGCTCAGGAGCACCTCGGCCCAGGGGGCGCTCGGGCCCGCGGGCTTCGGTGGGGGCCCCCCCCCTGAGGGGACCGGGGGAGGGCTCCGGGGCTTATCGGAGGGTGGCGGCGAGGAGGAAGGCAACCCCCGCGACCTCCAGGACCGACGAGGAGAGGAGGAACGTCATCTCGAGGAGCCCTCCCTCGTAGATCACGACCAGCAGCAGCAGACCCTGCAGGAGGAAGGCGCCCATCCCGGTGGCCAGGAGCACGGCCCGGTGCCCTGGGACGCCCGGCCGACGGGCCCGAAGGGAGATGACCATCAGCGCTCCGGAGAGGAGGGCTAGAGCGCCGTACGCCGCCGAGATCCCGATCACCGTGAGGTCGGTCATCGCGCCCCATCGAGGGTCCCGGACCTATAGTTCTAGGCCGACCCCCCTCCTGGGGTGCACTTCAAGGAGCGTACCAGAAAGGGGATTCCCTCACCACGGCTCGCTACCCCGTGGGCCCGCCCGGTCGACCCTCGCCCAAGGGGCGCCCGGTCGGCGGGCGGCTCACGGGCATACATGAACGCACTGCTCGGGTCCGCAGACCCTTCCTACATGCTCCTCGCGGGCGTGCTGCTGCTCCTATCGGCCTGGCCGCTCCTCACGTTGCAGAGCGACCCCGCGCTCGGACGCGGGGGACGTCCCAAGGGGGGCTGGGTCTCGGTCCGCGCGCTGGCGGGCGTCCTCCTCGCCGCCCTCGCCTACCTTGTCGGGGGACTTCTCAAGCTGCTGTGGGAGGGTTCGGAGGGCGTGGTCGCCGGCTCGCTTTCCGGAGCTGGCGCGACCTTCTCCGCCGTCCTGCAGTCGCTCTCCTCCTCGCAACCACTCTTGGTCGTGGTCGTGCTGTTCTCGTCGCTCTCCTCCTTCCTTGCCGCGGCCGGCCCCGACCTCTGGACCGCCCTCCTGCTTGGTGGGATCGCGGGGGCCATCAGCGCAGGAGGGCGCTGGAGGCCGAGCGGGATCATGGCCTGGCTCGGCTTGGCCCTGCTCTCGGCCGGCTTCGTCCTCTACGGGGTGGACGTCCTCGAGACCGCGGGCGGTCCTCTCGCCGCTGTGCTCGCCTCTCTCGTGTTGGTCTCGGAGACCGGGGGGTTGGGTCTCCTGCTCTGCTACCAGTTCTACGCGCTCGAGTTCCTCACCGGGCGACGCGCCACGGAGCTCCCCGCGAGCTCCGACCCGTTCGTTGCACGACCGCGTGTCGTGGGCATCCAGATCCCCTGTTACAACGAGCCGGCCGAGCTCGTGATCGGATGCCTGCGCTCCGTGCTCGCCCTCGACCACCCTCGCTCCCAGATCCACGTCCAGGTCCTCGATGACTCGACCGACCTCGCGGCGGCGGAGGCCATCTCCGCCTACTGCCGGGCCCGGGGGGTCCAGTACCTCCACCGGTCCTCACGCCGGGGGTTCAAGGCCGGGGCGCTCAACGACGGCCTGCCTTCGATGCCGCCCGAGGTCGAGCTCCTCGCGGTGGTCGACGCGGACTACGAGGTGGACCCCGGGTTCCTGCGCGAGGTGCTGCCGCTCTTCGAGCGGCCACGCGTGGCGTTCGTCCAGACGCCCCAGAGCTACCGGAACGCGGGGGCTGGGCCGCTCGCCCGGCTCTACGCGCTCGCGGACGCCTACTTCTACAGGGTGGTCGAGCCGGTGCGCGACCGGGCCGGCTCGGCGATCTTCTGCGGGACGATGGGCGTCGTGCGCCGCTCGGCGCTCGAGAGCGTCGGGGGATGGAACGAGTCCAGCATCACCGAGGACGCCGAGCTCTCCCTCCGCCTCTACGCCACAGGGTGGACGTCGGTCTACCTGCCCAAGATCCTCGGACGGGGGCTCGCCCCTCTCACGTTCGAGGACCTCCGGTCCCAGCACGCCCGGTGGGCCTTCGGCGGCCTTCAGATGCTGCGCCTCGACCGCGCGGCGCTCGGTCGCGGGCGCCTCACGCTCCGGCAGCGCGCCGATTTCCTCCTCGGCGGAGCGTTCTGGCTGGACGGGACGTTCCTGCTGGGCATGGCCCTCTCGCTCGCCCTCCTGGTCATCGCGGGTCTGTTCGGTGTCGGGCTCCCCACCCTCTCGTACGGCTCGCTCGCGCTCGTCGCCTCCGCCCCTGTGCTGCTCCTCCTGGACAGCGTGCTCAAGGTGCGACTCGCCCTGCGGTCGGTGCAAAGGACCTCGCTCCGCGACGCTTTGGGCGTCCTCGGGTTCTGGTACGCGATCAAGCTGAACGACCTGCGTGCGGCCGTCCGGGGGCTCGTGGGAGGGCCGATGGCCTTCCGAAGGACCCCCAAGACGGGAACAGGCCCCCTGGGGAGCGGAGCGCAGCTCCGCCGGGCCATCAGCTCCTCACGGTGGGAGACCACGCTCGCCATGGGCTTCGGCACGCTCGGGGTCCTCTTCGGGCTCCACGAGGTCGGGGCCAGCTTCGCCGCGGGGCAGCTGCCTCCGGTCACCCTTCTGCTGCTCGTGGCCTGGACCCTCTTCTACGCCGTCGCCTTCGCCAGCGCCCCGCGGCTCGCGGTGGGGGCGCTGCAGGCCATGGCCCGGTCCCCGGGCGCGATTCCGTCGGAGGAGTCACCGGTGACGGGCATGCGGTGGGCACCGGGCCAGTCCCGAGACGTGCATCCCCTCGAAACTCACGTGCGACCGGACTGAGTCCGCATGGCGGCGCGTCGGGGGGCTCCGAGGGCTCCCTAGGACGGTTTCAACAAGCGTACCACAACGAGCATCCACCCACCTCGAGTTATCCCCCTCCATGGAGGCAACCCCATCCCATGTTGCAGACCCGCCATCCCGAGGGAGGAAGCTCGGGAGCAGGGGTCGGGCCCTCGTGGCCGTGGTCGTGGCCGCGGTGGTGCTCGTCTCCGCGCTCTACTTCCTGGGCTTCCTCGGCGGTGGCCATGTGCAGATCTACGTCCACGATGCCCCCTGCAACGGCTGCACCCACGTCTGGGTGACGTTCACCGCGGTGTCGGTCCACGAGTCGGACATCAAGGGGAGCGGCTGGATCAACCTGAACGTTTCCGGGTCGACCTTCGACCTCCAGGCGTTGAACGGCTCCGCCGCCGCGAAGCTCCTGGGCCTCGACGCGCTCGGGGCCGGCCACTACCAGCAGATCCGGGTCGAGGTCAGCCGGGTCGTCGTGGACCTCACCTCCGGTGTGCAGCTGGTCGCGACCGTCGACGGCCCGTCCGCCGCCTTCTCGGGCCAGTTCACCGTCTCGACCGGGGGCACCACGACCCTCAACATCGACATCGACCTCGCCTCCAGCCTCCACTTGACCCCCGCAGGGGCCACTTTCACCCCCGTGATCGGTTCTGTCGCCGTCTCAGGTGGATGAGCGCTAGCGGTCTGGGGGTGCGCCCGGTCCCTTCTCCAGAAGGGACGGTCCGTGCTCGATCCCGTCGGATGCCCGGGGGAGAGCCGCCGAGGATCGGGACTCGTGGGCGCCAAGGAGGACCTCGGGGCAAGAGGGACCCGAGGGAAGTGAGAGGTCCGGTGCGCGCCTCCGCGGGGAGCCGCCGGACCGGGACGGGGCCTCGCTCCGCCTTCCCGAGCCTCCCCCTGGCCCCGACCCTCCTTGGCTCCTCCTTGGATCTCCTCCCCACCGCGCCCGCCGCTCCAGTAACTTCCCCTGATCGGACCACCCGCGCCTCCTCCCCTATCCCCGCACCCCTACGGAGCGGACGTGTCGCGTGATCCGTCCTTCACCCGGCACGGCGCCCTGCCGCCGTCACGGTCCTTCGGGCCAGGGACCGGGCTCCCGGGCGCGGGAGGAGGCATCCCTTGACCGTCCGCAGGGAGGACCGCGTGATGGTGCCCCCACGCCCGCAGGAGAGAGCCCCGATGGGCGACGTGGCTTCGGCCTTCGCCCCCGGCGTCCAGGTGCTCTACGTGGGCACCCCTCCCCGGCTGCGCGAGCTCGGGTCGGACGCCTGGATGTCCGGGCGCGTCCCGCCCCCCCAGCGATGGAGCTTGGGCCCCATCGCGCGGATCGCCGGTGCCGCACGGAAGAGCCTCCCCGACCTCCTCGCGGACCCGAGACGCGACCTCGCCATCCTCGGCGTCATGTGCCTCCCCTTCGAGGTGACCTCGCGGCTTCTCCCGCGTCAGGCCCTGCGGTCGACGGTGGTGCTCGACGGGACCGGCCCCTCGGGGGACCCCGACACGTCCCTCGCCGTCGAGGGGGTCCGGGCGCTGTGCGACCGGATGAACGCGGAGCTCTTCGTGTTCCCATAGTCGGGCGCGAGGGGCGCCCGGGGACTGCCCGGACCGGGAGGGGACCCGGCCCCTGCTCCCGCTCGCCGCGCTACGCGGCGGAGGGCCGTCCGAGCTTCACTGGGGTGGGGGAGGGGGCATGCTGTACCCCGGCGGGGGCCCCCCGTAGGGGGCCGGGGCGTACATCGGAGGCGCGCCGCCGATGGGGTTCCCGCACGAGGCGCAGCTGGGCGCGCCCCAGGAGTTGGGCGAGCCGCAGGCCCCGCAGTAGCTGAGGTTCCCTGGAGAGGGTCCCGCGTAGCCGCTGTACGGGCCCGGGGGAGGGGCTCCCGCCGCCATGCCGCTCGCCGCACGCTTGCGGTGGCGGTGGACGACCGCCGCCACGACGAGGACGGCCACGATGATTCCCAGCAGGAGCGCCCAGCTCACGGTGGCCGAGCTGGTCCCCGGGACGAAGGGGGTGTCGTACCAGGCGGGCGCGGAGGTGACGGTGATGTTGATGAGCCCGGTGACCGAGCCTCCCCCCGAGTCGCTCGCGACGACCGTGACCGGGTAGGTGCCCGTCGAGCTCGAGCTGAAGTTCGACACCCCGCTGTTGTCCGTCGCGGCGTCCGTGGTCCCCGTCCAGACGAAGCGGAAGGGCGAGGTCCCGCCGGAGGTCATCGCGGTGAGCGCGTCGGTCTGCCCGGCGACGACCGTCGTGCTTCCCTGGATCGTGAGCGTCGGGTCGGGGTTCACGGTGAGGGACACCTGGGTGGAGTGGGCGGTGCGTCCCACCCCGTCGGTCACCTGGACCGAGAGCGTGTCGGTCCCCGGGGCCGCCGCCTTGAACTTGAGCGTCGCCGAGCTCGCGCCGGAGACCACGGCCCCGTTCAAGGTCCAGGCGAAGGAGAGGGGGGCGGTCCCGCCGCCCGCCGTGGCCTGCACGGTGACGAGCGCCCCCGCATCGACGGACGACGCGCTCGGGAGCCCGATCGAGACGTAGGGGTTGGCGTAGACCGTGACGGTCTGGGGGAGCGAGGACGCGGAGAATCCGAGCCCGTCCGTGAGCTTCACGGCCAGGGTGTACGTCCCCGGTCCGGAGGGCGTCCAGGGGCAGGAGCTGGTGGCCCCCGTCTGGAGCGTGGTGGTCCCGTTCTGCAGGAAGGCGAACGTCTGCGGCGGAGCGCCACCGGTCGCGGTCGCCGTCAGGGTGATCGCGGAGAGGACGTCGATCGGGCCCGGGGCGCTGAGGGTCAGCAGGACCCCCGGCGTCGCGTAGACGTTGACGGTCGTGCTCGCGACCGCGGCTCCTCCCAACGAGTCGAGGACCTTGACCCCGAGCGTGCCGGTGAACGTGTGGCTGGGCGCCGTCCACGTCGCCGCGGGGGAGGCCCCGGAACTGAAGACGGTCCCGTTCAGCATCCAATCGAAGGTGGAGAAGGTCCCGCTCCCGCCGCTCGCGGCGGCCGAGAGGCCGATCTTCTGGCCTCCGTCGACGACGGTCCGGTTCGCGGTGAGCGCGACGGCGGGGCCCGGGGTGACCGTGATGGAGGCGGGGCCCGCGGTGACCGTCGACCCCTTCGAGTCCGTCACCACGACGGAGATGAGGTAGGGGCTGGGGGCGGAGTGGTACTGGGTGTAGTTCAAGACGGCCCCGTTCGGCGCCCCCGCGATGGGCGTGCCGTTCTGCTGCCAGGAGTAGCTGTACCCCGGGGTTCCCCCGCCGGCGGTGGTCGTGAGCTGGACCGTCTGGCCGCTCTCCACCGTCGAAGCGGTGGGCGTGAGGGAGGCGGTGAGCGGGGAGTTGAAGCCCGAGACCAGGCTGCCGATGATCGGGGAGCCGACGCCCGTCGCCGGGTCCCAGCCCACGGTCGCCGTGTAACCGTTCGAGCCGGAGGTGATGTCGTGGAAGTTGGTCGAGTAGCTGGCGGACTTCGCGATGGAGTAGAGCTTGCTCGTGGCGTACCCGGTGAACCCGGAGGCCTGGTAGATGAGGTCCAGCGAGGCGGCCCAGAGCGGGCAGGCAAGGGACGTCCCTCCGATCTGGCAGGGGTCCATCCCCCCGCAGTTGGTGGCCGCGTTCTGGATGTAGATGTTCATCCCCGAGTTCGGGTCCGCGTCGGCGGCCACGTCGGGGTAGCCTCGGTTGCCCGACGAGCAGGCGCCCGGGTACCCGGTCATGCCCGACTGGTAGGGTGGCGAGGCGGTGGTGGGGTCGCATCCTCCTCCGGTTCCGCCTCCGCTTCCGCCGCCGGCGCCCGGGCTCGTGCACCCGGTCCCCCAGACGGTCTCCCCTCCCCACGAGGTGCCGGAGACCGTGAGGGTCGTGCCTCCCACCGCTACTCCGTACTCCTCGGCGGCGGGGTAGCTGATCCCGTAGGAGGCGGAGCCGCTGAGTCCCGCGCACGAGTCGCCCGCAGAGGCGAGCAGGTCGACGCCGGAGGACTCGGCCGTGTTCCAGATGCTCGCGAAGGTGTTCCCGGTGCTTCCCCAGCTGTTCGAGCCGAACTCGAGGCCTCCGGAGATGAAGCTGCTGTCGCAGATGGACGGGTCGGTGTTGTCCAGGCAGATGTTCTGCTTCGACCCGGGCGCAAGGCTGTGGGAGGACTGGACGTCAAGGTCCGTCTCGACGCCCCACCCGGAGGAGCCCGCGGTGCAGCTTGAGGCCCCGCTCCCGCTCGTGGTGACGGTGTCCGCGGGGAGGGAGTTCGCCGAGTCGAAGGAGTTCACGTCGGTCTGGTAGGTGGAGCTCGCCTGGGTGGGGTCGCACATCTCGGCCAGCCCGATGACGTACTGGCTTCCGGTGTCGCCCCCCGAGATGAGGCTCGTGGCGCTGTAGGCCCCCTGAATCCCGGCGGGACTGACCGCGGCGGCGTGGAGGCCGGGAACGGCGGAGGCCAACTGGTAGAGCGGCTTGGGGTTCGCGAAGCTGTTGAGCAGGTGGAATCCCTCGACCCAGGGCGCGAGGCTCGAGGGGAGGTAGGGGACCGTGCTGGGCGCGACCCCGGTGGTGCCGGGGGCGTCATAGCGCCAGAGCTGGGTGTGGAGCGCCGCATCGACCTGCCCGGTGGTCCCGCTCACTCCGTAGATCAGTCCCAGCTGGTCGAGTTCGGTGACCTGGAGCCCGTAGGATTGGAAGTAGGCGCGAAGGGCCGCGACGGTGGTGGGAGAAGGTCCCCACGCGTTCACGAAGGCGTATCCCCGCGGGGTGAACTGGTGATAGTAGGGGGAGCCGGGGGTCAGGAGCCCGGACTGGAACGCCTGTTCGGCGGGGGTGGTCGGGATGTTGATCTCCACGTTGAACGTGAAGGGGGTCGTCGCGGCGACCGCCGATACGGCCTGGGCTCCGAGGGGCAGCGGCCCGGCCCCACTGGCCAGCGGGGCGTAGCCCCCTGGGACCGTGGACGTGTGGGCGCCGACGGGAGCACCCAGCGCTCCAGAAGGGACTGCGACGAGGAGGACCAGCACGAGGAGGCCCACCCCCAGCGCGTGCACCCACCGGGGCTGACGGGGAGCGGGTCCCGCGTCCCCCTTGGCGGAGGCCATGGACAGGTCGTGATCGTCGCGGGTCGAAGATGCACCGGGTTCCGTGACCGGTTCCGGCATGCGAAGCTCACTCATCCATCCTTGGCCGGTATATGGATGCGCTGTCGGCGCACTCGGGCCTCCAAGATCCCTATCGTGAAGGGGCCTGCAGCGCGAACCGTACTGGTTGGGGGGCGGAGACCCCCGGGCTCCTGTTCCCGCCCTCACCGGGGCCCGTGGCGGCCGGACCGCCCGAGCGAGCGACCGAAGGTCGGACCGCGGCGCGGGACCGGGACCGCGTCGGAAGGGAGCTCCGAACGTGGGCCCCAGCAGGACGGGGCCGTCTCCAGTAGAGCGCGCCTACGGCCGGAGGACCCCGGACTCGGTGAGGAAGTACCGGTGGAGTCGCGGGTCCCCGGTGACCTCAGGGTGGAACGTGAGCCCCCACAGGTGCCCCTCGCGCACCAGCACCGGATCCTCGCGGACCCGGGCCAGCACCCGGACCCCGGGACCCACGCTCAGGATCCTGGGCGCGCGGATGAACGCGGCGGGCACGTCCTTGCCGAGCCCCTCGACCTCGAGCGTGGTCTCGAAGGAGTCCACCTGGCGGCCGTAGTCGTTGCGCCGCACCTTGACGTCCAGGACGCCCAGGGTCTGGGGGTCCCTACCGTGCGGAGAGGGCTCGAGCTCCCGTGCGAGGAGGATGAGACCCGCGCAGGTGGCCATGATGGGGAGGCCCCTGCGGGCCCGTTCGAGGAGCGGCTCCCGCAGCGCGGCATGGTCCAGGAGGCGGGAGAGCGTCGTGCTCTCGCCCCCCGGCAGCAGGACCGCGTCCACCGCGGCGAGGTCCCTGGGGGTACGGACCGGTAGGACGTGGTCGGAGCCCACGATCGAGGCGGTGATCTCCGCGTGCTCGGGGACGTCCCCCTGCAGGGCGAGGACCCCGACGTTCCCGGTCGTCATCCTGGAGCGGCCTTCGAGCGCATCTGAGCGAGGATCTCCTTCGCGCGGTCCTGTCGCACCGCGTGCTCCTCGGCCAGGCGCCGTGCGAGCTCGTCGACCTCAGGGCCGGTCGCACCGACCATGACCGCGACGTTGCGCGCGTGGAGCGCCATGTGGCCCTTCTGGATCCCTTCGTTCGCGAGCGCGCGGAGAGCGGCGAAGTTCTGCGCGAGCCCCACCGAGGCCATCACCTCTGCCAGCTCGCTCGCGCTCTTGACCCCCAGGAGCCGGACGTCGAGCTTCGCGGTGGGGTGGACCGCGGTCGCGCCGCCCACCAGGCCGACCGCCATCGGCACCTCGATCGTCCCGACGAGGTCCCCTTCGGGGTTCTTCTCGTAGGTGGTGAGGGGGGCGATGACGCCGCCCTCGCGAGCCTTCCAGGCCGCGAAGGAGTGGGCTCCCGCTTCCAGCGCGCGGAAGTCGTTCCCGGTGGCGATGGCGACCGCGGAGATCCCGTTCATGATCCCCTTGTTGTGCGTGGCGCACCGGAACGGGTCGTGGGCGGCGAAGTTCCAGGCGTCCAGGACGCCCTCGACGACCTGGGGCCCGGCGGCGCCCTCCCCCGTGAGCTCCTCCTTCGGGAAGATCGCCCAGGCGCGGGCGACGCGGTGGATGGCGAGGTTCGAGAGGATCCGCAGGTTCCTGCGACCTCCCGAAAGCTTCGCGAGCTCCGGAGCGAGGGCCTCGGCCATCGTGTTGACGGCGTTCGCGCCCATGGCGTCGCGGACATCGACGTGGAGGTGGACGATCAGGATCGTTCCCCGCGGGGTCGGGACGAGCCGCACCTCGAGCTCGCGGGCCCCTCCTCCGACCTTGTTGAGGAGCGGGTCCTTCGCGTTCGCGAGCGCGAGGAGGTCCGACTGGGCGGCCAGGATGCGGAGCCGCGCGGCGTGCGGGTCCGGGACGTCCAGGATCGAGATCTGCCCGATCATGACCGGGGGGCTCGTCTGGGCGTGGAAACCTCCCTTGGCGCGGGCGATCTTCGCCGCGTGGCTCGCGGCGGCGACGACGGAGGGTTCCTCGAGCGCCATCGGCACCAGGTAGTCCTTCCCGTTGACCCGGAAGTTGGTCGCGACCCCGAGCGGGAGCGGGAACGTGCCGATCACGTTCTCGATCATCCTCTCCAGCACCGCGCTGTCCACCCCGGGGGGCGGCAGCCAGGCCTTCGCGGCCTCCTCCTCGAGGCCCGCGAACTCGCGCACGGCCTTGCGGCGCTCCTCTACGCTCTTCTTGTAGAACCCGCTCAGCTCGCTGGAACGCTCGGCCATATCCACGGACCGGTCCCCCTCTAGGGAACTTGAAGCTATTCGGTGGGGGTGGCGACTAGGCCTTCGAGGCCCGGGACGGCTCCTGGGCGGCGGAGGCGGCGACCAGGACCTTCGCCGGGCGAAGCAGACCCGTGGGGCCCTTGTAGCCCTGCTGGACCACGACGGCCACGGTCCCCTCCGGGGCCCTCGCCGATGCCGGGGCCTGTCCGACGGCCTCGTGAAGTTCCGGCTGGAACCGGGCCCCTTCGCTGGCGACGGGCTCGACCCCTTCCTCCCGGAGAACGCTGTCCATGTTCCGCAGGACCATGGAGAGCCCCTCGCGCAGCGGCTTCGCGTCCGGCGGGAGCTTCTCCAGGGCGTGTTCGATGCCCTCGTGGAGGCCCAGGACCTTCAGCAGGACGTGGCCGCGGGCGGCGGCCACCGCACTCTCGCTCTCCTTCTGGACCCGTCGACGGTAGTTGTCGAACTCGGCGAGAAGGTACTGGTAGCGGGACCGCCAGTCCTCGGGGGAAGGCGCGGCGGCCCCCTCCGCTCCCGCGGCCGAGGGGGACCCCGCGGCGGCGGAGCTCTCGGGGGCCGTGGTCCCTTCCTCTCCTTCGTCCTCCTCCGGAGGGAGCATCGCCCAGGAGAGGGGCTGGTCCTTGCGCGGCCAGGGGGACTCCGCGGGGTCGGAGGACTTGCGGGAACGACGGCGCGGACGCGGCCCGTCGTCCTCGTCGGAGAACGCCATCGCCGGGCGCAATCCCAGTAGGTATTTGAACGTCAGTCGGACGGCGCCCCCTGCTCCGGTCGAGCTTTCCCGCGCCGGGAGGGCGGGATGGGCCGTTCACGCGTGAGCGAGTTCGGGCGGGCTCCTCGACGGGGTTAAGGCGTCCGCACGGTCCCCGCTCCATGGTCCGGGTCCTCGGAGACCGCCCCATGCCTCCGCGACGGCCCGGAGCCTTCGACCACGGCGACGTTCACCTGCCGACCGGGCGGGTCTTCGTCACCCACACCTCCGAGGGCACGGTGGAGGTGCTCGACCCGTGGCCCTTGAAGCACCGCACGTCGGTCCTCGGCTGCCAGGAAGGGAGCGGGCTGCTCTGCCTCCCCGGGCGGGACCAAGTGGTCGCCGCCTCGCGGGCGACGGGGAAGCTGCTCCTCATCTCGGCGAAGACCCTGTCGACCATCCGTTCCTTCGTGGTCGGGGAACGCCCGAACGGGCTCGCCTGGGACCCCAACCGCGAACGCCTGCTGGTGGCGGACGTCGGAACGCCCCGCGGGCGGCTGGTGGACGTCAGCACCGGGAAGGTCGTGACCGAGGTCGACCTCCCGGGCCGTCCCCGCTGGTGCGTCTACGACGGTCCTACCTCCTCGTTCTTCGTCTGCATCCGGGACCCCCCGTCGCTGCTGGTCCTCGACTCCACCGACCTCTCGACCCGCACGTCGCACGCGGTGCCGGCCCAGGGCCCGCACGGCCTCGCCCTCGATCCGGTCGCCCGCCGCGCCTTCGTCGCGACGGACGACGCGAAGCTCGTCGTGCTCTCGATGAAGGACGGCGCGGTCCAGAAGGTCCTCCCCCTTAGCGGTCCCCCGGACGTGGTCTGGCACGACCACCGCGCCCACCGCCTCTACGTGACGATCGGGGAGCCCGGGTGCATCGACATCTTCGACACCTCCACGTTCGAGAAGCTCGAGTCCGCCCGTACCCAGGACGGGGCCCACACCTCCGCCCTCGACCCCACCCGGGGTTTCCTCTACGCGTTCCTCCCGCAGCAATGCGCGAGCCTCGCCATGTCGCTCTCGCCGTGATCCTGCCGCCCAGGTGGGCCGGAGGGCGTGGGCGGCGGGTTCGGAGCAGGTCCTTCCCAGGGTCGATTCCCGGCGGAGAGACCCCCCTTTCCGGAGACGCCCGGAAGGGGGCCGCGCAGACGTCCGGCCTACGCGGATGTCGGCTGCAGGGGAAGGGCTTATGGGGGGGGCACCTGTGAGGAGAATCGAGCCTCGGACAGCCGTAGGAAGGAACGTTCAGGGATGGTCGCAGGGAACGCCGTTCAGGGCTCGTACGGCGCCGAATCGATCCAGATCCTCGAGGGGCTCACGGCGGTGCGAAAGCGCCCCGCGATGTACATCGGGTCGACCGACGCGCGGGGGCTCCACCATCTCATCAACGAGGTCGTCGACAACTCCATCGACGAGGTCCTGCGGGGCGCCTGCACCCGCGTCGACGTGATCCTCGGGAAGGATGGGACCTGCACCGTCAAGGACGACGGGGGCGGGATCCCGGTCGAGGAGCACCCTCGGTACCACCGCCCGACGCTGGAGATCGTCATGACGGTCCTCCACGCGGGAGGCAAGTTCGACCGCGGGACGTACAAGGTCTCCGGCGGGCTGCACGGTGTCGGCGTCCACGTCGTGAACGCGCTTTCCGAGTACATCGAGGTCGAGGTCCACCGCGGAGGGCGCCGATGGCTGCAGCGCTTCGAGCGCGGGGCCCCGATCGCACCCATCAAGGACCTGGGGCCTCTCGACCCGCCCGAGGCGACGGGGACCCGCGTGACCTTCCTTCCCGACAAGGAGATCTTCGAGACCGTCATCTTCGACCGGCGCATCGTCGAGAGCCGGCTCCGGGAGTTGGCCTACCTCAACCCGGACGCGATCATCCACTTCCAGGACGAGCGCGACGGGACGGACATCACCTACCACTACCCCGGCGGGATCAAGCAGTACGTCGAGGAGATCAACCAGGGCAAGAACGCCCTGTTCTCTCCCGCGCTCTACTTCCACGCCAAGCCGGACCACCTCGACCTTGAGGTGGCCCTGCAGTACAACGACGGGTACAACGAGCTCGTCCTCTCCTACGCGAACAACATCAACACCATCGACGGGGGGACCCACCTGGTGGGCTTCCGCTCCGCCCTCACCCGCGTGCTCAACGACTACGCGCGCAAGCGGGGGATGGTCAAGAACGGGAACGACGGGTTCAGCGGCGAGGACGTCCGCGAGGGACTGGTCGCCCTGGTCTCCGTGAAGGTCCTGGAGCCCCAGTTCGAGGGCCAGACCAAGACCCGCCTCGGGAACTCCGAGGTCAAGGGGATGGTCGAGAGCACGGCGGGGGAGAAGCTCGCAGAGTACTTCGAGGAGCACCCTCCCGCAGCGCAGTCGATCGTGCTGAAGGCCCTCCAGGCCGCCGAGGCCCGGGAGGCGGCGCGCAAGGCCCGCGAGCTCACCCGACGCAAGGGCCTCCTCGAAGGGGGCGGGCTCCCGGGCAAGCTCGCCGACTGCCACTCGAAGGACCCCTCCGAGTGCGAGCTGTTCCTCGTGGAGGGAGATTCTGCAGGGGGCTGTTTCACCGGAGCGACGGAGGTCGCCCTCTCGGACGGCCGGTCCCTCTCCCTGCGCGAGATCGTCGAGGGCCATCTGCGCGGAGAGAGGTACTCCTGCTTCACGACCTGCGGCGACGGGAGCATCGGGGTCTCCGAGGTCCTTCACCCCCGTCTCACCCATCGTCGGGCCGAGCTCGTCCGCGTGGAGCTCGACAACGGCCGGTCCGTCGACTGCACGCCGGACCACCTGTTCATGCTGCGCGACGGCAGCTACCACGAGGCGGGCGACCTTCCCCCCGGCACCCCGCTCATGCCCCTCTACGCCCGGGAGTGGGCCCCGCGCTGGGTGGACCCTCTGCTCGTCGCGCACGAGGCGGAGGCGCTCGTCGCGCCGGCGGCCGCGAACCACCGGGTCGTCAAGGTCACCCCGCTCGTCGAGCGCGCGGACGTGTACGACTTCGAGGTCGAGGAGACCCACAACTTCGCGCTCTCCGTGGGCGTCTTCGTCCACAACAGCGCGAAGCAGGGACGCAACCGGGAGTTCCAGGCCATCCTGCCACTCCGAGGCAAGATCCTGAACGTCGAGAAAGCTCGGATGGACAAGATGCTCCAGAACGAGTACGTCCGGGACATCATCACCGCGCTCGGCACCAACATCGGTGACGAGTTCGACATCACGAAGCTCCGCTACCACCGCGTCATCATCATGGCGGATGCGGACGTGGACGGCTCACACATCCGCACGCTCCTGCTCACGCTCTTCTACCGGAAGATGCACGAGCTGGTCGAGGCGGGACACATCTACATCGCCCAGCCGCCCCTCTACCGGCTCGCCCGGGGGAAGGAGCACGTCTACTGCTACGCGGAGGACGAGCGCGACGCGAAGCTCAAGGAATGGGGCGGCATGAAGGGCGTCACGATCCAGCGCTACAAGGGGCTGGGCGAGATGAACCCGGAACAGCTCTGGGACACGACGATGCGCCCGGAGAGCCGGGTGATGCTCAAGGTGACCGTCGAGGACGCCGCGAAGGCGAACGACCTCTTCACGATCCTCATGGGCGAGGAGGTCGAACCTCGCCGACGCTACATCGAGGAGCACGCCGTCGAGGTCACGAACCTCGACGTGTAGGTGTGGGGAGCCGGGAGCGTTCCCGCAGGTCGGAGACCCGCTCCGAACGCCTGGAGCCGCCGAGGCCAGGGCCGACCCACCGTGGCGACCGCGAAGAACGAGCGCACACCCCTGGAGCACGTGCCGCGGGGAGACGCCCGCCCATGCTCTCTCTCTTTCTCTCTCGCGCCCTCTCTCTCTCTCGCTGGGGGATGAGCTTGCGGGTGCGGGTGCGGATTTTGGTTCGTGCGAACAGAAATAAGCTGACGGCACCTGCTCGTGACGGTTTCGACATGGGAACGGTCTCGGATTTCTGGGCTGTGGTCACCGTTTCGGTGGTCCTCGCCCTCCTGGTCCTCTCCGGTCCGTCGCTCCCGCTCCAGGGCGCGGGCCCGCACGGCCTCAGCCACGACCTTGCCCCCACGGCCGGCCGGGCGACCGCGGGCACCGCGCCGCGAGTCTCCGCGACTCCCGCGCTGGGCAGCTGCACTTTCTGTGCCGTGTACAACATCACGAATGGGGTCGCCAAGAACCCGAACATGGTCGCGTACGACTCCGCGAACGGCGACGTGTACGCGACGGGGACCGACAACTCGAGCGTCACGGTGATCGATGGGAGCACGAACACCGTGCTGAAGACGCTCCCGACCGGGGGCTCGCCGGTGGGCGTCTTCTACGACCCTCAGGACGGCGACCTCTACGTCTCGTGCAAGAACAGCACGAACCTGACCGTCATCGACGGTGCGACCAACACCCTGGCCCCGTCCCTTGCTTTCCCCTGGTACCCGGGTTGGGTTGCGGCGGACACCCGCGACGGGCTGATCTATGTCGGCGGCCCGAACGCCGTGTATCCCGTATACCCTGGGAACGGTACGATCGGGCGGAAGATCACGGTAGGCACCGGTCCGTGGGGGATCGCCTACGACCCCTCGAACGACTACCTCTACGTCGCGGACAACGGCGGGACCAACGTCACGGTGATCGATGCGACGCTCAACCGCACGGTCGCCTCTCTCCCCGTGGGGCTCGGTCCCACTGGGGTCCTGTACGTCCCGGCGAACGGGGTCGTCTATGTGGCCAACTACCACAGCCAAAACGTCTCGGACATCTACGGCACCACGATCCTGAACACCTCGGGGATCGCGACCCCCGGCCCCAACCCAATCGACCTTACCTACGACGCGGCCGACCACGACGTCTATGTGACGGACCAACAGGGTGGGGACGTTGCCGTCATCAATTGCACCAACGAACAAGATCTTCGGGACATCTCGCTCGGCATAGGGATCGGCGCGGGCGGAGGCACCATTCCCAACGGCATCACCTACGACCTTGCGAACGGGGACATCTACGTCGCGATGTACGCCTCGCCGTACGACGTGGAAGTGATCGCGCCGGCCTCGAACCTGACCCAGGTCCAGGTCCTGCCCGCCTCCGCGGTCGTCCCGATCCACAGGACGGTCGGGTTCAACGCGACCTCCGGCTGTCTACCGTCGCCGTGCCCCTGGAGCCCATACTATTCTTGGGTCTCCAACAGCACGGCCCTCGGAACGCTCAACTCCACGAACGGGAGGTGGGTCGACCTGACCGCAGGTGGCACATCCGGGTCCATGACCCTCGGTTTGAACGTCATGGACCACGGCCAACAACTGACCGCGCCCCAGGTCCAGGTCACCATCGATGCGGTGCTCTCTTCCGTTTCCATCGGACCGGCCGCGGTCGCACTGAACGTCGGGAACGGCACCTCGTTCACGGCCGCCCCCACCTGCACGGGGGGCGCATGCCCCTCGGGGACCAACTTCACCTGGTCGACCTCTCAGGGTTTTGGCACGTTCTTGCCCGGTCGGGGCCCCAGCACGTCTCCCGTGGTCGAGTTCAAGGCGGGCGCCGTCCCAGGGAACGAGAGCGTCTTCGTCAACGCCACGCTGGACGGGATCAGGGTCCAGAGCGGCCCCGTCACGGTGACCATCGACGCGAACCTCACGACGGTCTCGGTCGCGTCTGCCTCCCTGACCGTCACCGTACTGGGGACGAGCCTGTTCACCGCCTCGATCAGCTGCTCGGCAGGTCCATGTCCGAAGGGTTCCAACTTCGGCTGGGCCTTGACGAACTCTCTGGGCTCGCTAGGTGCGCGCTCCGGGAGGTCGGTGCAGTTCACCGCAGGGTCGACCGCGGGGACGGACACCCTCTTCGTGAACGTTTCTCTCAACGGGAACTTGGTCGGGGCGGCTCCGGTCACCGTTACGATCGTTCCGCGGCTCTCGGCCGCGAGCGTGACCCCTTCGCCGGCGATAGTACCGCTTGGGGGCATGCTCACCTTCCAGGCGAGCATCCAGTGCCTCGGAGGAGGTTGCCCGACCGGGGCCATGTACTCCTGGTCGCTGACCAACAACGTGCTCGGGACCCTTTCCAGCTCCGCCGCTCCTTTGGACCCCTTCACCGCGGGCAGCAGCGTGGGGGTCGACACCCTCTATCTCAACGTCACGCTCGGCGCGGTCACCGTGGCCGCCTCCCCCGTGCAGATCGACCTGGTTCCGGCCCTCGATTCGGTGGTCCTGAGCCCCCGCTCCACCGCGCTCCAGACCGACGCGAGCCAGAACTTCGTGCCGACCCTCGGATGTTTCGGAGGGCCTTGCCCAGGAGGAGCCTCCTACGCTTGGACGCTCACGAACCCCAGCGCGGCGCTCAACTCGAGCATCGCACCGATGGTCACGGTGATCGCGGGCTCGGGCGCGGGCAGCGACCAGCTGTTCCTGAACGTCACCCTTGACGGTGTCGTCGTCGCAGCCTCTTCTGCGACGATCCTCATCAGCCTCCTCGCTCCGCCCGCCCTGAAGGGGGTCTCCCTGAGCCCGTCCGACGCGATGCTCCAGGTCGGGGGCGCCCTCACGATCAACGCCACTCCCCTGTGCACCTATGGGGACCCCTGCCCGGCGGACGTGGTCTACTCTTGGAGCGTCAACAACACGCTCGGTTGGGTCGGGGCAGGCTCCGGGACCTCCATCGTCTTCACCGCGAGGGGCGTCGCTGGGCTCTCGACGCTGACCGTCCACGCGAGCCTGGGCATGGCCATCGTGAATGGGACCGCGGCACTGACGATCTCCACGGTCCCGGTCCCTGCGCTTCTCTCTGTCTCGGGAAGCCCCTCCACCGCTTCGGTGACCGTGCAAGGGACCCAGACCCTCACGGCGAGCGCGACCTGCACGCCCTCCCCGTGCCCGGGCGCTCCGTTCCTGACCTACGCCTGGTCGGAGACCGGGGTGACCGCTGGCCTGAGCTCCACTGGGCCCAGCGCGACCTTCACCGCCAGTACCACGACCGGGGTGGCCATCGTGACCGTGGTGGCCTCCCTGGACGGCGTGGCAAAGAGCTCGACCATGTCCGTGACCGTGGTTTCGAACTCGCCCGGCAAGTCCCCCGGAGGGACCCCCGGTTTCTTGACGGGACATGGGATCATCCTTGGGCTCCTCGTTCTGGCGATCTTGGTCATCGTCGGGGCGGTGCTCGTGCTCCGACGCCGCCGGATCCCCCCCTCCCCGGACCGCCGGTCACCTGCCGTCGGCGCGGCTGACACGGCTTACCCGGAACCCTCCACGACCCCAAGTTCACCCACGGCGGGGCTCGGTGCCCCCGGGATGAGCGCACCTTCGCCCTTCCCATCGTCTCCTCCGCCGCCGGGACCGAGCGTCGGCGCACCGCCACCCGGGCCTGCGCCAGGAGCGCCCTCGAGCGGCCCGGCGTTCGCGCCGGCCGCGACGACCCTCTCTGGGGCGGTCCCCAGCCCGTCCCAAGACCTCCGCGCCCCTCCCCCACCTCCCCCCGCATCTCCCACGGCCGCCGCTCCGTCTCCCGTCGTGTCCGCCGCACCGGCCGTCGCGGCGGCCCCCGAGAGCACCGGCGCGGCCGCCCCTCCCCAGACCTCACCCCCCGGGGCCTTCACGGTGTTCGAGGCGACCAGCCGTGCCGGGGTCTACGCCAGAGCCTCCGCCCTTGGGATCTCCGGAGCGGCCCTACTGGTCGTGTCCCCGGACAATCCCTCGACCCTCGCGGGTGTGTGGAAGAACGACGTCGTCTTCTGGAGGCTCGCGCGGACCGAGCAGGAAGGGACCGTGCGCCCCGACGAGGTCGACCGGCTCGGCTCCATCCTCGAACGGCATCTCTCGAAGGCCCCGGGGCAGGCGGTCCTGCTCCTGGGGATGGAGGACATCATCGATGCGACGTCCCTGCGAGTGGCGCGGCGTCTCGTCGCCCTCCTCCGTGAGGTCGCGGAGGGCCAGGGAGGGCACGCGCTCCTCCACCTGAACCCCTCGCTGCTCGACGAGTCGGAGCGCCGCGTGCTGGAAGAGGGCGCGACGGTCCTCCGGGACTGAGCGCGGGGGCACGGACCCTGCTCCCGGGGGACCTCCGGGGCCGAGCAAGGGTTCAAGGCCCGGGACCTTCCGGCGCTCCGTGTCTGGACCCACTGC
This sequence comes from Thermoplasmata archaeon, assembly GCA_027314165.1. GTDB lineage: Archaea > Thermoplasmatota > Thermoplasmata > Lutacidiplasmatales > UBA184 > JAKAAX01. The sequence continues at coordinate 21,743 of DAHVCH010000017.1, read as the reverse complement.
CCAGGGAGGGCCGAAGGACCTTCACGACGCGTACGTCTCGCTGGGACTTCCTCCCGAGAAGCGACCGGGCCACGTGGTCAACCGTCGGCACGGGCAGGTCATGGTCCACCTGGCCGACCTCGACCCGCAGTTCCGCGCTCGACCGATGGCCCTCTGGTCGGACGGAACGCGCGTCGAGGTGCTCACGGAGGGAGGGATCTTCCACCCCGAGCTCACGCCCTCCACCGAGCTGCATCTTCCTCCGGGGTCCGCGCAGGTCTTCGACGCGTTCGTCCATCTCTCGCGCAACGCGCTGGAGAGGATCGAGGACGTCGACCGGGGACTGGCCGAGCTGGAGAAGGACCCGCTCCACGCCCCTCCGCTCAAGGTCATGGACCTCAAGCGGAAGGTGGCTTCCGTCCGCGAGGAGCTCGGCAGGGGCATCACCGCCCTCGCCGACCTCTCCGAGCGGCGCCTGCTTCCGGTCCCCGAGGTGGCCGTGGGGCCCTTGCGGAGCGTCGAGCAGGAGCTGCTCCGCCTGCGGGAGATGACCTCCTCGACCCAGCTCTCGCTCTCCGACCTCTTTCTGATCCGCCAGACGGAGCTGGCCAACCAGCTCCAGATGATGGCGAACCGGATGACCGCCGTCTCGAACCGGATCGCGGAGCTGGCGAACATCTCGAACATCCGGATGCTCGGCCTCTCCTACGTGACGCTCATCCTCGCCGTCGTCGCGACGGTGATCCTGTTCCCCAACACCGCGGCGACGATCCTGGGGATGCCCAGCGCCGCCAACGTCGACCCGATGATCGTCTGGATGGTCCTCATCGGGAGCGCCACGGCTCCCATCGCGTGGTTCCTCTCGCAGAAGTGGATCCGCGACCTGTTCAAGGGGATGGTCCGGTACGAGGCGCGGGTGGAGGAGGGGATGATGGACCTTCCCGAGCGTCTCCCCGAGGTCGATGGCGACTATTCGGAGAGCCGGAGGTCGCCCGCCGAGGGTCCTGTCGCGAAGCCCAGAAATAGTGCGCTCCCTCCGAAGGGTCCATGACCGAGCCGAGCGCGAACTGGTCGAAGCATCCCTTCGCGCGGCTGCTCGAGGACGCCGAGCGGAAGATCTCCCAGCAGCATCCTACGATCGGCAATCCCCCCGTGACCGCCGAGGAGATGGCCCAGACCCTCGCCGGGAAGGACTGGAGGCAGCCTCCGGAGGGCGCGTGCGTCCTGGCGGACTACACCCCCATCCACCTCCCAACTCCTGCCGCGATCCTGATCTCGACCATCGGCGACCTGGGCTCGGTCGGTTCGACGCTCAAGTGCTCCTCCAGCTACCTGGTGCCCCCGAAGACCGCCCCGTTGCCGGTGACCGAGGTCGTCCTGTGGGCCCGGAAGTGGGAGACCCGATACTGGGACTCCCGGCCCGCGGAAGGGTTCGCTGGGAAGCGTGTGTGGCTCAAGCTGTGGGGCGTCCCGGCCGTGCTGCTCCAGCCCTGAACGTCACGGGGGGGGCCGTCTCCTCCTCCGTTCCCCCCGTACCCCGGGCTCAGGGCCAGGTGCCCCTCCCCCTACGGACCGTTGGCGCGCCGCCCGGTGGGATAGAACGCCCTCCTCGGGGGTGAATGGCGCGGAGCCGGCGCTCGAAACGTACATCCGCCCTTGGCCCACCCTCCCGCCCCATGGTGGACCACCCTTCGACCGCGCTCCGAGGAGCCTTGATCGTGACCCAGGACGACGCAAGGAGGGTCCTGCGCGGGGACCTTCTCTTCCGCAACGGCACGATCGAGCAGGTAGGACCCGCGATCAAGGAGAAGGCGGACCTCGAGATCGACGCCCGTGGCTATCTCCTCGCCCCGGGGTTCCTCAACACCCACGCGCACGTCGCCAACGCCCTGCTCAAGGGGATCGCCGACGACCGCGGCTTCATGCAGTTCCTGGACACGATGTTCGCGATCGACGCGAAGCGGACGGAGGTGGACATCGAGGCGGGCGCGCTGCTGGGCGTTTCGGAGATGCTCCTCAGCGGGACCACGGGCTTCCTGGACATGTACTACGGGGAGGACGCCGTCGCGCGCGCGTGCGAGAGGACCGGCATCCGCGGGTTCCTCGGCTGGACCGTCCTTGACCCGGAGATCACGACCCAGAAGGGCATCCCGCTGGAGAACGCCCGGGGGTTCATCTCCCGGTGGAAGCACCACGCCCGGGTCTCCCCGCTGGTCGCGCTTCAGGGGGTCTACGCCTGCAAGGACGAGACCTGGCTCAAGGGCAAGGAGCTGGCGGAGAAGGAGAAGGTCCTCCTGCACTACCATCTCTCGGAGACCCGGGGCGAGGTCCAGGAGAACGAGAAGCAACGGGGGAAGCGACCTCCGGAGTGGCTCGACAGCCTGGGCTTCCTGGGCCGGCACCAGGTCGCGGCCCACGGCGTCTGGCTGACGAACCGGGAGATCGAGCTCCTGGCCCGCAAGGGGGTCGCGGTCGCCCACTGCCCGAGCTCCAACATGAAGCTCGCCTCCGGCGGGGGCGGGATCTGCCCGGTGACCGAGCTTCGCGCCGCGGGCGCGACGGTCTCGCTGGCCACCGATTCCTCCACCTCGAACAACGGCCTCTCGATGCTCCGGGAGATGCACCTCGCGGCGCTCGCCCACAAGCAGCAGCGGCACGACCCGGAGAGCCTGCCGGCGCCCGTGGTGCTGGACATGGCCACCCGCGACGCGGCCCACGCCCTCGGACGCGACCGAGACCTGGGGGCCCTCGCTCCCGGCTTCCAGGCGGACCTGGTGCTCTACGACCTCTCGCACCCCTCGATGCTGCCCACGCGGCCGGAGAACGCGATCTCGAACCTGGTCTACTCCGCCGGGGACGGGGCGGTGCACACGGTCTTCGTTCACGGCGAGAAGGTCGTCGAGGACCGTCGGCTGGTGAAGCTCGACTGGGCCAAGGTCGTGCCCGACATCGAGCGCGCGGCGGAAGGCCTGTTGAAGACCGGCTGAGCACGCCCGACCCGCGGGCCGGGACCCCTGGGAGCTTGCGAGGGGAGGCGCGAGCGAGACCCCGTGGTCTCGGGGCTCCCCCTACGCCGGAGGGACCCGGGACGCTTCCCCCTTCGCTAGCGTGACCGTCATCCAAGGCGGCCCCAGGCCGGCTCAGTTGACCCTCTTGTCGTCACTGAAGACCGGACGCGGGAGGTCGGGGCCTTATCGGTTGCGAGAGCCTCCCGCAGGTCCAAGGCCAGCGTCGTCAGTTCCCCTTTCGAAGGCGTGGCGCCGAGATCCGAGAGCGAGGTCAGCCTCTTCCTCTCCTCCCCCAGCCCGAACAGCTCGATCAGCCGCGGGGCATCGAGCGAGCAGGCCACCACACCGTGGTGGAGCAGAGCTCGCGAGGTCACGTGCTGGCTCGCTCCCCCCAGCACGCCCCCTCGGGCGGTGAGCACCTGGCCCCGCGCGGAGAGCAGGCAGTACGTCTCGTTGAGCGCGGGGGGGGACTCCCAAGTCCCGTCCAACCCCTTCCTCCCGAGGAACCTCCTCCAGCCTTCGCCGAGCTCGGAGTAGCGGTGGACGAACCCCCGTCCCACCAGGGGGTGGTCCCGGTCGAGCACGAGGGACCAGAAGACGTCCCCGGGCCGGTGGAGCAGCGCGGAGCCGCCGGACCGTCGTCGGACGACGGAGTAGCCGAGGGACCGGGCCCGCCCCTCCAGGGCGGACTCGTCGCGCTGGGCGATGCCCAGAGAGACCGCGGTCTCTCCGAAGAGGCCCACGCGGACCGTCGGACGGCCCGCGGCGAGCAGCGCCTCGTCCCTCTCCAGCACCTCTCGGGCGCTCTGGGGCCGCTCCTCGACGATGACCTCCATCTCCCCTCGCTCTACGGCTCGCGCTCCGGCTCGCTTTCCGGCTCCGGAGCTGTGGGAAGCATGCCCAAGATTAATCTCGGGGTGGGCCCATTCCTATGGCCATATGGCGGAGCTGGACGCTTTCAAGCTCCAGATCGGGGACGACGCCCCGGGCTTCGAGCATCTTCCCGGCGCGGACGGGAAGTCCTGGGGGCTTGACGACTTTGACCGCTCGCCCCTGCTGCTCGTGGTCTTCTCCTGCAACCACTGCCCGTACGCTCAGGCGTGGGAGGGTCGCATCATCGAGCTGGTGCGCGAGTTCGCGACGAAGGGCCTCGGGACGATCATGATCAACTCGAACGAGACCGTGAACTACCCCGACGACCGGATGGACCGCATGGTGGAGCGGGCCAGGTCGAAGGGCTACCCTTTCCCCTACGTACGGGACGACGACCAGAGCGTGGCCAAGGCGTACGGGGCGCTGGTCACCCCGCACCCGTTCCTCTTCGACCGGGAGCGCCGGCTCATCTTCCAGGGGAAGCCCGACGACAGCTGGCAGGTGCCCTCGAAGGTCAAGCGGGCCTTCCTACGAGAGGCCATCGAGTCCGCGGTCGCCAAGAAGCCCATCCCGACGCCCCTCAGCTCCGTCATCGGGTGCACGATCAAGTGGAAGTGAGGGGAGGCGCCCGCCCCCTCACGGCCCGTCGGGCTTCGGTCGGCCCTCGGGGCGCGGCCCGCGCCCGGGGCCCTTGGGACGGGACTTTCCCATCTTCCGGATCTCCGAGAGCCTCCGTTCGAAGGCCTCGGAGAGCCCCGGCAGGGGCGCGGCCCCTCCGAGGTCCCGTCGGGCAGCGATGGCCACCTTGCCGGCGAGCGCCCGCGCGATCTTTCCGCGCTGGGCCCGGGGAGCGGTGTGCACCGAGGGGTGGAGGAAGAGCAGGCCGTGGCGCGGGGGGGGCCCGCGCCCCCGCAGGTGCTCGAAGAAGGCGCGCTCGGCACCGAGCACCTGGATCGTGCTTGCGGGCATCCGTGCGAGCCGTCCGAGACCGCCCGCCTGGGAGAGCAGCTTCGCGGTGAGGAGGGGGCCCAAGAGCGCCGAGATGTTCGGGAAGCGCGCGGGCGCCTCCGTCTCCACCGAGCGCTCGAGCGCCTTGCGGACCTCCTCCGCCTTCAGCCAGAGCTCGGCCAGTCCGGCGCGAGCCGCATGAAGCGCAGGTCCTGGGGCCAGGTCAGGGCCCGTTTCCGCGCCGCCGCCGCTGTGCCGATCGCTCGCGGGGGCCCGCAAGGCCTCCGCCGCAGCCCGGGGACCGGTCTCCCCAGCGGCCTCCTCGGGGCGTTCCCGCCCCCACCAGCTCATGATACGCTCGCCGACCAGGTTCAGCGTCTCGTCGAGGTCGCCCAGGGCCCGGACCGCCTCCTCCAGATGCACGGACGGGTCCCAGGAGAGCGCCAGGTCGAGTCGGGCCTGTTCGAGAAGAAGCCCCCGACCCATCTCCCGGGAGAAGCCGCCCGACGAGGGAAGGGCGATCTCGGGCAGATGGCCGAACGCCGAGGAGACGCCCAGGGTCGCGAGGCGCCGGTCGCGCGAGAGGACCTCCTTCTTTCCCTGCGCGTGCAGCTCTCGGACAAGCGCATCCTCCTCCGGAAGGACCCTCCCTTCGCGGCGCAGGGCCCAGCGCTCCAGGAGCGCGCCCTGGTCGGAGGGGAAGGGGCGGGAGACGATGATCCGCCCGTTCTCCACCGCGTACACGCCGAACCAGCGTGTCATGACCTCGACGCTCATGCTCGAACTTCGCTCCATGCCGGGTGCCGCTTCACGTTCGACCCCTCAATCCATCCGGAGCCCGCCGTTCACATGAACAGTGGTGCCCGTCATGTAGTTGGCGTCGGGGGAGGTGAGGAAGGCGACCACCCTCGCCACCTCCTCGGGAGACCCCACGCGTCCGAGGGGGACCTGCCGTCCCCGCGCTTCCCGCTGAGCGGGGGTGTCCTCGGCCAGGATGGCCGTGTCGATGCTCCCAGGCGCCACCACGTTCACGGTGATGCCCGGGGCGAGCTCTCGGGCCATGGACCTGGCGAGGCCCAGGATCCCCGCCTTGCTGGCCGCATAGTCCGCGCCGTGCGCGGAGCCGTTGAACGCCAGGATGCTCGAGACGAGCACGACCCTCGCGGGGGAGGGGGTGGCCTTCCGCAGCAACGGGAGCAGGCGGCGCGTGAGGGCGAACGGCGAGAAGAGGTTCAAGCGAACGGTCGCTTCGAACTGCTCGTCGCTGATCTGATCGAAGGCCGTGCGCGGGTACGCGCCCGCGTTGAGCACGAGCCCCTCCAGCGAGGGGAAGCGGGAGCTGAGGGCGTGGACCATCCGGTCCAAGTCCTTGGTGAAGGTCAGGTTCCCCGGGACCGGGAAGGCGCGGCCGCCGGCGGCCACCAGCTCCTCCGCGAGGCTCTCCGCCTCGGCGCGGTGGAGGTGGTGATGGAGCGCGAGCTCGTCTCCGCGCCGTGCGAGCACGCGGGCGGTGGCGGCGCCGATCCCGGTGCCGGCCCCGGTGATGAGCACGCGCGCATGCGGGGCGTCCACGGGCGCTCCAACGTGCGAGGCACAAGAACCTGAGGGAGGCTCCCGGCGCCCGCCCGTCAGCCCTGCTTCACGAGGGCTTGATGCCGCGAACCTCCACGGGCTCTCGGGGCAGCGAGCGGCCACCGTGACGGTGGGCGGCAGCGGGGGCTCCCCACCTCCCTCATGCATGGGGAGCCTTCTGGTCGCGTTGCGGCCCTCCTCCGCCGTCATCTCCCTCGGAGGAAGCACGACCTTCCAGGTCTCGGTCCTCGGCCGCTCGAGGACGGGCGGCCTGGAGAACCTCACCACCAGCTCGTCGTTCCTCTGGAGCGTCTCAGGATCGAGCGCGACGCTGGGGGGCCCCTCGGGCCCGAGCGTCCCGATGACCGGGGTGCAGACGGGGAACGGCACGCGGTGGGTCTCCGTGGCCTGCGGGTCCTCCTCGGTCGAGAGCTCCTCCTTCTTCACCGTGGAGCCCACCTCTGGCGGAGCGGGCCCATCGTTCATGGTCTCCGGGACGGTGAGCAACGCCACCGGGTCCCCGGCCTGCGGCGCGCTCGTCCAAGTGGTCGGCTCCGGGGGAACGGGCGTCCTCGCGGAGGGGGCCGCGGACGCGGGAGGAACGTTCAGCTTCTTCTTGCCGGGCGGTCGAGCCTACCAGCTCCTCGCCTCGGCCACGTGGGGAGGCACCGCGACGTCGACCACCTTCCAGCTCTCCGCCGACTCCTCCGTGGACCTCCCCCTCGGCCCTTCCGGTCCGTCGCACCCTCCCGCCTCCGCGTGGCCCCCGTGGTTCCTGCCGCTGGTCGTGACGGTGGCCTTGGCCGCCGCGGTGGTGGGCATCTTCCTGGGGGGCGAGCTCACCGAGCTCGCGCTGATCCTTCCCGCCGTGCTGCTCTACGCCCGGATCCGCCGCGACCAGGTCCTGGACCACTTCGTGCGGGGCCGCGTCTTCGGCGACATCGAGGGTCATCCCGGCGCTTCCTACCGTGAGATCATGGACGCGCTCCACCTGGCGAACGGGGTCGCGAGCTACCACCTGTACGTCCTGGAGCGGGAGAAGTTCATCGCCTCCCGAAGGGCGGGCAGCGCGAGGGTCTACTATCCCCCGGACCAGCCTCCCCGTGCCGAGATGTCCGGACTTTCCCCCGTCCAGGCCCGCATCATGGCCCTGGTCCGTGAGAGTCCCGGCGTGAGCCAGTCGGACATCGCTCGACGTCTCGGCACCCGGCGCCAGAACGCCCACCACAACGTCCGTCGGCTCTCTCAGGCGGGGGTCGTGGCCGTGGACGGGTGGGGCTGGAGGAAGCGCGTGTTCCCGCGCTCCGCCGGGCCTGCGGTCGGAGGCCCGGGCGCCGCCACGGCCTGAGAAGGGCGGTCCCGGGCGGTCAGGGAGGCCTCATCTCGCACGGCGCCCCATCCCGCACGGTATGTCCGAGCCCATCCAGGTGCGTGAGGACCGAAGGTGCATCCCCTCGGCGCTCAACAACCCGCTCCGACGGTACTTCTCCCCGCCGAGCCGGGACCTGGACCTGCTCGACCTCGCTCCCGGCCAGACGGTCGTCGACCTGGGCACCGGCGTGGGGTACCTGCTTCCCGAGATCCTCGCGCGGATCGGACCAGGCGGCCGAGTTCGCGCGGTGGACATCGACGAGGAGAACGTGGCGATCGCGCGGGAGCGGGTACGGAGCGACCCTCGGGTCTCCTTCCAGGTGGGCTCCGCCGCCGGCCCCGTCGACCTTCCCCCGGGTTCCGCGGACCGGGTCCTCCTCTCGCTCGTCCTCTGCTGCCTCGTCGACAAGACGGGCGCGCTCTCGGAGGCCTGGAGGCTGCTGAAGCCGGGAGGGGTCCTCCTCGCGAGCTACCCGCGCACCCCCAAGCTCTTCCGGCGGCGCCGGACCTCGCTCCGGGTGACCCCGGATCTCTGGGAGCATCTCGTCCAGGAGCATTCGTGGGAGCGCCTGGGGGACCCGAAGGGTCGGCTCGTGACGCGGCACCTGCTCCGACGTCCGGGCTCCTCATCGGGGGCCGTCGGCCCCTCAGGGCCGGTCAGGGTTGAACCCGGCACAAAAAATTAGGGTCTACCTCAAATATGCCGTCCCGCCTCGGGGGGGCATGGAGGTCCTCCAGCGGCTGACCCGCCGACAGCTCGATGCCCTGGCCCTGGTGGCTTCCAGCGAGACCCCGGACCGTGGGGTCCCCCTCAACGCGGTCGCACGGGGTCTGAAGGTGAGCGCGCCGTCCGCGCTCGAGCACGTCGGAGCGCTCGAGACCCTGGGACTCGTCCTGCGCTACCGGGGGAAGACCCGCCTCACGCCCCGGGGGCGGGGGGTGCTCGACGAGTACCTTCGGCACCACCGCATCGCGGAAGCGATGTTCGGCCGCCTCGGTCTCTCCCCCGAGGCCTCCTGCCGGGCGGCCCGTGAGGTCGACCTCGCCGTCTCCCATTCCACGGTGGAGCGGGTGTGCGAGGCCGAGGGGCATCCGTCGACCTGCCCTCACGGCGAGCCTATCCCCCCCTGCCGCGTCGCGCAGTCGAGAAGCGCGTGAGGAGCGAACATGCTCGGGCTCGATCTCATCCTCAACCCGCCCAGCGGGCTGACCATCCCGGTGATCCTCCTCATCGGCTTCATCCTGGGCCTCCTGCACGGAGCGACCCCCGACGAGCACACCTGGCCGATCACGTTCAGCTACTCGGTGGGCAGTTACAGCAGCCGGGGGGGCGCGAAGTCCGGGCTGGTCTTCTCCTCAGGGTTCGCGATTCAGCGGGCCATCCTGACCGCGCTCGGGTTCATGGGACTGGTCGAGGTCTACCAGCGCTACAACCTGGACGGCCCCGTCTTCATCCTTGTCGGCGCGGCGATGTTCGTCGCGGGCTGGTACCTTCTGCGCGGCTCGGACCTCCACGTCCCCCTGGACGCGTTCTTCGAGAAGGTCCTGGGCCGCTTCTTCGGGGACCACACCCACCACGCGACCCGGATCGCCGAGCGGCGGCCGGTCCCGGAGGGGGAGGTGCGCCACGTCTCCTACCGGATGGCGGCGACGCACGGCTTCATCGCGGGCTGGGGCGTGGGCGGCTTCGCGACCATCCTGATCTTCATCCTCGCGCCCCAGATGCCGAACGTCTGGTGGGCCGCGCTGGTGGGCGGCGTCTTCGGGCTGGGCACCATGGTGATGCAGATCGTGACCGGGGCCCTCTTCGCGCGCCTCGCCCGGCTCGGTCGGCTGACGCTCGCGCAGATCCAGAAGGTGGGCGAGCGCACCGCGGCGCGGACCCTGTACCTCGGGGGGCTGGCCTTCGTCCTCGTCGGCGCGATGGTGGCGAGCTTCCCCTGGCTCTCGAGCTACGCCGTCTCGACGGGCAACCCCATCCCGAACCTCGCCTCGATCGGGTACTCCACCGTACTGATCATCATCGTGGTGGGAGGGATCGGAGGCACGAGCCTTTGGAAGGCCTATCGGGAGGTCACCCGGTCGCGGGACCGCGAACCGGCGACCACCTCCCCGCCGGCCCCACCCACGGGCGCGCTCTGACCCACCACCCTGCCCCGCTCCGGCTTACACCTGCGGCCGTGGGGGAGGGCCGGGCCCAGGGCACTCCCACCTCGCTGAGAGGCGAAGGGGAGGGCGAGGTGCACGGGGCTCAAGCGTAGAGGTCCGCTCAAATGCTCGATTCCATGAGCGGGCCACGAGGACTCGGTGCTCCAGTAGGTAATGCTCTAATAGTGTGCGTGGGTTGCTGTGGCTGGCACAGGAACTCATGAGGCTCGACCTTGGTCCCGACGGGAAGATCATCGGCACCCGGCGGGTGAGCCCGAACGGGCAGGTCAGCGGGCTCTCCGAGTACGCCGGCCGTGAGGTCCTGGTGATCATCCCGGGGAGCTCGGAAACCTCCTCCCCTCCGTGGCCGACGCCCGAGAGCGTGACCCAGCTCGTCAGCGAGCAGATCCGCGAGGCCTACCAGCGTTACCAGGCCCTGCAGGAGATGTACTCGACCCCGTGGGAGGCGACGCGCTCGTTCATGCAGAGCGTGATGGGCGGGCAGGTCCCGGACATGCTGGCCCAAGTTGACCGATGGGTTAAAAGTCAGGTCCAGGATGCCAAGCCAGGTCGTTCTTCCCAGACGACCGGCTCGCCCGACGAACGGGACCCCAAGTCGACCGGCACCGAAGGGAGCTCCGCTTCTCGGCGCTCCGGCTCCTCCGGGAGGAAGCGACCATGACCGGAGAGAAGGGGAGCATGAACCGCGTAGCAGGCCGCCGAGCCCTCGTGACGGGTGGAAGCGGTGGGATCGGGGCCGACATCGCCAGGGCGCTTGCCGAGGAAGGGGCCGACGTGGCCGTCCAGTGGCACCGTAACCAGACGGAAGCCGACAAGATCGTCGTGATGGTCGATAAGTTGGGGAAGAAGGCGCTCGCGTTCCAGGCCGACCTTCAGGACCCGAAGAGCGTCCGCGCCATGCGCGACCTTCTCCACGACAAGTTCGGCAAGATCGACGTGCTGATCAATTGCGCGGGAATCAACCGCGACAGCCTGTTCTCTCGGATGACCGACGAGCAGTGGGAGGAGGTCATCCAGGTGAACCTCTCCGGCGTCTACCACTGCTGCAAGGCCTTCGTCGAGGAGATCTCGGCCAGCGGCCACGGGCGGATCATCAACATCTCGAGCCTCGTGGGGCAGATGGGGAACATCGGCCAGGTCAACTACGCTGCGAGCAAGAGCGGGATGATCGGCTTCACGAAGGCGCTCGCGCGCGAGCTCGCCCGCGACAAGGCCACCGTGAACGTCGTCGCCCCGGGGTTCATCGACACCCCGATGGTCCAGAAGATCCCGGACAAGGTGAAGCAGAAGATCCTCTCCCAGATCCCGATGGGACGCTTCGGCTCCCCCCGGGAGGTCGCGATGAGCGTCGTCTACCTGGCCTCTCAGGAGGCCGACTACATCACCGGAGCTGTCCTCAACTTGAACGGAGGTATGTACATATGAGCGAAAACACCAACGAAAAGACCACGCCGAACTTCCCGACGCTGCCCAACCTGGACCAGGTCAACGACTCCTGGAACCGGGTGGGGGATGCGATCAACAGCGCGACCGAGCTCTATCTGAAGGAACTCACCGCGTACCTGACCTGGACGCGCGACGTCCAGCGGGAGGTCTTCGAGCAGACCATCACCACGACGCAGGAGCTCTCCCGGCTCGGCGAGCGCCAGCTCGCCTTCATGGCCCGGCTCCGCGACAACACCCCGGCCTTCGGCGCGGTCCCCAAGGGGACCGAGACCATCGTCGGCATGGTGGAGCGCGTCGTCCGAGAGACCGCCCGGTCCCAGTGAGATCCATCTGACAGAATAGCAAGGAGAAGAACATGCCGCGAACCAAGAAGAGCAAGAGCGCGACCCGTGCGCCGACCGCCCCCCCGACCGAGAGCCGTGAGGAGGCGCCCCGCGCCCCCAGCGCGCCCTCGACCCCCCACGCCCCCCTCGAAGAGGGGATCGAGCTGTGGACCCGCTTCGCCCGCGAGACGGGGGAGACGGTGACGGAGTTCCTCCGCCGGTTCGGTGAGGAGCAGCAGAAGAGCTACGAGTCCTGGGTCGCTTCCGTGAACGACGCGACCCGCACCACCTCGCGCGACCGGGAGACCCAGGAGGTCCAGACCCGTCTCGAGGAATGGAACCGGCGCGCCGAGGAGATCGGAGCCCGGGTCCGCGACGCCTTCCAGACCGCGGCGAGCCCCCAGAAGGAGCTCTTCGAGACCTGGACCCGACCGTTCCTCCCGAAGGAGGCCACGGCGGACCAGAAGGCCCGGGAGGCCACCGAGCTCGTCCAGAAGCTCTGGACGGGTCTCTTCACGGACGTCTCCCGCAGGTTCTACGACTCCCTCCGCTCCGGCAAGGGTGTCGAGGAGCTCGTGAAGGTCCAGGAGGAGTCGCTGAAGGAGTTCACCGACTCGTTCCAGAAGCTGACGCAGCTCTACTACACGAGCCCGGGCTTCGTGAACATGTTCGGGCGGACCCTGGACGCCTCGCTCGACCTCCAGAAGGCGGTCCGCGATGGGGACGACACCGTGAGCCGGCTCACGGGGCTCCCCTCTCGCCGCGAGATCACCGAGCTCAACCAGGCGGTCAAGGACCTTTCCCAGAAGGTCGCCCGCCTGAACAACGAGCGGGCGTAGGCCCGCTCCCCCTGACGCGGCGGCGAGCTTATGCTCGTCGCCGCGTAGGAGTTCCCTACCATGGCGACCGCCGTCCCACCCCCCACCACCCGCGAAGAGGAGACCTCTTCGACGACCGACCCCGTCTCCGAGTTCAACGAGCGGCTGCGCAAGGCCTGGGACTTCGCGCTCCGCCCTCCGAAGGTCGAGGTCGGACAGACCCCGGCCGACGTCCTCCTCCACGAGGGGAGGATGCGCCTCCTCCACTACCGCTGCCCCCCCGGGGTCTCCGCGGAGAACCGCCCGCCGGTCCTGTGCGTCTACGCGCTCATCAACAAGCCGTACATCATGGACCTCCAGCCCGGGCTCTCCGTCGTGGAGAGCCTGCTCGCGCGGGGGTTGGACGTCTACCTCATCGACTGGGGGACGCCGAACGAGCTCGACAAGGACCTGACGCTCAACGACTACGTCAACGGCTACGTCGCCCACGCGGTCGAGGCCGCCAAGCGCGAGAGCGGCGAGGAGAAGGTGCACATCCTGGGCTACTGCATGGGCGGCACCTTCTCCGCGATGTACACGGCCCTCAACCCTGAGAACGTCCGGACGCTGGCGCTCATGGCGGCGCCTCTCGATTTCGAGACGACCTCCAGCTACCTCAACGTCTGGGCGCACGCGCCCGGTTTCGACGCCTGGAAGATCGCGCGGACCTTCGGGCTGATCCCTCCCGACTTCTTCAATTCGGCCTTCGGGATGCTGGACCCGTTGCGCACGGGCTACCTCAAGTTCAAGGACCTCCTCGAACGCCTGGACGACCGGCCGTTCGTCGAGAACTTCCTGCGCATGGAGCGCTGGACGAACGACGGGATCCCCATGGCGGGCCCCACCTACGCCGAGTTCATCGACAAGGGGTACCAGAGGAACCTGCTCATCAAGGGGGCCTGGGCGCTCGACGGCGACGAGCGCAAGATCGACCTCAAGAACCTCTCGATGCCGCTCGCCACGATCGTCGGGCTCAAGGACAACCTGGTGCCCGCCGAGTCCACCGAGCGCGTCCTGGGGTACGTCACCTCGAAGGACACCACCAAGTTCCAGTTCCCCGGAGGGCACATCGGGCTCTCCGTCAGCCGACGCGCGCACGGGGAGCTATGGCCGCGCTACGCGGACTGGGTCCTCGCGCGGAGCCGGGGCCAGGTCCGGACGCGAGGGGCCACCAAAGCCCCGGGCGCCGCTGCCGAGCCCGAGGGCGCTCGCCCCCGTGGCGGTGCCGGAGCCCGTCCCACCCGTGCGCGCCGCCGGGGCGCCCGGAAGAACCCCTAACCGACAAGTGTGAGGAAACATGGCCGCAGCAAGACGCCGCGCAGCGCAGTCCGTGACGCCGAGCAGGTCCGCCCCCCCCACGGAGGCCCCCGAGGGCCCCCTCGTCCTGGTGGAGCGGCGTGGGCCGGTCGCCATCATGACGCTCAACAACCCTCCCATGAACATCTTCACGACGCCCGTGCTGGAGGAGCTCGCGGGCAGGATCCTCGAGCTCACCGACGACCCCACGGTCCGGGCGCTCGTGCTTACCGGCGGTGGTGAGCGTGCGTTCTCCGGCGGCGCGGACATCAAGGAGATGGTGAAGATGGACCGGGAGGAGGCCTCCCGGCACTCTGCCAAGGGGCAGGCCGTCGCGAACCTGCTCGAGCGCTCGCCGCTCCCCGTGATCGCCGCGGTCCACGGCTACTGTCTCGGCGGCGGCTCGGAGATCTCCCAGGCCTGCGACTTCATCATCGCCTCCGAGGACGCGGTCTTCGGCCAGCCCGAGATCAACATCGGGGTCATCCCCGGCTGGGGAGGCTCCCGCCGTCTCACCCGCGCCATCGGCGCCGCGCATGCACGGTACTGGATCATGACGGGCGAGAAGGTCCCCGCCGAGAAGGCGCTGCAGGACGGGCTCATCCACCGGATCGTTCCGAAGGCGCAGCTCCTGGACGAGGCGGTCGCGCTCGGCCAGAAGCTCGCCACCAAGCCCGCGGTCGCCCTCGCGGCGTGCAAGTACGCGGTGAACCAGGCCTCCGACGCGAGCCGCCTCATGGGGCTCGAATATGAGCGCGAGCTCTGGGGTCTGCTGTTCGAGACCGCGGACCAGAAGGAGGGGATGAGGGCCTTCTTGGAGAAGCGCCCCGCCTCGTTCCCGGATCAGCGGGACTGGACGCGTCGAAGGGCCGAGTTCCCCTGGGAGAGCCCGGGCAACCCTCTGGAGAGCGCGAAGGTCCTGGCCTACCAGAAGAGCACCGGCCCCTCCCCGCCGAAGGGACCGAGCCTGCTGACGATGAAGGGCCCGTACGACGTCATGGCCATGGCCGAGGCCTACCGGGACGCCGGGCAACGGGCGTTCGAGACGTTCTTCGCGCTCATGCGGAGCGCCACGGACAGCTACCGCACGCTCACCTCGGCCGCGCTCCGGGACTCCCCGATGCTGCGGTACAGCCGTCCCCGGCCGCCCTCCGAAGAGGACGCGCGCCGCTGAGCGCCGCCGGTCGCGACCCCGGCCCGGGGGGCGAAGGTAATCTACTCCCTCTCGTACGCGGAGCCGCCCGATCGGGCGTGCCGCGGTGGCTCAGCTGGTAGAGCGGCTCCTTGGTAAGGAGCAGGCCGAGGGTTCAAATCCCTCCCGCGGCTCTTTCGCAACCCTGGCCCAGGTCCGCCCTCCGGCCCTCGGAAGCCCTCGGGGCGCGTTAGCAAGGCCTCGGTCTCGGACGTCAAGGATCGGCGGCTTTACGCGCCGACCGCCCCCTCGCGTGCTTTAGGAGGGTCGGGGAGATGGTGAGGGCGATGAGCGAAAGGCCGACGGTCCTCTCCCTCGACCTCGGGGAGACGGTCTTCTGGGACACTCGGGAGATCCTTGCGGCCCAGACCGCCGCCAGGGTCGGCGCGCTCGTCGCCGGGATCCACCGCCCTTCCGGGGCACCGTTCACCTTCGAGGAGGTCGCCGGGGCGCGTGAGAGGGTGCTCTCGCGTTGGGGGCAGAAGGGGTTGCTCGCCAGCAGTCTGCCGAACGTCGACCTGCTCCGGGAGGTCCTGGCGGAGCTCGGGGCGCGGCCCGAAGGGGTCCTGGAGGACCTGGCGGAACGGTATTCGAGCGCAGGGCTGCGAGAGCATCCGCCTCAGCTGAACCCCGAGGCCAGGAGGCTCGCGCAGAGCGTCGCCGAACGCGGCATCCCGGTCGTCGTCACCTCGAACACGTCTCGCTCCGGCCGGACGTGGAAGGCGTTCCTGACCGAGGGGTGGGGCCTTCCCATCCGGGAGGCCGTGACCTCGTGCGACCTGAGCGCGCGCAAGCCGGACCCGCGACTTTTCCTCGAGGGGGCGCGCCGTCTGAACGTGGAGCCCTCGCGCGTGCTCCACATCGGGGATCGATGGGACCGAGATGTCGTGGGCGCGGAGGGAGCCGGGATGCAAGCCGCGCTCTATCGGGGGCTCTGGGGCCGGTATTGGAACCCGGAGGAGGGCCCACCCGTCCTTCCGCCCTCAGGTACGTTGGTCCCGTGCCTCGACCACCTCACGGACGCCTCTGCGCTCTTCTGAGAAGGCTCCTGGGCGCAGCGCGGGTCCCTCCGGCGGGTGGGGAGCGAAGAACTTCCGGCAGGGGAGGACCAAATAGACGGGTCTCCTCCTTGCGTACCTATGGCCCGCGGGAAGCTCATCTTCAGGTACACCGGCATCGAGGTCCGCGACCTAGCTCGGTCGTTGAAGTTCTATCGCGCGCTCGGGTTCCGGATCCTCTTCCGGGGGACGATGGGGCATGGTGGTGTGTGGGTTCATCTGCGGCTTGACCACCAGGTCCCCCGCCTCGAACTGAACTGGTATCCTCGGGGCAACCGGTTCCGCAGCCCGTACAAGCACGGGTCCGAGCTGGACCATCTCGGCTTCCGGGTCGAGGACCCGGAAGCGTGGGCGAAGCTCGCATGCCGGCACGGTGGCAAGGTGGTGGCCCGTGTGAACGAGCCCCGCGAGTGGCTGGTCTACGTGTCGGACCCCGACGGGGTCTGGCTGGAGTTCATCGGGGACCCCGCTGTCCGCGACAAGAAGAAACGCCGCGCCTGACCGTCGGACGGTTCGGGGCGGACGGCGGCTTCGGAGACGCTAGCAGCTTCAAATACGGCCCCCCGATGGCCGCGCTCACGATAGCGGGGTAGGGTAGTCAGGTCATCCCGACGGGCTCATAACCCGTAGATCCATGGTTCAAATCCATGCCCCGCTATTATCCCCCACTATTCAAATACTCAATTTGCCCCTCCTCTGACCGATGGCAAACTCTCCGAAACGTGTCGCCGGGCTGACCAAGGGGGAGTCTCGCCAACGCAAGGTTCGGTCCCGAGTTCTCGGTCGCCACCAGCTCCTCCTGGAGAATCCCAAGGTCCGCTCCTGGTGGGAGAGCCGGTCGCTTCGCTCTCAACTTTCTGCCGACCAATACCTGCGCCAGTTTGGCTTCCTCCTTGAGAGGCTCGAGCTCAACTCAGAGCAGGTTGTCCAACTCGCCCAGAAGGACCCCGACAAGTTGAGGGACCTGCTGGTACGCGATGCGGCGAAGCTCAAGCAGGAGGGAAAGCTCGATAGCTACATCGCCAAGTTTGTTGAAGGACTCAAGGCCTACCTCAAGTTCCATCGGGTCGCTTTCGACGGCTTCCCCTCGCTGTCTCCGATCAAGGGGGAGAGCTTGGTCAATGAACGGATCCCGAGCCCCGAGGAGTTCGGTCGGTGCTTGGACGGGATGAGCATGCGGGGGCGGGTCATCGCCCTCTTCATGGCTCACGCAGGGGTTCGCCCAGGGGTGCTCGCCGCCTACCAAGCGTCGAGCGGGCTTAGGCTTCGAGACCTCCCTGACCTGGAGATTGCCAAGACGCCCGCGTTCTCGAACTCCCCCTTTGTCATTCGTGTCCCCGCGAGCCTGAGCAAGACCCGCGTGGCGTACACCACTTTCGGATCCGCCCAGCTCGCCTCGGCTTTCTTGGCCTATCTTGACGTCCGGCAGAAGGAGGGCGAGGAGCTGGCTCCGGACTCACCGGTGATCGCCGTGAGGCCTCTGCGGGGGATGGCCCTGAAGATCAAGACTCGCGCGGCGGGCGACTCCCCTTTCCTCACGACCAACACCCTAGTCAAGGAGGTCCACGATGCGTTGGCGGAGTCCGCCCCCAAGGGGGTCCGCTGGCGTCCCTACGTGCTCCGCTCCTATTGCAGCACGCGCCTTCTGATGGCCGAGGGCGGGGGGAAGATCACCCGCGACCTCCGCGAGGCCTTGCTCGGGCACGACGGCGGCATCGCAGCACGCTACAACGTCGGGAAGACATGGGGTCCCGACCTCCTCAAGGAGGCGCGCGCAGCCTACAAGCGCGCAGAGCCCTACTTGAACACGGTGCAAACACGGGGCGGGGACGACGTATTCACTGAGATGCGCAAGGGGCTTCTCCTCGACCTTGGGTACAGTGAGGAGGAACTGAAGTCCATCGACCTGGCAGAGCTGACGAGTGAGAAATTCCACGAGCTGGTCGCGAACAAGCGGACGGAGTTTTGGGCCGGGGCCCCCCCAAAGGGTCCGGCCCCGACCCCGCGACCAGCATCACCCAGGGGTCAGAAAGTGGTCTCGGAGTCCGAGGTCGACCAATGGGTGGCTGAGGGCTGGACGGTGCACACCCAATTCGTGGGGAACAAGAGGGTCGTGCTCAATCCTCCTTCAGAGTGAGCAGACGGAACCAGATCTCTGACTTGCTGGCGTACTCCTCCCATGGGACCTCGTCGGGCTCGGAGAGGAGGACCAGTCGAAGCGGGTGCCGGGGGCCCATCCTTTCTGCAATCGCCTTCAAGCGCCGAAGGCTGACCGTCCTCGTATGTGCGGGGGGCCCCAAAGAATGGAGCGTGGGGGCTTCGAGGGCAGCGGCAGCCATGGTCACGCCTCCTTCAGCGTAGGGGGAGCGACCGGAGTCGCGCATTCCTGGGCGGTCTCAGCAGCGGTGGTTCGGGGGAGGAAGTAAAACATGACCGCATTGCCGGTCTCCGTGTCGTGCTCCTTCTTCCCAAAGATGCCCAATTTGTGGAGGTTGTTGGCAAGCTTGGCTGTGAGGCTGCCGTCCTTGCGCTTCGTGAATCGTCCGCGTTCCGACTTCGGGATGACCTCAAGAATTTCCTCCCCGGTGACTATGGTCTTTCCCCGTCCGACGAGTGCTTTGACCGAATCCGCGACTAGCTCCAGGTCCGAAGCTTCCGCCCCTATCATGGCCACTTCGGGGATTCTGGAGGTTGGGTCTTGTCCCAGTAGATCCTTTGATGGGCCCGCGAGCGCGTTCGCGGAGACGGTGGGAACGAACGGGAACCCATCCGCGGAGATGCCCCGGGGTAGGACGGTGAACCGCCTCTCCGTACCATAGAGGACGGCGTAATCCGCAGCGAGCTTGGCCTCCGGGGCGAGCTCCCCCACTACTTGGACGAGCCGGTCCGCGAACTCCATCGACCGGACCACGAAGAGGCACCGGCGCCCCTCATCTCGTGCCTTCCTGAGGTTCTTGGCCACCTGGGGGCGCTTGGTGGTCACGGTCGAGCACTCGACCTCCAAGTTGCAGGCAATCCCTGCCTTCTCGAACGTGCCGTCCGGTAGGGGTCGGGGATTGGCCCCCTGAGGGGTGATCGCGACCTCGACACCCCACGTCACGTGCATGTAGTCCACCGCCCGGGCGAGCAGGTCCATGTGGAGTTCCCCCTCCGACTCGGTCACTCGCCGGGCGTTCCATGCATCCACGAACGCCTGCCCGAGTGGGGTGATCCGGTTGTCCTTGGTCTTCGGGTCCCATGTGACGTAATCGAGGTCGTCGGCTCGTCGCAGGGCCGCGAACACCTCACCCGCAGGCATCCCGAGCTCTTCGGCGATGTCCTCTCGTTGAGGGGTACCCTCCGAGACCGCGAAGCACACTGGGCCGAGGGTTTCCTGGTTGACTAGGAACGGGGACTCCCCCGAGCTCTCACGAGCCGCGTACTCCTTCTGTCCCGTCTCGCGAATGAGTCGCTCCGAGGCGAGCGCTTCGGGGCTCGCAGGAGGCGGCGGGGCCGTCTGCCAGAACCCCTGGTTCGAGTGCGTGAGCAGGTTGCAGACGAACTGGTGGTCGGGGAGCCACGTGAACCGCTCCTCGGCGTACTCCCACTGGCGCGCCTGCGTGACCTTGTGGGCCGCCCTCGAGTCCTCGGGCCCGGTCCTGAAGCAGCACCAGACGTTCAGGTTGCTCTCCATGGCAGCACGGAGGTTCTCAGGAAGCTGACCGAAGTACTGGTTCGCCAAGACGACCCGGACCCCGTACTTGCGCCCCTCGCTCAGCATCTGGGAGAGCGAGGGAACGGCGAACATCTGCGCCTCGTCGATGACCAGGGTCAGAGGTGGGGCCCCCTCCCCGTGGGCGAGCCTTTCGGACCAGAGCATCGAGAGGAAAGCCGACCCCAGGATGCGGCAGTTCTGGTCCCCGACCAGCCCCCGGGAGACGTTCAGGAGGACCAGCCGGTGGTTCAGGAACTCCCGGAAGCTCGCGGGCCTGTCCCGCTGGCAGAGGGCGCCCCTCAGGACGTGGGAACCGCTGAACCACCCGGTCTTGTCGAGGGTACTGACGAAATCCTCGATGCGGTACTTGGGGAGTTCCTCCTTCGCGAAGGACCCCTCGAAGATCGAGCCGGGGGGCAGCCAGCGGGTGTAGCGCTCTCGTGCGTCCTTGTTCACGATGATGTCACGAACATCTGGAAGTGTCGTCCCGGGGCGCTTCATGAGGCCCTTGAGCAGGGCGGTCATGAAGTACCCCGCCCGGGCCCCGACGCTCTCCGTGCCGAAGGCGTCGTGAATGGAACGGATGAGGTCCGAGATCACGACGCTCGTCGCCCGGTCGAAGGCGGCCGGACTGTCCCGGACGTCGGGGGGAAGGTCTAGGAAGTTGAAGCCGGGAGCGACCCACTCCTCCCCCTTCTGGCTGAAGAAGAGCTGCGAGGGGTCGAACTCCACGGTCCCGCGGGCGAGGGAGAGCGGGAGACGGGCCTTGATGTCCCTGACGAGAGCCCCCGTGGGGTCCAGGACCACGACGGTACCCGGGTCCGGGTCGACGACTCCTTGGAGCACGAGGTTCAGCAGGAGGGTGGACTTGCCGGTCCCGGTCCCTCCGATGACCCCCATGTGCCGCCAGGTTCCCGGTAGCCTCAGCTCGACGTCCGCGAGCGAGCCGAGGACCCACCCAGGGAGGTCGTGCGGGACCGCGGGAGGCGTGGGTCGAACGCTCTGGGGGGACGGGACCCTGACCGGAGGGGGAAGCACGCGCTTGGCGGGGGGCAACCCCACCTTCTTCCGCATCTCGTCAAGGAACGCCATATCCTCCTCGTAGTCGTAGGGCATGGGCTTCCCTCCCGGCCCGACCATGATGCGGGCCGGGGCGGAGCCCCGCCGTGGGGTCGTCTCCACAGGCGAGGGAGCCAGGGCAGAGTGGGCCCTCCTCCAGGTGGGCGCGAACATCGTCGCGAGCTCGTCCCCCGAGACGTCCCTCGCCTCGGCCTTCACCCGGTGGCGATCCATGTCGTCGCCCGCGAAGGCCCTGCAGAATCGCTCGACCCGGTGAGGCGCGACCAGGGGCCAGGGACGGACCTCGTCCAGCCACCGCCACGTTCCCCCGTTGTTGAGCGTCGTCCACTGCGCGAGCCAGGGTCGAAGGGCGGCGAGGACCTTCCGGTCGCCCGAGCCCTTCCACGCCACTCGGATCTCGACGTGGAACGGGACCTTCGCCCGTCGCCGCTCGACCTTCCGGAGCTTCTCCAAGTCGAACGGGGTCGGGGTGGTCTTCCAGGAGCCGTTGAAGAGGGTGTCGTGCTGCCCTTGCAGGCCCAGAGTGAGCTTCTCGTAGCGGGAGGAGAAGAGCCCGCTCTCCCATGCCCCTACCTTCCGCGCGAGGAGCTGGACGCGGACCTCAGCGTCATCGAGGGACGGTCCCCCCAGGGTCGAGATGAGCGCCTCCTGGTAATCGGTCATCCACCGGTCGTTCTGCTCGGGGATGTTGAGCGGCCACCAGTGGTGGCCCGAGGAGGGACGGGCGCGGGCGAACCTCCACATCCTCAGCTCGTGCGCGCGCGGGGCGGCGCAGGGAGCGTTCCCCAGGACGGAGACATGGGGGAAGGTGAGACCCAGGACCCGGGCGACCCGGCCCATCGAGTCGCCGTCCGGCGCCAGCACTCGAAGGTCGACC
>DAHVCH010000016.1 GCA_027314165.1 Thermoplasmata archaeon | reverse complement strand
GGCCGCGTTCCACTCGGAGACGGCGGTGAGACCCGCAGGGGCTCCCAGGAGGGCGGCGAGGCCGCTCGCGGTGGTGGTGCCGGTGATGGACCAGCCCACGCCGGACCAGGTGCTCCCGGTGAAGGCGACCCCCGAGATGGAGGAGGCGCGGAGCCCGTAGGTCATGAGGGAGGTGGGGGCGGAGAGGTCGACCCAGAGGGCGTCCCCGGCGGGGACGGCGGTGTTCCCGGTAGTGCCTCCTCGGGCATAGGCGGTGGTGGTGCCGCCGTGGAGGTCCGCGAGGGAGAGGAGCGGGGCGCCCAGGGTGCGGCCTCCGAGCTCGAGGGCGAGCTCGAAGAGGGTGTAGTCGTTCGAGGCGAGAGGCAAGGCGACCAGGTTCCATCCCGAGGAGAGGGCGAGGGGGAGGGAGTTGTTGCCCCAGACGGAGAAGCGCACGGACGCCGACGCCTTGTAGCCGAGGGAGTCGGTGACGAGGACCGAGCTCGTGTAGTTCCCGGGTCGCAGATAGATCTGGAAGGGGGCGGACGCGGAGGTGGAGGTGTTGCCTAAGGCGAGGGTCCAGCTGTACGTGTACGCGGCCAGACCTCCGGAAGCGACCCCGCCGGACAGCGTCTCGTTGGCAGGGGTCGGCCCGTGCCAAAGCGACGGGGTCAGCGCCGAGACCCCGACGTGGCTGTAGACCGTCACCCCCGTCGTGGGGGCTTCGACCGTGGAGTGGGCCGCGGAGTCGTTGATGAAGACGTTCGGGGAGTAGGTCTTGCCCGCGAGGGTGTAGCGGTGGGTGGCGAACGCGGGGGAGGCCGCGAGCCCGGTGAAGGTGGTGCACCCCGTCCCGTCGTTCCAGCAGAAGGCCCCGGAGTAGGTGGAGATGCCTCCCGTGAACGTGGCGTTGACCGCCACACTGCATCCCACCTCGCAGGCGGTACGGTTGAGCGTCACGGTCCCCGCGCCGATCGTCGAGCTGACCGTGATCGAGTACTGGGTCACGTTCTCCCCCTGCTGGTCGGTGAGGGTGTTGCTGAGGGGGACCCAGTCGGTGGCCGAAGAGATCCCGACCGCGGCCATCACCGCCTTGAGGTCGAAGGTGAACGTCCCGGACGCGGTCGGGGTGTACCTGACCTGGAGCCGGTAGGTCGTCGACCCCGGCCACTGGCCCGCGAAGGCCTCCGCGATCGGATAGCCCGAGGTGATCGTGCAGGTCGAATAGCAGGCCTGGAGCTTGGTCCCCGAGGGTACGATGGTGGGAGTTGCGGGGAAGTTCGTGAAGGGCGAGACGACGGCCAGGGTGCTCGGCGCCGGGTTCGTGGGGAAGTCGAGGGTCAGGTTCCCCCACTGCGCCTGCGCGCCGGTGTTCGAGACGTTGACGAAGATGTTCGCGCTCTGGCCCACGGCGACCGTCGCGGGATAGTTCACGTTCACGATGGACGGGAGCGGGCGGTTCCCGGTCGCGTAGGTGTTCTGGTGCGTCGAGCAGCTCTGGTCGTAGTTGGAGTACTCGGGCTGGTTGATGAAGGGCTTGAAGGTGAAATTGTCGTCCGGGTGGTCCTGGAAGATCCCGGACCCGGGATAGACGTAGGCGCACATGTCGCCGATCTCCCCGTACTGGTTGTTGTACCAGGCGACGTTGTTGACGCCGATGTCGGGATCGGTCATGCTCTCGGCGAACTCGTGCGAGACGATCGAGACCTCCTCGTCCCCGAAGGAGTCGCCGCTGGGGGTGTACGGGTAGACCGTGTCGTTCCACCCCTGGCAGTCGTTGGGGTTCGATCCGGTGTCCCACATGTAGGCGAAGACCGCATCGTTCCCTCCATCCGAGAAGTCGCCGTGGAACGCGCAGAAGGCGGGGTTCGTGTAGTCGCCGGCGCTGCACCCTCCGGCCGAGGCGGAGCACTCTTGGACCCCCAGGGGGGTGAAGAGGAAGTACTCCGTGTTGGTGTTCTCCGGGGTCCCGTACGTGGTCGCGATCTTGTGGACCTCGTTATGCAGGTCCGTGTCGGACAACGGGGTCGAAGCGTCGCAGACCCCGCAGGGGAACGGGGTGGTGTCCTTGAACTCCCCTCCCAACGTGATGGTCCCGCCGGCGTGAGACCCTCCGGTCATCGTGTACTGTTCGACGACCTGGTCGTACCCGCTCCCGGTCGAGTTCAGGAAGAAGCCCGTGAGGACATGCTCGTACGAGGCGTCCCCGGCGGCCACCGAGTAGGTGTCGGTCCCGCCGTCGTAGGAGAACCCCGAAGGTTCCCACCAGACGAGGTAGACCGTCGGATTGTGCATGATGGGCCCGCCGTTGTAGCTCAGTTGCCCGCAGCCGAACATGCCGCAGTAGGAGGGCGCCGACGGGGTCGTTCCCGCCCCCGCCCAGCCTGCCGGGAACTTCGGGAACGCGTGCGCGCTTCCCGTCCCGTGCCGCAGAAGCTTGCCCGGATAGGGGGCGTACGCGGGGAGAGGAGCCCCCTTTTCGGGGGAAAGGGCGGGGGCGTGGACGGCCGAGGCTCCGACCGACGGCACGAGGCCGAGGAGGAGCATGAAGGCCGCCGCCGAGGCCGCGGCGAGGGCTCGCCGTTGTACAGCGCCCATCCCCATCATGGTCTCGCGTTCCCCCGAGCCCTTCCGCTCACTCGGTGAAGCTGGTGGCGGACGGGACCCAGACCAGGAACCCCTGGCCGTTCGCGACCGCGGAGTCGTAGGGGCCACCGACGGTGTCGAAGCCTACCACGTAGTCGGTGTAGGACTGCGTGCCCTGGTTCCAGACCGAGACCGTCGACGCGCTCGGGATGAGCGCGGCGATCGCGCTCGCCGTGGTCGCGCCGGAGAGGACCCAGCCGAGGTTGTTCCATCCCGCGAGCAGCGTGGTCGGGGTCCCGAGAGGACCCGCGAACGGGGCCGCCGCCGAGAGCTTGACCGTCGCGGCCGCCGCGAGGTAGATCCAGATGCCCCGGGCGTCCGCGATGGCGTGGGGCGCGGCCGCTCCGGAACCCGCCATGCCCGCCTGGAAGGTCCAGTTGTACGGGAGTCCTCCCGCGGTGTTCTGGATCGCGACCTGGGTCGTGGTGGGCGAGGCCCCGCTCTGGACCAGCGCTTCGTAGAGGAACCAGAGGTCGTAGTTCGTGTGGATGCCGGGCAGCGCGACGAGGCTCCATCCCGCGCCGTAGGATTCCGTGGAGTTCTGTCCCCAGACCGCGAGCGAGTAGCCGACGCTGACCTTGTCGGAGGCGTTGTCGCGCACCCAGATGCTCGCGTTGTAGTGGCCCGCGTGCCAGTAGGTCTCGGTGTCGACCAGCGACGGGATCAGCACGGACATGTTCCCATCCCCGAGGGTGAGGTTCGCGTTCACGTACCCGAAGCTCCCACCGGTGATGAGGACGGAGTAGGTCACGTTGAGCGGAGGGTCGTTGTTCCCGGAGGGGAACGTGGGCGTCAGCGTGACCTGGATCGGGTTGTAGACGAAGATCCGGAGGGAGCGGTAGAGCTGCTCCCCCTGGGAGTCGCGCGTGACCACGCCCACCGTGACGTTGGCGGCGGTGGTGTAGACGTGGGCGCGGACATCGCTCAGGGCGGTCCCGGAGACCGGTCCGAAGGTCGTCCCGTCCCCGAAGGTCCAGTTCGTGTGGTAGAACACGGTCCCGCCCGCCCAGGAGTCCGTCAGCTGGACCGAGAGGCTGATCTCGCCCGCGGTCCGGTTCGAAACGAGGGGGTTGAGGGTCATGGCGGCGTAGATGGTGATCGATCCCGTGGTCGTCGCGTACCCGCTGACCGAGTCCTTGACCTCGAAGGTCACGGTGTAGGTCCCTCCCACCGTGTAGGCGTGGGTCGTGGTGGTCCCCGCCCCGAAGGTCGTGCTCGACCCGTCGCCGAAGATCCACCCGTAGGTGTACCCGGGGGTCCCTCCCGCCCCGGCGCTCGTGAAGTCCAGGCTCTCGCCGACGTACCCCTGCGTGGTGGGGACGTGGGTCGTGAGGTTCGTGATGCTGCCGGAGACGGTGAGCGTCGGGCTCACCGTGATCGTGACCGCGTTGGAGGAGACGTTGGCCGTGGCGGAGTCCACGACCGCGCCCTGGGCCGTGTAGGGCCCTCCCGCGGCGTAGACGGTGGAGGACAATCCGGAGGTGGGGGAGGTCGCGTGCTGCGCGTTCCCGAAGTTGGTGTAGTAGGAGGTGTACGGGGTGGTCCCGGTCCCCGCCGTAACCGTCTCGGAGAAGGCCACGCCCTGGTTGGCGTCGATGGTCGTGCGGTTCGCCGTGAGGGTGACGATCATCGCGGGGTTGACCGTGATGACGAGCGTCGTGGATGGGCAAGAGGCTCCGCAGGAGTGGCCCGAGTCGTTCGCCCAGAAGCGGGCGGTGTAGGTCCCGCTCGCCGCGTAGGCGTGCGTCGGGTTCCGGAGCGTCGAGGAAGAGGCGGCCCCGTCGCCGAACTGCCAGTGGAAGGCGTAGTAGTTGCCGCCTCCCATCGCGGTCCCGTTGAACTGGATCGTCTGCCCGGCGTCCGCAGGGCGGTAGGACAGGCCCAGGCTCGCGTGGGCGCTCAGGTTGTAGACCCACACCGTGGTCGTGCCGCTCGTGGACTTCCCGCCCGCGTCGGTCACGGTCACGTTGGCCACGCTACCGGTGGTCGACGAGGCCTGGCCCTTGTAGAAGATCGTGGCGCTGTTCGTCGTCGAGGCGATGCCGGTGTGCGTGGGGTTGATGTTCGTCCCCGACTGGTAGGCGTAGTTGTAGTTCGGGGCGCCGTTGACCACCGTCGCCGTGAACGTCTCCGGGTCGGAGTTGTTGAGGGCCACGAGGGACGGGAGGAAGGAGGCGAGGCTCACCGGCGGGACGACCTTCACGAGAACGTTGTTGGACTGGAGGGAGTCCCCGAAGCTGTCGTTGAGCCAGAAGGAGACGTTCGCCCAGTGGGTCGTGGCGAAGGTGTAGGTGTGGACGAAGCTCCCGTTCGGTTCGGTGGCCTGCAGCCCTCCGAAGTCGAGGATGTAACGGAAGGAGTACTTTCCGTTCCCCCCGGTGTGCGTCGTGGTGAGGGTGGTGAGGAGGGGGGACTCGGAGGACGTGGGGGTGGCCGTGAGCACCGCCGCGAGCGCCGGGGCCTTGAGCAGTCCATCGAGGTAGCTTCCGGGCCTCGCCGTGTTGACGGAGGTCGCGTTGTAGGCGGAAGCGTTCGAGCCGGCGAGGTCGTGGGAGCTCAGCTTGATCGGGCTCGCGCTCACGTAGCCGCAGGGCAGGTCGAGCTGGTATTGACCGCCGGCGTCCGTGTGCGTCGAATACGTCATGGGGGAGGTCGAGGCGTTCAGTCCCCCGTTGGTGCCGTTGAGGTAGGTGGAATTGATCCAGACCGGGGTGTTCGCCTGGGGCGTCCTCGCCCCGGTGTTCGTGACGAGCGTGATGTTGCCGACGACGAAGTAAGGCTGGCACGGGATGAACGGGTGGGAGAAGAACGAGGCCTGCTCGACGAGCAGCCCGGCTCCCATGGCCGTGCTCGCCATCACCATGACCAAGATCGCCGAGATCGTCGCTGCCGAGCCCTTCTTCCCCAGGATGCCCCTCGGGAATCCCCCACGTACGAACAGGTGCGCGCCCCCCCCTGATGGGTTCGGGCACGTCTCGGGCGTTATTTCAATCCTTGGGGCCCCTCCCCGACCTGTCCGTACGGGTGCGTATATGCGGGCCCGGGGGTCGCGGCCACCCTCGGTCGGGGGGCCCCCGACGGCTCACGAGGCCGTGACGCGGTGGAGGACGTAGGGCAGGATGCCCCCCGCCCGGTAGTACTCCATCTCGACCGACGAATCGATACGGATGCGCACGGTGGTCGAGCGGATCTCGCGGCCGGCCTCGTCCTTGACCTGGAGCTCGAGCTCGCCCCGGGGTCCGAGGGTCTTCCCCTCCGGAAGGCGGAGGGAGAAGGACTCCTTGCCGGTGAGCCCGAGCGACTTCCAGCTCTCCCCGGGCTTGAACTCGAGCGGAAGGACGCCCATGCCGACCAGGTTCGAGCGGTGGATCCGCTCGTAGTTCTGCGCGATGACCGCGCGGACGCCCAGCAGGAGGGGGCCCTTGGCCGCCCAGTCGCGGGAGCTTCCCTGCCCGTACCGCGCGCCCGCGAACACCAGGAGGGGGACGCGCTCCTTCTGGTACTTCAGCGAGGCGTCGTAGATCGTCATCTCCTGGCCCGAGGGCACGTGGAGCGTCCAACCGCCCTCCCGGGAGGGCGCCAGGGCGTTCTTCAGTCGGACGTTGGCGAAGGTCCCCCGGACCATCACCTCGTGGTTGCCCCTGCGGGAGCCGTAGGTGTTGAACTCGTTCGCGGGGACCCCGTGGTCCTTCAGGTAGCGGCCGGCGGCGCTCTCCTCCATGATCTCTCCGGCCGGGGAGATGTGGTCGGTGGAGACGTTGTCCCCGAGGAGGGCCAAGGCCCTCCCTCCCGCGAGGACCTCGCGGCCCTTCGGAGCGGGAGGCGGTGGGAGCTCGAAGTAGGGCGGGAGCCGCAGGTAGGTGGAATCCTCGCCCCAGGCGAAGGTCGCACCGGAGGGGACCTTCAGGCGGTCCCAGTGTTCCCCGCCCTCCGAGATCGCTCGGTACCTGGACGCGTACATCTCCGGGCGCAACGACCGCTCGACGACCCCGCGCACCTGCTCCGCCGTGGGCCAGAGGTCCTTCAGGAGCACGGGGTGGCCGTGCGCGTCCTTCCCCAGCGGGTCGTGCGACAGGTCGAGGTCGATGCGGCCGGCGAGAGCGTAGGCGACCACGAGCATCGGGGAGGCGAGGAAGTTCGCCCGGATCTCGTTGTGGATCCTGGCCTCGAAGTTGCGGTTGCCGGAGAGGACGGAGGCGAGGTAGACGTCGCGTTCCTTGAACGCCTCCTCCACCTCCGGCACGAGAGGTCCGGAGTTCCCGATGCAGGTGGTGCATCCGTACCCGACGATCCCGAAGCCGAGCGCGGTGAGGTGCGGGAGGAGCTCCGCCCGCTCCAGGTAGTCCGTGACGACCTTCGAGCCGGGGGCGAGGGAGGTCTTCACCCACCAGGGTGGGTGGAGGCCGAGCTCGTGGGCCCGCTTCGCGATGAGTCCCGCGCCGACCATGACGTTCGGGTTGGACGTGTTCGTGCAGCTGGTGATCGCCGCGATGGCGATCGCCCCGTCGGCCACCTCGGCGGGATCGTGCTTCGGGCTCCCGGGGGTGGGGTGGGGCCGGTGCTGGGGGGGCGGCGACGCGCGGCCCTTGCGGAAGCTCTGGACGGCTCCGTGGAACGCCTGAGGGACCTGGGGGAGGGAGACCGCCTCGTCCGGGTTCCGCGGCCCGGAGACGGTGGGCACGACCTTCGAGAGGTCGATCTCCAGCGTCTCGTCGAAGACGGGTTCGGGGGTCGAAGCGTCGACCCAGAGCCCCACCGCCTTCGCGTAGGCCTCCACCCGGGCCACGTGCGCCGGGTTCCGGGCGGTGCCGCGGAGGTAGGCGAGGGTCGCCTCGTCGATCGGGAAGAGGGCGGAGGTCGCCCCGTACTCGGGGCACATGTTGGAGATGGTGGCCCGGTCCGGGACGGCGAGCGCGCGAACGCCCTCCCCCCAGAACTCGACGAACTTCTCGACGACCCCGTGGCTCCGAAGGGCCTTGGTGACCGTCAGCACGATGTCCGTCGCCGTGGCCCCTTCCGGAAGGGTGCCCTTGAGCCGGACGCCCACGACCGTGGGCCTCGACATGAAGTAGGGTTCGCCGAGCATGACGGCCTCGGCCTCGATGCCGCCGACCCCCCAGCCCAGGACGCCCAGCCCGTTCACCATCGTGGTGTGCGAGTCGGTCCCGACGAGCGTGTCCGGGAAGGCCGCGGGGGTCCCTCCGCTCCGAGGGACCCGACGGTCCACGACGGACGCCAGGTACTCCAGGTTGACCTGGTGGCAGATCCCGTTCCCAGGCGGCACGACCCGCAGGCCCTGGAAGGCGCCCTGGCTCCAGCGGAGGAAACCGTAGCGCTCCGTGTTCCGGTCGTACTCCCGGTCGAGGTTGATGAGCCGGGACCGTGGCTCGGCGAAGGAGTCCACCTGGACCGAGTGGTCGATGATGAGGTCCACCGGGACCCGGGGGTTCACCTTCGCCTGGGCCGCACCTGCGGCCGAGCGCATCGCGGTGAGGTCGACCATGACCGGCACCCCGGTGAAGTCCTGGAGGAGCACCCGTCCCGGGTAGAACGGGAGCTCGGCGGAATCGCCGAGCTTGCCCTGCCCGAGGGAGGTGAGGTCCTTCGCGTCGAGCACCTTCGGGTCGAAGTTGCGGACCAGGTTCTCCAGCAGGACCCGGACGACGAGCGGACGTCGGGCGAGCTCCTTCCGGTCCAGGCCGGGAAGCCGCTCGGGGCGGTAGATCCGGGAGGTCTCGCCAAGGACGGTGAGCTCGTCCGCAACGCCGGGGATCGCCTCGGAGTTCATGGGAGGGGTCCTCGAGGCCCCTCCGCAATTGAGGATTGCCCCATGCCGCTCCCTAGAACGCGTTCACGAGGAAGCCCACGGCGAACCCCAGGCCGATCCCCAGGTAGGTGAGGCTCTGCTTGAGCCGGGTCGCCTCCGGGGTCTCCGCCGGACGGAAGGCCGCCTTCAGCATCGGGAGGATCGCGTAGAGGCAGGTGCCGATGGCGAGCGCGTCGGCTCCCACGATGAGCGGGGTCGAGGTCCAGAAGAACCCCACTCCGGCCCCGAGGGTCGCGGGGATGCCCCCGAGGAGGAAGTAGAGTGAGAACCGGGCCACCCGCCGCTCCTTGGCCCGCAGCAGCGGGACCGCGATGGGGAACCCCTCGGTGACGTTCTGCAGGAAGAACCCGGCGAAGATCACGGCGAGCAGCCCGAGCGTGCCGGCCGCCCAGGCGGAGCCGAAGACCATCCCCTCCGTCAGGTTCTGGAAGCCGATCGCGAGCGCGACGACGAGGGCGGTGGTCGTCGGCGAGATCTCCCGGGCGGCCCCGCTCCTGTGCTCCAGGAAGTACAGAAGAAGGAAGGCTCCGAGCGCCGCGACCAAGAACAGGGCATCGAGGGAGACGTTGGTGAGGAAGGAGTTCGGGAGGTAGAGCAGCGCCGCGACGTTCCCCCACACGTCCGCCAGGACGAAGACCAGGATGCCCACCGCCGCTCCCGACAGGAGGTTCAGCAGACGGTCGGACCGGCTCCTGCGCAGGACCAGGGGCATCGAGAGGAAGATCGCGAGCCCCATCGCCGTGGCCAGGGCGAGAAGCTCGAGGAAGGAATCCATCGTTCCCATCGGGGGCCAGATTTGCACACTAAATGGTGAGTATATCATTCTGTCGCCGGCGCTCCCGCCCCATCTGGCTCGACGGAAGGCGTGGGGGCCCTCCCACGAAGGTGGCGTCCCCGAGGGGAGGCCGCGCCCCGTGCGAGGGCCCGCGTTGCACGTGCGCGGCTAGGAGGCGAGGTCTCGACCCGTCCGATCAGCCGCCGCTGGGCTCGTCGTACGCCACCTCGGCGGTGGTGGGCGGAGGGGGCACGCCCGAGCCCCCGTGGCCGGGAGGCGGCGGGTAGGAGGAGCTGGGGGGGGGAGGCGGCGGAGCCCCCGAGGACGAGGGGGGTGGCGGAGGGCTCCACGTGCTCACCGGAGCCGGGTGGGCCCCGTGCCCGGAGTGGGCCGGAACATGGGGGTGGTGTCGCCGCGAGACGACGTAGACCACGACCAGGGCGACGATCACGATGACCACCAGGGCGGCGAGGAGCGCGTAGACGAGGTCGCTGCCCGAGGCGTTCCCGCCGTTGGTCGAATTGCTGCCGGGGCCGGGGGAGTATCCGAACCCGTAGAGCTTCCCCGCCGAGGTCACGATGTAGACCGCGCCCCCGGAGACGGCCGGGCTCGCGTAGACCGGGGAACCGGTGCGCGCGGTCCAGTCGAGAACTCCTCCGGAGATGGTGACCGCGTAGAGCGTGCCCTGGGCGTCGTTGCCCGGGACCAGCACGTCGGCGCCGGCGACCACGGGGGAGGCGTAGAACGACGTGGACACCGGCGCCTGGAACGACCAGCCCCGGGTGAAACCGGTCTGGGTCCCTCCGTTCCAGCTGAACGTGGCGTTCATCACCTGGCCATCCAGGGTGGCGAAGTAGACCGAGGCGTGGTTCGGGTTCGTCGGGGAGACCACGACGGCCGGCGTGCCCATGACCCCGTCCGAGGGGTTCCCCAGAGGGGGGATGGTGACCGACGCGATCACGCTCGGCTGGGAGAGGTCGACCGCCCAGAGGTGGCTCGAGGCCCCGTTGCCCGCGTCCCCGCCGAAGAAGGCCCACGTGTTGACGGTCCCTCCCGAGGTGAGGTTCACCACGGCCGCGGAGGAGGACAGGGTCTCTCCGAAGCCGCCGGGCGGGGAGGCGGGGAATCCCGCGACGTTGCCGCCGAGGGGCGGGGCCTGGAACGCCTCCAGTCCTCCGAAGAGGCTCGGAAGGACGAACGCCGACACGTCGAGCCCGGCGATGAACGTGTAGGCGGGCGTGGCGTCGTAGAACGCGCCCCCGTTCGCGGCCTGGTAGGTCCAGAGGTTGCCGGCGGAGGGAGGATGCCAGGCCAGCTCCCCTCCCAGGGTCGCGACCGCGAGCGAGCCCGCCCCGATCGCCACGCTGGAGGCGGAACGGCAGCTGAACCCGCACGTCTGAGGTGCGGACTGCCAGAGGATGGAACCGTTCGTCGGGTTGATCGCGAAGACCATGCTCGCGCCCGCGCCGTTCCCGGCCGCCTGGTCCACGTAGATCGCGGTGGGGGTCAAGAGCGGCGTCCCGACCAGGGGGCCGCCGTTCGGGCCGCCCGGGAGCGCGGCGGTGGGCCAGCCGGAGACCTGGGCGCCGGAGGTCGCCGAGAACTCCAGGAGGTAGTTGCCGATGGCCACCACGACCACCGATCCGTCGGTGACGGGGGAAGCCTGGTAGGGGTAGGGGTTGCTCGTGACCGTGCCGAAGCTCGCGTAGCGCGTCAGGTCCACGGGGGCGAAGAGGGACGCGTTGGTGGGGGTGGAACCGCTACCGGAGACCCCGTCCAGCGTCGGATCCCCGTGGAACTGTTCCCAGACGCCGCCCGGCGAGACCTGCGGGTGCGCGACCGAGGCGCCGGCCATCGGGGCGAGGGAGGTGAGCAGGAGGGCGAGGACGCCGACGGAGAGGAGCGCCCCGCGGGCGAACGTGGTTGGGGCCTCGGTAACCTTGCGATTGACGCTTGCGCTCATGGTATCCCCCCATCTCAGGAGGTGGTTCTTATCGGTTAGTCCCACACCCGAGCCCCCCCTGGAACGGCGAGGGCCCTCCGGCGAGGGCTCCGGGCCCCCCCCGGCACCAAACTTTACTCCCTCCGGACGCTGACCTGGACGTGGCGTCACCCCCTTTCTCCTCGATGCTCCGGGCCACCTTCCAGCACCTGCCGGGGGTGGGCGCGGCCACGGAGGTCGTCCTCTGGAACATGGGGGTCAAGGACTGGGGGACCCTCTCCGAACTGGAGCACCGGCTTCCCGGGGTCTCCTCCGACCGCCTGGCCCGGGTCCAGCAGGAGCTCCGCCGGAGCGCCCAGGCGCTCGAAGAAGGGAACGCGGGGTACTTCGCCCGGACGCTCCCCGCCTCCGAGCACTGGCGTCTGTACTCCTCCTTCCCCCGGCGCACGGCCTTCCTGGACATCGAGACGACCGGCCTCTCTCCCCAGCAAGGCATCGTGACCTGCGTCACGGTCCATGGAGGGGGGAAGACCCGGTCGCTGGTGCACGGGGAGGACCTCGAGGAGCTCGGAGCGGTGCTCCGCCCCTTCGCGCTCCTCGTCACCTTCAACGGACGGGGGTTCGACGTGCCCTTCCTGGCGGCCCACCAGCCGGAGCTCCAGTTCCCCCCGGCCCATGCGGACCTCCGGTGGCTGCTACTACGACTGGGACAGCGCGGGGGGCTGAAGGTGATCGAGAAGCGTCTGGGGCTCGGCGACCGCGAGGGCGTCGAGGGCGTGGACGGCCTGGAAGCGGTCCGGCTGTGGGAGGCGCACCGACGAGGGGTGCGGGGGGCCCTCGAACGGCTGGTCGCCTACAACCGCGCCGACACGCAGAACCTGGAGCCGCTCTTGGCCTACGCCACGCGCGAGATGGAGCGACGGCTCCTGCACCTGAACGCCCCCGAGACGATCCCGGACCCGACCTCGGAGGCCCGGCTGTCGCCGCTCGCCCGTTACGCCTCCGGGCCCATCTGAGGGAGCACCGCTCGAGCGGAGCCTTCAAGGTCGGGCACCCCTCGGGCGGTCGTGGCCTCGCTCCTGCAGGACCTCATGTGCCCCGGATGCCGGCGCGCCTTCTCCGAGCGCCCGGCCAGGACCTACTGCCTGGAGTGCTCCCGGACCCTGGTCGCGCGCTACGACCTCGAGGCGGCGAAGGAGAGGATGTCGCGCGACCGCCTGCGCGCCCGACCTCCCGACCTGCGGCGCTTCGAGGAGCTCCTCCCGCTGCGGGACAGTTCCTCCCGCGTGAGCCTGGGCGAGAACGAGACCCCGCTGCTGAAGGTCGCGGACCCCGAGCTCGCCCCGGGCGGGGAGCTTCTGATCAAGTGCGACGGCTTCCTGCCGACGGGGACCTTCAAGGCCCGGGGCATGGCCGTCGCGGTGTCGAAGGCCAAGGAGCTCGGGCTCAAGGACCTCTTCGTGCCGACGGCGGGGAACGCCGGGGCTGCGCTCGCCGCCTACGCGGCCCGCGGAGGGCTCCGGTCGCTGGTGTTCATGCCGCAGGACGCCCCCGAGTCGGCCAGGACGCAGGTCGCGCTCTACGGCGGGGAGCTCCGGACGGTCCAGGGCCACATCGGCGACGCCGGGCGCATCGGGAGGGAGGAAGCGAAGCGCCGAGGGGCGTTTGACGTCTCCACCCTCCGCGAGCCGTGGAGGGCCGAGGGGAAGAAGACCATGGGGTTCGAGATCTTCTGGACCCTCGGCCCCGAGGGCATGCCCGACGCCATTGTCTATCCCACAGGGGGCGGCACCGGCCTCGTCGGGATGCAACGGGCCTTCTCCCAGCTCCAGGAGATGGGCTGGCTCTCGAAGGTGCCCCGCCTCTACGCCGCGCAACCGAAGGGGTGCGCCCCCGTGGTCGAGGCCCTGAAAAGGGGTCGGGAGAAGGTCGAGCCGGTCGCTTCCCCCACGACCGCCGCCGCCGGACTGCGCGTCCCTTCCCCCTTCTCGAGCGAGGACATCCTCGACGCGGTCCGCTCGACCCACGGTGGGGGCGTCTCGGTCCCCGAGAGCGCGATCGAGCCGGCCGCCCGCCGGTTCATGTCGGCCCACGGGATCTCCGTTGCCCGGGAGACGGGGGTCGCGCTCGCCGGGGTCCAGCTGCTCCGGCAGGAAGGGGCGGTGGACCGCTCCGACCGGGTCCTGGTCTACAACACCGGGCTCTGGATGGGGTAGCCCACCCTCGACCGGACGCTGCGAGTGGAGGGTGGGGTTTTTAGACCCATCCCCGGGGTCATCCCATCAGGGACCCCATGGATGCCAAGGTCTGGACCGTCGGAGCCACGCTCTTCGCTTTGCTGTACCTCACGCTGGGGGTGCTGCTCGTCTGGAGCGCGCTCGTCGTGGCCCTGGTCCTCGCGGCCTGGGTCCTCGGGCTGGAGACCGAGGGCCCCGAGGGGCTCAAGTACGTCCAGCTGGAACTGCGCCCCGCCCTCGCCTTCGTCGGCATCTTCGCGCTCACCCTCGTGATCCTGGGCCCGCACTTCCCGCCCATCCTCTCGAAGACGCTCTACCCGGTCCAGTACGCCGCTCCGACCGCGATCCTCCACGCGACTCCGCTCCTGTTCTACTTCGCTCTCGTGCCGCTCCTCACCGGGAGCCTCATGACCATGCACCAGAGCCTGCACCCGGTCCAGGGGTTCGTCTACCAGACGCCCCCCTCCCCCTCGACCCGGGTCCACGTGCACCTCCACCAGAGCAAGGCCGCTCGCGTCTTTGACGACGAGGAGGAGGACGAGGAGGATGACGAGGAGGAGGTCGTGAGCCGACCCCGCCGGCACCACCGCCACCTCGAGCTGCGACACCGGCTGCGCCGCCCGCACCAGATCAAGGCGGCCGCGCAGGACGACGAGGACGAGGAGGAGGTGCCCGTCCGCCGGCACCGCCACGGCAAGCCCCTCCGGGCGCACGACGGCGCCGAGCTCTAGGGCACCCGCTTCTCAGGGCTACCCGGCCCCGGCCCTCCCGCGGTCGCGCGCGAACGCGCACGTCATCGCGGGGGAGCCCCGCTCCGTGGCCGAAAGGACCAACTTCTGGGTCGGCCCATGGGGGTGACCGTGCCAGACCCCTCCGGGTGGCTCGTCTGCGGAGGTTGTTCCGGCGCGAACCCTGCGGGGTCGAAGTTCTGCAATCGGTGCGGTAGCCCGTTGGCCGAGGACGCGGTCCGGATCCCCCCGCCCCCGGAGGCCCTCCCGGTCGCACCGGCCGTCCCCGCCGGCGAAGCGGCGCCTCCGGGGAGGCCGGACCCGTGGGATCTCGACCCCCTCGGCTCGGAGGGGGACCTCTACCGGCACGAGCGGGAGAAGCGGGCTCGCGACCGGACCGACCGCGGCCTCCTCGCGCTCGTGATCGGCTTCGCCCTCGGGTGGATCCCTTTCATCCAGTACATCGGCGCGCTCTTCACCCTCGTCGGGCTCATCTACGTCTTCCTTGGGCGGAACGGGTACGACCAGGCGCACCACCGAAACGTGCTCGCCGGAGGCGCTCTGCTGCTCCTTACAATGGCGCTCCTCGTCGTGGTCACCGCCGGGGAGGTCGCCAATCTCCTGACCATCTCGCAGTCGAATGTGGGTTCGCCCGCGTCGGCCGTCGCGGGGCTTGAGAGCGGCCTCCAGGACTACTTCCTGGCGTTGGCGATCCTCACCGTTCTGGGGGTCCTCGCGAACGTGGTCCTCATCTACCGACTGGCCGACCGGTTCTCCCGGGGCCTCCTATGGGGCGGCTTCCTGCTCTCCTCGCTCTTCACGATCATCATGCTGGTGTATCTGTCGTCGATCGTGGCCCAGGCGTTCTCCGCCGTGGCCACGGGGGGGACCGTGGACGTCTCCCAGCTCTCCGGCTTGCAGGGAGTCCTGCTGATCTCGAAGCTCGCCCAGGCGGTGCCGGCGCTCCTCTTCGCTTGGGCCTACCTGCGAACTCGCGTCCAGGCGAGGGACCCGCACGCACTCGGGCCAGGAACGGGGACCCCCCGTGGCTGGTGCTACTGACCTCGGTCGTTCCCCGGGGCCGCCCCGGCCTTCACTCGGGAGCCTTTGCGGGGATGGGCAGGGCGGGCTGCCCGTCCGAGTCGGGCTCGCCCGACGCGGACGGAGCGGACGAGCCCGCCTCGGTCCCGTCCGAGGAGCGCGGGGAGGAATCCGCGGCGGGTCCGTCCGAGGACGGCGCCGGCGAGCCGGCCGGGGGCTCCTCCGGGGTGGACGCCCAGCTGGAGGCGCCGCCCGCGCCTTCCGCGGCCGCCGCTCCCTCTGCTCCCTCTGCCGTCTCCGGCGACTTCGGAGGGGCGGAGCTCCGCCGCCGGCGGAGGATCAGGAAGGCCGCCAGGAGGGCCAGGAGGACGACGACCACCACCACCAGCAGGATGTAGAG
Organism: Thermoplasmata archaeon; assembly: GCA_027314165.1. GTDB lineage: Archaea > Thermoplasmatota > Thermoplasmata > Lutacidiplasmatales > UBA184 > JAKAAX01. The sequence goes on along the minus strand of DAHVCH010000016.1, from coordinate 36,475 downwards.
GCTCGGCCCGGAGAGCGCGGACGTCAGCCCCGACTTCCCGTTCGTGCTCTTCGAGAACTGGATGGTCGGGACGTTGACCGTCTGGCCCTGCACGTTGACGGTGCCGGACGCCGGGCTCGCCGTGTAGCCCGAGACCGTCCCCACCGAGTAGGCGAGGCCCGACGCGTTGTAGGCCTGGAACGTGATCGCCGACCCGCCGGTGCCGCTCGCGGTCGTGCCGTTGAAGGTCACGGACCAGGTGGTCCCGTTCGGCAGCCCGCTCTCGGTGAAGGCGACGGTGTACTGCGTGTGCACCGCGACCCGGAAGCTGACGGCGACCGAGACCGAGGACCCCGCGACGCTGAACGTTCCCGTGGGCGGGGTGGAGGTGTAGCCGGAGACCGCGCCCACCGAGAAGGTGTAGGTGTGGTTCACGAGGTCCGGGAAGACCAGCGAGGCCGTGTTGCCGCTCACGTGGGTGCTCCCCACGTCCACGGACCAGCTCGTCGTCGAGGGCAACCCGGTCTGCGAGAAGGTCGCGGTGTAGGTCATGTTGAAGACGATCGCTTCGGACGTGTCGGCGCCCTGGACCGTGGAGGAGCCCGACACGGGGGTCGGGACCCGGCTGCCCACCGCGCTCACGTTGAACGCGAAGGTCCCGTTGATCATCCCGAGGAAGACGATCGAGGCCGTCCTGGAGAACTGCAGCGTCCCGTTGTAGGTGACCCCCCAGTTCGTCCCCGTGGGGAGCCCGGTCTCCGTGAAGGTCGTGTTGAACCGGTTCGCGGTGTTGACGAAGAGGATCGAGGTGGAGATGCTCGCCCCGTTCACCGTGACGGTCCCCGAGGCGGGGGAGGCCACCCAGCGCGCGGGCGCGCCCACCGTGAAGGGGTACGCCCCGTTGAGGGCGAAGAACTCGATCGAGCTTGCCGTCGAGGTGGTCGTGGCGGCGTTGAAGGTGACCGACCAGGTCAGCCCCGGAGCGAGCCCCGTCTCGTTGAACCAGACGGGCCAGCTCCCAGGGAGCGGGCAGGTGAACGTGATCGTCTGGGTCACGGCGGCCCCGGCGACGGTGAGCGAGCCGCCCGCGGGGGAGGGCACGCACCCGACGTCGTTGGGCACGGAGAACAGATAGGTCCCGTTCAGCACCCCGCTGTAGACGATGGGCGGGAAGGGGACCGCTCCCTGCTGGGACGTGTTGTTGAAGGTGACGCTCCAGCTGGCCGTCCCGGCGGGGAGGCCCCGCTCACGGAAGGTCACGGAGTACTGCCCGGGGATGGGCGCGAAGACGATGGCCGTCGTGGCGGGAGAGGCCCCGTTCACGTTGACGCTCCCGCTCGGCGGCGTGGCCGAGAACCCGGGGGCTGTGGTGTTCCAGGAGTAGGTCCCGTTCACCACGCTGTTGATGGTGATGACCGTGGCCCCGAAGGGCGCGACCGCGGCCGCGTAGACGGACCCGTTGAAGGTGAGGTGCCAGACGCTCCCGCGGGGGAGGCCGGTCTCGGAGAAGGCGACCGAGTAGTGGCCGGGGAGGGGCCCGAAGGCGATCGTCTGGGTGGCGGGATTCGCCCCGTTCACGATGATCTGCCCGGTGATGGGGGTCGGGGCCATCCCATACTGGGGGGCCACCGAGAACGTGTAGGTGCCGTTCACCACGCTCGCGATCGAGATGGTCGGGCCTGCGAAGGTGAGGCCGTTCGCGGCGTAGAGCGTGCCGTTGAAGGTGACGTTCCAAGAGGTCACTCCGAACGCGAGCCCGGTCTCGGTGAAGCTCACCGTGTAGTGCCCGGGGGTCTGGGCGAAGGAGATGGCGACCGCGGTGGGGTTGCCTCCGGCGACGGTCAGGGACCCGGAGGAAGGGAAGGAGCTGTAGCCGGTGATCGCCCCGATCGTGTAGGTCGACGTTCCATTGGGGACCTCAGGAACGGTCAGGGTGCGGGTGGCTCCGGAGACGGTCACGGAGTTCACGGTGACCGACCAGGTGGTCCCGAAGGGGAGCCCGGTCTCCCGGAAGCTCGCGTTGTACCCCAGGAACGCCGAGGTGCCGGGGACGGAGGAGGTGGGGGCCGCGTGGGCCAGGCCCGTGACGGTCCCCGTGGAGGCCACCAGGAGGATCAGGAGCGCGACGAGGGTCGGTCGGCGAAGGGCGGAACGCAGGGCGGTGAACGTACGGCTCATGGCGACCCCTTTGGCATCCGCATGAACCATGTCGGGGTTATTTCTACGCTTGTACAGGACGGGTCCTCTCCGGGCCCCCCGCGGGGTCCCGGCGGCCCTCGCTTCAGCGGGGTCCGGCGAGGCCCGGGTTGCCCGCGCGGACCGCGGACCTCAGCCTGCGGTCCCAATCGACCGGGATCGGGGCCCCGTCCAGCTTCACGGTCCCCCGCTTGAGGCCGAGGTCCAGAAGCATGCAGAGCCCGATCGCGTCCTGACGGAGCGCCTCCAGCGCGCCCGTCACGTCACCCTTGAGCCACATCGCGGTGATCGAGTCGCGTCCCCGCGAGAGGATCATCCCGAGGTTCTCCTGGATGAGGCGTTCCACCGTGGGGCGGGCCCGGGCCTTCGGAGCGATGGACCGGTAGACCTCGAGCGTCGGGGACCGGGCGAAGCTCAAAGGTGGGAGCTCGTACCGCTGGAACTCCTTCTCGAGGGCCTTGAGCTGGGTGCCGAACCGGTCGAAGAGGACGAAGCCCCGACGCTCGAGCACCCATCCTCCGAGCAGAGGATACGCGTCCTTGAGCGGGGGGGTCGCCTTCAGCACGGCCTGGCGCATGAACGGGTGGGCGATCGCGTCCTCCCGGACGAAGGCCTTGGGGTCCTTCGGGGCCTCGGAGGAGACGAGGGCGACGGCCGCGACCCGGAGGTCCTCGCCCTCGCCTTCGGTGAGCATCGAGACGACGATCCATGGCAGGACCATCCGGGTGCGGGGGCCGCTCTCCATGGGTCCCACCTCAGGCCTCGCTCCCGACCTTCGGTGGGGCGGTCGCGTCCGGAGCGCGCGGGCGGACGTCCTCCCACAGCCGGAGCCCACCCGCGACGGTGAGCGCCGCGAGGGCCGCGAGGAGGCCGAAGAGGAGCGGGCCAAGGAGGTAGGCCACCGCGACCGGGGTCCCGGTCCCGATCCCGTTCGCGATGATGACGGCCAGCTTCGCTCGAGGGCCGGCGGGCAGGAACAGGAGCTGGATCCCCCAGTACCCGAACCCGAGCAGGAACCCTACGAGGGGCGACCAGAGCCACGAACGCTTCCAGCCGAGAACCCCCCAGACGGAGAGGATGGGCAGCGGGGCCCACCAGTAGGGTAGGAGCACGACGAGCAGCAGGAGCGGCTGGCTCACGAGCAGGAAGACCAGCACGATCAGGAAGGTCGTCGAGGGCCTCCCGCGCTTCGAGGGCTTCTCCGTGGAGGGCGCGCTCTGCGGGGTCGGAGCGTCCATGGCGCCGTCCCGCGTCGCAGGCTCGGCGTCGGAGGGCGTCGCGGTCGTGGCGGGCTCCTCGCTCATGGCTGCAGGCTCCAGGTCGAGACCACCTGCTGGGGGAAGGGCCCGGCGGAGGTCGCGCTCAGCGTCATGTCGACGTAGGTGTGGGCGAGCCACATCTCCAGGAGATTCGCGTAGTAGGGCGAGACGGGGTTCTCGGAGGCCCCACCGGGGATGATGCCCCAGGCGGTGCCGCCGTTCGGAGCGTTCGGGTTCGGTTCGACCACCATGCGGAGGGAGGAGCTGATGGAGACCTGGGTGAGCGGGAACGTCGGGCTCCTCGTCGTGGGAGCGACGCTCACGGTGTAGCCGTCACCCCACCAGGGGAAGGGGCCCACGGCGAACTGGGCCTCGCCGGTGAGCGAGGGCATGGTGAAGGGGTGGACCGTGCCCCACGTCCAGGTGGAGATGCCCTGGCCATGGAACTCCTGCGAGAGCAGGTCGAGCGCCGCGGTGAGCGCATCGGTGGAGACCTTGTTCCATCCTCCCGGGAACCAGGGGGAGTTCGGGTCGTTGGTCGCGATCCATGCGAACGCGTTCGGGAAGGGGTCGGGGGCCCCGGCGCCCAATCCGGCCGCCTCCATGCTCGGGTCGTACGTCGCGTTCTGCACCTCGTCGATCCAGTAGGTGTAGAGGGTAGGCACGATCTCGTCGGTCTCGAAGGAACCGTTCCAGGACTGCACCATCGGGAGGAACTGGGAGGCGAGCGAGGTCGCGCCCCCGCCGCCCGATCCGGCGACCGTCTGGAGCGCGGACAGAAGCTGGGGCTTGAGCAGCAGCGACCACTGGTCGGTCACGTTCGCCTGGAGGACCTGCATGAGCCCGACGGTCATGGTCGGGTGCTCGGCGAGGAACATGCCGACCGCATGACCGCGACCGCCGCTGTCCCACCAGCCGCCGATCAACGGATAGGGGAAGTTCTGTCCCACGGTCGGCTGGTTCGGAGCATAGAGGTACCCCTGGGCGGGGTCGATCGACATCGGCGCGTCGGCCCACGGGATCGTTCCCACCGACTCGAAGCCTCCGCTGCCGTTCAGGGGAGCGCGCGACCCGATCACGGTCACGTGCTGGCCGTTGGGCATCGTCTCGTTGACGAGAGGGTAGTGGCAGGGGATGACCCAACCGATGTGCGACGTGCCCGCGCTGGCGTTGTTCTCGGCGAGAAGGACGTTCAGGTTGGGGACGGTCCACCACTGGTGCAGGATGCTGATGAACTGGTCCACCGAGACCGCCCGGTCGAACTCGAGCTCCGCCAAGGCCTCCCAAGTGGGACCGTCCGCGGCCCAGTCGATCGACAGCCCGTGGTTCCCCACCTGGGCGAGCATCGGGCCATGGTCCGTCTCGTTGAGCGTGAAGTGCTTCACGTAGGAGGGGTTCGAGGAGGAGGCCGCGACGGTCCAGTTCTCGTAGATCGTGTGGATCGGGTACCACTTTCCGTTCGAGAGGTACTGGTCGCCCTGCAGGGTCTCGACGTAGTCCAGCGCCGTCGCCCCCTCCGAGTTGGTGAGCGCCCACGCGACGTGGGAGTCGTGCCCGATGAGGATCCCGGGGAGCCCCGCGAGGGCGTAGCCCGACACCTCGTAGTTCGGGTCGACCAGTTCGGTCGGGACCCAGAGGGAGGGGAGCGAGATCGGCAGGTGCGGGTCGTTCGCGAGCATCGGAAGGTGGTCCGCGGAGTGGGAAGCGGCGACCACCCAGCTGTTGGACCCTGCTCCCTCGTCCACGCGGGGCGCCGGGACGTACGGGTCGCTGATGGCCCCCAGCGCGGCCTGGTAGAGGGGGGCGAGCTGGGATTCCTCGGAGGTGGGGATGCCGGTCGCCCAGGAGCCGAGCCAATCCTGGGAGAAGACGTAGGACGGCTGGATGCCCTGCTGGGTCAGGTTCTGTCCGTTGATCGTCCCATCGCCGGGCATGACGGTGAAGTTCTGCCAGTACGGAGGGTAGATCGAGAACAGTTCGTTGGTCGCATTATCCCCCATGTGGATGGCCGAGAGGGCCGCGAGCAGCGGCTCCACGATCCCGGTGGTCTGCCCCCACGTCATGAGCTCCTGGAAAGCGAAGCACGCGGCAGGGGTCCAGGTGTAGGGCTGGACGCCGAGGCCGGTGAAGTAGATCGGGAGCCGGTTGTGAGCCTCGGCCCAGGCGATGTAGGCGTTCACGCCGGCGGAGAAGCTCTGGAGGTCCTGCGCGAGGGTCGGGGAGACCGTCCACACGTCCGCCTGCATCTCGAGGGCGGCCTGCGGGAGCCCCAGGGTGCGGTACGCAATGTCCGAAGCGACCCCTGCCTGTCCGACGAACTGCGAGACGTTCCCCTGGGCGGCCGCGCTCTCGATCTCCATCTGGAAGAGGCGGTCGGAGGCTTGCGCGAACCCCTGGGCGAACATGAGGTCCTGGTCGTCCTGCGCGTAGATGTGGACGGTCCCCGCCCCGTCGCGGACGATCGTCACCGGGCCGTGGAGCCCCTGGAGGGTGAAGGTCTGGTTGCCCCAGGGCTGCGTCAGGCCCCACAGGCCGTGGCTCGGGTCGAGCTCGGCGAGCTGCGGGTCGAGGACAACGCTGCCGGCGAAGACGAGCACGAGGGGGATGAAGAAGAGCATAAGGCGGGAGAGCCGGGGCCTCCTCCATCGGCCCCGGCGGCGGGCAGCTCCTCCCTCGTCCATCCTGTTCCTGGTCCGTCCACGGTAGCTGGGCGTGGCATAGACCTTTCGGGAACGCGGACTGCGAGCCTCGGTCCGGTCACCCCTCACCGATCATCGGCGCGCGCTCTCCCCCCCTCCGGCGTCCTCCCGCTCGGTTCTTAGCCCATGCCGAGATGCGCTCGGTATGGGGAGGGGTGCCTTGGCGAGCCGGACCGTGCTCCGTTCGGAGGACGCCACCATCCTCTGCGGGGACATCCGGAAGCCGACCGGCATTCGGGAGTCGAGCGTCGACCTCATCGTCACCTCTCCTCCCTACAACGTCCAGGTCGACTACCGTTCGCACGACGACGGAGCGAGCTACGATGATTATCTCGACTTCAGCGAGTCCTGGATGCGCGCATGCCACCGGCTCGCGAAAGATGACGGGCGCTTCTGCCTCAACGTCCCGCTGGACAAGAACAAGGGCGGGCAGCAGAGCGTCTACGCGGACCTCACCGCGATCGCGAAGCGGGTCGGGTGGCGCTACCAGTCCACGGTCGTGTGGAACGAGCAGAACATCTCCCGAAGGACGGCCTGGGGCTCCTGGAAGAGCGCCTCGGCCCCGTTCGTCATTGCCCCCGTCGAGATGATCGTGGTGTTCTGCAAGAAGGAGTGGAAGAAACGGAGCGGTTCCGGTGTCTCGGACGTCTCCCGCGACGAGTTCCTGGCCTGGACGAACGGAGTCTGGACGTTCCACGGGGAGAGCAAGAAGCGCGTCGGGCATCCCGCCCCTTTTCCCGTCGAGCTCCCGATGCGCTGCATGAAGCTCTTCACGTACGTCGGCGACACCGTGCTCGACCCGTTCATGGGCAGCGGGACGACGCTCGTCGCGGCGCGGGCCTCCGGGCGCAAGGGGATCGGCGTGGACATCGACCCGGAGTACTGCCAGCTTGCGGTCCGTCGGCTCGAGAAGAGCCCTCGAGTTCCCGCGACCGGTTGACCCACCGCGGGGAGCGGACCGGTCCAACCCCTCTCCGGGGCCGGGAGCCCGCCGGAAGGGCTCCGTCGGTGGGCCACTCCCCGGCCGCAAAATACTTCAAGCCAGGAAATGCCCGGCACATGGCCGCCAGAAGCAAGGATCTCTATAGTCGCGCAGGTTTAAATTTATGAGAAATCCTATCGAACTCCTCCCCCACGGGAACCGTCGTCGGGCTCCGGGGGCGCGGTGGTCTCGTCTCCTCCTGCTGGGATTGCTCCTGATTTTCGCGATGCCGCTGGGCCCAGGCACGCTGCTCCCACAAGGCCGGACCACCGCGCCTCTTCCCGTGTCCACGTCAGCCGTAGCGGACACCGTGGCGAGCGAGCCCGCCGTTCACGCGGCGCCCGCGGGGAAGCCTCCACTGCCGACGCAGTCTCTCGGGACCGGAGGGCCGAGACGAGAGGGGCTCCCCGTCATCGCTAGCCCCTCGGCCTCACCGGGAGAGGCATACGGACCGGGTGTGTCGTCTCCCGGGGCCGTTCCACACTCGCCTGCTCGTTCCCCGTCACCCACCCCGACCGCGCACGGCCCGTCAAGTGTCCCGGGCGCCCCCGTAGGACGTAACCCCACCTCTCCGACAGCCCCTTCGTCGAACGCTTCGACGACCCCTTCCATGTCCGCGTCGCCGCTCACGAGCCAGGTGCCGGCGCCCGACTGGGCCCAGGACGCGGTCGTTCCGGTGGGGGCGCCCATCGGAGCCGCAATCGCGGACGACGTCTTCGACGGCTACGTCGTGCTCTTCGGCGGGTACGGTTTCGCCTCGCTCCCGCAATCCCTTACCTGGGTCTATTCCGGCCACGGATGGGAGAACCTCACCGCAAGCCAGACCCACCGCCCGCCTCCTTGCAAGTACTGTGCCATGACCTACGATGCGGAATACCAGTACGTGATCCTCTTCGACCAGGGCACGTGGGTGTTCCAGTCCGGTCAGTGGTCCCAAGCCGGCCCGGCAAACTCCCCACCGCTGACCCTCGTGGAGGCGTCGATGGCCTACGACGCCGGCGACCACCAGGTGGTCCTGTTCGGCGGGAACTACCAAGACCCCGGGTGCAACTGCCATGTCACCACGGACGCCACCTGGGCGTACCGGGCCTCCAACTGGGTCAACATCAGCGCGACGGTCGGGACCGCTCCGAGCGCGAGACGGTGGGCGACGATGGTCTACGATCCCCAGGACTCGGAGGACGTGCTGCTCGGCGGCTGGAACGACCAGACCATCTCCCTTCTCAACGACACGTGGACCTTCTCGGGAGGGCGGTGGTCCCTGTCCAGCGCCTCCGGTCCTCTCCCGAGGGCGCTGGGCCAGCTCACCTTTGATGCCACGGACGGCTACGTCCTGCTCTACGGCGGGACCGGCTGCAACGCGGTCAATTGGCTCTGCTCGGACACCTGGACGTTCCGAGCCGGTGTCTGGTCCCAGCTCTTCCCTCTGGCCTCACCCATCGTGGAGAACGGCTCGCAGGAGGTCCTGTCCTACGATTCCACGACGGGCTACACGGTCCTGCTCGAGCAGGCCACCACCTCGGGGAACTTCACGACGAACGAGAGCATCCCGTTCACCTGGCCGGCCCCGCTAACGGCGACGGTCTCCCCCACCAGCACCTCCCTGGACGCGAACCAGACGATGGCGCTGCGCGCTAGCGGCTCCGGTGGCGTGCCTCGCCTCTCCTACTCGTGGCAGAACTTGCCGCCGGGCTGTTCACCCACCACGAGCGCTTTCCTGAACTGTACCCCGTCCAGGGGCTGGTCCGGCCAGATCGACTCGATCGTCCAGGACGCGTCGGGCCGATCGAGCACCGCCGCGGTCTCGGTCGTGGTAGACAGCGACCCTACGGTCACTGCCCCGGCCCCCAATGTCGGCGCCGCGGACTTGGGAATGTCTTTCGCCTTCTCGTCCACCGTGTCGGGAGGCGCGGGTTCGTACGTGTTCGACTGGACCACGGCGCCGTCTCTCGGGTGCTCGTCCACGACCACGGGATACGAGCCGTGTCGTCCCACAAGGGCTGGGAGCTACCCAGTAACAGTCGCCGTGCAGGACGCGAACGGGTTCACGAGCCCGCCCGCCGCGACGACCTTCGATGTGTACACAGGTCCGACGGTCACCCTGGCGGAGAACAGGACAAATTTCGACCTCGGCGAGAGCGTTCTCTTCTGGGCGAATGCGACCGGGGGGACGGGGGTCTTCACGTTTGTATACGGGGGACTTCCGACAGGTTGCGCCTCCCGGAATGTCACGCCTCTGAATTGCTCCCCAACCGCTCTTGGGACCTTCGGAGTTACTGTGACTGTCCAGGACACTGGAGGGGGACATGCCACTAGCAGCACCGTATCGTTTACGGTGAACCCGGACCCAATCTTTGGGTCCTTCTGGTATTCTCGAACACCGGTCGAGAATACGACTGATACGTGGTTGACCTTCGAGAACTCAAGCGGCGATTACCAGCTCAACCTCTCCGCTGGGACCCCGAGCTACTTCTATTGCCTCTCCACCTATCCGACAACCGCCTACGACCGCTGCAGCGGGTGGACTGGTCAGGCCTCCTTCCACTTCGGTATCGTCTTCACGCAGCCCTACGGTATTGCTCCGGGATCCTACCTCTTCAACTTCAGTGCCAAGGACTCCACGGGGTGGAACGACTCGATCACCGTTCGCATCGTCGTAGTCTGGACGCCTACCCTCTCCCCGATGAACCTGCCCGCCATCGCCGATCAGGGAGCGATGAGCTCGATCTCGGTGATGGTCGAGCACGGGGCCGGACCGATATCCTTCTGGCTGAACGACACTACGGCGGGGGGGAACCCGCTCTGCACGTCGCAGCTGTCCTACGGACCCGCGCTCGCTTCTTGCAGATACCTGGTCAACTGGCTGGGGGTGGGCTCCCTCAACTTCACCGCTCGCGATGCGCTCGGGATCCAGCGCTCCGGATCTGGGTCGCTGACGAGCCTGAAGCAGACGACCCTCTCGTTCGTCTCCGACCCGAGCTCCGCTCCCATGAACCGGCCGTTCACGATCTCGGTCCTGGTTGCGAACGGGGCATCACCCTACCACTTCTGCACCCAGGCACCCATGTTGGGCGGGGGCGAGCGCTGCCTCCCCGCATCCTCTGGAACCGTCCAATCGTTCGGGTACCTCTCGCCCAGTCGTCAACTCATCATGATCGGCGTGAGCGTGAACGACAGCGCGGGCCTCAACCGAACCTTGTGGACGAACGTGACCGCGGTGGACGACCTCTCCACCTCGAGCCTGACCGGACCCTCCTGGGGCTACGTGGCCTCGAACGTCACGCTCAACGTCACCCTCCTGGCGGGCGTTCCCATCTTCAACCTCTGGTTCAACGACACCAACTTCTCGATGCTGCTCTGCCCGAGAGGGACGTTCGCACAGGACACCAACGTGGCCTGCACCTTTCAGCCCTGGTGGACCGGGACTGACCGACTCGAGGTCACCGTTCGGGACGTCTTCGGTGAGAACACGACATCGAACCTCTCCTTGACCACCTATCCGGTCCTCACCATCCTCCAGGCGAGAGTGGGGACCGGCGGCCTCTCGGCCCCCCCGGGCGGCGTGCTGTCGACCGAGGCGGGGGCCCCTGTCTTCCTGAACGCGACGTTCGGCGGAGGGAAGGGGAGCCTGGAGTACGGCTGGTGGGTCTCCGGGGCGCTCGTCTCTGAGAACAACGGGACGGGGAGGTCCTGGAACATCTCGTGGATCCCCTCGCGGTCAGGAACCTTCCTGGCGATGTTCGAGCTACGAGATGCGGCGAGGACGCTGACCAGCGTGTCGTTCACGCTGTCGGTCGGCGTGGGACTCTCGGGCGCCCAGGTCCAAGCCGCTCCCGCCCTCCTCGACGTTGGGCTCCTCACGAACGTCACGGCGACCTTCGTGCAAGGGGTGGCGCCTTTCTCCTTCTCTTGGGGGAGCCGGTCCCCAGCGGCCATCTGGAGCTTCTGGACGACGAGCGTCCCATGGCTACACCTGAGCTGGACTTCGGCCGGCACCTACCTCCTGACGGTCTCGGTCCGCGACGCGGACCACGCCCTGTCCTCGTCCTCGGAGAACGTGACCGTCCTCGCCCTTCCGGCCCTGCCCTGCGCACCGACCTCGAGCTCGACCCACTGGACGGCGGGCTCGGAACTGAACTTCACCATCGGCTGCCTCATGGGGGGCGCCCCGACGGTGCTGCTGACCTGGAACTGGGGTGACGGCCTCAACTCGTCGGTCACCTCGACTGGGAGCTCGCACACCTATGCCGTCGCGGGACACTACAACGTGACCGTGGAGGCGACGGACGCGTTCCATCAACGCGCGCTGAGCCTGCCGCTCGAGGTGACCGTGCTCGGGGTTCCCGCAGGGACCATCGGCAGGAATACCTCCGCGGGGGGCGGCAGCGGGCCGACGACTTGGGTGGTCGCTCTGGTCGCTGTGCTCGGGCTCGTCGCTTTGCTCGGGGTCGGCCTCGCGCTCGCCGAGCGCCGCCGACGCCCTCCTCCCTCGTCTTCCAGAACCGAGGAGAAGGATGGAGAAGCCGGTGACGACAAAGTGCCCTCGGACGCCGTGTCGGGCGCGGAAGAGTCTCCCTCCCCAGAGGTCCCAGAGTCCGAGCTTCGCCGTTCGGCGGAGATCGATGCTGCCCTGATCGAAGTGATGCGGGGGGGTCGTCGGGCAGGACTGCCGGAGTTCCGGGAGTCGCTCGCCGTCTTCGGCCTCAACGACTCGGTCCTCCTGGAGCATCTCTTCGCGCTCAAGACCTCCGGGAAGGTCCTGCTCCTGCCCGAAAGCCAGGAGACCGACTCCCCGATGTTCGTGCTGGCCCCGTCAACGACCGCCTCTCCGACCTCCGAACATGGGGCTGCGCCCCAGGTCGACGAGGCGATGCTTAACGACTTCCTCGCGCGACGTGCCAGCTCCCTGGAGAGCGAACCCTCTCCCGAGGGTGCAGCCGAAGCGGAACGGACCTAGGACCGGGTAGCGAAAGATTCTCAGGCGTCCCCGTTTCCTGGGGGGGGAGGAGGGGGCGCCGCCCTCGCGCGTCATGAAGCAGCTCCGGGTGCCGAAGGCCGAGAAGTTCCGCCTCGACCTTGTCGACCCTACCGACACCTCCGCGTTCGACGGGAAGAAGGGGGAGGCCGAGGAGCACATCGAGAAGCTGCGATCGAAGCTGGACGAGCTCCAGGAGCTCCTCTACGCGGACCACCGGCATGCGGTCCTGGTCGTGCTCCAGGGCATGGACACCGCCGGCAAGGACGGGGTCATCCGCCACGTCTTCCAAGGGGTGAGCCCCCAGGGCGTTCAGGTGGCGGCGTTCAAGGCCCCCACCCCGGCAGAGCTGGACCACGATTTCCTCTGGCGCGTGCATCCCCAAACGCCGGGGAAGGGTCACATCACGATTTTCAATCGAAGCCACTACGAGGACGTGCTCACGGTCCGCGTCCACGGCCTGGTCCCCCAGGCCCTATGGGAGGCGAGGTACCGGGCCATCAACGGGTTCGAACGCGAGCTCTCGGAGGAGGGCACGACCGTGCTCAAGTTCTTCCTGCACATCAGCCGGGACGAACAGCGCTCGCGCCTGCGGGCGCGTCTCGACGACCCCACCAAACGATGGAAGTTCAGTCCCTCCGACCTCCACGAGCGCGAGTTCTGGTCGCAGTACCAGGGGGCCTACCAGGAGATGATCGAGCGAACCAACACCGACGTGGCCCCGTGGTACGTGGTCCCCTCGGACCACAAGTGGTTCCGTAACTGGGCCATCTCCAAGGTGCTGGTCGAGGAGCTCGAGGCCCTTCGCTTGAGCTACCCCAAGGGCCCTGACGAGCCCTCGAAGATCAAGATCGACTGAGGTCCATCCCGCCGTGGACCTAGGTCGCAGCGGTCCGGGCCGCGACCGGCACCTTGCCGTCCCTGAGGAGCGGGAGCGACCTGAAGCGGACCCCGCTGGCCTCGTGGATGGCGGAGGCGACGGCCGGCGCGACGGCGATCATCGGCGTCTCCCCGGCTCCGCCTGGGGGTAGGTCCTTGCGGTCCAGCAGCACCACCTCCACCCTCGGGAGGTCCGAGAAGCGCGGTACGCGGTACTCGGAAAGGCGGCGGTTGGTGATGACGCCCCCATCGAAATGGATCTCCTCGAAGAGCGCCCCTCCCAGGGCCATCACCGTCGCTCCCTCGACCTGGCTCTGGAGGTTGTCCGGGTGCACGATGGCCCCGGCCTCGAAGACGGTGAGGAGCCGGTCGACGTGCGGCCGGCGGTCCGGTCCTAGGGTGACCTCGGCGAGCGTCGCCACGCGGCCGCCCTTCTCGAACCCCACTGCGATGCCGTGGCCGCGCCCCGGGTTCGGTTTCCAAGATGTCCAGTTCCCTCGCTCCGCGGCGGTCCGGAGCACCGTCCGGAGACGCTCGTCCGCCAGGTTCTTTTCGCGGAACGCGACCGGGTCCTGGCCGACGAGGGAGGCGAGCTCGTCCACCGTGCTCTCCCTGGCGAAGTTGTTCGCGTTCGCCGCGAGCGCGCGATAGGGTCCTTGGGGGAGAGGCGAGTCCGACAGCTCGTTGTCCGCCTGGAGGTTCGGGATTCGGTACGGCGAGCGGATGCCCGCGGCACCGCCGTTCACGTTGTGGAACGTCCACGCGGTCAGGAGCCCGTCCTTGGTCGCTCCCGCCGCCACGTCTACGATCGACATCGGGCGGAGGTAGCCGTGCTGGAACTCCTCCTCGCGCGTGAAGGCGACACGGACCGGTCGCCCTGCGGCCTTGGAGAGCCGGGCCGCTGCGAGCGCAACGTCCCCGCCGTGCTTTCCGCCGAAGCCGGCGCCCGTGAAGGGGACGATGACCCGGACCCGCTCCGCGGGGATGCCCAGGCCCCCCGCCACGTGGTCCCGCCCTCGGAAGGGGGTCTGCGAACCGAGCCAGATGGTGACCCGGTCCCCTTCCCACTCCGCCACCGCGGCGCGCGGCTCGAGCGGAGTGTGGGCGATGTAGGCCGTGCGGTACGTGGCCTTGACCGAGACTGCGGCCTCCGCCAGGGCCCGGGCCGGGTCCCCCTCGGTCAGCTTCTCCATGTCCCAGTGGTCGCCGTGGGAGGGATGGGCACGGAGGTACGCCTCGATCTCCGGCTCGCCGGGTTGAGGGGTGGACCTCCAGGTGGCACGAACCTTCCTCAGGGCCCCTCGAGCGTCCCAAGGGGTGGGGGCGGCGACGGCCACGAAGGGCCCGTCGTGGAGGAGCCGCACCCCTTCCTCTCCTTCGAGAGCCGAGGTGTCCACGGAGGCGAGCTCGGCCCCGTGATTGGGCGGGAGCAGCATCACCCCGTACCACATGCCGGGACGCCGCACGTCGGAGGCGTAGACCCGCCGACCGGTGACGACGTCGACCGCCGCGGGATCGACGGCAGGATGACCCGCGGTCTTCCAGTCGGTCGCGGGTGTCGTGCGGCCATAAGTGGAGGCGACCACCGTCTTCCGAAGTCCCCGAACGAGCTCACCATAGGTGACCCTGTGGCCACCCTCGGGGGAGAGCGCCACCCCGTCCTCGAAGCGGACCTGGCCCGCGCTCACCGAAAGTCGGGTCGCGGCGAGGGAGGCGAGCTCCTCGCGCGCGCCGGCGGCGGCGGCCTGCAGCGGTGGAACGGCGTCCGGCATCGAGCGACTGCCGAAGGTCCCCATGTCCCACGGTGAGAGGTCCGTGTCGGCCATCGTGAGCTCGACACGGGTCACAGGAACCCTGAGCTCCTCCGCCACGACGAGCGAAAGGGCGGTGCGCGTCCCCTGACCCACCTCGGCCTTGCCGGTGAAGGCACGGATCCTCCCATCGGCTCCGACATGGACCCAGGCGCCCCCGCTCGGAGGCGACCATCCTCCTCCCACGCCCCCCGTCGTGCGGTCGCGGGGCAGGACGTGACACAGGATGCCGTCGCCCAGGACCTCGAAGTACCCTCGCTCTGTGGGCGGCGTGCGGTCCCATGGGCGGGGCGGCCGCTCGAGCGTCACGCGGACCTCCGGGCCTTCTCGCGGGAGATCTCCGACGCCCGCTGGACCGCGCGTAGGACCTTCGTGTAGCCGCAGCAACGGCACAGGTGCCCTTCCAGCGCCTCCCGCACCTCCGCCTCGGAGGGAGAGGGCGTGCGCTGGAGGAGCGCGGTCGTCCCGACCACCATGCCCGGAGTGCAGAACCCGCACTGGAAGGCCCCGAGCTCGGCGAAAGCCTGCTGGGCCGGATTGAGCTCGTCCCCTCGGGCCAGCCCTTCGACCGTCACGATGTCGTGGCCGCCCACCTCCTTCACGGAGACCTGGCAGGCGTGGACCGCCTTCCCGTCCATGAGCACCGTGCAAGCCCCGCACTGCCCCTCTCCACAACCGTACTTGGTTCCCATGAGGTCGAGTTCGGTCCGGAGGGCCTGGAGCAGGGACCGCTCCGGCATCCGCTCGAGGGTACGCGGCCGCCCGTTCACCACGACCCGGACCGCATCACTCGCGACGGTTACCCCACCCGCTCCGTCCATGCAAATCCCTCGGCCGCGTCGGATCAACGTCCCGCGGACTGCGCGGGGCCGCTCCCGATGCGGACGTACCGAAACTAGGGCACTCCTTGACGTTTTCGTCGAGGGCGTTCCAGCGCTCCCTCCATTGTGGCGCGGAGAACCGGGGACGGTCGTCACCGCTCCCATCGGCGACGGCCGCGGGCCGACCCTGCCGCCATGGTCCTTCCGAGCCTCCATTCTGCTCACGTAGGCGGGGCCCGGCGCGTTCGAGGACTGCGGAACGATCGGGACAGTCGCTCGGAGATGCGGAAAAATGGTAGGAATCCGCCTCCCAAGGGCCCCGTAGAAAGGGTTGTAGTCTTCACGCGTTCCCGCGCCTCGATGGCTGCGGGGCGGACCTCAGTGGCAGCTCCTCCGGGGAGCCCCATCCAGCAGGTCTGGACCGAGGCGCATCCGAAGCCCACCCTCCTCTCCGACTTCATCCTCGGCAGCCAGGATGGCATCGTGAACGTCCTGGGGATCATCCTGGGACTGGTCGCTGCGCACACGGCGGCGAAGATCGTGCTCGTCGCCGCCCTGGCCGCGTTGGGGGCAGAGTCCATCGCCATGGCGGCGGTGGCCTACACCTCCACCCGCTCACGACGTCGGCTCTACTTGGCAGAGGTCCAGCGGGAGCTCCGCGAGATGAAGGAGGTCCCGCATCTCGAGAGGCAAGAGGTCAGAGATGTCCTCGTGAAGTGGGGCTACACGGGAGCCGACCTCGAGGGTCTCCTCGACCGACTGTGCGCCAATCCGAAGGCCTGGCTGGAGTTCATGATGGCCTTCGAGCTCGGCCTCACCCGCGTCGAGGAGGACGAACCCCGCAAGAGCGGGTACATCGTCGGGGCCTCGACCATCGTGGGCCACCTGATCCCCCTCGCTCCGTTCTTCTTCGTGGGGGCGGATGTCTTCCTGGGGGCCAGCATCGCCATCGTGCTGAGCGCGATCACGCTCTTCATGACCGGATGGTACGAGGCGAAGATCACCTCCGGCAGGTGGCTGGTGAACGGGTTCCAGATGATCCTCATCGGCCTGGGCGGAGGCATCGCGGGGTACGCGATCGGCTACCTGGTCGGAGCGGCCACCGGGATCTGAGCCTGTTCCCCGTGCGTCCGCGTCGATCCGCACCCGGGGAGACGGGGCGTTGCTGGACCCCGACCGGGCGAAGAGGCCCCAGCCCGATGCTGGGTCGCTTGACCCGGCATGAACGGCGGTCGTGCCCCTCTCGGACCGGGGGGACCCGCCCCTCCCACGCGGCGGTCCCGGGCCTCCGAACCGCCCGCAGACCCTCGGCCCGCTCCCTAGCCGACCCAAAGCCAGGTCAGTGTGGGCTCGGACCGAAGGTCCCCGGCCCGCTCTCCGGTCACGCGTAGAGCGAGCCCGACGCTCTAGGGGTTCTCGTCTTCCCAGGTGGGTCGGGGACGCGTCGGGGTCTCACCAGAGGGGCGCTCGCGACGCTCGTTGAAGGGTCCCGACTCGGACAGCATCAACCCCTCGGCTGCCAGCACCTGGAAGACCCGATGGATCTGCTGCAGCGTCACGGGCTTCTGGAGCACGCAGAAGGCCCCGTACTTCACCACCTCCTGGACGCTCGCGCTATCGGCGGGGACGCCCGTGCAGATGACCACTTTCACGGACGGATCCTGGTAGAGCATCTGCTTCGCCAGGACCTCTCCCTGCTCTACAGGCTCGGTCGGTGTGGGAACCGCGTCGGGCTCCCTCTTCGGCGGCTCGCCGGTTTCCACCCGAGGCTTCAGGCTGAGGTCCATGAAGACGACCTCGGGGTGGACCTTGCGGAAGAGACGCATCGCGGTCGCGGCGTCCTCCGCCTCGAAGACACGACTACGGTCCACTCCGATGCGGACCAGCCCCGAGCGGAGCGTCAGCCGCACAGCGGGGGAGTCGTCGACCACGAGGACCTTGAGCGCCATCGGAGAGTGCGTCGCCCGTCGGTGAGCGGTGCGAGCCATCCTTCACTGCATTGAGCACCCTCGCTGGCCTAAAAACGGCCCTATCCTCGAGGTTAGCCGTCCTCAAAAGGGATGAGAATGCGCACGAGGGCACATCCGCAGAGCCTGCGCCACGCGAAGTCGACAGAACCGGCGGACCGGGGGCCTCGACCGCGAGGGTGGGGGAGGAAGGGGCTCTGTCCATGCGCCACCGTAGCCGGTCCGGAGTGGGACCTTTGGCGCCCTGTCGGTGAACGTGCTCTCTCTCCGGGTCGCGACGGGAACTCCGGCACGAGCGCCGGGCTTGGGGACCGGGCTCAGCGGACCAGTCGCATGAGGAGGCCCGAGGCCAGCGCCACCATGATCGCGAGAGAGACCAGGAGGACCGCGAAGTCGAGAGCGAGGTTGCAGGGCGTCCCGACCAAGAGGCCCCGCAGGGCGTCGACCTGGTAGGACATCGGATTGCCCTCGCTGATGACCCGTAGGGGGGCGGGCATCACGGAAGTAGGGTAGAGCGCGTTCGAGGCGAAGAAGAGCGGAAGGCTGATGGCCTGCCCGATGCCCATCATCCGCTCCCTCTGCCGGACGAGCCCCGCGAGCACCATCGATAGGCACGCGAAGAACGAAGCCCCCAGCACGACGAAGACCGCGGCGGCGAGCAGGGTGAGCGGGTTCCAGATGATCCCCACGCCAAGGGCGGTCGCGAGGACGAGGATCACCATCGCCTGCACCAGCCCCCGGAGGGCGGACGCAAAGGCCTTTCCGGCCACGATCGCGGAACGCGGCGTGGGCGTCGCCAGCATCTTCGCCAGAAGCCCCGCATCCCGCTCCCAGACGAGCATGATGCCGTAGAATATCGCCACGAACACCGCCGACTGCGCGATGATGCCGGGCGCGAGATAGGTGAGGTAGGGGATGTTCCCGGGGGTCGGGATCACCCGGAACCGGTTCAGGGTCTCCCCGTAAAGCAGGAGCCAGAGCACCGGCTGGATGATCCGGGTCACGATCTCCCAGGGATCATGGACGACCCGCCGGAGCTCGATGGCGCAGAACGTCGCGACACGGGCGGGGAACCGGAAGACCTCCGAGAAGGTCCCATCGTCCCTAGGCCATGCGTTGGGCAGTGCGGCGTGTGGCTCGGACATCCCTCCAACCTCCCGTTGCTGATTCCTGGTCGTCGCTCGCGAAGGCCCGGAAGACATCTTCCAAGTTCTTCCCCGCCCCGAGCTTGGACTCCAGCGCCTTGGGACTGTCGACCGCCTGGAGCCGTCCGTGGTGGAGCAGGGCGACGCGGTCGGCGAACGCGTCGGCCTCCTCCATGTAGTGCGTGGACAGAAGCACCGTCATCCCCTCTCGCTTCCGCAGCTCCCGGATGCGTTCCCAGAAGTCGCTACGGGCGATGGGGTCGAGCCCGACGGTCGGCTCGTCCAGCACGAGCAGTCGGGGCTGGTGGACAAGGGCCTGCGCCAGCTCCAGACGGCGGATCATCCCTCCCGAGTACGTCGAGGCACGCCGGTCGGCGGCCGATTGCAGTCCCAGCAGGTCCAGCGTGCTCCGCACGCGCTCGTTCCTCTGGCCCCAGGGGATGTCGTAGAGACCGGCGAAGAGCCAGACGTTCTCCCTTCCTGTGAGGGCTCCGTCCACCGACAGCTGCTGAGGGACGTACCCCAGGACGGACCGCGCACGACGCGGCCCGGTCGCCACGTCGATCCCCAGCACCTCGGCGCGGCCGGAGGTCGGGGTCGAGAGGGTGACCAGGATCTTGAGCGCCGTGGACTTCCCCGCGCCGTTGGGCCCCAGCAGGGCGAA
This sequence comes from Thermoplasmata archaeon, assembly GCA_027314165.1. Lineage (GTDB taxonomy): Archaea > Thermoplasmatota > Thermoplasmata > Lutacidiplasmatales > UBA184 > JAKAAX01. Next base: position 17,098 of record DAHVCH010000016.1, on the reverse strand, counting down.
GACCTCGCCCGCTTGGACCTCGAAGGAGACCTCGTCCAGCGCCCGAAGGCGCCCGTAGTCCTTCGTGAGGCGGTCGAGCTTCACCGCCGGGGCGTCCGTCACGGGAGGGCCAAAATTACGGAACCTTAATAGTTCTTCGCTCCTCCCCGGCCCGTGGTCGAGCGCCGCGCAGCCGGGCGCCCGCGCGCGAGCTCCCGGGGGCGTGGCCGCCCCAGCGACAAGCTCTGGGACCAGCTCCGGGACTGCCACCGCCAGGTCCGCGCGGAACTGCGAGAGGTCGTGCGCTCCCACGGACTTTACCTCAGCGAGTACCGCGCGCTCGGCCGGCTGGGGGCGGGCCCCCTGACCTCCTCCCAACTCGCGGAGGGGCTGGGCCTCACTCCGGCCTCGATGACCGACCTGGGCCGGCAGTTGCTCGCTCGAGGATGGGTCGTGAAGGAGCCGCATCCGCGCGACGGGCGCTCGCACCTGCTCCGGCTCACCCCGACCGGACGCGCAGCGCACCTTTCCGCCCGTCAGGAGTACCGCGAGCGCCTTGCCCAGGTCTACGCCGCGCTCTCCCCGATAGCCCGGCGAGCCCTGGCCCAAGGCTTGCTCGGGCTGGAGCGGGTCCTGAGCGCTCGTCAGTCCGCGCGGACCTCCCTGAGCGTTTCGGGGGGCGCCCGACCGTCCCCGCGGGATGAGCGCTGAAGTACGAGCCGTCCCTCGCGAGGGAGGATGGCCTCGATCTTTCCCACCGACCGGCCCAGGGCGGAGATGTCCGGGGCCCTCGACACCCTGGTCGAGATGCTGCGGACCGGGGGAGAGGACGAGTGGGTTCGCCTCGTTTCCGAGGCGGCCGCGGCCTGGAGGGAGCGCTCGGACATCTCTCCGTTCCTGGGACTGTTCGGGGGGATGGGGTCGCTCAACGACACGGCCCCGAGCCTGCCGGGAGCCGGCTGGGGTTCCGTGCCGACCGAGGAGCTTGCGAACCGCTCGGTCTGGTACGCGGTGGCGATGGGCCACCTGCTCACCTTGACCTACTTCATGGGTCTCGCGGTACGGGATGGCAAGAGGTTTGACCTCGGAGGGGCCATCTCGCTCCCGTACGAGGCGTGGCACGTCCGGCTCGACGTGTGCTCCTCGTGCCAGAGGGTCAACCTCCGACCGAAGGAGATCGAGGTCTGGGCCGCCAACCGGCTCACGTGGCAGACCGCCCGGGCGCTCTACCCCCTGGGACGGTTGAGCGAGCTCAAGGAGTTCGACCGCGCCGCCGCCGGGCCGGTGGCGGAGGTCCTCCGGAACTCGGTACGCGCGATCGCCGCGAAGCAGGGTTGGGGACTACTTTCGGTGGCGACCCCGGCCCGTGTGGACCGACCTCTTCCCGGCGGGGGGGTGTCGTTCGAGCCTCCTCCCGAGAAATGTCCGCATGGCGACCACGCCGGGTTGCGGAAGGCGGAGGCAAGAATCAGCGGTCTCCCTGCCGCGCTCGAGACTCCGGGGCTGTCGGAACAGCTGTGGGGGGACAACGGGCCGGGTGACCTGGGGATGCGGGTGGCGGCGACGTTCGGGCCCGCCCCGTAGGGCGTCGGTCGCGCGCCCCCTTACGCCCCTGGGGGAGGCGGAGGAACGGGGGGAGCTCCGGGCTGGACCTCCATAGGGTCAGGGTCCGGGGCCCAACCTCCCTCGGAGATCGAGGCCGGCGGGACGGGGTTCACGTACGCCTGCGAAGCCTGTCCGAAAGGCTGCGTTGCCAGGCCCCCCTGTCCCTTCCGTCGACGGACGAGCAGGACCCCAAGTCCGACGAGGATCAACAGCACGATCAGCGCAAGCCAGCCCCACAGCGGGACGGAGAAGAGGGTCTGGTCGATGAACGGAACGGGAGCGGAGACCACGAGCGTCGCGTTCGCCTTGAGCGTCTCCCCCGCCATGTCGATCACGACGAGCCCGATCGTGTAGGTGCCCGCCGCGGTCGGTGTGCACGGGAGTTGGCTCGCGTTCTGGGGGAGACATCCGGGAGGCAGCCCGACGAAGGTGATCGTGAGGGGGTCGGTCCCTCCGTGAGTCAAGACCTCGAGGGTCGTGGACCCTCCCAGGACGATGGTCGAGGGGTTCGCGGCGAAGCTCTCGAGCTGGAGCGCGGAGGCCACGGTGAAGTTCAGGAGCGACGACACGCTCCCCCCGGCCCGGTCGCTCACGGTCACCGTCACTCCATAGGTCCCCGCCAGCGAGGGGATGCAGGTCAGGGAGCTCGAGTTGACGCTCGCACATCCCGCGGGAAGACCGGCGTAGGAAATGGTGTAGGGGGGCGCGCCACCTGCGGCCGTAACCCTGAGACCGAGGGCTTGTCCTTGATCGAGCGGCTGGTGGACGACCCCGAACGACGTGATCAGAAGCGCGGGGTGGACGACGAGGGTCGCGGTCGCCGCGGCCTGTTCTGCGCGGATGTCCGTCGCGCTCCCCTGGAGCAAATATGTTCCCGCCGAGGTCGGTGCGCAGGAGAACGTCGAGAGGTTCTGGGAGATGCACCCCGGAGGAAGTCCCGAGACGGAATAGGCGAACGGCGTGACCCCTCCCGAGACCGTGAGGGAAAGCACGACGGTCCCCCCGACATCGACCGAGCTCGGAGCGACCACAAAGGAGACCATGGTGGGGTCCGGGGCGACGGTGAGGTTCAGGAAGCCGAAGGCGGAGCGGGCGACCGCGTCGGTCGCGTTGACCTCCACGGGGAACGTTCCCGTCACGACCGACGTGCATGAGAGGGTCGCGGTGTTGGAGGTCGAGCAGCCTGCGGGCAACCCTACGTAGGAGTACTGGAACGTGCCCGTCCCTCCCAACACGCTCGTCGAGAGCGTGACCGAGAGCCCCTGGTCCTGGGGATTCGTCGACGCGAGGAAGGAGGTCACCCGCGGAAGGGGGGAGACGGTCAGCGTCAGGGTCGCGGAGGCGTACTTCCCGAAGCTGTCCGTCGCGTCGACCTGCACTTGGTACGTCCCGGGGAGCGAGGGCGCGCAGACGATGGCGGGGGCGTTGGTGGAGGTGCAGCTGCCCGGCAGTCCCGTGTAGACGAAGGTGATCGGCGACGCTCCCCCAGAGATGGCCGCGTACAAGGTGGTGGGGACGGTGACGTCCACGGCGGCCGGGGTTGCGGTGAACGAGGTGATGGAGGGCCCCGTGGAGACGCCGAGGTCCAAGATCCCTTGGACCGAGTTCCCGGCGGTGTCGTTGACCCAGACCTTCACGAGGAAGTTCCCCACCGAGGTGGGGGTGCAGGTGAGGGATGGGGCGTTGGCCGAGGCGCAGCCCGGAGGGAGTCCCGCGTAGGCGTAGGTGTACGCCGGAGCGCCTCCCGAGGCGGTCACTGAGACCGTGGTCGTTCCTCCGAGGTCCATCGGGTCCGGGCTGGCGTAGAAGGAGTTCAGCATCAGCCCGTTGGTGCCGGTCCAGATCCACGTGTCGTTGTAGTACGGCGGGCCGTTCCCGTCCCCGCCCCCGAAGAGGAGGACGTACCCGTCGTGTGCGTCGAAGACCTCGCCCCCGCAGCAGCGGGCCGTGGGTGAGGTGGATGGGATCTGTTGCGTCCACGTGCCTCCCGACAGCGACCAGGTCTGGGAGCTCGGCACGCTGTTCACGCCCCCAAAGAGCAGGTCGTACCCGTAGGCGGGGTCGTAGGCGAGCCCCGCGCCCTGGCCGGCCGGGGGACCGCTACTGAGCGTGGTCCAAGACCCCGCGGCGTAGGCCTGCGTGTCGCCCAGGGCACCGAAGTCGCCTCCTCCGAAGAGGAGGCCATGCCCGGAGAAGCCATCCCAGGTGCCCGGAGCGCCGTTCCGTACGGGCACGCTCGTCGCCAAGCTCGACCAGACCCCCCCGGAGAACTTCCAGGTGTCTCCGAGATTGCTGTTGCCGTCCCAGCCGCAGCACATGACCGTGTAGCCGTCAGCGGTGTCGTTGAACAGCGTGGCGCCCCTCCTTCCTCCGGGGGCCGTCCCTGCCGTGCTCGTGATGTTCGCCCAATGCCCGGCCGAGAACTTCCAGGTGTCGTTGAGAGGGGCGCTGGCATACCCCTGGCCCCCGTAGAGCAGGACATAGCCTCCGGCGGAATCGAAGGTCATCCCGGCGGCGTACCTCGCCGAAGGGTGGGGCTGGAGCTCGCTAAGGTTCGCCCACACGCCCCCCTGGTAGACCCAGGTCTGGTCCGATAGCGGGGCGCAGCCGCCGCTCGTTCCGAGGCAACCTCCGAAGAGCACGACGTAGCCGTCGGCCGCATCGTAGGTCATCGACGGCCACGCCACCGCCGGCGGGGAGACCTTGGTCGAATGGGCGACCCAGTTGGGCGCCACAGGGTGGGGGTTCGTTGGCGGCGCTTGAGGCAGGCTCTGCGGGGTTGCGCCTTCGAAGCTCGGTGGGGCATGGAGCGCCTGGGCGGACGAGGCGGAGACCACGAGGAGCAGAAGGGCGATCAGGAGCGCCGCAGCGGGGAGGATCGTCGAGCTGGCGGAGGACATGCCTCTCAAACAGTAGATGGGCTAGATGGTCGTTTCCCTCGCCCGTCCAACGGTCGCCCCTATCGACGAGGCGACCTTCCACGACGGGCTTCTCGCCTCACCCTATGTGGTTCCAGAAGTCATCCTGCCAGAGGTCGGGGGACTCGTGGACGTGACGTAGCGTGACGGGAGAAAGTCCCTTCTTCATCGTGTCGTGGAACTTCCGCCTCAGCTCATCCTCGCTCTCCCGGGACAGCTCATCCAGGGTCTTCCGAAGGGCATGCGTGAGACCCACGTCGAGGACCCTCTCGGGATGCCGGACCACGAGGCGGAAGTGATGCTGATGGGACTCCTCGACACGGATCACTTGCCACTGAAGGGACTCTTCCCGGGTCTGCTGGAGCTGGTACGCCGCGAGGTTGCCGAGAGCCTCGGCGACGAAGTTCTCGTTCTTGAGGCCCGGAGCGAGGTGGAGATTGACCTCAATACCGCGGTGCATGGAACCCCTCCCGAGCCGAGATGGATCGCCTTCGGTGCCTGACCTCATCGGGGGAGTAGCCCTCCCGCGGCCGCCACGCCGAACGAAGAGGTCCAGCGAGGGCCGAGCCGGCTCCTCGGGAACGGCAGACGCGCCGACCGCTCAGGCGGGCACCCCCGCGCTGGCGCTGATGCACAAGGGAGAGGATCGGCGGCCCCGCCACATCCGCACCGGACCCGGTTCTGCCCACGGCCACCGGCCCGGTAAGGGGAGGCGGTCCCTTCGGACGGGGGAGAGATCTCAACGTCCCATCACCACGGCAGTACGACAAACTCGCCAGGGTAGGCTCCATGGACCGCCGCCATCACCAGCAGCGTCCCGAGCACGCCGGCGGCCACTCCACCCGCGGCGGCGACCAGGAACCCTTTCATCGAGGTTGGAGACTTCCCTTCTCCCACATCCGATCGGGGGCCCGTGTCCCGGGGGATGAGCGAGAGCGGGAGAGGGAGAGAGAGCGAGCCACGTCCTCCCCACCCGGAGACGCGGCCGACCGTAGTGGCGTTCGGGGAGAGCGGGTGCTGCTCCGAGGTGAAGTAGGCGTCGCGCGTCCCGCAGCGGGGGCATTCGTAGACAAGCCCGTCGATGGGCCGACTGCGGTCTCCTTTCCTATCGAGGGAGACGCCGCTCGGGAACGCATGGTGGCAGTGGTGGCAACTCAACATCAACGTAACCATGGTTTACCTCTGGCCAAGGAACCTCTCGGTCGTAGAAGTAGTCTGGTTCCGTACTTTCCACGGAACCTGTACCCCGTGGGACGCGCTGTCACGCATGGGGATCCGATGCCCATCCTGAATCCGTGGCGGAGCTTCTCTCCTTAGCGCCCACGCCGCGGAAAGCGACATCGCGTGATGCGAGGCTCGCAACGTGGTTAGCGCCTTCCCTATAGTCTCGAGAAGGACCTAACCCCCCGCGTCACGCTCGCGTGCATGATGCGGTCTCTCCTCGCACGCCAGGCGCGACGTCGATGTGCCGGCAGGACGAGGCTGCACGAGAGGTACGACCCTCCTCCTGGCGGGCCACGTGTCGCGTTCGCCGGCCCGCGCCCCGCTCGCGTGCAGCGACTCTCAGGAAACGGGTACCTTTTCACGAGGCCGCATGATACGCGGGCCGATGGTCCTGGAAAAACCTGGTCGCGACCGTCGGTCGCAAGGGGCCGCTCTGGAGTGAGTTCGAGCGATGCCAGAGACCTCCGACCCCACCTCGCCCGCTCCCCCCTCCGAGCTCCCGGGAGCGAAGGGACATGCCCCTCCACCGCCTGCCCCGCCGCCTGCGGAAGCCGTTCAGTCCGGCGCGGCGTTGGCGGCCCCAGGCCGGCCGAGCAGCGCGGACGAAGTCAAGGGCAATGCCGGTTCGGAGGTCCCGTCGGCAAAACCGTCTGAGGCTCCGCGGAGCTCGGGCAATCTCGAGCCCGCGCTGATCTTCCTCCTCCCCGCGGCTCTGGTGGTGCTTGGGGTCTTGTTGTACTACGTCATCGAGAACCTCGGTCTCGTCCCGACCTCCTACGACCTGGAACTGAAGCTCGCCCTGGTCGCGGTCCTGGGCTACCTTGCCCTCCGCTTCGTCGGGGCGATCGTAGGGTCGGCGGCGCATCGGTGGGCCGGTTCCCACGGAGCCGGGCTCCTCGTCGCGGTCTATCGCGTAGTAGCGTACACCGCCCTGGCCCTGGCGCTGCTGCTCGTGGCGGGCGTCAACAGCCTGTCGCTGCTCGCGGGAGGGACCTTCGCGGGGCTCGTGCTGGGGCTCGCGGGGCAGACGGTGCTTTCGAACGTGATCGCTGGGGTCTTCCTGCTCTTCGTGCGGCCCTTCGAGCCCGGGGATCGCATCACCGTGACCACCTGGCAGTACGGGCTGATCGCCCCGATCTACCCTCCCAAGTTCTACTCGCAGGACACGCTCATCCCTGGGTATACCGGGGTCGTGAAGGACATCGGGATCGCCTACACCTCGATGGAGCTCGATGACGCCACGACGTTCCGTGTCCCGAACAGCATCCTGATCCAGGCCGGCGTCGTTTCCCACGAGGTCCAGCAGCGTTGGGTCCGGCTGAAGTACGAGGTCCCTCCGGCCGTCGACCCCGAGGTGCTGATCCCTCGTCTCGCGCGTGCCGTGCGGAGCAACCGATGGGTGTCCGACCCCTCGTCGGTCCGGGTGATGGTGAACCAGGCGACGATGAGCTCCTACGTCATTGCGATCGATGCGCTGTGCCGGGGCAATCAAGAGGAAGGCCCGCGCTCGGCGCTCTTGGTGATGTCGATGAAGCTGGTCAAGGAACTGTCGGCGGGCCCGGCGGCCGCGCGTCCCGCTCGGCCGTAGGCCGGGGCGATCCCCTGCGGACGTTCCAAAGATCTCGTCCCGTGACAAGTCCGGCTAACTCTTGATGGGCCCCCCCTCCTCCCCTGAGGAGCCCCTCAACCTACGGGACCCCAAAGGTAGTTGGGCCACAGGCTCCTAGAGGTCTCGGGACGTGACGACCGAGCTCTTCCGCGCGACCTCGATCGGGACCGGTCGATACGTCCGTTCGTTCGGCGCATATGTTGCGCTGCCCAGGTTGGCAACTCGGGGAACCGGTCGGAGGGGAGCGTAGGCCGGCGACGCCGAGCGGGATAGTGGGCGCGCCACGTCCCGGGTCTCCCCATCCCCGCCGGTGAGCGTGTCAGGCGGGGTCGGCCGGATAGGGCGAGGCGAGGGATCCGTGGAGGGCGTACCGGAGGACAAATCGGCGGACCCTGACACCTTCGAGGGCCCAACGCTCCGGGGGGGTTCCGCCCTGCGCCTTCCCAGAACGATCACTAGAATGAGCAAGACCGCAAAGGCGACCGCCGCTACGGCGAGGGCAACCCCGACCCAATCGATGGAGGGAGAGGATGGTGCGGGGGTCACGACGATCGTGGTCGTGGCGGTCGAGGTGGCCCCGACCCCGTCCACCACCTCCACCGAGACCGAGTAGCTGCCCGCTTGCGCCGGATTGCAGCTGAGTGCGTCCGTGTCCCCCGCGAAGCACCCTGGGGGCAGGCCGTTCCACTGGAAGGAGTAAGGGCCTGTCCCCCCGGTGATCGAGACCGACAGCACGAGCGCGGAACCCGCCGTGACCGCACTGGAGCTCGCGAGTATCTGTGTTGCCGATAGGGCTGGCGCCACGCTCAGGGTCACGATGTTCGACACCAGCGGAGGAGCCGGGGCGTACGTGACCTCGACCGCAACCGAACTGTCTCCTGGGGCCAAAGGCGCGCACTGAACCACGGGCCCGCTACCCCCCTTGCACCCCGGAGGGAGTCCGAGCCACTGGAACGATCCATTCGCCCCAGCACCGATCGCTGTCGCCGACAGGGTAGTGCTCTGGCCCACATCGAGCACGGTCCTAGAGGCAGAAAGGAGGACCGCGGAGCCTGTGTTGTTCACCTCCACCGTCGTGTTCACCATTGGACTGGAAGTACCCAGTGAATCCGAGACCTGCACCGAGGGGGTAAAGATCCCGGCATGATCGGGAACGCAGACCACGAGGTCTGTGTCGGTCAGCGGACATCCCGGGGGGAGTCCGCTCCATAGGTACGTGTAGGGAACGGCTCCTCCAGACTCCGAGACCTGCAAGGTCAAGCTGCCGCCGAGGGGGACCCAAGAGGAGCTCGGAACGAGCTCCGGCACGGAAAGGGCGGGGAGGAGTGTCAGCGTCGTGGGGGAGGAGGTTTGCGTGCCTTCCGCCGGGTCGGCCGCGAGGGCCTGGACCTCGATTACAAAAGTGCCCGAAGCGGTGGGGAGGCACAGCAGGGACCCGATCGATCCTGAGCAGCCGGGCGGGAGTCCCGACCAAAGGAAGGTCGCACTGCCGTTGAGACCGCTGGTCACGGCGTTCAATATCTCGTACTGGCCCAGATCGTTCACGGGGGGCGACAACTGGACCGAGACGCTCCAAGGGGCGGGCTCGATTTCGAGAGTGATCGGAGGGGAGGTCGCGTTGAACCCGGTGGCGTCCAGTACGCTGACCCGGACCTGCCAGGCCCCGAGGTCCGAGTCATTCTTGGGCACGCAGCTAAGGTTGGAACTCGTGCTCGGAGAGGCCGAGCACGAACCCGGAAGCCCGGACCAGAGGTACGTCGCGAACGGAGCGGTCCCTCCGCTCGCGTTGGCCCAGAGGGTGAAGGGAGAACCCAGCGTCGTGGTCGGAGGGTGGGCGGAGACGATGACCGTAGGGTCAGGGTCCACCGAGAGCGTCAGGAAATTGGAGGTCACCCCGGGAAGGCCGTTCCCGAAGGTCACCACCGCGGTGACGTAGTAGGTCCCGGCGACGGAGGGCACGCACGAGAGGGTGTAAGCCCCGCTCGCGGGAGAAGGGCAGCCGGGAGGAAGACCCTGCCAGGTGGTCCACGATGCCGTGGAACCCGCACCGGTCACGAGGACATCGAAAATGGTGGTCTCTCCAACATCCACGGGCGAAAGCGTCGCGGTTGGGGTCGCGGCCTGAACTGCAGGGCCGAGGGCCCATACGTCCGGGAGGAGGCCGTAGGGGGAGTAACCCCCCACGAGGAGCAGGTAGCCGTCGGAAGGATCCGGAGCCAGGGAGGCGAAGCTTCGGGCGGAAGGTCCGTAGAGGGGGACGGAGGTCCAGTTTCGCCCCGTGAACACCCAGGTGTCAGAAAGGGTCCGTGAGCCGTTGACCCCGCCGAACAGGTCCACCGTCCCTGCGATCGGGTCGAGGGCCATGGCCGCCCCGCTCCGGATGGACGGACACGCCTGACTGCGGCAGGCGGCGGCGCTCAGCAGGTCGGTCCACGCCACCCCGGTGAACTGCCACGTGTCGTTCACGGGGCCGCTGGCGGTGGTGCCCCCGAAGAGAACGACCCCGCTCGACGGAGGAGGGGCCGTGGCGATGCTCGCGCTCTCGCGAGGCGACGGACACGGGACGCTGCCGCACTGCGAGGTCGAGAGGACCTCGGTCCAGCTGCCCCCGGAGAATGCCCACGTGTCCCCGTCGTAGCTGGTGCCGTACCCGCCAAAGAGGATGACCTCCCGGTCCGCAGGGTCCCAGGCCATGGAGGAGTTCGCCCGCGCCGAGGGGCAGGTGCTTGAGGTGCATGAGGCCCCGGAAATGACCTGTGACCAGTTCCCCCCTGCGTAGCTCCATGTGTCGTGAAGGAACCCCCCGCTCGAGGTCGTCATCCCGCCGAAGAGGATCATGACCCGGTCTGAGCCGTCCCACGCTAGGGCCGCCCCGGACCGGGCGGAAGGACAGGAGGAAACGGTGCATAGCGAGGGAGGCAGCACCTGTCTCCAGACCCCGTGCGCATAGGTCCACGTGTCCCCGAACGCGGTCCCGTTGGAGCCTCCGAAGAGGAGCACGACCTGGTCGAGCGGGTCCCACGCCAAGCTCGCATCCCAGCGCGGTCCCGGCATCTGCGTCTGGACCACGGGAGTCCAACGACCTCCCGAGAAGGACCAGGAGTCTCCCCGATAGGCATACCCTCCGAACAAGAGGGCCCCTCCGAGTGACGGGTCGTAGGCGAACCCCGCGCTGCTACGGCCCGCGGGACATGAGCGGCAGCCGGAGGCCGAGGCGAGAAGGTGCCAGGACCCCGCTTGGAACGCCCAGGTGTCGGAGAGGTCGGCCGATCCGTTGTACCCCCCGAAGAGCAGGAGGATGTTGTCCGCGAAATCGTACGTGAGCGAGGCTTCCTCCCTCGGGGAAGGGCAGGGGACGGGGCCGGAGATGCCCGTGCAGTTGGCCGGAGCGATGAGCTGCGTCCACGATCCCGACCGGTAGAGCCATGTGTCGTTGAGCGGACCTCCCCCTCCGAAGAGAACGTCTCCCGAGAGGGCGGCGTCCCAGGCGAACGCGCCGTCGGCCCGTGGAGAAGGGCAAGGGGTCGTCCCCCCGCTGCCCGTGCATGAGGTCTGGGAGATGAGAGGCACCCAATTTCCCCCGGCGAACCCCCAGGTGTCGCCGAGGCCACCATAGCCACCGAAGAGGATCACCATCCCGTCCGCCGGGTCGTCGGCCATGGAGCCGCTGTCGCGGGCCGACGGACAGGGTGTGGAGCCACCCTCCCCTGCGCAAGAACTCTGGGGGATGAGCAGGTGCCAGGAGCCACCCGCAAAGGCCCACGTGTCGCCGTACTCGTAGGGGCCGCTGTTCCCACCCCACCCTCCGAAGAGCAGGACGTACCCGTCTTGGGCATCGAAGGCCATGTACGCTCCCAGTCTCGGAGAGGGGGCGACGGCTAGGGCGAGCTCCGTCCAGTGACCACCCTGGAAGATCCACGTGTCGCCTTGGACCGAAGAGGACGAGCCGTCCGAGAACAGGACCACGTAGCCGTCTGCCGCGTCGTAGACCATCGTGACGGCAGAGCGCCCCGGGGGTGAGCCGATCGGCGACCAGCTCAGGCTGGGAACGGGGGATTGGGTCGGGGCGGGGCAGGAGAAGGACTGACCCGCTGCCTCGGCGACACAGTTCACCCCGCGCAACTCCGGAGGGCCCGCGCCATTCCGGAGGGAGTCGCTCGCTTGGCGGAGGAGGGAGGTGGAGCGACCCTCCACGGAGGATGCCCGGGTCTGGGGGTGGAGAACCTGCGGGCCCGCAGAACCCCACAAGGTGCCTCCGAGGACAACAGCTCCCGACCCGATAAGGGAAAGTGACAGTAGGGCGACGAGAAGGAGGCGCCCGGAGCCGCCAATAGGGGGACCGAAGGGCATTGTCGATGGCCGCCTCCTCCGAGGGGATCCAAAGCGACCCCGCCCCGTGTGCACTGAGGCAGGCGGGGTCGCTCCGGACTGGTCGGTACCCGAGGCCTGATTGGGAAGTGAGGAGCGCGGAAGCTCCGGCAGCAGAGGTGGACCGCTAGGAGCCCCCACGTCACCCTCGGGAAGCATGGGGAGATCTCACGACGGGAGGTGGTACCACGTGGCGCTCGCTTCACGAACCTGACGGACCTGCCCGGCACGGAGGAGGGTCTCGAGCGCGGTCCCGAGAGCGAACTCCTGGAGGACAGCCCAGGCGGGTGCCAAGGGCAGGAACACGTCCGACCTTCTGGGAGGGTGGACCCCTTCGGAGATCTCTCGGAAACTGTACGCCCTCGCTCGGTCGCTCCCGAGGAAGTCCAGGACGCGTCGAGCCTCCTCCGTGAGGCGAGGGATCTCTTGGCCATTGCTGCGCAGCTCGTCCAGTTCCTTCGGCATCGCCTCGTCCTCCGGGTCTCCGCCCGAGGGTCCCACCTGGGGCTGAAATATAGAGCTTTTCGCGTAGCTCTATAGTTCCTGCCATATCTACTGTTGTGACATCGTTGACGCGGTGGAGCACCCCCTCCTGTGAGCGGACGCGTGGAGCGGGACCGACGGTCGGGGGAGCTCACCCCGCGGCAATCAGGATCAGCGATGCTCTTGCGTCACGGGGCGGGCTCGCCTCCACGAGTTCGAGGCCAGGGCACTCAGGGCAGATCTTCGCGACTACGGGGCTCGAGCTACTTCACGAGCGTCTCCGCCACGACCGCATTCTGGCTGAAACGGGCCAGCGGATGTGCCAACCGTCAGGCCAGAGCTTGATGCTCTGCGAAGGGACTAAGTCAAGAATCGAGCCATAGGTCAAACGATGCCGACGCGGGGGAGAACCACGCTTGAGCTCGTGACGCCTGGCCGCTCTGCCGATGAGGCAAATCGAGCCTTGCTCCGGTGGCTACCAGCAACGGGTTCACCGTTCTCACTCCGCATCGAACGGTACCCCTCGGCCGCTCAAGCAAGGGTTGGTCACTCTCACGAAGGGGGTCGTAGTGCGCGATGTGCGCCTCGGCGGGAACGGGTGCTCACGAACGGTCGTGCAGCTCCGAGAGGGCTCCTGAATCCTTCCCCATCCGAAGGCGCCCGGTGCTCAGCCCCGGTGCCGACCCATCCCAGATGGCACGTGTCACCAACGCGAGAAGAGTGATAGATAGGACCTCTGCGGCCAAGGAGGCCACGAACACCGGTGCCTTGTCGCACCCTCCTCCGCAAGAAGGCCCTGCCACCGCGTTGCCTCCCGCCCCGCCCCCCGCGACCCCGCCCCCACCCACGCAAGCAGGTGGGCAGGGAATGGTCACGAGCGCCACGAAGATGCCGAACGAGAGGATCATGAGGGCGATGGACATGGCCAACGCGCCGCCTGTCCGACGTTGCCGCGTGGGCAATCCCCTACTGGGGGACTTTCGGGCCGTCCACCATGCCAGGGTCACGATTGAGAGCCCCCCACCCGCTGCAAGAGCCCATGTCGCGAACGCCGCGAAGATGGCGAGCGCGCCAGGGTACTGCGGTGTGCTCAGGGCATCTCCTAGGAAGAACGCGAAGCCCGCCACGTACACCAGGAGCCCGATGAGAAGAGTTCTCCGAAGCACCATGTCCACGGCGACGAGGCGCTGCCTACGGTTCAACCTATGGAGGGCACACTTTAGATGTCTACACCATCGCCCTGGTCACGGACAACGACGCGAATGGTGGACATGGCGCATACCTCTTCTCCGCGTGGCCAGGAAGTGTGCCGCTACCTTGGGGTGGCATGCCTCCCTGCCCATTCACCACGTGGTATCCGTGGAATAGCGCGTGAGGTGGGGACACGCGTCAGAGGTGGAGGGTTTGCCTGACTTGCCGCCGAGAAAGTGGCAGCTCGTACGGCGGCAACATCCCCACCTCTGGCTCATTGGTTGGTTCGTGAGCATACTGCTGTTCGGCGTGGCTCTGTTCCTCCTCCGGCCAACCAACGGCTCGAGTTCTCCGTACCCGTGGATTGCCGCGACAGGGGCTGTGGGAGTACTGCTCATCGCGTTGAGCTTGGTTCCCTCGAGGAAGTTTGGTCTCGCGCGAGAGTATGAGGTCCCGAGCGCGCAAGCGTTCGCTCTCGTTCAGAGAGCGCTGGGGCTAGATGGATATCTGAGAATCGCGAAGGTCGACTCCATGAAAGGCGAATTCACGCTGAACGGGCCACGAGGAATCGTCCATGGAGAGGAGACCGTGAGAGTAACTATCACCGAGTCGCATCCGGGGAGGACAACCATCCAGGTGCGCGCGTCATCGAACCCCCTCCAACCGGTCACCTGGGGCGGTGTCGAGAGGTGCGTCGAGCGGACGTTCGTGGTCATCGAGGGAGCGCTGACGAAAGGTGTAGCTCGGCCCGGGGCGTTGAACGCTCCGGGACTTGTAGCGAGCCCAACATGACCGCTTCATGCGAGCATCAGGCCTGGGTTCCGAGGGGCTTACACCACAGGTAGGTAACGGGTAGCTCCGAGGGCCGTGAGGATCTCGTCCGCCTTCCCGCTCAGCCGGGTGCACCACTCCCGGACCGATTTCCCGGTCCCGAACCTCACCCAGGCCACGTTCTCGAGGTGGCCCAGCGCCTCGGCGAGGCTCATCTCGGGGTATTTTCTCTGGAGGGTCTGCTCCGACCAGCTCCACAGCAGCGAGGCCGTGTAGAAGCTGGTCGCGTAGGCGTCCAACCGGTCCCAACGGTGATGACGCGCGGGTCCCAGGCGGAGATCGCCCTTCCCGGTCCGGAACACCTTCTCGATCCCGTCCCTCGCGAAGTAGGTCTCGTACATCTCCGGGCCGCTCAGGGAGAGGTCCGCGCTCCGCGTCGGACTCGCAGACCGATGAAACGTTCCTCCAGCAAAGCCCCAATTGGGACGCATTTGGCCTGCTCTCAATGGCGGGCGCCACCGGAGCGGCCGCAGCCGCGTGTGATCATGTCGGGAGCCGACCGTTGCGGATGGGTCTCCGCAGGTTCGTTCAGCGGATTCTTCGATAGCGGCGGGCTGTCCACCGCTCGCGAGGGCGGTTCTTGGGTCGTCCCGCCAGTCCTACGTACGCCGCAATCTCGCCAGAGATGATGGCCACGAGGATCGTGTCCAACGGAACGGGGTCCGCGGTGGAACCGGGCAGCGCGCGCAGGTAAATGGCCGTCACCGTACCATTGTCGGAAACCAGGAGCGTCGAGTTCGCTGCCCCCGACGAGAGGGCGGTCACCTGAGGGCTCGTCTCCCATTTCAGGAAGGAGTAACCCTGGCAGACGGGGGCACTCAAGTTGTAAGTTCCCGACGTGAGCTTGAACACACTGGAACCCGCCACCGAGGAGCCGCTGAGCGACACGGGTCCACAACTCGCCGGGTCCGAAAGGATAGTGACC
This sequence comes from Thermoplasmata archaeon, assembly GCA_027314165.1. Taxonomy (GTDB): domain Archaea; phylum Thermoplasmatota; class Thermoplasmata; order Lutacidiplasmatales; family UBA184; genus JAKAAX01. The sequence continues at coordinate 1,965 of DAHVCH010000016.1, read as the reverse complement.
GCGAAAAGTCGCACAAGCATAGCGGTCTCGTTGACTGGGGAATCCAACTGAACCGAGAGCGGGTTGAGCCTACCGGAGCGACTGGAGGAACCGCTTCCATTCCAGTATCCAAGTGCCCACCACGGGCCCGTCGAGACCATGACGATGAGCAACGCGTGGGCGACTCTCCATCCGCTGGACTCATTGAGGCTGCCAGCGCTGGGCGGAGAGACCGTGAGGTCTACCCAGAACTCCTCCGTATAGTTGACCTGCGCCGAGACACTCGACCCCGCGAGTAGGAGGGTACCGTTCGGAGCGAACGACACGAATCGCGCCCCGTAACTACCGGTGATGGGATTCGACCCCTCGTAGTGGTAGGACCCATTCGGAAGATACGCCGTTAACGACCCCGATGAGGTCTGCAGCAATGAACCATTGAGGTCGACTCCCCAGGTCGTTCCCGGAGGTAGCCCGGACTGAGAAAACGTGACCTCGTAGAGGGCCTCGAAGATGGCCGTCTCGTTCGCAGGGGAAGTTACAAGCAGCTGAACTGCGCTAGCGGTCCCGCTGTAGCTGCCGTTCCCGACACCCCTCCATTCCACGAATCTCCATCCCCAAGGAGCCCCGGCACGGAGGGAAATGATAGTGCCGTTGTCCACCCATCCGCTTGATGGGGATGTGGCACCGAGGAGCCCAGGAGGCTCGGAAGAGACGCTGACGAAATCTTGAACGGAAAAGCCCCACAGATCGAAGCTTCCCGACCCGACGACTTGCACGGCGACACTCTCCTTCCCCCAGAAGCACTGAGGAAGGGAGAAACGCACGGCGTAGGCACGGGGGATGCCACAGGGGACGGTGAGCAAGTACGACCCGTTGGGGACTTGAAACGCAACGCCGCACCCGGGATCGCACATGCTGCTCAGGTTCCAGTTGGGAGAGCCGCTGGGCCACGCGCTGAGATTGCTCCACCACGGGGTTCCCCATGGCAAGGGACCCCCGCTCGCGAGGCCGGCGGTGCTCTGGACCCAATAGACAGCCGTTGGTGTCGTATCTGTCACCTGCGGACTCACGAGGTGTGTACTGAGTTCTTGGGCCGAAGCAGGGCTCTGAGGGCGAGGTTTCGGCATTCCGGCGAGCAGAGCCGACCAGATTGCAGAACCCTGATTGAGGCCAGAAGGCCTTTGCAGATCTGGAGCCAGAGTGCCGGCCCCACCCGAGTTCGAACTCGCCGTCGCCTCGACGATGACCGATGGACTGAGTTTGACCCTTGAGGAATCTTCCTTCTCGGGGAGTGGTCCTTCCGCAAGACGGGGTGGGAGGGTAGGGTGGCCGCCCGCCCGCGCCATGAGATGGCTTCCAAGAAGGCCACTGAGGATCAAACAGGAACTCACGAGACACGCGCGCGTCCACTGCCCATGACCTGATGGGGGGCGTAACCACCAAAGATGTCCACGCAAAGGTTCTCGCTCCTTTCTTCAGACCCAGGGGGCTTGCCCAAACGTAAGAGTCCGTGGATCTGCAAAATGCATTCTGTGGGCTTTCGGCGCGCCGAGCAGCCATGCGAACCAAGAGGTGTGAGACGAACCAATGAGCCAGAAGCCGTGCGAATGGCATAGCACAGGGCAGGGTGTCGGGGGAAACCCCGAATCCGAAGGGCCCCTAGCGCAAGCCTCCAGGCTCAAGCAAGTGCGAACCTGTACCAGCGCCGCAACGGAAGGGCGGCCCGTCATCGAGATGAAGTCGAACACCACGATCGATCCCAACAGCCCGCCCGAGTGGCGGCGGATGATCCGCCGACAACGGAGGCACCCTCGAGCCTACGCGAACCGCCTTCGGAGGAGAGATGCGGTGGAGGCAACCTTCGGGTCGTTCAAGCGACGGCTGGGCGCGAGGATCCGGAGCCACCGACGACACGCCCAACGGGTCGAGGTCCTCGCGAGGGTCGTCGTGTGGAACCAGCTGGGGAAGATCTTTCACGATAGGTTC
>DAHVCH010000015.1 GCA_027314165.1 Thermoplasmata archaeon | reverse complement strand
GCGACCGCGGCGTTCCATGCGGTTGCGAAGAGCCCCTCGACACCGTGCACGATGTAGGCGACACCGGTCATGACGGCCCCGCTCACCGTGTTCCACGTAGATGTCAAGACGCCGAAGAAGTCGAAGTCGGGGACGACCGCGCCGCCCGGGAGCGCCACGAACGTGGAGATCGCGAGCGAAACCGGGTCGCCGAAGGTCCCGCTCGAACTCCACGTCGCGTTCGCGAGCGCGGCCCACACGACCGGGTTAAGGCCGAGGGTCGGGAGCTCGCTCGTGACGGGAACGAGCGAGCCGTTGAGCCCGCCCGTGGAGTTGTCCAGCAGGCCCGCGATGAGGTCCTCCAGCTGTTGCTGCGGCCCCGGGCCCGTCTGCCAGGCCACCATGTTCAGTGCCTACCTCAGGGCTTTCCTTTGATGGTTATCTGGGTGATCCTCCCCAACCAGAAATCTGAAGTCTGGCGCCGAGTCACGGCTGCCCCGAAACCTTGCGCAGCTTCGGCAAGTCGGTCAGCGAGCGATGGGGTGAGGTTGAGTTGGTAGCAGTCCTTGAGATGGACTTCCACCCTCATTTCAGGATCTCCCGTGAGCGTTCTATCCACGGGATTGTTGAGCACCACCCGGGTCTTGGGCGACTTCCACGAATGGGTGACGCTCCTTCCCGACGGCAGAGTCACGGATAGGCCCTCGTGATCGCACTCAAGTCGCGTTGGGCCCGGGCCCAGGGTCAACCAGAGCCATGCTGGGAAGTACCAACCCGCAACCATGGCGGCATCGATCGCAATGAGCAGCACCACGAACGGGCTCCCGTAGTGTGCCCAAGCCCAGGATAGGTTTGCGAAGCCGAGCTTGATCCAAGTCGCATAGAGTACTCCGCCCGTGAAAAATGCCGTGACGATGGTTCCTGGAATGGTGGCCCAATACCGCCGAGACCGAGTGCGCGCGTACATGAGCCGCGACGTGTCTGACAGGTCAATCGCCAACCCATCAGAGGATGGGCGCCTCTCAACTACCCGGATGGAGGAGGCCAAATCCACGCGCTGCATCATGTCCGTCTGCAACTCATCTATCAAGCCTCGGCGTGAGTGGCCCGCGCGCATGCTCCGAACGGCTCGCCCACCGGAGTGACGCTCACCGTCTATAGTCTATCCCACGACCGCGTAGAGGTCTGCAGCGCCGAAGGTGAACCCGGCCGCTGCGCCAATCGCTCCCATCAGGCCGGTGAAAGTGAGGAGCATCCGCCCCACGAGAGAGAATCTCAGTGCCCTCGAGAGAGACTAATCTCAGCGACCGCCCCGCCGGATATTCAGGGATTCGTCATTCCCGCAGTGCGGAATGTACGCCATCAACACCGCGAGGATGGTCATTGTAATTGCGACGGATGCCATGTAGATGCGACCTGCCTGCTGAGCGACGCTCGGTGAAGTGTTGGGTGCGCTGCACACAGTGACACCGAGAGCGCGGCAGGCGGATAGGGGGGCGACTGCTATGCTCTTGAGAGTCCCACCTTCTTCGACCCGTAGGAACTGGCGGTTCACGGCCGCGTCGACCTGCCCCGCGTCGGTCGCAGTGGTGGTGCCGAGGAACGGCTCGCATCGATGATAGGCCTCCCTGATGTCGCCAAGGAAGTGCTGGGGGAGTCTTCCCTTGTTGGTCGTGCAGCGCGACTCCATCGAGCCCTTGTGCCCCATCCAGAAGACCCGGTAGTCGTGGGCGACCTTCCCCCTGCTCTCGGCGAGAAGGAGCTGGGTGTCGAAGTAGGCGCGCAAGGCGTAGGGCCGCATCTTCACCTCGCGGCCCATGACCGCGCGTATCCCTTCGCGGATGCCATCTCCGACGTTTGTGGTCCGAATGAACGGCTTGTCGACGTTGCGCGCGTGGATGAGGTCCGTCTCCGGGGTGAGCTTCTCCCCGGTCGCTGCTCGCTCCTGAAGGTAGTCGCGGACGTAACCGCAACCTTCGGCGCTGAGGAACGAAAAGTACCGGTGGCTCGCCTTCGACAGCTCCGGGCGGACCACCACCATCGCGGGGAAGCGCGTGAACTCGACCGAGTCACCCTTGATCCGAAGGTCGGGGAAGTCCTTGAGCCGAAGTCCATCCGTCGCGTAGTAATTCCCAAGGACCTCGGGCCGGAGCCCAGCGTGCGCCATGAGCACGGCGGAGACACGGTCGCGGCTCGTGCAAGCGAGCAGGATCCGGTGGAGCTCCTCCTGGGTCGGGATCCGCTCGTCCCGGATGGATGGGGCGTCCTAGAGCTTGTGGATCTTGATCGGACGGGTAAGGACGACCCCGCCATGGCTCAACCACGACCTCACGGACTTCACGATGTTGACGGTGGTCTGGCCAGCCTGCCCCCTCTGCTCCTCGTGGGTCACGAAATCGAGGAGGAGCCGGTGAAGTTTCTCCTCCTTCATCTTCCAGAGCGCGGGGGGCGTGGTCTTCGTTGTCTCGCAGAAGAGGAAGAGCGCGCGCGGGTAGGTCTCCGCCGTGGTCACGGAGCCACGCGTGACGTTCTCGTACCAGCGCCGCACCTCGGGGTCCTTCAACCGGGCCTCGCGGCGCTGCTTGAGAACAAGAGGGCTGACCCCTTTCGGAGGGGGCATCGAAGGACGTACTGAGCGCCCTCTATGTGGCGGTTGCGAACCTAAATGGGAGTGCGGCCTGCGGGATTTGAACCCGCGTCGATGGCTTGGCAAGCCACCGTTCTGACCAGGCTATACTAAGGCCGCGCGGCGGACGCGAGGAGGGGCCTCGAATATAAACCCGGGCCGTGGGAATGCGCGTGGTCGCACGTGCCCTCCCCGTCACCTTCCCAGCCATTATCAAGGGCCGAACGCTCGCCGGAGCGTGCCCCCCTGGCAACGCGAGGCCTCTCGCCTGGTACACCGCTCCGGAGTGTTCGAGGTCTACGAGGATGTCCTGCGCGTGCCGGGGTCCGGGACGATGCTCTACACCCGCCTGGAGAGCCCGTCCTTCGCGACGGTGGTGCCGATCACGGACCGGGGGGAGATCGTGTTCGTCGAGAACTATCGGCCCCCGATCGGGGGCTACCTGCTCGAGCTCCCCGGGGGGATGCTGGACCCGGGCGAGTCCCCTCCTCAGGCCGCCGCCCGTGAGCTCGAGGAAGAGACGGGGCTGCGCGCGAGGGAGCTCTCGCGCCTCGGGTGGTACTACCCTTCCCCGCACCTCGGACGACACCGGGGACACCTGTTCATCGCGCGGGGCCTCGTCCGCGGGAAGGCCTCCCCGGACGTCGGGGAGCAGCTGCGGCCGGTCCGCCTCCCCATCGAGCTCGCTTACGATCGCCTTTACAGCGGGGAACTGCACCAATCCACGGCGATGCTCGCGCTCTTCCTGGCCGAGCCGCTGCTGCGCCCGGGACATCCCACGGTCCACCGATGGCCCCAGCGGATGGGGACCAAGCGGGGCCCGCGCCGGGCCCGCACCGGTCGGAGCCCGCCTCCGGGGGTTTGGGGGGGACGATGAGCACCGGCACGAAGGATGAGGGGACGCGGATCCCGCGGACCTTGGAGGAAGGAGAGCGGGTGCTGGTCCGCGCCAAGGAGGGCGAGGGCTACCTGCTCCGGCTCACTCGGGGGACGACCCTCGTCGATCGTCTGGGCGTGATCGACCTCACCCCCGCCATCGGGGCTCCCGAGGGCGTCGCCATCGACATTGCCGGCCGCACGTTCCACGTCTATCGCCCGAGCCTGGCCGACCTCGCCTCCCAGATGCATCGGCGCTCCCAGATCATCACGCCCAAGGACGCTCTCGCACTGGTCTACCTCACCGGGGTCGTCCCCGGGAGCCTGGTCCTCGAAGCGGGATCCGGGAGCGGCGGGCTCACGCTCTTCCTGGCCACGTACGTGGGGCCCGCAGGGCACGTGGTGAGCTACGACCGTCGCCCCGAACACCAGAAGGTCGCCCGCGAGAACATCGAACGGGCGGGCCTCGCCGGTCGCGTGACGTTCCGAGAGAAGGACGTGACCGGAGGGTTCGAGGAGACCGGGGCCGACGCGGTCATCCTCGACCTGCCGGAACCCTGGGACGTCCTTCCCTCGGCCCTGAGCGCGCTCCGGGCCGGGGGGCACGTCGCCACCTACGTTCCCACTTACAATCAGCTCGAACGGAGCGTCCGGGCCCTGCGGACCCACGGTCTGCAGGACGTCCGTGCCCTCGAGTCCCTGGTGCGGGGCCTCCACGTGGGCGAGGGCGGAACGCGTCCGGAGTTCGAGATGCTGGGCCATACCGGGTTCCTGGCCTCCGGGCGGAAGGTCGACTGAAAGGGAGGGCACGCCCCGTCCCAGGACCGCATCGATGGCCGTCACCTTCCTGTTCACCCTGGCCGCGGCGATCGCGTTCCTGCCGGCGGGCGCGCTCCTCTTCCTCGTCCTGGACCGCTACGCGGCCCCGCGGGTGCCGAAGAACCTGTTCGACGAGAAGAAGGTCTTCCTGACCTTCGCGGTCGGGATCCCGCTCGGGATCATCCTCGGCCTCATCTTCCTCGCCTACGCCGAGTCGCTCTGCCCGTGCAACAACGGCGACATCAGCGCGCCGTCCATCTACTTCCTGCTCTTCGTTCTCGTGGCCGCCCTGCTCCGGCGACTGCTGGTCCGGACCAAGACCTTCGGGGGCATCCAGGGGGGCGACCCGCAGCTCCCGGTCCACGCGTTCTCCTACGGCGCCCTCTCGGGCGCGACCGTCGGGCTGGCCCTGGCGCTGGAGCAGTTCGAGCTCTTCTATCCCAAGGGGAACGCTCCCGCGCTCTCGGAGGTCCTCGTCCTCCTGGGGTTCGCCACCGACATGGTCCTGCTGGAGGCCTGGGCGGGTCTCCGCTTCGGCCGAGCGATGCGCAAGGGGTTCTCCTGGCTCCCCCCGTTCTCCGTGCTCGCCGGAGAGGCGCTGGGGCTCCTCGCGCTCTCCCCGATCTTCGCCGGCTACACCGACGTGGGCGACGTGACCTTGGTCCTCCTGTTCGTCGGGGTCAGCTGGGCCCTCGTCAAGGAGGAGGCCCGCGCCCTGCGCATGCTTCGGAGGGCGGCGGGCCTGAGCCGCGGAGCGAAGGGGCCCCGATTCGGTCGCGGTTCCCGCGCCCAGGTCCCCGCGACGGAAGGGGCGGAGGAGAAGCGCGGGACGGACGCCCCACCTGCGGAGGAGGCCGCCCCTGCGGAGGGTGCGGCCCCTACGGAGGAGGAGACCCCTTCGGGGACTCCGCCGCCATAGCGGTCCTGAGCGTCTCGAGCGCCCGGCGGACGTCCTCCACGCTGGCCTCGTCCTCGAGGGTGGTCAGGTCCCCGACGGACTCGCGGTTCGCCTCCGCGCGGATGACGCGCCGCATGATCTTCCCGCTCCGGGTCTTGGGGAGCGCGACGACGAAGTGGATGCCTTCGGGCGTCGCGACGGGCCCCATCTTCTCCCGCACGTGCTCGCGAAGACGCTTCGCGAGCTCGGGGCTGGGAGCGTGGCCCGTTCGGAGCGTGACGAAGGCCACGATGACCTCTCCCTTCACCGCGTCCCGCTGTCCCACCACCGCCGCCTCCGCGACGGAGGGATGCGAGACCAGGGCGCCCTCGATCTCGATGGCCCCGAGCCGGTGCCCCGCCACCTTCAGCACCTCGTCGGCCCGACCCAGGAGCCAGAAGTACCCGTCCGGGTCGCGGACGGCGTAGTCGCCCGGGTAGTAGAGGCCGGGGAACTTGGAGAAGTAGACCTCCCGGTAGCGCTCGGGGTCGTTGTAGAGCGTCAGGAACATCCCGGGCCAGGGTCGGCGCAGGACGAGGAAGCCCTTCGAGCCGGCCGGGGCCACCTGCCCCCGCTCGTCCACCACCTCGGCGTCGATGCCGGGGAGGGGGAGCGTCGCCGAGCCGGGCTTGAGCGGCAGCGGTCCGAGGCCGGGGGCAGGGGAGAGGAGGATCCCGCCGGTCTCGGTCTGCCACCATGTGTCGACGATGGGGCACCGCTCTCCTCCGACGACCCGGTAGTACCACTCCCAGGCGGAGGGATTGATCGCCTCCCCCACGCTGCCGAGCAGGCGCAACGTGCTCAGGTCGTGGGCGCGGGGCCAGGTGTCCCCGTGCTTCATGAGCGAGCGGATGGCCGTGGGGGAAGTGTAGAGGGTCGTGACGCCGTACCGGTTCACGATCTTCCACGTCCGATCCGGCGAAGGGAAGTCCAGGGCCCCCTCGTAGAGGACCGACGTGAGCCCCGTGAGCAGGGGTCCGAACACGATGTAGGTGTGTCCCGTGACCCAGCCGATGTCGGCGGCGCACCAGTAGGTGTCGGTCTCCGGGCGGGCATCGAAGACCCACCGCATCGTCGCGGCGGCGTGCACGAGGTACCCCCCCGTGCCGTGCACCACCCCCTTCGGACGTCCGGTGGTGCCGCTCGTGTAGAGGAGGTAGAGCAGCTGGTCGGAGGGAAGGGGGACGGGCTTCACGTGCGCGGGCGCCCGCGCCACCGCTTCCGAGAAGAGGAGGTCCCGCGGTTCCTGGAGGGAAGGGGGGGCGGGTCCTCGTTGGACGACCAGCACCCTCTCCACGGACGGGCACCGGGCGGCGGCCTCGTCGGCGACAGGTTTGAGCGGGAGGAACTTCCCGCGGCGGTAGGTCCCGTCGGCGGTCACGATCACGCGGGCGCCGCAGTCCCGCACGCGCTCGGCGAGCGCTTCGGCAGAGAACCCGGAGAAGACCGTGGTGAACCCGATGCCGAGCCGGGCCGCGGCGAGCATCACCGCCGGGGTCTCAGGGACCATCGGGAGGTAGAGCGCGATGCGGTCGTCGCGCTTCAGCCCCAGCTGGGCCAGGGCGCCCGCGGTCCGTTCGACCAGGGCCAGCAGGTCGCGGTAGGTCAGCGTCCGGGTCTCCCCCGGCTCCCCTTCCCAGTGGTAGGCCACGCGGCTCCCTCGGCCCGCCTCCACGTGCCGGTCCAGGCAGTTGTACGAGGCGTTGAGCTCCCCCCCGACGAACCACTTCCAGAAGGGGGCCTCCCCGCCCACGACCTTCGAGAACGGGCGGTCCCAGTGGAGCTCGCGAAGGGCGATCTCCCTCCAGAGCCGGTCGGGGTCCTCCAGCGACCGGCGGAGGAGCTCCCGATAGGCGCCCGTGGGCACGTACACCTGGTCGAACGGGAGCGACGACGGGGCAGGAGGGCCGCCGGCGGGAGCGCCCATGGGCGGCCGGACGGAGCCGGGCTAACTAAACCATTCGGGACGAAGCCCGGCGGCCGCGGTCAGTCCTGGTGCACGACCTTGCTGCCGTCGAGCTCGAGGTTCACCGGGGTGACGAACGCGCCGTGCCGCTGGAGGGCCCTCTCGATGCCCCCGTGCCGCTCGGGCGGCGCGAGGATGAACAGGAATCCCCCGCCCCCCGCGCCCATCAGCTTGCCTCCAAGGGCCCCCGCCTTCTTCGCCGTCGCGTAGAGCTCGTTGACCCGGGTGTTGGAGATGCCTTCCGAGAGCTTCTGCTTGAGCTCCCAGTTCTCGTCCATCAGACGCCCGACCTCGGTGATGTCCAGGTTCTCGAGGGCCTTCGCGGTCGAGACGGCCAGGTCGCGCATCCGGTCGTACTCTTCCAGGTGCTCGGAGATGTGGTTGACCTGGTGGATGTGGACCGTGGAGGAGGAACGCTCGATCCCGGTGAAGAAGAGCATCTGGTGGGCGTTCAGATCGGCGAGCCCCTCGTGATCGAGGGAGAGGCTCTGGACGGAGACGGAGCCGTCGCGCTCGACCCTCACCAGGTTCAACCCCCCGTAGGCCGCCACGTACTGGTCCTGGATGCCCCCGGGCTCCTTCAGGACCTCCCGCTCGATGTGCACGGCCTCACGCGCGAGCTGGCGCGGGCTCACGTGCTGGCCCTTCCAGGCGTGGAGCGCGTTCAGGACCCCCACCGCGCAGCTGCTGCTCGACCCGATCCCCGTGCCTCGGGAGGGCATCTGCGTCGCGGTGATGACCTGGACCCCGCTCGGGATCCGCAGGAGCCGCATGGACTCCCGGATCGACCCGTGGTCGATCTCGTCGACGCTCTTCTTCGCGTCCTCGGTCACGCGGTAGCTGACCCGGATCTCGTCGCGGTTGAAGTTCTCCACGACGATGACGTAGATCCCCTTGTCCATGGCCCCCGCGACACAGGCGCCGGGCCCGTGGGCGCGGTAGTACTCCGGGAGGTCGGTCCCTCCACCCGCGAACGTGACCCGGAACGGGGTCTTCGTGACGACGGAGTTGGTCCCCAACGACCTGCCACCCGTGAAAGCTGTCAAGATGCGAGAGATTTGAGGGTGGCCGTCGGTCCCGGAAGGGGTCCGGCCCCCCCTTCCGACCCTCCGACCGCAGGGGGCAGCCGGGGACAAGTCTCTTGAACCGTCCCCTTTACAGGCCCGGGCTTGAAGCGGGTCGAAGACGACGAAAACGGCGGGTCCAAGGACGAGGGATCGGGCTCCGAAGGGCCCTCCGAGGCCGAGGGCGGTCCGTCCACCGAGAAGCGGGGACGGGCGGTCGCCGGACCCTCGATGGACCTCTCCACCCGCCTGCGCCGGGGGCTGCGGACCTACCGGTTCGCGATCTCGATCGCCGTCACCATCGTGGGACTGGCCCTGTTCTTCATCGGGCTCTTCGCCTGGACCCCCCTGGGCTCTCCCAGCGGCCCCCTGGCCGGGCTGGAGCAGCCCCTTCTTGGGCCGGACGGGAACACCGGGGCCACCGGACCCGACTGGACGCTCGCGATGCTGCCGGGAGGCGGGCTCATGGCCCTCATCGGAGGGTACCTGGTCGGCGTCTACGTCATCGCCCGGCGCCGCTTCGAGCACCTCATGAAGACGAAGAGCAAGGCCGAGTTCCTCCGGAACGTGACCGAGGCCGAGGACCTGCTCTGGGACCTCACGCCCGAGGACGAGATCCGGCTGGTCCGCAAGAAGCTCGAGCTCAAGATCCGCGGTTGAACGGCGCCGTCGTCCGGGCGCGCGTGCCGCTCCTGGACCGTAGGCTCATTTTCGGAGCGGTTTCAATTAGGCCCTTCCTCTCGCCCGGGCCATGCCCGACCTCCAGTTCCGCAAGCTCCGGACCCCGGAGGAGTTCCGCATGGCGGAAGAGGTCCAGATCAAGGCGTGGGGGATGCATGGGGAGCACCCCGTCCCGGCCTCCCTCCAGCGGGCGATCCAGGACAACGGGGGGCTCATCCTCGGGGCGTTCCACGACATCCACCTGATCGGGTTCACGCTGGGGTTCGTGGCGTGGGACGGCCAGGAGCTCTACCTCTGGTCGCACATGAACGCCGTCCTGCCGGAGTACCAGAACCACAAGGTCGGCTTCCGGCTGAAGGAGGCCCAGAGGGAGGAGGTCCTCCGGATGGGGCTTCCGAAGATCCGGTGGACCTTCGACCCCCTTGTCGCGAAGAACGGGTACCTCAACGTCCGCCGTCTCGGCGCCTACCCTGACCGGTACATGCACCACTACTACGGCACGATGGACACCGAGCAGACCGGGGGGATCCCCACCGACCGGGTCCGGGTCACGTGGCTCCTCACTTCTCCGCATGTCGAGGAGCGGCTCGGGGGGAAGGTCCCCTCGAAGGACGACGACCTCGCCCGGTTCGGGTCGAGCCAGGTGCTCGTCGACACCGAGCTCGGCGAGGCCGGGCTGAGGATCCCCCGCGAGGTGCACGAGCCGGAGGAGGGCCGCTCCTCGGGGGTCCTGGAGGTGCCTTTCGACATGTCCGCGCTGCGGGAGCACCAGCCGCAGGACCTTCGGGGGTGGCGGCTCGCGACCCGGGAAGCGTTCCGGGCCGCCCACGATCTGGGTTGGGGGGTCGACGACTTCGCCGTGGTCAGCGTGGAGCACGAGCGGAGGGCCTTCTACTTCCTCGCTCCGCGACCCTCCGAGCCCGCTCCTGGGACGCCGTCCGGGGCCGACGTGAACCCTCCTCCCTGAGCTCATGGCGAACCCCAGGCGAGGAGGTGGAGGTCCCTTGGTCCCCCGACCGTCCTCGAGGAAGGGAGGGGGGACCGGGGCGACTCCTCCGGTGCATCTCCGTCGGGCCGTGCTGGAGGAGCTCGAGATGCCCCTCGTCCGTCCGTTCACGACGAGCTTCGGCACGGAGAAGGCCCGCAGGGTGCTCCTCCTCTCGCTGGAGGAGGCGCATGGAGAGGTGGGGTGGGCGGAGTGCGTCGCAGGGCGCGACCCTCTCTACTCCTACGAATCCGTGGCCACGGTCCGTGAGGTCCTCTTCCGCTACCTTTTCCCGGCCCTCGAGCGTTCCTCCGACCGCGCGACCCCCCAGCGCTTCTTGGAGGAGGCCTCGGAGATCCGAGGGCATCCGATGGCGAAGGCGCTGGTGGAGATGGCGCTCTTCGACCTCGCGGCCCGGCGGGAGGGGGTCCCGCTCCAACGGCTGCTCGCCGGGAAGAGGCCCGTGCGGGAGCGCGTGGAGGTCGGGGTCTCCGTCGGGATGGTCCCCTCCCCCGCCGAGCTCCTCCGGCAGCTCGAGGGGTACGCGGGGGCCGGGTACCGTCGGCTGAAGCTCAAGGTCGAACCGGGCCGCGACCGGGCCTTCGTCCTCGCCGCTCGACGGGCGTTCCCGGAGAGTCCTCTGTGGATCGACGCCAATCAGGCCTACGGGGCCGAGGACCTTCCCCGCCTCGTGGGGCTCTGTCGGGACGCGCACGTCCAGGTCGTCGAGCAACCGTTCCCCGAGGACGCGCTGCTCCTCCACGCCCGCTTGGCCCGGAGCTTGGGCAGGGGATCGAAGGTGTGCCTCGACGAGTCCGTGGGTTCGGTCGAGCGGCTTGACCTGGCCCTCAAGGAGCGCGCCTTGGGATGTCTCAACATCAAGCCCGGACGTGTCGGAGGTCTCTCGACCTCCGTCTCGCTCCACGACCGGTGCGAGCGCACAGCGATCCCGGTGTGGTGCGGGGGGATGCTGGAGACCGGCGTGGGGCGGGCGCACAACGTGCACCTCGCGAGCCTTCCGAACTTCCGGCTGCCGGCGGACCTCTCCGCGTCGGACCGGTACTGGACGGAGGACCTCATCGACCCGCCCTTCCGTTTGGGACCCGGCAGCACGCTCGCGGTCCCGCGGGGGAGCGGGACCGGGGTGGAGCCGGTCGAGGCCCGGATACGGAAGCGAAGGGTCGCTCGCCGCACTCGTCGCCTCCGTCAAAGGATATGACCGCCACCCCGCCTCGCTCAGGCATGGTCCGGCGCCCGGTCAGGCCGAGATCGTCCCGCGGCGCCCCTGGCGCGCCCCCGGGCCGGGGGGGGGACCTCCTCGACCGAGGGTCCTTGGTCGTGATGTTCGTCTTCCTGTTCGCGATCGGTCTCGGGGCGACGGCCGGGCTCCTCGGCGGATTCCAGACCCTTCCCCCTCCCACGACGTTCAACGGCGCGCGGCCCGCGACCCTCGTCGTGGTCGCGGCGGTCCTGGCCGTGTCCATCCCGGCCTGCATCGGCCTCGTCTGGGTATTGCGCAACCGCAACGGGCAGGCCATCTTCTCGCAGGGAGCCGCGGTCACGCTCCTGGCGTTGGTGCTCGTCCTCCTGGTGGCGGCGGGCATGATGGCCCTCGGATCGATGCTCGATTATCACCGGGTGACGGGCTACGTTCCCGGAGGGAACTCCACGGCGGCCGGGGGGAACACCACGACCGGCAACTCTACCGTGCCCAACGGGAACTCCACGAACACGACCGCGGCGAAGGGCCCTCCCCCTCCCCTCAGCGGTCTTCTCGACTCCCCCTACGCTCCGATGCTCTTGCCGCTGACCATCGGGATCATCCTCTCCCTGGTCCTGGTCCCTCTCATCACCTACGCCCTGCGACGGGGTCGGACGCCGGCTCCACCTGCGGAGACCGGGCCCACCGAGCTGGTGCAACACCTCGAACAGGCGGTCGCCTCGCTCGAGACGGGGGACCTGAGCGAGGCCCGGGCGAAGATCGTGTCCGCCTACGGCGCGTTGCTCCGCGACCTTGAGACCCGGGGGGTCGGAGACCTCGACCTGCTCACTCCCCGCGAGATCGAGCTGCTGATGGAGAGCCGCTTGGGCCTCTCCTCGCCCTCCGCGCACAGCCTGCGCGAGCTCTTCGAGGAGGCCCGTTACAGCGAGCACTCGATGTCCGAGGCGCAGGCCGCGGCGGCGCGCGCCTCCCTGGTCGAGATCCTGGACCAGTTGAAGGCCCGTCTCCCCTCCGCGGGGGCGGCGGAGACGGCCGGTCCGAGGGTGGACGTCGAGGCGGGAGAGGCGGGAGAGGTGGGAGCGCGTTGAGTCGGACCGAGGTCTACGCCCGTCGGTCGATCCTGGCGATCGGGATCCTCTTCGCCGTGCTCGCCTCCCTCGAGGTCGACAACACGTCGATGTCTCTGGCGTTCGGCGCCACCGCCGCCGCCTTTTTGACCCTCGCCGGGCTGCTCGCCCTCGCGGTCCGAATGCCCTCCCTCCCGCCTCTCATCCTCCCCCAGACCTCTCTCTGGCAGACGCGGGTGCGGCAGGCGCGAGACGGGGACGGGCTCGCCCGCCTCCACATCTTGGAGGCCCTGGAGTCCGCCGCGACGGCGGGGGGCCTGGTCGACGAGCACCACTTGCTCGACCGGCGCGAGGAGGTCCTGGGGTTGCCCCGAAAGGAGTTCGAAGAGCTGCTCACCCACGAGGTCCAACGGATCGAGGCACGGGTGTGAGAGGAATCCCATGAACGGTGGAAGCTCGAAGGCGCGGCTAGAACAGGTCATCGCGGGCGTGGGCCAGGTCGTCGTCGGAAAGCAGGAGGCCCTTCGGGCGCTCCTCGTCGGTCTGCTCGCCGACGGGCACGTCCTCCTGGAGGACCTCCCCGGCCTGGGCAAGACCCTCATCGCCAAGTCCTTCTCCTCGGCGCTGGGTCTCACCTTCACCCGGGTCCAGTTCACGGCGGACCTGCTCCCCACCGACATCACCGGCGGGGAGATCTACGACCCCTCCTCCGGGAAGTTCTCGTTCCGGAAGGGGCCGGTCTTCACCCACATCCTCCTCGCAGACGAGATCAACCGTGCCCCGCCCAAGGTCCAGTCGGCCCTGCTGGAGTCCATGCAGGAGTACCAGGTGACCTCCGAAGGGACGACGTATCCCCTGGAGCGGCCGTTCCTGGTCATGGCGACGCAGAACCCGATCGAGCTCGAGGGGACCTATCCGCTCCCGGAGGCCCAAGTGGACCGCTTCCTTCTGCGGCTCACCGTCGGCTATCCTACGGCCGGGGAGGAGCGGGCGATCCTCGCTCGCAGGCGCCTGGCGAAGACCGAGCTCCAGCCCCCGCCGGCCGTCCTCGCTCCCGGGGAGTTCCGAGGGCTCCAGACGGCGGTGGAGAACGTCTCCATCACCCCCGCGCTCGAAGGGTACATCGTCGACCTGGTCTCCGCCACCCGGGCCGACCCGAGGGTCGAGGTGGGCGCCTCTCCCCGCGGCTCGCTCGCGCTCGCGAAGCTCTCTCGGGCGAAGGCGCTCCTGGAGGGGAGGGACTTCGTGCTCCCGGACGACGTGAAGTCGCTCGCCCTCCCCGCGCTCGCCCATCGCATCGTGATCAAGCCCGAACCGTGGATCCGCGGTCTGCGCGGGACGACGGTGGTCAGCGAGGTCATCCGGAAGGTGCCGGTTCCGAAGGTGGGCTGACCTCCTCTCGACGCGGGGACCACGGGCGGGAGCGGGACGGATGACCGAGCCGGAGACCTTCGTCCCGGCCTCCCCTCGCGCCTCGTGGAGGGCGCGGGCGCTGCTCCTGTTCGGCCTCGGCGGCACGGCGCTCGTCGCGGGGCTCGTCCTGCGCTCCTCCGCCGGAGTGATGCTCGCGGCGCCGCTCCTGCTCGCCCCGGCCTCGTCCTTCCTGCTCGCACCGAGGACCGCGACCCGGATCGTGGTCCGTGGGGAGCTCTCGGAGAAGGGCGACGACCTGGAGATGGCCATGACCTTCGAGGCCTCCCCTCCGCTCCCGGGAGGATGGATCGACGTGGAGATCGAGCCCCCCGAGGGGGTCCTCCCGGTGGAGGGGGTCTCGCGCCGGGTCGTGGTCCGTCCGGGCGAGCCGCTCTCCGCCACCTTCCGCATGCGGCCGTTCCGCCCGCTCTTCGTGCGGCTGGCGACGCCGAAGGTCCGGTGGAGGGACCCTCTCGGTCTCTCGGAGATCCTGCTCCCCGCCCGGGGCGAAGGTCTCTCGCTCGAGCGCTACCCCCCGGAGGTGCGGCGCGTCCCCCGGCTCGCGATCCAGCGCACGACCCCGCTGCCGGGCGAGGTACGCTCCCGCCGCCGGGCCATCCAGGGGGACTTCGTCTCGATCCGCGACTACCAACCCGGCGACCCGCCCCGGCAGCTCAACTGGTGGGCCTCGGCCCGGAGGGGGAAGCTGGCCTCCAACGAGTTCCACGCCGAGCGCAGCGGCGAGATGATCATCTGCGTCGACGCCCGCCCGAGCGGGCTCCCCGGCGGGGACGATGCGCAGCTCCTGGGGGTCTCCCGGGCCGCGGCGCTCGGGCTCGCCCGGTACCTGCTGAAGGAGAAGACCCGGGTCGGGCTGGTGATCTTCGGGGAGTTCGTCAAGATCACCCGGCTGGGCGGAGGCCGCGTCCAGCGCTTCGCGATCGAACAGGCGCTGCAGGACGCGCGGCTCTCGGACGTGGCCGCCCCGGTCGAGCGGCTTTCGGTCTCGCTCCAGCGGCACTTCCCGATGGGAACGCCCGTGCTCCTGCTCACGCCGATGATCGACGACGAGACCGTGGCCTCCGGCTACTTCCTCCGGAGACGGGGCTACCCCTGCATGCTGCTCTGCCCGTCCCCCACGACGCTCGAGGCCGAGCGCATGGAGCTCAAGGCCCCGGACGCGGACATCACCCTGCGGCTGGTCCGCCTCCTCCGACGCCGGCGGCTCGCCGAGGCGTGGGAGAGCGCGCCGGTCGTCGAGTGGGAGGACTTCACGAGCCTCGCCTCGCTCGTCGCCTTCCTGCGACGCCCTCCGGCCACGATGCTCCAGGGGGGTGTGGGGTGAGCCTCGAGGACGGCGCGCTCTCCCCGAGCGACCCGGTCGCGGACGTGATCTCCTACCAGGAGATCGCCCGCAGGCAGGCGCATCCGCCGCTCGTCCGTCGGGCCGGGGTCTCCTCTTTGGAACTGCTGGCCACCCTCGCGCCCTTTCTTCCCTTCCCCCTCTGGGTCCTCGGCGGCGGCGCCCGGTGGATCGAGCTTCCGCTCCTCTTCGCTCTTCTCGTCGCGGCGGGGTCGGGGATGCTGATCCGACGGCTCCCGTCCCCCCTGCCGTCCGTCGGGGCCCTCCCTGCGGCCACGGTCTGGGTGGTCGCGGTCCTGGTCCTGCCCGGAGGGGTCCTCGCCCTGGTCTGTGCGATGCTCGCCGGGATCGCGCTCGTGCTCTACGCCGCGCTCCCGGCTCCCGGGGAGCTGGCTCCCCCGGCGGTCGCGGTGCTCTCCCAGGCGATGGTCCCGATCCTCGGAGGGGGGCTGTCCCTCCTCGTGGCGATCTCGCTCCTGGGGGTCGCCGCCCCCCTGTACGCGGTGGTGCTCGTGCCCACCCTGGGCGCGTTGGCGCTCGCCGTCCATCTCTTCAGCAAGGAGGAAGGGGTGGGGGGAGGGCAGGAACGACCGGCGTAGGGAGCCCCGGAGGGGGCCAGCGCCTCGGGGGGAGGGTTCAAGTCCCCGAGGGAGGTCCTGGGCCCCGTGCCCCCGAGAGGGGGCACCAGGGCGCCGTCGAAGGGTCCCTCCTGACCACCCTGCGGACGGGTCGTCCGCATGGGATGAAGAGAGGACAACCCCGGTGTCCGACAGCCCCGGCCGGGTCAGGACGCGGAGAGGGCCGAAGAGCCCACCGTGAGGCGGTCCGTTACGGCCGGGGGACACAGATGACCGCCGGGGAGGCCAGGTGACGCGGTACGACACGGCCGCTCAGGCTCGGCTGCGGACGGGGTCCCGACGATTGAACCTCGTCCTTGCGGCCATCCTGATCGCGGGGGCCTCCTATCTCCTCGCGAGCTACATCGTGCTCTCGCTCTCCCCCTACCCCCCGCTCAACGCCTTCGAGCTCGTGCTCGCGATCCTCGTCTACTGCCTGGCGGCGATCCCGCTGAGCCAGGCCTTCATCCGTCGCCCGCACCCCGAGTCGGTGGAGGTACGGGAGGAGGGGCTCTTCCTCCGGTTCGCGAAGCGGCCTCCGGTCCGCATCGCGTGGGAGGACCGGCCGGTCACCCTCGCCTACGACGACCGGGAGTTGCGGGGCATCCACCGCCGACCGGAGGGGATGGAGGTCGCGGTCTACATCCCGCTGCCCGGGCGGGACCAGGGCTCGCCGGCCTTCCGCCCCATGGAGATCGAGGTGAGCGGCGACGCGTTCGACGAGATCGCGAAGCGGATGAAGCAGGCCGGGTTCCGGACCCTCTCGCAGCGCTGGAGCCGCCGCCGACCCGGCCAGATGGTCGAGTTCCTCACCCCCAAGGAGCTTCAAGATCGTCAGGAGCGCCGGGAGCTCGCCTCCGCCCTCGACGAACCCCGTCGCGGCTCCCGCGCCCTTTCGGGCTCCCGGACCCGCCCCGCGCGAGAGGATCGCAGCAAGTGACCGGGACCGCCGTCCGCCCGCCCCGCGGGGTGTCGCTCCAGCCTTAGGTCTTATCTGCCCCCTTCCCTCCGACAAGTGGGCCGATGAGCTGCGAAGAGGGCCATCACCCGCCCCCCCGGGCGGTCGCGAGCTTCTCGACGGGGGGACACCCGACCGGTTCGGAGATCGTCGTCGGGGGCTTCCTGCTGTTCCTCGGGCTCGCCCTCTTCTACACTTGGATCGCGACGTTCGAAGCCATCTGGGCCATCGGGGTCCTGCCCTTCGCCCTCGGGGGGATCCTCCTCTTCCACGCGGACCCGATCATGGAGTCGCTGCGCAAGTGGCGATCACCCGAGGCCGCTACGGCTCCCTCCAGGTCGGCCAGCGGCCCCGCCCACTGAGGGCCCCTTCGCTCTCCCCGGGATCGGGAACGGCCGGCGCTGGGGAACCCCCGCGGAGCGCGGGGGTCGCTTCCCGTGCCGAGCGGTTCGTCGAGGTCTCCTCCTCCGCGTCGAAGGCGGACCAAAAGCTCAAGCGCTCGGAATCGTGATGCTCCCCCGTGAGCCCCTCGCAGCCTCTGGCGATCGTCGCGGACCCGCTGGACAAGACGGCCGTCGCTCTCCTGGGGGAGCACGCCCGCGTGGTGGACGCGACCTCCGGCAAGGAAGCGCTCGAACGCGAGATCGCCACGGCGGACGCGCTCCTGGTCCGGAGCCGTACGAAGGTCGACGAAGCGCTCATCGCGCGGGCCCGGGACCTCCGGGTCATCGGCCGGGCCGGAGTGGGCGTCGACAACATCGACGTGCCGGCCGCCTCCCGCCGAGGCATCCCTGTCGTGAACGCCCCGGCCGCGGCCACCGCCAGCGTGGCGGAGCTGGTCGTGGGCCTCTTGGTCGCCGTCGCCCGCGATTTCGGGTCCCAGGTCCCCGCGGCGAAGAAGGGGGAATGGAAGAAGGCGGGTAACGGGCTCGAGCTCGCCGGTCGCACCGTCGGGTTCGTAGGCTACGGGCGGATCGCCAGGGAGGCGGGCGCGCGCCTGAAGGCCTTCGGCATGAAGGTCCAGGCCTACGACCCCTACCTCTCGAGCTCCCCCGACGGCGTGCCGCTGCTTCCCCTGGAGGAGCTCCTGAGAAAGAGCCAGGTGATCTCCCTGCACACCCCGCTCACGCCGGAGACCCGCCGGCTGCTGGGCGCGGAGAACCTCGCCAAGCTCCCGAAGGGGGCGATCGTGCTCAACGTCGCGCGCGGCGGGCTCGTGGACGAGGACGCGCTCCTGGCCGCCCTGGAGTCGGGGCATCTGGCCGGAGCGGCGCTCGACGTCTTCGAAGAGGAGCCTCCACGCAACGCGAAGCTCCTCGCGCACCCCAAGCTCGTGGTGACCCCGCACATCGGCGCCTCGACGCACGAGGCGCAGGCCCGCGCGGGAGCGGTCACCGTCGAGCAGGTTCTGAAGGTCCTCCGGGGAGAGACCCCCGACTACTGTGTCAATCCCGAGGTACGAAGAACATGACCGCGGTCACCACCCCCGCACGGCCCGACCCCCCCTCGCCGAACTCCGCCCCGTCCGCCCACGGGAACCCCGCCTCCTCCGGCGGGACCCTCTCGGGCTCGTTCTTCGACCCGTACACGAGCACGTTCCTCCTCGCCGGGCCCGTGAAGCTCCACCCCCGGATCCAGCAGGCGATGGCCGCCCCTTCGCTCAACCACCGCGGGGAGTACTTTCACGAGATCGTCCACGAGATCAAGGAGCTCCTGCCCCTGGTCTTCGGCCGCCCGGGCCACCAGGTGGTGCTCACCGGCAGCGGCACGGCCGGCCTGGAGGCGATGGTCTCGGGCCTGGTGAAGCGGAACGAGAAGGTGGTCGTGGTCTCCAACGGCCACTTCGGCGACCGGATGGAGAAGCTCGTCGAACGCTTCGGGCAGCTCGTTCCCGTTCGCGGGACGTGGGGCAAGCCCGTCAGCCTGGAGCTCATCAAGGCCACCATCGAGCAGAACTCTCCGAAGGCCGTCGCCATGGTGTACAACGAGACCTCCGTCGGGTTCACCAATCCGCTCGAGACGGTGGGCGCGCTCGCCCGGAAATCGGGGGCGCTCTTCCTGGTGGACGCGATCAGCGCGCTCCCCGGACTTCCGACCCCGAGCGACGCCGCAGGGGTCGACGCGGTGGTGGTGGGGAGCCAGAAGGGGCTCGCCGCACCCCCGGGGCTCGCCATGGTCCACCTCTCCGACCGTGCCAAGGGCGCGCTCGCGCCGCAGACGTTCTACAACGACCTCGCGGAGCACGTGAAGAGCTTGGAGAAGGACGACACCCCCTACACTCCGGCGGTGCCGCTCTTCCTCGCGCTGCGGGAGGCCCTCCTCCTGCTCAAGGAGGAAGGCGTCGACCGGCGCCAGGCCCGGACCCGGCGACTCGCCGAGGCCACCCGCGCCTCCGTGAAGGCCATGGGGCTCTCGCTCTTCCCGGAGGAGGAGTTCGCCTCCGACACGGTGACCGCGATCCGATATCCCGCGGGGGTCGAGGACTCGGCCTTCCGGGCCGCGCTGCGGGACCGGCACAACCTCATCGTTTCGGGTGGGCAGGGACAGGCCAAGGGCCAGATCTTCCGGATCGGGCACATGGGATTCTCGAGCTTCGGCGAGGTCCTCACGGGCATCGCCGCGGTCGAGCGGGAGATGCACCGGCTGGGGAAGGTCCCCGCGCTGGGCCCCGGGGTCTCGACCTTCGAGCGCTTCCTCCCCTGAGCCCGGGGCAGGAGCCGGGGGAGGAGAGGGAGCGACGGCGCTCTCTCGCCCTCTCTCGCTCTCTCTCACCCTCCCGCTTCCGCCGCGACCGCGCGCGCTCCGCGGGTCCCCCGCGACGGGTCGCTCAGATATCGACGATGACCCGCGCGCGCCGCAGCTCCAGGTCCACCTGGAGACGGTGGAGCGTGACGGCCTTCACCTGGACGTGGACCGGGTGCCGGGCGGGGTCGAAGCCCTCCCCACGGAGCTCGGCGCGGAGCTTCCTGGGCGGGTCGCCCTCGAGCTCGACACGGAACGCGGAAGCGAGGAACCCCTCCTCGTCAAAGAGCCCGATGAGCTCGGTCAGATAGGCCACGACAAGCCCTTCGACCGAGTCGGCCTCGACGGCGACCTGACGGGTCTCGCGGGCCTGGACCTCGGTGAGGTCCGTCACGAGCTCCGTGAACCCCCGTCCGAGCTCCGCAAAGAGCCCCTCGGCGGAGGCGGCCCTGGCGCCGATGCCCACGTCGGCGGTGGTCCCGAACCTCCAGTGGGCCGGAGCATTGCCCGGGGGCTCCTCGTCCACTTCGGAGCTTCTCATGGGGGGGGAAGGGCGCCCCGGGGGGCCCTAGGTCCCCAGGCAACCTCGCTCTTATGAGGAGGAGGAAGCCTCCTCGGGTGCAGCCATGCGCGCGACGCTGGTCATCCCGACCCTGAACGAGGCGGAGGGCATCGGTCGCACCCTCGCCACCTTCCGGGCGGCGGCGGAGGAGGCGAACCGCAGCCTGTTCCTCAAGTCCCCCGTGGAGTGGGAGATCCTGGTCGTGGACGGGGCCTCCACCGACGGCACGGCCGAGATCGCCACGAGGCTCGGGGCGAAGGTCATCCTCGAGAAGCGGAAGGGGTACGGCCGCGCGTACAAGACGGGGTTCGAGCAAGCGACCGGAGACTACGTCGCGACGCTCGACGGGGACGGGACGTACCCCGCCGAGATGGTCCCCTGGTTCCTGCTCCACCTCCTCCACCACCAGAAGGACTTCCTCACCGGCGACCGCCTCACCTACCTCGCCCCCAAGTCGATGACCGCCGAGCACAGGATCGGGAACTTCCTGCTGAACTTCCTGATCGGGGTCTTCTTCCACTCCTGTCTGCAGGGGGCCCCCGCCCGGATCCTCGTCGACTCCCAGAGCGGTTTCTGGGTCTTCCGACGGACCGCGCTCGCCTCGATGCGGCTGACCTCGGATGGGATGGCGCTCTCGGAAGAGATCAAGCTCGAGGCGATGATCCGAGGGCTCAAGTTCGAGGAGGTCCCGATCCACTACGCCGAGCGGTGGGGGCGGCCGAAGCTGTCCAGCTGGAGGGACGGCCTCCACAACATGACCTTCCTGGTCCGCAAGCGGTTCCAGATGTCCCAGGAGAACCGGCTGGCGCGGCGTCTGCCGGTGGCCAAGGCCTCGTCATCTCCGCAGGGACCGGCCTGAGGACGGCCGTAGCTGGACCATGCGGTCGCGGTGGGCGACCAGGGGAGCGCGGGGGTACCGGCCCGCCCCTACTTCGTCTTGCCCGCGCGTTCCTTCGATTTGACGCGCAGACCGTGGTAGCCGCACTTGCGGCACTGGACGGCCCGGGGCGGGTTGCGGGCCGAGCAGTTCATGCAGATCTTCTTGTTGAGCAGCCGGGCGGTGGCTTCGGCGAACGGCATGGGACCCGCGCCACCTGACCCCGGGTATTTGAGGATTGAATGGGGGGTGACTTCGACCCGTTCCCGGGCGAAGCTCGAGTGCTTCTCGAGGGCCAAGGCTATTAACCCACTTCCCCGGATGCATCTAGAGCCATGGAGAACGACCTGACGAAGGACCGGGCTCCCTCCCTCCCTCGTCCTCCGTCGGTAAGGCGGAGCGGGGCCCCCGACCTCCCGCAGGCCGACCGCCGCATGGTCCCGCTCGAGGGAACCCCCCTCCACGTCGAGGCCTACCCCTGGACCGGGGGCCTCGTGCTCTGGTCGCAGGACCCTCAGGGACGCTGGGTCCGCCTGCCGCTGCGTCGGTAGTATCCGAGACCGTCGGCGGTCGCCTCCAAGGCCGGAAGTTCCACTTCTGGGAACCCTCAAACCTCCCCCCGGGCTCCCCCGAACGTGATCGGTCTCGAGGACGGAACGCTCGCGGTCACGCTGGCTCGTCGAGCGCTCGAGGAGTGTCTGGACTGGCCCGAGGACCGGGACCCGGGGTCGCTGGCGGAGAGGGAGACCCTGCCCCCGATCTTCGACGAGAAGCGTGGGCTCTTCGTGACGCTGCTCCAGTACCCGACCTCGGACCTTCGGGGGTGCATCGGCTTCACGGAGCCGATCTACCGTCTCCGCCAGGGGATCCCCCGCGCGGCGATCTACGCCGCGAAGGAGGACCCCCGCTTCCCGCCCCTGGAGCGCTCGGAGCTCGCCCGGGTCCGGGTCGAGGTCTCCCTGCTCACCCCCCCGGAACCTATCGTGGCCCGGGTCCCCACGGACCTCACCGGGATGGTCAAGATCGGGAGGGACGGGCTCATGGTGGCCGAGGGGGGCATGAAAGGGGTGCTCCTCCCTCAGGTGGCCGTGGACGAGGGTTGGGGCGTCGAGCAGTTCCTCTCCCACACGTGCATCAAGGCCGGCCTCTCTCCGGCGGCCTGGCGGCGTCAGGGTCCCCGCTTCTGGCGCTTCCGCTCCGAGATCTTCGCCGAGGAGCGGCCGCGCGGGAAGGTCGCCCAGCACTCGCTGGACGCTCCCGCTCCCGCGAGCTCCTCCCGCCCGTAGCCCCCCCCGACCCCGCAAGGCGGGAGCGCCCTACGCCTTCTCGAGGAGCAGATGGAAGGAGGCCCCTTCCACGTCGTCCCACCGGCGGACCTCGGGCGTGGTCGGAGGGGTGGTCGTCGAGAGGCGCACCTCGGTGGCGAGGCACTCCTTCGCGATCCACTCCTGGTGGGCACGCAGGGCCTCCGCCAGGTCTCCCTCCGCCCACAGCTCGAGCCGGATCTGGTCCGAGATCGCAAGCTTGCGCTCCTTCCGTGTCATCTGCACGCGGCGGACGACCTCACGTGCCAGGCCTTCGAGGAAGAGCTCGCGGCTCGGCTTGCGGGAGAGGGCGGCCGAAGGCTCGCCCGGCTTCTCTCCCCGTGAAAGCACCCAGACCTCGGGGGAGAACTTCGACCCCTGGAACTCCTCGGGAGGGGTGAGCTCCACCCGCTTCACGTTGAGCTCCTCCTGGAGCAGCGGCGCGAGCCGGTCCCCGAAGGCGCGGAGCGTGCCCTCCGCCAACCCGGCGATGCGTAGCTCCTCGAGGGGCATCCGGGACCGAACGCCCGCCTCGTTGCGCAGCCGGCGCACCGTCTCGACGACCTGGAGCACCTGGGCCATCGCGCCCTCGAGCGCGAGGTCCCGGGGGACCTGAGGTCGGGGATAGGGGAGGAGGTGGAGGCTCGGGGCCCCCGTCCGGTAGTCGTTCCCCGACACCTTCTGGAAGAGCTCCTCGGCGGAGAAGGGGGCGAGCGGGGCCAGGAGCCCCGCGAGGGTGAGCAGGGTGTAGGAGAGCGTCTCGTAGGCGCTGCGCTTCTCCGGGGTCACCTCCTCCTGCCAGAACCGTGGACGGGAACGGCGGAGCCACCAGGTGGAGATCTCCTGGACGAGCGACTCGATCGCCTGCGCCGCGGAGTGCGCGTCGAACCTCTCGAGGGAGAGGTCGACGGCCTCGGCGGTGCCGGCAAGACGGGAGAGCAACCAGCGATCGAGCGGGTCGGAGGTGGTGGGGGGCGTCTCCGAAGGGGGGACCCGGTCGACGTCCCAGTTCGTCCGGTAGAACTCGAGCACGTTGAGGAGCGTGGTGAGCGGCCGCAGCCCGGTCTGACGGATCGTGAGCTCTCCGAACCGGAACGACTCGGTGTAGGAGGACAGGTAGATCGCGAGGCGGGTGGGGTCCGCGCCCATGCGCTCCATGGTGAACATCGGGTCGGCCACGTTCCCCTTCGACTTCGACATCTTCTTGCCCTGGTCGTCGAGCGCCATCCCGTGGCAGAGGACGTGGCGGTAGGCCGGGCGGCCGAAGAGGGCCGTGGAGATGACCAGCATCGTGTAGAACCACCCCCGGGTCTGGTCGATGCCCTCCGCGACGTAGTCGAGGGGGGCCCCCGTGTCGAAGGGGGTGCCCGACTGGAACGGGTGATGGAACTGGGCGAAGGGGGCCGAGCCGCTGTCGTACCACGTGTCGATGACGTAGGGCTCGCGCGTCATCCGCTCGTGGTGGTCCGGGCAGGTGACCTCGAGCTCATCGACCGTCGGGCGGTGCGGGTCGAAGTTCGCGGGCAGGGGGCGGCCGTGGAGGCTCGCCAGCTCCTCGAAGCCGCCGACGACCACCGTGTGGCCCTTGGGGCAGCTCCAGATCGGCAGCGGCGTCCCCCAGTAGCGGTTCCGTGACAGCGCCCAGTCCTTCCCCTCGGCGAGGAAGTTCCCGAACCGGCCGTCGCGCAGGTGCTCCGGGTCCCAGAGGACCCCCGCGTTGTTCGCAAGGAGCTCGTCGCGCAGCTTGTGCGTGCGGACGAACCAAGTGTCCAGCGCGCGGTACATCAGGGGACGGTCGCAGCGCCAGCAGAACGGGTAGGTGTGCTTGTACGTGGAACGGCGCCAGAGCACCCCTCGGACGTGAAGCTCCTCGGAGAGGATCTTGTCCGCGTCCTTGAACCACTTCCCGACCACCTGGGGGACGAGGTCCGTGAACCTCCCGGAAGGGTCGAGCGGGTCGAAGACGCCCAGACCCACCTCCTGGCCCAGTTGGAAATCGTCCACTCCGAAGGAGGGGGCCACGTGCACGAGGCCGGTCCCTTCTTCGGCGGTCACGAACGGCGCCGGGTAGGTGTGGAACCGCTCGGACGTGGAGGCGACGATCCCCGGGAACGGGGGCTCGTACGTTCGGCCGACGAGGTCGCTGCCCTTGAACCGGGCGAGCACCTTCGGGCGGTCCTTCTCCTGCGGGAAGTACCGCTCCAGCGCGGACTCGGCGAGCGTGTACTCCGATCCGTCCTCCTCCGCGAAGGTGACATAGTCCATCTCCGGGCCCACCGCCACCGCGAGGTTCGAGGGGAGGGTCCAGGGTGTCGTGGTCCAGACCAGAAGGTAGGCGGGTCGGGCGTCCGGAGCCCCCCCGACGAGCCGCAGCCGGAGCGTGACCGACGGGTCGGTGGTGTCGCGGTAGCCCTGCGCCACCTCGTGCGTCGCTTCCGGGGTCTCGCACCGGGGGCAGTAGGGGACCACGTAGTGGCCCTTCTCCAGGAGTCCCTTCCCGTGGAGCTGTTTGAGCGACCACCACACGCTCTCCATGAACTTCGGGTCCATGGTGAAGTAGGCGTCCTCGTAGTCGAGCCAGAACCCGAGCCTGCGCGAGAACTGCTGCCAGGTCTCGACGTAGGCGAGGACGCTCTTGCGGCACTCGGCGGCGAAGGGGCCCACGCCATACTCCAGGATCTGCTTCTTGCTCGTCCATCCGTGGGATTTCTCGACCTCGACCTCCACGGGGAGCCCGTGGCAGTCCCAGCCCGCCATCGTGGAGATGATCCGGTACCCCTTCATCCGGCGGTGGCGGAGGCCCATGTCCTTGAGCACCCGGGGAAAGAGGTGGCCCACGTGCGGCTTCCCGTTGGCCGTGGGGGGCCCTTCGGTGAACCGGAACACGGGGCCATCGGAGTTGAGCGCCAGCGCCCGTGCCGCGACGTTCTCCCGGGCCCAGAACTCGAGCACGCGCTGCTCCATGGCCAGCACCTGGCCCTGAGGGGTGCCGCCGGAGGGCGCGGCCTTCGGGGTTGCAGGGGTCACGACGCTCGACATGGCTCGGAGGGGCTCCGCCATCTGGCCCACCCTTCTTCTCCCTTTCTCCTCGACCTCGAGGCTCCGGCGCGGAGCAGAGGGCAGGGGGGCAGGACGCGCGACCCGGCGCCGGGTCAACCGGGAGCGTGGGAGTTCCCGTCCGCTACGGGGTCCCCCGCCGCCCCTTCCCGCGGGGCGATCGGGCTACGGCGGGGGTCCAGCGCACGGTAGGTGCGATAGAGGAGGACGAGCAAGACAAGGACGAGCACGGACTGGACCACGAGGAAGGCGTCCGGGAGCGCTCCGGTC
The DNA here is from genome assembly GCA_027314165.1 of Thermoplasmata archaeon. Taxonomy (GTDB): domain Archaea; phylum Thermoplasmatota; class Thermoplasmata; order Lutacidiplasmatales; family UBA184; genus JAKAAX01. The sequence continues at coordinate 32,738 of DAHVCH010000015.1, read as the reverse complement.
GACAGGCCGGCGCCGATCCCGCCCATCAGGATGACCAGGAGCAGCGACGCGGCGGAGTAGGGCAAGGCGCGGGGACGGTCGTGGCGAAGGAGGAGCCCGAGCGCGAAGAGCACGAGTATCGCGACCCCGAGGAGGGCGCCGGCGGTCACGTGGGCCTGGGTCTCCCATCCCGGCGGCTGCAGAAGGCAGCCGGGATACGCGCGGCAGTCGAACCCTCCGGCGGCGGTCACTCCCAGCGCCAGGACCGCGGCCACGAGCGCGAGAAGGAAGGAGGCCAGCGCGGCGACCCGGGCCGTGCGGAGCATGAGCGGATAGGGTCCCGTCGCGGCCCCTCCCGTCATGGCCGATGTGGAACGGGCCGCCGCTTTGAGGATGACCGCCCTCCTGTCCGGTCCTTACCGGAGGCGAGGGGGAGCGGCCGAGAAGGAGAGAGCCCGCCCTCCAGCTTCGCGGTCCTTCCTGGTGGCTTAGACCTCGAGGGCGAGCCCCCGCCGGGGGCCCGTGCGGGGGGATGGAGGTCTGCGCGAACGCCCGCGTGCCCCCGCCTTGCCGTCGCGTGGCTCCTGTGGCTCCTGACGCAGGGCGTAGTAGACCTCCGTGGTGTAGGGGATCTTGAACTTCCGTCGCCCTCGCGCGCCGGGGTGGGTGTCCAGGACCTGACGGAAACGGTCGAGGAACTCGGCCTTCCTTTCGTCCGGAAGCGCGGCGATGTAGCTCACGCTGAGGAAGCGGTCCTCGAGGAGCCGACGGGTCAGCCACTGTTCGTGGTGGAAGGTGCGGAGGCGGAGCGGGGTGAACCCTGACCCGGGTCCGAACACCCGCCTCCACTTCTCCCACCCTCGGCGCGGCACCGAGCGGTTCTCGTAGCTCTGAGAGACCTTCAGGAGCTCACGTCGCCACCCTTTCCGCTTCTCGCGCACATTCCAGACAATGGCGAGCCCACCGCCGGGACGGAGGATGCGGCGGATCTCGATCAGGGCGCGCTCGTGATCGAACCAGTGGAAGGCCTGGGCGACGGTGACCAGGTCCGCGCAGCCGTCCGGCAGCCCGGTGCGTTCGGCGGTCCCGGCCACGACGCGGACCCCGGGGACCGCGCGCCGGAACTCCCGTCGCATCGCCGGCAGGGGTTCCACGGCGAGGATGCGGGCTCCCGTGCCCCGGAGCCCCCGGGTCCACTTTCCCGTGCCCGCGGCGAGGTCGACCACCGTGGACCCCGGACCGATGAGGAAGGCGCGGGCGACGAAGCGCGCCGCCGAGGCCGGATAGTCCGGTCGGCCGCGCTCGTACGCCCCGGCCGCCCGCGAGAATCCCTGGTCCGCGACGCGGTGGACCCCGCGCGCGCCCCGCCCCGACCTACCCGTCAAGGCCGGAAGAGACGTCGGTGCTGGACCATGATGCAGAGGTCCTGGTAGAACTCGATCCCCTTCTGGCGGACCTTCTCGCCCGACGCATCGTCGCGAACGCCCAACTGGAGCCAGACCGCACGAGGGGGAGGCGAGAGCGTCAGAGCCTCCTCGACGACCCCCGGGACGGCCTCGCTCTTTCGGAAGACGTCCACGATGTCCACGTGAAGGTCGCTCGGGAGGTCCTTGAGCGACGCGTAGGCCTTCTGTCCGAGGACCTCTTTCACGGCGGGGTTCACCGGGACCACCCGGTACCCCTTGGTCATCAGGAACCGTCCGACCTCGTTCGAGTCGCGGTCCGGTTTGTCGCTCATCCCGACGACCGCGATGGTCTTCGCGCTCCGAAGCAGCTCCCGCATCCTCCCGTCGTCCATGGTTCTCACTCGCTCAGGGACCGGGACCGGAAGCCAAGAGGATTGTGTGGGACAGTCCCCGACCGCTCGCGGGCAACGGGGGCCACGCTCCCTCGGGAAGGTCCTCGAACTCCTCGGGGTGGCCCACCCCGGAGCGCACGGAGGGGACCGAGGGGGGAGGCCAAGAGACCGGGGCGACGGAAGGGTGCGGCCCAGGCGTCGCCCGGCCTTCGGGGAACACCCGGGAGATGGCGAGGCTCGGGGCCTCTCCCGCTACTGGAAGCGGCTCGCCGCATCGGGGACACCGCATCGGGAACCCCTGGATGTCACCGACGACGATCGCCCCGCATCTGCGGCAGAGCGGGGGGACGAAGGCTGCGCGACCTCCGACCGACGCTGTCAGCTGAGGCGAGGGCGGTACGGGGGGCGTGCTCACCGGGCTGAGCCCCGCCGGGAGCGGCGGTGGTCCGGTCAGGGTGCCCGGGGAACCGGGAGGGGCCGTCGCCCCCGGCGCACCCCATACAAGGCCCGGAGCGGCGGCGGCGCTCTCGCGGGTCGCGAACGTAGCCGGCGGAGGATCGTGGGCCGTCCACGAGGGCCATGGCCCCTCCCGACCCGACGGGGTCAGCTCGCGGGGCCCGGGGAGCTCCCGACCTTCGGTCGAGCGCTCGCGGAGGATGACGATGAGGGCGACCACCGCGCACAACGCGAGGAACCCGTAGTGGAGGGCCAGCCCTCCGTTCTGGCCCACGGAGGGAAGGAACTGAGAGAACGAGGTCGCGTCATACCCGCCGTGGAGGAGGCTCACCACGAGCAGGTTCCCGCTGCTCCGGACGTAGGTGTAGGCGAAAGTGAGCCCCAGCAGGAAGATCGGGAGGTAGAAGACCAGCGAGACCTCCTGATAGGTCTGGGCGTAGTAGGCGTGCGCCGCGGTGAAGAGCAGGCTCGTCCAGACCGCGTGCACCTTCCAGCGGCGGGTGCCGAAGAGCAGCAGGGCCCCGCCGAGGACGAACCCCCGGAAGAGCGTCTCCTCGATGACCCCCACGGGGAAGGAGATGGCGATGAAGAAGAGCGGGGCGCTGGCGGCCGTCTGCTCGAGCTGGGTGTAGCGGTCCAGGTAGTGGATGTAATGGTGCGCGTCGATCGCGAGATAGACCGCTGCGAGAAGGATCACAAGGAGGATGGTGAGCACCCCGAAGACGCCGAACCAGCGAAGACCCTCCACGGTACCGCGCTGCGTCCGGTGGACGAAGTTCCGCAGCGTCTGGGGGCCCAAGAGGGCGAAGAACGCCACGAGCCCGGGAAGGTAGGTGGTCGAGGCTCCGAAGAGCTCCCCCTGCCAAAGCCCCTGGATGTGAGGGTAGAACGGCAGGTACTGGACGTAGATGCCGGCCATCAGGATGACGATGGCCAGGACGTAGCGCCAGAGATCCGGAACGTGCAGCGGCGTCGGGGATGGCGAGTGAGCCTGCACGGTAGCGAGCGGGGCGACCACGTTCCCGTCCGACCACGCTCCCGCCATGATGAGCCTTCACGCGCGGGCGGCGGGTCCAACCGGGGAGGGCTGCGGGACCCCCTGGGGTCCCCCCGCGAGCCCCAGATAGCCTCCACACCAGGGGGAACGTCGTCGCGTGGGGTCGGGCGGCGTGGCCCCTTCAGGCACGCGTGTGGGTCAGGACCGTCCGGTCCTTCAGGCGCTGCTGACAGTAGCTGTACAGCGCGTCGTACGCGGGGAACTGCAGCCGCATGTTCTCGTGGTCATCCTTCGCGACGGCCCGGAAGCCCATCGCGAGCGCCTCCAGCCCCGCGGACTCCGCCCGAGGGTGGGCGAGGTTCGCGTCCGCGCCGCGGACGATCTCGGCGAGGTCGAGAAGCGCGGGGTCGGTCAGCTTGTACTTGCGGATGACCGCGTCGAAGCTCACCCGCTCCTCCCCCTTCTCCTCGTAGTGGAAGATCTCCGCGCCGGGCGTGTCGAAGGGGATGGCCCCGTCCTTCTTCGCGACCTCCAGGACCTTCTCCTTGGGCACGAAGAGGAACTCGGCCTCCTTGTCCACGAATCGCTTGATCACCCAGGGGCACGCGATGCGGTCGACCTTCGCCTTCTCTCGGGTCACGAACTTCATGGTCCACCTTGCGCCGTCGAAACGGCAGAAGGCATGAACCCTCAGTATTCCGGCCGAACCCCTTTCAGGGGCGGCCCAGGGCGAACTACTGGGGCTCGGCGGGGCCCGAGGCGGCCGGGGAGGCGCCGTCGGGAGTCTGCGTCCCGCCGGTCTTCCGTCTCCGGGGGACCTCCTTGCCGTGGATCCCATAGTCGCTCACCGCGAAGGACCAGGGCCGGTAGACCTCTTCGGTCACCTGGACCTTGGGCTCGGGCCTCTTGGGGGGAAAGTAGGGGACGGTTCCCGGGGCGTGGGCCACCGTCGGCACGGGGGTCCTCGCCAGGCCGACGCCCGCGCGGAGCGGGGCCCGCGTAGAGGGGTCAAGTGCCGGCGCGGCGGAGAGCCTCTTTCCCGGCGGGGGAGCGTAGGCTCCCGACACGGAGTTGGAGGGCGTGGGAGCTTGGGCCTGGAGCCCGTTGAAGCGAAGGAAGGAGAGGAGTGCCCTTCGGGGCTGGGGTTCATCGCGGTTCGGCGTCGAGGTCTGCACGGACGCGATCGAGCCGGTTCGCACTACTTGAAGGCTGACGATTAGTGGCGTTCCAGAGCGTGGATTGCGTGCTAGTGACACGCAGGGAGAGCCCGGAGGGCTACTCCTCCCCCTCTCCTTCGACGCCGTTCCCCTCCGGACGCTCCGGGAGGTTGCGGCCCTGCGATGGAGCGGCGATCCCTCCGCTCGACCAGGTCCGCTCGGCCGCCGTGAGGCATGCGAGAGCGTCGTCGAGGGTCCGCTGGAGCTCCCCGACGCTCGCGGCGGCGGCCTCGAGCACCAGCTCCGCTCCCTCGGTGCGTCCGAGGACGAACGTCGAGTTGTCGGGGGCGAGCGCCTTCAGGAGCGTCTCCGCCTCCTCCCGGGAGGAGCAGGTGCGCCGCACGGTGGCGGTGGCTCCAACCGACGTGGGCACCGTCATCGACGCTTCTTCTCCCGTTGCGCGCCGGCGGGGGCGGCCGTCGCGTTCGGGGACTTCTTCCCAGGACCGGCCGAGAGGGCGCCGAAGACCGGGGCCTGGGCCTGGCCCTGCTCCGTCAGGGCCCTCTGCGCCTGCCGGTGCAGGTGCCCGAGCACGCTCGGCCAGACCTTCCGGTCCTTCCGTTCCTTGTTCTCGAAGTTCTCGACCCCGAGGTACTTCGAGAACGCCTGCTCGGCGGGGCCCACCCACTTCCCATCCAGGGGACCGAAGTAGTAGCCCAGGGCCCGCAGGTCCTTCTGGAGCTCCATGACCACCTCCGGGCGGAGAGGGACGAGCGTCCCCGGGTCCTCGCGCTCGAGCATCGTCATGTCGTAGAGCCGGAAGATCCGCTTGAGCTCCTCGATCGGAGCAGGGTGGTCGTCCACGCGCAGGTCGATGTACCGGTCGAGGACCTTCCCGTAGCTTCCCCGAGGCTTCGCGACGTAGAGGGCCGCGGACTGCTGTCCCCTCCGGTCCCCGCCCATCTTCTGCCCGGCGGTGAGCGCGGCCAGCAAGCGGTCCGCGAGGTCGCCCGGGGTCGTCTCCATGGCCCTCGCCATCGCCTCGACGACGTCCTTGGAGAGCAGGATGTTCCCCTGGCAGGCGAACCCTTCTCCCACGACGTGCCCGGCCCACTCCATGCACTTGGGTCCGGTGTACGAGGCGGCGCCGCCCTTCCCGTCGACGATCCCCAGCTGCCGGTGATCCCGCTCGGGGTCGGCCCGGGCGAGGCGTTCGACGACCTCGGCGGCCGGGAGCCCCTTCCGCAAGAGCGCGAGCCCCTCCGGCCCGTAGCTCATGTTGGCGAGCGCCTGCGTCGCGATCGCGCCGGCCTCAGCCTCGACCCAGGGGACGACGGACCCCACGGAGATGAACCTGGACTGGACGGCCACACCCCACTCTCGCCGATCGAGGTCGGCCGCCACGATCGAGAACGTGCTCGGACGGGCGACCCGGTGGGGCATCGAGGGCTCCTGTCCCGCGGAACGCGGCCGAGCTTTGAAGGCTCCCAGCGCTCCGACGGACCGGGGGTCAACCCTCTCCTCGCTCCAAGCCGGTGGCCGCCTCACCCGGTGGACGTGCAGCAGGTCTCGTCGGAGGGGTGGCTCCGCGAGGGGTCGTGCGCCTCGACCTCGAAGACCGCGTGGACGATCCCGAAGTCGTCCGCCAGCCGCTCTCTCAGCTGCGCGATCACCCGCATGCTGTCCCGGACCGAGATGTCCGCCGTCCGGACGTGGGCCGTCATGCAGACGAGGGAGGAGCAGACCGACCAGACGTGGACGTCGTGCAGGCCCTCGACGTTCGGAACGGACCTCGCCGTGCGGACGATCGCCTCCACCGAGAGGTCCTTCGGGACCTTCTCCGACAGCGTGGCCCAGGACTCCCGGAACAGGGGGATGGACTCCCAGACGAGGATCGCCGCCACGAACAAGGCGGCGGCGGGGTCCACCCAGGTGAGGGTGGGCCGCAGGAGGAGGATTGCGCCGACCGACAGGAGCGCGAGGGTGATCAGCACGTCGCTCAGCAGGTGGAGGAAGACGCTGCGGAGGTTGAGGTCGCGCGCTCGCCCAGGCGTGCGGCCGACGAGGATCGCCGAAGCGGAGCGGAACACGATCGTCGGCACGGCCGCGGCCATGAGCCAGAGCGGGTCCACGTTCCCGAGCGGAGGACGTCCGGCCTCCAGGGCCGAGATCGAGGCGTAGGCGAAGCCCAGGCCGGTCGAAAGGATGAGGCAGGCGTTCACGAGGGCGGCGAAGACCTCGGCGCGGTGGAGGCCGAAAGTGTGCTCGCTCGTCGCGCCCTTGCCGGCCAAGGACAAGGCCTCGAAGGAGACCGCGAAGGCGATCAGGTCCGGGATGTCGTGGACGGCGTCCGCGGTGAGCGAGAGGCTTCGGCTGAACCAGGCCCCCAGGGCCTCCACCACGAGGATGATGAGGGCGAAGAGGAGCGAGATCTTCAGACCACGAAGGACCGAAGCCTCGGCCTCGCCTTCCCCGTGGGGCTGCGCCTGGCCAGAAGGACGCGCGGTGGCGGAGGTCGCCGTCGGGACGGACATGCCCATGAGGTCAGAGCGCGCTGGCCACGACCTCCCGCAGCTCTTCGACCGCCTGTCCGGTCGAGCTCCTTTCGGGGACGGTGCGCAGGCACTCCGCGACCAGCTCGTCCACGATGGCTTGGAGGGCGGCGTCGAGCGAGGAGCGGACGGCCGAGATCTGGTGCACGATGTCGGGGTAGCTGCGCCCCTCGTGGGTCATGGTGTGCACCGCGTGCAGGTGCCCCTCGATCCGCGCGAGCCGTGCCTCGATGGCGTGTCTTCCACTTGGCACCATATCCCCTCGGGGGGGATGCTAGGCCGGCTCTATCTATAAATCATCCTATCCCCCCCTGGGGGATAGGCTGACGGCCCCGGGACGTGACGAGGGGTCCGGCCCGTTTCCCCCCTACTCTTCCTGCCATCGGAAGGCACGGATCGCAGCGAGGAAGAGGAGGACCGCGAGCGCGACCACGACGAGCAGGTCGGTCAGCGCTCCCGTGGTGTTCTGGAACACCATCGTGTTGTTGAGCCCGTCGATGACGTAGTAGAGCGGGAGGACGTGGGCCACGGCCTGAAGATAATCGGGGAAGAGGGAGACCGGGAAGAAGGTCCCGGAGAGGAACATCATCGGGAACGTCACGAGGTTGCCCACGACCGCGGCGCTCTCGGGGGTCTTCGAGAAGGTGCCCAAGAGGAGGCCCAGCGAAACGAAGAGCATGGGCCCGAAGATGAGGAAGGGGATGGTCAGGAGCGTTGGGGTCGCCGTCGCCCCGAAGAGCCCTCGTCCCACCGCCAGCATGACGACCGTGGACGCGAAGACCAGCACCAGGTACCACAGGACGGAGGCGGCGAGCCACTCCCCACGCGTGAGCGGGGTCAAGGACAGCTGGCGGAACAGCTTCTGTTTCTTGTACTGGGCGGCGATGTTCGTCATCGAGAACATCGGGCTCGTCAGGATCGAGAAACCGATGAGCCCGGGAACGAGGTAGTCGATGTACTGGTACGTCGTGCTCCCGACGTTGAGCTCCACCGTCCCCACCACGGGAGCTTGCCCCGACTGGGCGTAGTTCATCGACGTCACGGCGTACCCGACCGCGCCCTGGACGATCCCTGCCGTCGAAGGCTGGGCCGGGTCGGTGTAGACGATGACCTTGACCGGACGGTGGGCCGCGAAAGCGGTCTGGAACCCTGCCGGCAGGACGATCCCTGCGGTGTACCCCTTCGAGACCAGCCACGTGGAGAGGTTGCCGACGGAGGAGGAGACCATGTGGACCGAGACCGCGCCCGTCGCGTTCAGGCTGGTGAGGAACATCTGGCTCGCCACCGAGGTCCCGTCCAGGTTCTGGACATAGACGGGGGACGAGCTCGAGCCGGTGTTCGAGAAGATGGACCCGAAGAGGAGGATCAGGATGATCGGGAAGATGAGCGAGAAGAACAGACCGACGCGGCTCCTGAGGTAGGTCCGGGCGAAGACCAGGAGGTAGGCCGCGACGCGCGAGGGCCTCATGTCCGCCCCCCTCCCTTCGCGTCCGTCCCGGACTCGGATGCGCGCGATCCTCCCTCGTCCATCCGCCCCACCAGCCGGACGAAGACGTCCTCGAGCGTGTCGCGCGTCGTCCCCACCCCCGACCACGGAAGACCGCTCGCGGAGACCCACTGGAGCACCTCCAGGATCTCCTCCTTGGCCTGGACCTCCACCTCCGTCCGTCCGTTCACGAGCGCCACGGGGCGGCGCCACCAGCCTTCGAGCGACTTCGCGAGGGACGTTGGTCCCTCGATGACCAGCCGCTGAGGCCGGCCGAACCTCTCGATGATCTCGCCCGGCGTCCCATGGGCGATGATCTTGCCGTGGTCGATGATCGCGACGCGGTCGGCGAGGCTCTGGGCCTCCTCGAGATAGTGCGTCGTGAGGAAGATCGTCCGCCCTCCCTTGCGGAGCGACCGGATCACGGTCCAGACGGTCCGGCGCGCCTGGGGGTCAAGCCCCGTGGTCGGTTCGTCCAGGAAGAGGACCTCCGGGTCGTTCACCAGGGCGAGCGCGAGTCCCAGCTTCTGCTTCTGTCCACCCGAGAGCTTCTCGAACTGGTCGTCCGCCTTCTCCTCGAGCTCGACCTGCCGCAGAAGCGCCCCGGGGTCCGGCCGCTTGTCGAAGAGGCGGGCGTAGAACTGGATCGCCTCGGTGGGCGTGATCTTGTCGAAGAAGGAGAAGTCCTGGGGGATCACCCCCACGCGACGCTGCAGCTTCGCGCGCTCCGTCCATGGGTCGTGGCCCAGCACCCGGACCTTCCCGGCGCTCCGGGGACGGATGCCTTCCAGGACCTCCACCGTGGTCGTCTTTCCGGCCCCGTTCGGGCCCAGGAAGGCGAAGACCTCCCCCGCCCGAAGCTTCAGGTCGATGCCGTCGACCGCCGCCAGGGAGCCGTAGCGTTTCACCAGGCCCTGCACCTCGACCGTGGGCTCCATGCCTCTCCTGGCGCGTCCTTCGGGCCGCTCTTCGTTCCCCGCCCAACGGCGAGGACGATCGCATGGCCACCGGTCTTGACCTACATCTCCCGTCCCTCCGGCCTCGCCCACGGTCCCCCTTCGGCCGAGGGGAGACGCGGCTGGGCACGGGAGGGTGGGCCGCTCAGGTCCTATGGCCGCGGGCTCGTCTTCGCGCGTCGACCGGACTTAACGCCGGAGGTAAACGCTCGGGCGAGGGAGGTCTACCGAGGTCGAAGCGTAGGCCCGCTCCCGCTCCCGCTCTTGCTCCCGCTCCTGCTCCGAGCCGTCCGCACGTCGTGATCCGCTCCCGCGATCCCCCCTCGATGGCCTCTCCGAAAGAGGAGGTCTCCCACACAGTGCCCAACGGCGTCACGCGGAACGGCGGTCCCGAACCGAGGGTGCGCGACCTGATGTCGACCGAGCTCCTGGTCTGCCAGAGCTCCGACAGTTGCGAGGAGGTCGCCGAGCGGATGCGTCAGGGGAACGTCGGGATGCTCCCGGTGATGGACGGAGGACGCCCGGTGGGGGTCGTCACCGACCGGGACCTCGTCACGCGCCACCTGGCTCCGGGGCCCGGTCGCGCCCCGCACCGCTCGGTCGCGCTCTGCATGACCCCGCGCCTCATCGCGGTCGGCCCCGAGGCCTCCGTCTCGGAGGCGACCCGGCTCATGCGCGAGAGCGGAGTGCGGCGGCTCTTGGTGCTCCAGCAGGGGGTCCTTCAGGGGGTCGTGACCCTGGACGACATCACGCTGGAGGTCGGTCGCCTGGCGAGCGCGGCCCTGGTGATTTAGCGGGCCCTGTCCGACTACCGCGAAGGTCGCCTGACCTCGCGCAAGGCGGCCCGGGGGAACCGAGGGGTCCCCCAGGTGACGGTGAAGGGATGAGCGCGTGAAGCGCGCGTCGGGGCCGTAGGGACCGGGCCCCACCGGCGGGACTACAGGAGGTTCTCGAACTCCTTGGTGACCTCGGGATACTTCTCCCGCACGGCCTTCAGGATGTTGAGGACGGAGAGCTTCTCGAGCTTCACGCCCGAGAGGGCGTCGATGATCTTGTCGAAGACCTCGTCGGGCAGCGAGACGAGCTTCTCCTTCGCGACCCAGTTGCGCAGCAGCTTCTCCTCGAGGAGCACCCGCCAGCCCCGGTCGTACTGCATGAGGAACTCCTTCGAAGAGTCCCCCTTCGCCGCGGCCTCGGCGGCGACCCTGCCGGCCACCTTGCCCGCGATGCAGCCGTTCGCGATGCCCCCGCCGGTGAGCGGGTCGATCATCCGCGCGGCGTCGCCGACGAGCAGAAGCCCGTCCGTGACCGACTGCTTGATCGGCGGAGAGATCGAGACCCCTCCTCCCACCATGTCGATCTTCTTGCCCTTCGCGTAACCGGGGTGGTGCTCGATCCAGCGGTCGAGGTAGGCCTTCGCCTCGGCGGCGTTCTTGATCTGGGAGACCTGGACCCCGATCCCGACGTTCGCCAGTCCCTCACCCTTGGGGAAGACCCAGACGTAGCCGCCAGGGGCGACCTTGCCCAGGTAGAAGTCGCAGTAGCGCACGTCGGAGTCGACGTTCGTCATCCGGTACTGCAAACAGGAGTCCATGTCGCGAAGCTGGAGGTTCGTCGGCAGCCCGGCCCACCGGCCGACCTGGCTCTCGAACCCGTCCGCGCCCACGACGACCTTGGCGTGGATCTCGAAGGGCTGGCCCATGTGCGTCGCCTTGACCCCCGCGATCCTCCCGTCCTTGCGCAGGAGCTCCTTCGCGTGGGTCTTGAGGTGGATGGTGGTGCCGGCGTTGGCGGCGTCGATCGCGAGCGCCTTGTCGAACGCGTCGCGCTCGACCACGTAGCCGACCTCGTTCCCGGCGTGCCTCTCGTTGATCTCCATCACCCTCTCGGACGGGGAGTAGATGCGCGCGCCTTCGACCTCGAGGTTGATCCATCGGTTCGAGGGCGTGATGCCGACGTCGGCCAGCCAGGTCTTCGAGATCCCCTCGCCGCACCGGACGGGGGAGCCGATCTCCTGGCGCTTCTCGATCATGACGACGTTCGCGCCGTGCTTCGCCGCCCACTTGGCGGTCATGCTGCCGGCGGGGCCCGCCCCGACCACCAACACATCGCACTTGACGTCCTGGACCATCTTGCTCACGTTCTCCCGCTCTGGTTCGATCTTCGGTGGTTCGTTCTGGGAGGCCCTGCTCCGGAGAGCTCCTCACTCGATGCTGATCGCCCCGACGGGGCAGGCACGGACGCAGATATTGCAGCGCGTGCAGACCTCTTCGTCGAAGCCGATGCGCCACTCGTCAAGGTAGATGCAGTTGAGGGGGCAGATGCCGACACAGGCACCGCACGAGACGCAGATCTCGCCCTGGGACTCGATGTGCAGGTCCTTCTTGCTCGGCACGGGATGCACCAGAGGCGGGGTTTGCTCGCGACCTGGGTTTATTAACCTTTTGCTTCGCTGGCCACGGCGCTCTTGGCCCTAGGGATGCTGCCGCCGGAGGGGGCGTGCTCGGGCACGGTTGCGGGGCTCCCGGCCCCCTCTTCCGCAGGTCCTTCGAGGCCCTCTTCCGCGAGCCATCGCTCCGTGTCGATCGCGGCCATGCAGCCCATCCCCGCCGCGGTCACCGCCTGACGGTAGCGGTGGTCTTGGACGTCCCCCGCGGCAAAGAGGCCGGGGACCGTCGTTCGCGTGTGTTCCGTGGTCTTGAGGTACCCCGTCGGATCGAGCTCCAGCATGCCGCGGAAAAGCGCGGTCGTCGGCTCGTGCCCGATCGCGACGAAGACCCCTCCGCAGGGTACGACCCGCACCTCACCGGTTCGGGTGTCCCGGACCCGGACGCCCGTGACGCTGCCTTCCCCAAGGACCTCCTCGATGGCCGAGTTCCAAAGGAAATGGATCTTCGGGTTCTTCCGCGCCCGCTCGGACATGATCCGGCTCGCGCGAAGGGCGTCCCTGCGGTGCACCACGGTGACCTTGCTCGCGAACTTGGTGAGGAAGGTCGCCTCCTCCATCGCGGTGTCCCCGCCGCCGGCAACGATGAGCTCCTTGCCCTTGAAGAAGAACCCGTCGCAGGTCGCACAGGCCGAGACGCCGTGGCCCCGGAGCTTCTCCTCGCCCGGGACGTTCAGCCACTTGGCCTGGGCCCCGGTGGCGACGATGACCGAGTCGGCGACGATCTCGGTCCCTCCGGCGGTGAAGAGGTGGAACGGGCGCTTCGTGACGTCCATGCGGCTCACGCTGTCGTCCACGATGCGCGTCCCGAACCGCTCGGCCTGCTTGCGGAAGAGGTCGATGAGGTCGGGGCCCTGGATCCCTTCCGGGAACCCGGGGTAGTTCTCGACCTCGTTGGTGATCATGAGCTGCCCGCCGGCCGGCACCCCGCCGATGACGATGGGGCGGAGGTTCGCCCGGGCGGTGTAGAGCGCGGCGGTGAGTCCCGCCGGACCGCTCCCGAGGATGGCTACGCGCGTGCGCATGGCTGAGGGCTTCATGGGTCTCGTGCTTCCTTCCGGTCGTGGCGGCCCTTCGACCTGGGGCGGGGTCCTCCCACGCCGCGCGGTGTCGGAGCAGGGCCGTTCGAGGGTCCACCTAGAACCCGGGAAGGGGACATAACGAGTCCACCCCCCTGCGAAGGTTTCGCGTACTCGCTCCTCCAGAAGACCAGCGGCAGCTCCTCCTTCCCCTCCTCCATCGCCACCACGTGCCCGAGGAAGAGGCGATGGGTGGACCGGGTCACCGTCTGGACGACCTCGCACTCGAAGCTCGCGAGGCTCCCGTCAAGGAGAGGGCTTCCGAGCGGCCCCCGATGGAAGGGGACCCCCTCGAACTTCTCGGAGGAGGGCCGGCGCGAGGCGAAGCGATCGGACAAGGGGAGCTGACGCGCGGACAGGAGGTTCACCCCGAACCTGCCGGAAGCCTCGAGCAGGGGCGTCGTGTCCGCCTTCGTGTTCAGCGCGACCAGGACCGTCGGGGGCTCCAAGCTCACCGAGAGGAAGGCGTTCACGGTCATCCCCGCGTCGCGTCCGCGGTGGCTCGCCGTCACGACGGTGACGCCGGTGGCGAACCTTCCCATGACGCCACGGAACGTCTCCGGGGAGACGTCCGGAGGCGGGGACGGCGCCCGGGAGGAGCGGGCCTTTGAGGGAGGAGATGCCATGGGTTCACTCCTCACGCCAGCGGAAGACGAGCACGGCCGCGACGAACGCGACCGCGGCCATGACCGAGACGATCCCCAGGTCGATGAGCGCATGGGTGACGTCGGAGAACACGCTCACCGACTCGATGCCGTCGATGACATAGTAGAGCGGCCAGACCTTCGCGTAGGGCTGGAGCCAGCCGGGCATCACCGAGACGGGGATGAAGGACCCGGAGAGGAACATCATCGGGAAGGTGACCAGGTTCCCGATGATCCCCGCCGTCTCCGCACGCTTGGAGACCGTGCCGATGAGCATGCCCAGGGAGACGAAGAGGAGCGGGCCGACCAGGAGGAAGGGGATGAGGAGCGGACCCACGATCACGTGGGCCCCGTAGGCCAGGATCCCCGTCGCGAAGAGGATCGCGGCGGCGAGGAAGGTGAGGAGCCAGTTGAACAGGATCTTGGAGAGCAGCCACTCCCCCTTCGTGAGCGGGGTCAGGGAGAGGGCCTTGAACAGCTTCTCTTTCTTGTATTCCGAGGTGACGTTCACCATCGAGAACATCGGGGTCATCAGGATCGCGAAGCCGATGAGGCCCGGGATCTCGAAGTCGATGGTCTTCGGGGTGAAGGAGAGGCTGCCCACGGGGACCGCCTTCGCGAGATAGGCGACGGGCGCGCCCTTGAAGTTCTGGAGCGCAAGTTGCACGGCCCCCGAAACGATGGCGGCCGAGGTCGAGTCGAAGGGGTTGTCGTAGACCTGCAGCGCGACGGGGACCCCTCTCCCCCCGTGGGTGAGGTTCCACACCTGCTCGCCGAACCCCGCGGGGATGACGATCCCGTTCGACTCGGAGTGTTGAGAGAGGTAGGTCCCCAGCGGGCCCGCCGATGCGGACACGTTGTGGATCGTGACGAGCCCGGTCTCCTCCACGTAATGGTAGAAGGCGAGCGTCGTCGCGTTCTGCCCATCCAGGTTCTGGACGTAGAGGGGAACGGCGGAGGGGGCCGAGGAACCGCTGAAGATGGCCCCGAAGAGGAGGACCAGGATGACGGGGAAGAGCAGGGAGAAGAAGAGGGCCTCCGGGTTGCGCATGTAGGCCCGGGTGTAGAGGACGAAGTCCGCCCAGACATGCGAGGGCCGGAGGAAGCCCCTCCTTCGTGCGGCTCCCTTCGCGCGCGAGCCGTGGGCCGGGGAGGACGGGAGGGACGGGGCCAAAGGGTCGGAGGAGGGGTCGGATGGCCGCGTCACGCGCGCACCTCCCCGCCCTCTTCCATCTCCCCCACGAGCGTGATGAAGACCTCCTCGAGCGTGTCGCGCTGGGTGCTGATGTCCGGCCAGACCAACCCGGAGGCGGCGATCGCCTGCAGGGCGTCGATCAGGACCTGCTTCTGGTGGAGCGGGACCTCGACCTGGTTCCCTTTCACTTCCGAGGAGAGCCCCGGGACCCGCTGAAGGACCTTCAGGAGCTCGGGGGTCGCCTCCAGGACGATGCGCGGGCCCCGACCGTACTTTGCGATCAGCTCGGCGGGAGACCCCTCCGTGACGATCTTCCCGTGGTGGATGATCGCGACCTGGTCGGCGAGGTTCTCGGCCTCCTCCAGATAGTGCGTCGTGAGGAAGATCGTCCGCCCCTCCTTACGGAGCTCCCGGAGCAGCTCCCAGACCGCCCGACGCGCCTGCGGGTCGAGCCCGGTCGTGGGCTCGTCCAAGAAGACGAGCTCGGGGTCGTTGACGAGAGCGAGCGCGATCCCGAGCTTCTGCTTCTGTCCGCCGGAGAGCTTGTCGAAGGTGTCGTTCGCCTTCTCCTCCAGCAGGACGCGCTTCAGCAGCGCCGGGGCGTCCACCTGCACGTCGAACAGGCGCCCGTAGTACTGGACCGCCTCCAGAGGGGTGACCTTGTCGAAGAAGCGGAACCCTTGGGGCATCACCCCGACGCGACGGTGGACCTCCCCCGCGTCGCGCCAGGGGTCCAGCCCGAGCACCCGGAGCGTCCCGTGGGTGGCGCGACGCAGCCCCTCCAGGATCTCCACCGTGGTGGTCTTGCCTGCCCCGTTCGGTCCGAGGAAGGAGTACACCTTACCGGTCGGTACGGAGAACGATATCCCGTCCACGGCCCGGAGCTTCCCATACTCCTTGACCAGGCCGTCGACGGAGATGACCGCGTCCATCGGTCGCCGGCGACGCGTGTTCCCGTATAATGTCTCATCAAATGGCGGTTCGGTCACGTCCTGGCCCGTCCGCACTCCTTCGGGCGCGCCGGCCCGGCCCGTTGCGCTCCGGCACCCCTCGCGTGCACGGCCCGTCCCATGGCGGACCCCCACCCTCCCTCCTCCCTCCCTCCTCCTTCTGTGGGCCCCTGGCCCGGGCCCACGGGTCCCTCGCGGAGAGAAGCGTTCCCCGTCGCCCGCAGTCCTTAACAGCCCTCTCCCTACCCATGCTCTGCCGTGACCGCCCCGACGGCATCGTCCCCCCCACCCCCCGCATCGCCCAAACCCAAGGCCGGGGAGCCGACGAGCTCCAACGCATCTTCCCCGCCGGCCCGGGCTCCTGCGAGCGGGGGTGGAGGCCGGGCGCTCCATCCGTCCCCGCACTTCTCCGGAGCCCGTTGGTGGGCCTGGGGGAACATCACGCACCGGTTCCCGCCGAGCCGCTCGCAACGGCTGAAGGAGTTCCTCCGCCACGAGCTCGGCGTGCCTTCGCTGGGTGCGGGGGGTCCCGGGGCGGACCTCGAGACCCTTTCGATCCCTCCCGGGCGGCTCGACGCGGCCGAGGTGCAGGCGATCCGGGCCCTGCTCCCGACGGGGGCGGCAAGCGACGAACGCGAGGAACGGCTGCTCCACTCCTTCGGCCGGTCCTACGTGGACGTGGTCATCGCCCGCAGGGGGCATCTGCACCAGCTCACGGACCTCGTGGTCCATCCGGCCTCCCTGCAGGAGGTGGAAGACATCCTCCGCTACGCCCACACCCACGACCTCGCAGTCGTCCCGTGGGGGGGAGGCACCAGTGTCGTCGGCGGGGTCGACCCCGAGCGCGGGGGGCACCGGGGGGTACTGACGCTCTCCCTCCAGCGGCTCATGGACCCGCTCGGGCTCGACGAGATGAGCCGCCTCGCCAGGTTCCAGTGCGGCATCCCCGGCCCGGACCTCGAGAAGTACCTCAACGATCGGAAGTTCACGCTCGGGCACTTTCCCCAGTCCTTCGAGTTCTCGACCTTGGGCGGCTGGATCGCGACGCGATCCTCCGGCCAGGCCTCGTCGCGGTACGGGGAGGTCGCCGAACGCCTGCGGGGCGCGACGGTGGTCACCCCCGTCGGAACGTACCGATGGGAGCGCGGGGTCACGGAGTCCTCCGGCCCGGACCCGTCGCTGCTCTTCCCCGGTTCGGAAGGGACGCTCGGGATCTTCGTCGAAGCGACGCTCGCCGTGGACCCGCTGCCCGCGCGAAGGTCCTACCGGCTCGCGATCTTCCCCGACTGGGAGAGCGGGATCGACGCCGCGCGCGACCTCTCCCAGGAGGCTCCGCACCCCGCCGTCCTCCGGATCGCCGACGCGCAGGAGACCCTCCTCACGCTCGAGGGGCGGCCCCCCGCCGAGACCACAGGGGAGCGCGTCCGAGCGAGGATCGAGACCGGATATCTGGGACTGCGCAAGCTCGAGGAGGGATCCATGTGCCTGGCCGTCATCGGCTACGAGGGCACGGAGCGGGAGGTCCGTCACGGCGACGAGCGCCGTCGGGAGGTTCTGCGCGCCCACGGTGGAACGGACATCGGTTCGAAGGCGGGGGACCTCTGGCTCAAGGAACGCTTCCTGCTGCCCTACCTCCGGGACGACCTCTTGGAGGACGGCTGGCTGGTCGAGACCCTGGAGACCGGGGCCGCTTGGAGCGAGATCAAGGGCCTCGCGAGCCAGGTCCACGATGCGCTCCAGAGCACGGCCCGGCGGGGGAAGTTCCCCATCCTCACCGCGGCTCACCTCTCCCACACCTCGTCCACCGGGACCGGGCTCTACTTCACCATCATCGCGCCGCAGGACCCCCAGGACCCGGTCGGGCAGTGGCTCTCTCTGAAGGAGGCCGCGACCGAGACCCTGCTGCGAGCCGGCGGCGTGCTGTCCCACCATCACGGGGTCGGCAAGATGCACCGGCCGTGGGTGGGCGGGTATCGGAAGTCCTTGGCCGGGCTCACGCTCCACGCGGCCAAGACCTCGTTCGACCCGCTGGGGATCCTGAACCCCGGCAAGACGCTCCCCGAGCCCCGCGTCGACCCGGCATCCTCCCGGCCGAAGGGCGGAGCGGCCGGGCGGTAGGGGGCCCCCGCACCCGTGTCCGTCGCGTCGACCCCGGCCGCCCCGTCCACCCGCCCGACGGAAGCCGGGGCGGGCGGCGCGCCCCACCGCTCTCTGGGGACGCGGGCCGAAAGGTGGAAGGCCCTCCTCGAGGGACCTTTCGACCTGCTCGTCGTGGGCGGGGGGATCACAGGGGCGGGGATCGCGTCCGAGGCGACCCGGCGGGGAGCCCGCGTCGTGCTCGTGGAACGGGAGGACTTCGGCGGCGGGACCTCCGGCGCGACGTCCAAGATGCTGCACGGAGGCTTGCGCTACCTCCAGCAAAGGAAGATCCGGCTCGTGCGGGAGGCGCTCCTCGAGCGCGGACGGCTCGTGCGCGCGCTCGGACCGGACCGGGTCCAGCGAACGGAGTTCCTCCTCCCGCTCGACGGGGGGCTCGGCCACCGTCTCTCCCTCCGCTTCGGGACCTGGCTCTACGAGCGGCTCTCCGGCCGCCTCTCGCTGGGCCCCCGCCGCCTGCTCTCCCGGAGCGAGGTCGCCTCCCGTGTCCCGTTCCTCGCGATGGAGGGGGTCCACGGGGGAGTGCTCTACTTCGAAGGCGTGGTGGATGACACGCTCCTGACGCTCGTCCGGGTCGGCCAGGCCGTCGAGCGGGGGGCGGTCGCGGTCAACCACGTCGAGGCGGTCGCGCCGCTCCTCGAGAAGGGGGAGCTCCGCGGCGTGGCCGTCCGCGACCGTCTCACCGGCGCCACGGGGGAGATCCGGGCGAAGCGGGTGATCAACGCCGCGGGGGTCTGGTCCACCTCGTGGGCGGGAGGGGAGCGGTCTCCCGCCCTCCGTCCCTCCAAGGGAGTGCACCTGGTCTTCCGTCGCGAGCGGCTGCCTCTGGACGTGGCCGTGGTGCTGGGCGCACCAGAGGGGCGGTGGGTCTTCGCCCTTCCCTACGGCCCTCTCGCGATCGTCGGCACCACGGACACGGAGGCCCCGCCAGACCCGGACCGTGTTCGGGCGGAGCCGGACGATGTCCGCTACCTTCTCGAGGTCGCGCGGCGGCACTTCCCGTCGCTCCATCTGGGGCCCAAGGATGTGGTCGACGTTTATGCCGGCCTGAGACCTCTGCTGGCCGGACCCGCCGCCCGGACGAACGACCTCTCGCGCGAGGACGTCGTCCATCGGGACGCGAGCGGTCTCCTCACCGTCGTGGGCGGCAAACTGACGACGCATCGGGCCATGGCGGAAAGGGCGCTCAAGGTCTCGGGCATCGGCGACGTCCGGTCCGCGACGAGCTCCTCCACATCCCCGGCCCAAGGGTCGCCCCCCACCACCTCCGAGTGGAACTGGTGGGCCTTCCCGCCACGCTGGGAGCGGACCCCCTGCCCCGGTGCGACGCTCACCTCGGAGGTCCTTCGGGCCCCGAGAGAGAGCTGGAGCGGCTCCCTGTCCCCCTGGGTCGGGGCCTCCGTGCGCGTGGCCGGCGCGGGGACCCTCGGGGACGTCATCGACCGTCGTCTGCACACCTTGCAGCGGTTGGACCCCGCGTTCCCGGAGCTCGTGAGCGAGGTCGCGCGGGAGGTCCAGGGCCTGCTGGGCTGGACCGACGCGGAACGGGACCGCCAGCGAGAGGATTATCTGGCGAGAGCTCGCTTTGAGACCCAAGCGGTCCTGGCGGCCCGCGGAGGTTCCGAGTCCCCGTGAGCGCTTCCAGCAGCACCTCCGCCGCTTCCACCTCCTCCCCCTCTCCACCCGCTCCCCCCTCCGCCCTGTCGACCTCAGCCTCAGCCTCGGGCACAGCCTCGGGCACGGCCTCGGGCTCCGGGCGCGGGCCCTCCATGCCGCCCGAGATCTCTCGGCCCACCCCCCAACGCGTGTACGTCGTGCTCAACCCGTGGGCGGGTGGACGGAAGGGCGAGCAGCGCTGGACGGAGCTCGAGGTCCCGATCAAGACGCGCTTTCCGGTCCTCACGGTCTTGAGGACCACACGTCCCCAGGAGGAGGCCGCCCTAGGGCGGCGCGCGGTTCGCGAAGGCGCGGACCTGGTCATCGCCGCCGGGGGCGACGGGACGCTCAGCGGGGTGGTCGACGGCGTCCTCTCCGAACCTCCCATGACGCACGCCACCCCCCCGGCCCTGGCCGTGCTACCGATCGGGAGCGGGAGCGACTTCGCGCGCGGGCTCGGACTTCCCAGGGACCCTGCCGAAGTGGTCCCGCTCATCGCCGCGGGCGTCCCGCGCGAGCTCGATGTCGGGCGTCTCACTTTCCTGGGTGAGACCCCACCGCGCGTGCGCTACTTCGTCAACCAGTCGTACGTGGGCTTCGGGGCCAAGGTGGTACGGCGCGTCAACCAGAAGAAGGGCGGGGCCGGCAGGGAAGGCGCCTACTCGCGCGCCGTCCTCCCCGAGCTCTTCCACCACCACCCGCTGCCGGTGCACATGCAAGGTGCGAGCGCTCCGAAGGACACCTACGGGCTCAGCAATCTCGTGGTGGCCATCGGGAGGTACTCGGGCGGCGGCATGCTCTCCTCCCCAAACTCGGACCCCACCGACGGTCTCTTCGACATGATCTCCGTCGGACCCGTCTCGCGTCTACGCCTGCTCCTCAACCTGTCCAAGTTCCGTTCCGGCAAGCACCTCGCGCTCAAGGACATCCTCTCATGGCGGGGCACCCAGCTCCAGGTGGAGGCCCAGGGAGGGACCGCGGCCGAGCAGATCGTCGAGGCGGACGGGGACGTCGTGGGGAACCTGCCGGTCCTCTACGAGGTCGTCCCCAAGGCGCTCACCTTCTGGGGATGAGCACCCGTGCGGCCTCGGAGGAGGTCTCCGAGGCTCGGGGTCAGGGGTTCCCCGGACGCCCCGGGGATGGAACGCAGGTGGGCGAACGCGAACGCGTCTTGCCCAAGGCGAAAGGACAGGGCGGGTAGGGGAGCAGGGGACGGGAGAGGTTTACCGGGCCCGTGCCTCGGGTTGGGGGTTCAGGGCGATTCAAGGGGAGCTGTGTGCCCGGGCCGATCGGCCCCCTCCCGTTCCCACTGCTGAAGTCGACGGGAGTTCTCTTGAAGTCGGACCAAGCGCGCCCCCGCGTCATCGGCGAGCATGTTGCGGGTGGCGGCGACGAGGAGCCGGTAAGGGGCACGGCCCTCCGCGAGCTCCTCGGGTGAATGGTAGGTCTCGAGCAGGTGGCTCTCCCCGTCGTCCCACGTCATGAGGCCGAAGCCGTCGCCAGGGACCCAGACGAGCATGATCGAGGAGAATCCGATCCCCTCGCTGCCGGGAATGTCCTCCCGGGCCACGACGAAGAGCTCGGGGGAGGAGGTCCCGGTCTCCTGGAGGATCTCCCCCATGATCTCGGCCCGGTGGAAGAGCTGGACGGCGTTCTCGAGAGGCGAGCCGCTCCTCTCCTCCAGGGCTTGACGCGCGCGGAAGGAAGGGTGCCACCGGTGACCCTTCGCGGACCGGGAGACATCTCCCCCGCGGGCGTTCCGGGCCACTACCGGCGGGTCCTCCCCACCCGCCGTCGGGGCCTCTTCCTTTCCGCGCGCCGCCCACTTCGGTATCGTGATCTCGTCGAGGCTCCTCGCCGACTGGTCGGTAGGGCGAGACTCGCGTCCGCTCATTGAGGTCCTCAGAAGCCGAGGAGGGCGCTCCGCCCACCTTGGCACCGTAGTTATGCGCACGCCCGTACTTGAACGTTTTGAGCCGGGTCTCGAGCCAAGGGACGGAGGGCGGACGAGACCGGCGGCGGAGCGCCGCTCCACCGGACGACCGGCACCCTCCTCGGGCTCACTCGCTCACTCGAGGCCGCAACGGACCGAGGAGGTGCCCTCCGAGCGGCTCCCCCACGCGATGTTCGAGGTGTTCCGAGCCACGGCGAAGCGCCCTTTGCGGTCCAAGGCCACGATGCCCACCGAGTCGTCCGGCATCTGGGCGATCGTCCTCTCGGCGGCGGCCTGCACGCCCTCGTGCCGGAGGCGGTAGCGCTCGGCGATCGAGCGCGTCAGCATGTGTCGGATGATCACTTCCCCGATCCCGGTGGCGGAGATGCCCAGGTCCGTGCCGGCGTAGGTGCCGCAGCCGACGAGGGAGCTGTCCGAGACCCGTCCCTCCATCTTGAGGAAGATGCCCCCCGTGGAGGTCGCGGCGGCGAGGCGTCCCTTGGCGTCGAGCGCGACCGCGCCGACGGTCCCATGGAGCAGCTCGGGGTGCTCCCGCACCAGCTTGCGCAGCGGGGTCCACCACGCCGGATGTCGCGACGGTCTCCCGTCGGACCACCGGCCACGGTCGCCCTTGCCTTTCTCGAGGTCGCGCCGGAGCTCCAGGTAGAGCTTCCGCCGGGCGGAGGTCCCGATGCGCTCCTTCGGGAATCCCATCGCCTTCGCGAACCGGTCGACCCCCCGCCCGCAGAGGAGAACGTGCGGGGTCTCCTCCATGACCTTCCGAGCGACCGCGATCGCCCGCGGGGTCCACGTGAGGTTGGAGACGGCACCGGCCTCCCCGCGGCCGGTCACGAGCGCGGCGTCGAGCTCGGCCCGTCCCCGGAGGTTCAGGACGGCCCCGCGACCGCAGTTGAACTTCCCGGAGTCTTCCATCCAGCGGACGGCCGCCACGGCGGCCTCGGTCGCGTCATCGATCTCTCCCCACCCGGCGTCGAGGGCGGAACGGAGGCCACGGAGCGCCTCCTCTCCGTGCTCGGGCGTGATGCGACCGGCCCCACCATGGACGATCAGGCGCCGCATGATGGGGGGCCGATTGGAACCCCAAGATAAGCTCGCGCTCTAGGCGCCTGGACGGGTCCCCGTCCGTCACCCGAAGGTGTCCAGCAGGCCCGGGATCTGGGCGAGCGTCGTGACGGAGGCAACTCCTGCCGCGGTCGTCGCGCCATGCCGGTCCACGAGCACCGCGAACATCCCCGCGGAACGGGCCCCGACAACGTCCTTCGCGAGATCGTCACCGACGAACAGGACCTCCGACACGGGGCGCTCGAGGCGATCGGCCACCGCGCGGAACAGCTTCGGGTCCGGCTTGTCCCACTCGGTATCCTCTACCGAGAGGATCGCCCCGAAGTACCGCCCGACTCCGAGCCGCTCCAGCTCGGCGCGGACCTCGAGGGAGCTTCTCAGCGTCTGGGCCAGCACGCCCATCGGGATGCGCGCGGAGGCGAGCGCGACGAGGCAGGGGAGAACCCCTCCGTAGAGCCCATGGACCCGGAGGGCGTCCCATTGCTCGTCGAGCCGGGCCAGAAGCTCCTCCTGGTCTCCCGGGAGGGCGAGCACCTCCAGGGCGGCCTGCAGACAGTCGCGACGGACCTCCCGGCTCCATCGGTGACCCCGGGGCAGCCCCTGGTACTTCTCCCGCCAGCGTCGACGCGAGGCCGTCTCGGCCTTCTTGTAGGCCTCCGGAGGGCGCTCGTAACCCATGGGGTGGAGGATCTCCCGGAGCACCTCCTCTCCCGGCCTCTCGCGGACGAGCGTCCCCGCCCTGTCGAAGATCACGGCCCGGATCATGGCTGCGGGTCAAATGCGCACGTTGGTATATATGTAAATCATGGGGGCCTCGCCCCTCCGTCCGAAGCGACCGCGGTGGGTGGAAGGCTGAGAAGGACCGGGCCGCGGGGAGGTCCGCGGGAGGGGAGAGGCGGAGCCCGAAGGGCCCCGACTAGAGGTACTTCTCGATGAGGTTCTCGGTCGTGTCGAAGACGATCTTCTGACCGCTGAACGCCTTCTTGTTCATGTAGAACGAGGCCTTCGCCGAGTTCACCGCCGCCACGGGGAACTGGTCGGACAGCGGAGCCACGACCATGCAGGTGTCCTGGATGACCTTGGCCCCGGCCTGGCGCAGGACCTCTACCGCGGAGGCGGTCTCCCGGATCACCTGTCGGTTCGAACAGACCCAGAGCTCCGTGCCGGGTTTGAGCTTGCGGCCCTTCTGCTTGACCGCCTTGGCGATCTGGATGAGCTCCCCTTTCGTGCAGTGGGGGCAGCCGATCGCGACGAGCTGGGGGTTCTCGTCGCATCCCAGGCAGCGCTGGAACTCGCCCACCACTCCCGCGTCCACCTGGATCCGCTCCAGGCCGCGGACGTCCTGAAGGTGGGCCTCCGGGGTGACGCCCTCGACGTGCATCATCGGCACTGCCCCCCAGGCGGACATCGAGCTGCCGAGCTCCTTCAGTCCATCGAGGTCGGGGCGGACGCCGCGGAAGTAGGGGATCTTGCGTCCGAGGAGCTTGCCCAGGTAGGCTCCCAGCACCGTGTAGCGAATGGGGCCCTGGGAGACGTCCACATCGACCACGACCTGGGCCCTTCGGCCCTCCTGTCGGTGCAGGCCATGGTCGGGGGTCTTCCCGAGGACCGCGCTCGCGAGGGCGCTGGGCGCCCCCTCCCGGTTGGAATAGGCCCCAAGGACGCTGTTCGCGTAGATCACCGCAGAGCTCTCCGCCCAGGCGAGGTGCGCCCCCTTCGGGGGGGCGAAGTCCGTCGTGTAGGGCGTGCAGGTGAACGTCGGCACCGCGCCCATGGTCATGAGGGCCTTCACGATCCGGTCCTGTTTGGACCGGAAGTCGTCGCTCGTCCGGACCAGCCCGGGTCCTCCCACGTCGTACCCCGCAGGGTTGATCGTCGTGGGGACCGCGAACTTGACCTCCTGGGCCATCTCCTCCAGGAACTCGGTCCCGGCGGAGCCCATGGTCTTGTAGGAGATGCCGGAGAGCTGCACGGAGTAGATGGGGAGCAGCTTGCGGGCCCCGTACATCTCCCCCAGCGTGACGAGGATCTTCATGCACTCCTGCTTCCGGGGACCGCCCTCCCCCCGCAGGACCGCCTCCTCCTCGCGCGTGAGCTCCATGGGTGCCGTTGGAACGGCTGCCCCGTGTATTAAGCCATCCCGGTGCGGTCGGTGTGACGCCCCACGAGGGCGGGGAAGGGTCCTGCGCACCCCCCCAGCAGGGCTCTTCTATCCCTCGAGATGCGAACCCCACGGCGATGAAGTCCGCCGGAACCGCCGGCCCGCGGCTGATGACTTCTACCTCCAAGCGGGCGAAGGACCCCACGAGGGGTCGGTCAGGAGGAGAAGCCGGCAATGGACGAGACCCAGGCAGGACTGGTAGCCCTAGTGGCGATCGGAGGGGCGATCGGGAGCGTCGCGCGCTACGGCGTGAGCGGGCTCCTGTCGAGGGGTGACTTCCCCTGGGGCACCTTTGCGGTGAACCTCACTGGGACCTTCCTGCTCTCCTTCCTCTATTTCCTCTCGCTCGAGCGGGGCTTCCAGACGACGGACCTGCGAACCTTCCTCTTCGTCGGAGTGTTCGGCGGCTACACGACGTTCTCGACCTTCGGGCTGGAGACGGTGCTCCTCTTCCGGGGAGGGGAGGTCCCCATGGCCGCCTTGAACATCCTCTTCAACGGCGGGCTCTGTGTGCTCGGGGCCTTCCTCGGGGCGGCCCTGGGGATCTTGGTGGGGGGGAGGGTTCCTTGGAGCTGAAGGAGAAGGCCGTCCGACTGAAGATCTACCTCGGGGAATCCGACCACTACCGGGGGAAGCCCTCCTACCAGGCGGTGGTGCACCTGCTCCGAAAACGGGGGTTCTGGGGCGCCACGGTCACGAGGGGCATCTACGGCTACGGCAAGCGGAGCCTCCTGCACACCGCGTCGGTCCTCCGTCTGAGCGAGGACCTCCCGCTCATCATCGAGGTGGTCGAGTCGGAGGCCAAGGTCGAGGCGATCGTCCCGGAGCTCAGCGAGATGGTCAAGGGCGGGCTCATCACCGTGGAGGACGTTCGCGTCCTCCGGCACATCGGATAGCCACGCCCGGCGTGGCCCGCGCCCCGCGCGAGGGGGCCGAAGGCTTGACATGCGTTCATTTTTTACGTGCGTATGGAAATGCGCGCGCGAGCGGTCGGCGTCGGCATCGCGATCCTCATCCTCGGCCTCGTGTTCTTCCTGGTCCCGATCACGGGACAGTCGGTGGGCTCCTACACCTACTACTCCGGCACCACCGCGCCCTACGACTTCTTCGAGCCCTCCCTGACCCCCGGGACGCTCACGTTCCACGTGGACGCCTTCGCCGCCACCACGGTCACGATCTCGGTCTACACCTGCGGGTCTGACACGTCCTGCAGCGGAGGGTCGACCTACCAGACCCCCAAGGACCTGGTGGCCCAGGCCAGCGGAGCGGACCCCAGCCTCACCTTCACGGGAGCCTCGGGCACGGGCTACGAGGTGTACTCCAGCGCAAGCTCGTCCATCGACGTCAGCTACGACGGACCGCTCTTTGGAGGGTTCTTCGGCGCAGCCTTCGCGGTCCTGGGCGCCCTCCTCCTCGTCGGAGGGCTCCTCGCCAAGCCCTTGAAGCGCGGGGCGCCCGGGGGCCCCAAGGCCACCCCGACCCTGCGCTCCTCCGGAGGCGTCATCCCGGCTTCCGCGTTGCCTCCCACGCCCCCCTCCCCCGCTCCCGGGAGGGGCGCCGGCATCGCGGGCTACTCGGGCACACCTGGGGAGCCCTACGCGCCCCCCCCGAAGTAGGTTCGAGCGTCGCGCCGGCGCTTCCGCTCCTGGTCAGAGGACCGATCGGTCCCACCGCCGCGGGGGCAGGGACGGCCCCATCCCTCAGGGGTGCAGGTGGATGAGGGTCGGGAGGTTGTACTGGACGATGACGGTGATGAACAGGATCGAGATCGTGTTGACCACCTTGATGAGCGGGTTGATCGCGGGGCCCGCCGTGTCCTTCGTCGCGTCGCCCACGGTGTCGCCCACCACGGCGGCCTTGTGCGCCTCGGACTTCTTGCCCCCGTAGTTCCCCTGCTCGATGTACTTCTTCCCGTTGTCCCACGCGCCGCCGCCCGTGGTCATGAAGATCGCGAGAGGGAGCCCGGAGAGGATGACTCCGATGAGGAGCCCCCCGAGCGCGATCGGACCGAGGAGGAGCCCTACGGCGATCGGGGTCACGACGCCGATGGCGGCGGGGAGCATCAGTTCGTGGAGCGCGGTACGGGTCACGATGTCGACGCACGTGCCGTACTCCGGCTTGCCCGTGCCTTCCATGATCCCTTTGATCGTCTTGAACTGGCGGCGGACCTCCTGGACCACCGCCTGGGCGGCGGTCCCGACGGCGCGCATCAGGAAGGCCGTGAAGAAGAACGGAAGCACGGCTCCGATGATGAGCCCCACGACGACGGTCGGGCTGTTGATCGCGAGGTCGCTCGCGTTGATCGGGGGCAGGTTGAGGGAGTTCGCGACGCTGGCGGCCGCCTGGGTGTAGGCCGCGAAGAGCACGAGGGCGGCGAGGGCCGCGGAGCCCACCGCGTACCCCTTCGTGACGGCCTTCGTGGTGTTCCCGACGGCGTCCAGGGGGTCGGTGATCTCGCGCGCCTCCTTCGGGAGGTTCGCCATCTCCGCGATGCCGCCCGCGTTGTCGGTGATGGGTCCGAACGCGTCGATGGAGATGATCATCCCGGTCGCCGAGAGCATGCTCGCCGCGGCGAGCCCGATCCCGTAGAGCCCGAAGTGCGTCGCGTCGACGCCGCTGGGGGCGGAGAGGTACATCACGCCGAAGGAGACCAGGGTCCCCGCGACGATCGCGAGCGCGGGAATGATGGTGGACTCGAGCCCCACCGCCATCCCTTCGATGACGACCGGGCCGGGGCCGCTCAGGGCCGCCTTCGCGATGGACTTGACGGGGCGGTGGATCCCCGTGTAGAAGTCCGTGGAGAAGATGATCACGACCATCACGATGAGCCCCATCGTGCTGGCGATGAACACCGGGAACCAGGAGCTGCCCATCAGGGAGTG
Source organism: Thermoplasmata archaeon (assembly GCA_027314165.1). Taxonomy (GTDB): domain Archaea; phylum Thermoplasmatota; class Thermoplasmata; order Lutacidiplasmatales; family UBA184; genus JAKAAX01. The sequence continues at coordinate 5,171 of DAHVCH010000015.1, read as the reverse complement.
GGAGAGCACCGCGAGGCCGACGATGCCCACGATCGTCGTCCCGATCATCCCCTTGTAGAGAGCGCCCATGATGTTCGTGCTCCCCTTCGACATCCGGACCAGGGGGAACCCGACGAGGGTGGCCACGATGGCCCACGCCCCGATCACGAGGGGGAAGATGATCGCGTTGCCGAGCTTCGCGACCACGTCCGTGAGCAGATACGCCAGGAGCATCGTCGAGACCGCGGTCACGACGTAGGTCTCGAACAGGTCGGCGGCCATGCCCGCGCAGTCGCCGACGTTGTCCCCGACATTGTCCGCGATGACCGCGGGGTTCCGGGGGTCGTCCTCGGGGATCCCGGCCTCGACCTTCCCGACGAGGTCCGCACCGACGTCCGCGCCCTTGGTGTAGATGCCCCCTCCGACCCGTGCGAAGAGGCTCATGAGCGACGCGCCGAAGATGAACCCGGTCATGTCCAGGATGTTCCCACCGTAGCCGATGTAGAAACCGATGAGCCCGAGCAGGGCGAACCCCGCGACGGAGAGCCCCGTGACGGAGCCTCCCTGGAAGGCGAACCGCATCGCGGCGTCGAGGTCGCCCTTCTTGGCGACCTGGGCCGTGCGGACGTTCGCACGGACGGAGACGTACATCCCCACGTACCCCGCGAGGGCGCTTCCCGCGGCGCCCACGACGAACCCGAGGGCGAGACGGCCGCTGGTGGTCCAGCCTCCGGACCCGCCGGAGAGTCCCACCAGGATCAGGACGGCGAGCACCGCGCCCACGACGGCGACGGTCTTGTACTCTCTAGAGAGGAAGGCCTCCGCGCCCTCGCGGACGGCGTTGGAGATCTCCCGCATCTTCTCATCTCCCTCCTCGGCGCGCAGGACAAGGATCGATTGGCCCCCGGCATACCCAAGGGCAAGGATGGCGGCGAGCAGCACTAGCACTTCGAGTGTCGAGACCAAGGGAACTCCCCCGTTTCGGGACCCGGCGGATGGACCCCCTTATAAAAGCCCTGCACGGGGAGTCGCGAGGTCCGCGAGCCAGGGATTTCCTGCCCCGGCCCCCCTCCGGACCCTCCTCAGGTCCCGGACCTGCGCAGCAAGAGCCGGGCGCGGTGCTCTTCGAACGTGACCGTGAACGCCCGGAAGATCGAGTCGCGTCCGAGCACGACGTACGGGATCCGGCCGGGGTCGCGGGGGACCGAGACCGGGAGGCGCGCGAACCGGTGGATGACCTTGCCCTTGTGCAGCACCTCGAGGGTCAGCAGGCCGTCGAAGGTCGAGAAGTCCCCCCCTCCCCCTCCCGCGACAGGACCCGGGGTCAGGTGGAGGCCGACCTCCTCGGCGATCTCGACGGGGACGAAGGAGCTTGTCGCGCCGGAGTCCGCGAGCGCGACGGTGCGAAGGGTCCCCCGCCGACCACGCAGCCGTACGTGAAGGAGCGGGAAGGCGATCCGCCGACGGTTCAGCGTGAAGAGGAGGTAGTCCTGGACGTAGCGAGCGTCCTTGGTCCCCTTCTTCCGCCTACGGGCCCGAGGCGTGCTCCCCACCTCCGGTCAACGGACCCGCGGAGGGTGCGTTCGCGCCAGTCCCTCCCGCGGAAGGACCTTCATCACGAAGGGTTCCTCCCTCGGGTGCTTCACCCGGGCGCGAGCGAGGCACGCGCACAGGTCGGTGCCGGTCTCCACCACACAGTCGTTGACCAGGACGATCCACTCGCCGCGATGTTCCTCGGCCCGAAAGTCCACCGGGAGGAGGCTCTTGCCGCCGGGACCGCTCATGTCCCACTATCGGTGACGCACGGCATAACCCTTCCCTCCGAGGCGGAAGGAAAGGGTCCGACCCCCCCGGGAGGGAACGCCATCAGCTCGCCCATCAATCATCATCGTTCAGCCGGTTCTAGGTGTCATCATCTGGCGCCGGAGGCAAGCGCGTCCGTCGCGTAAAGATGTCGCATCGCGTGGGGAGGGTGGACCGCGGCCTATTCGGGCCCGGTCTCGTGCCTCAGCTCGCGGTCGAACCGCTCGCGGAGGGCGGGGAGGGAAAGGCCGCGCCGGGAGGCCACCAGTAGGGCCGCGACCGCGGGAAGCACCCCCAGGTCGGAGGCCACCTTCCCGGTCTCCTCCCGCAGCCGGCCCGCGTCCTCTCCGGTCGAGGCGCGCACCTCCTCCAGAACCCGGGTGAGCAGGTCGGGCGCCGCCGCCGACCGTGCGGACGGACGGAGATCGGCGGGAGGTCGGTAGGTGATCGGGACCGCGACCGCATCCAGCTCCGGGGCACCGACCAGGGTACCTGGAGTGGGGCCCGGGAGCAAGAGCCGCTCCGTTCGCATCGCTCCGACGAGCAACTCGGCCTCGCTCGGACGGAACCATCGAAGTTGCGCGTAGAGCGCCTCCACGAACTCCTTCGGCGGGGAGGGTTTGTGCCCGAGCAGGTCCCACAGCCGGGTGGCTACGATCCTGAGGTCATCCATCGGGTCAGCACCTCCTTGGCCGGGAAGATCTCCCCCTGCGCACCGGCCGAGACCGCCTCCTGGGGAGCGGGTGGGACGAAGGGCCCCCCCACGTAGGTGGGCCCTCCGGCCGCGACGCGCCGGACGAGCGCCCAGTCCACGCTCTCCTCCCGGCTCGAGAGGATCACTTCCCGGATGCCCCGCTCCCGGGCCGCGCTGACCAGGTCCTCCACCGAAGCGTTCGCCAGGTCCGGGTCGTTCGAGACGATCTTCCCCTCGGACCGCTGGACATCGAGGACGACCTGGGAGGAGAGCTTGAGCGAGCGAGAGATCTCCCGTCCGTCCCGCAGGCTGGCCGTGCTGATGACCACCTTCGAGGCCCCGGCGACGAGCACGTCCATCATCTGGTCTGCGTCCCGGCAACCGGCATCGACCCACATCTCCTGCCCGCGCGTGAGCTCCTGGAGGTACTCGAACTGGGGGCGCTGGTAGAGGACCCCTTCGACGTCCACCACGTAGATACGGTGGTAGATCGAGAGCAGGTGGTCGACCGCGTCAAAGACATCGACCGGCTCCCCCTCGGGCCCCACGAGCGCCAGGTTGCGCTCCGTCTTTCGGTCGGGGAACACGATCCTCCCCCGCTCCAGGAAGATGCAGGGGAAGAGCAGGTCCTCCTCCCGGGGTTCGGACGACTTGCCGTGGGTGGTGGATAGCGGGGATCCGGCGCGAGTGGGCACGGGCACGCCGCGAAGATGCGTACGCCCCCCATGTAGGTTCCTCGCGCCCGTCCCCCCGGTCCCCCTCCCCCCCCCAACGTCGCCCATCGGCGGGCCGCGAGGCGGACCCGTCCCCACGCTAGAGGTATGAGCGGGGGACGTTTGCGGCCATTGCCAGGAGGAGGTGGGCAGTTGACGGTACCTAGGCCCCGCAAGGGGTCGGGCGCTGAGGAAAGTCCCCACTCCGGGAACCAGGGGGGCGGGCGCAAGCCCGCCGGGCGAGAGCCCGAGCCACGGAGCAGACACGACACAGCCGGAGGGTACGAGGAATCGGAACAGCCGAGGAGATTCCTTCCGGAAATGTTGAAACGGCCGTCTCCCCCGGAGCAAGCCCGAAGGCCCGGCATGAGCGCGGTTCCGCGACCGGCGAGATGGGCGCGCAGTCGAATGCTGTCGGAACAGAATGGGGCTTACGACCTCGACCTGGCCGCCCCGGGGGGAAACCCCCGGGGTGTATGCTCCTCTAGACGCCATTTCCGGGCCGGCATCGAGAGAGGGGCCCCGATTAATTACGACCACACCAATAGAGCTGGTGCCGCCAGACCCCCCCTCTTGAGCCCCGAAGACCTGGACGCCTCCCTTCGTGACCTCGGCCTGCGCCAAGCTGCTCGGCTCGTTCGTTCCTCCACCAAAGCGAACAGCGCCGACGACCAACCCTTTCCCCCCGGGGACGACACGGGGGCCTCCCTGTCCTTTCCAGGGGACGAGTGGGGGTTTTCCATGGGCCTCCTCGACTCCGCCCTATCGAGGTCGCGCGACCCCTGGGTTTAATGGTCGGGCCGCCAAGTCCTGCATTGAGATTCCCTGGGAGACCAGGATGTGGATTAGTATGGTGTGGCCGGCTTCCAACGACCTGCTTCGGCGGTTCGCGGGATTTGGGGAGAGGGATCTCGACCCGGACAGAGCGGGAAGCGGATACGGTGAGTGAATCTTAGAAACAGGAACCCCAAGGTCGTCCGCGTCCTCGACGAGCGGACCGGAGCGTGCGCGTGTCTGGTCTGTGGCCAGCGCTGGAGTCGGAACCAGCCCCCGGGAGCCGTGGACTACGGGGTCCCCCCGCCAACTGATGCCGAAGGGTTGGTGGCAGTGCCCAAACGGCTGCGTGACGGTGGAAGAGTGAGGCGTCAATCGCGCGCCCGGTCTCCCGCCGACTGAACCCCTTCCCCCCGGGGATGACCTGAGGGACTCCCTGTTCTTTCCGGGGGGGAGTAGGGATTCTCCCTCGGGCTCGTCGACTCGTTACTCTCGGGGGCGTGAACGGCAATGGTGGCCGGGTCCAGCCTGCATCCCGGACGATCAGCCGATCGGTGACATCCTCGTCCACCCATCGCCTCCGGGGAGGGACAGGCTCGGTTTCCAGCGGGAAATGTTGGAAGCTGACGCTCTCGCCATGGAGAGAACTGAGCTAGGGAGGAGGGGCATGTCGCCCATGGTGAGTCGCCCTTCCCTCACCCAGACGGACAAGCTACTCTGTCGCCGCACCGCTTCGAGGAAAGGGAGGCTGGGGACGTGGCGGGTCCTCCTGCGGGGGGGTGACTGGCCCCTTCCCCAGAGAGTACACCAAGCTCCTCCCGATGGCCTCCGCCAATTGGACGGTCACTGCGTTTCCAATCTGAGCGTACTTGCGAGTAGGCCTCTCGGGGGCGAACTTCCAGTCCTCTGGGAAACCCTGTAGAAGGGCGCACTCGACTACCGATAGCGGTCTCGGCTTGTCAGGGTGGCAGATGTTCGTAGCACGCCCTCTCGGGTTCGTCGTAATCGTGGGGGCGGGCAAATCCCAGCTCAATCTCCGACCGAACCCGACGCGCCCGCCCCACGATTCGTACGCATGCCCCATAATCCTCTTCTGCCAAAGCACAGGGAGAACCTCCCAGTTTTCCCCAGGCCCCACTAGCCCCCTCGAAAAGATGTGGTAGCGGTTCTTGTCGTAGGGCATGTAGTCGATCCTGGCTCTCTCGTGG
>DAHVCH010000014.1 GCA_027314165.1 Thermoplasmata archaeon | reverse complement strand
GGGTTCACACCGTCGCGAGACAGGTGTGTTGCTTTTTGGCAGTAGTGCAAGGGTCTCTGAGGGGAAGGTTCCCACAGTACGAGAGGAACGGGGAATCGGCGCCTCTAGTGCACCTGTTATCCGGCAGGGTATTGCAGGGCAGCCACGCGCTACGGGATAAGGGCTGAAAGCATCTAAGCCCGAAACCCCCCGCGAAAAGAGAGACCTGAGATCATTCGTAAAAGACGAGCTCGATAGAGCTGGGGTGTAAGCGAAAAGCTTCGGCGATTCGTTCAGCCCGCGGCCACTAACGATCGTAGCTACTTACTGCCGCACTCTCCGTCAAACAGAATCTGCGTATGACACCCAACGCCCCGGGGCTGCCGCCCCGGGGCGTTCTTCGGTCCACTTTTCATTCGTGGGCCGGCCGGCACGCTCGCAACGCGGCTCCCTCTCGTCCCATCGCGGGGAACCGTCCCAGTTCAGGGCGGTTGCCCGACGATCCGGGGGCTCCTGTATCTCGCCGGGGCCACGCGGCGGGCCTCGAGTTCCCGAGGGTAGGGTCCCAGGCCCGGGCCCCGGTCCGCGGAGGGCCAGAACCCCTGCGTCACTGGCGCATGGCACGCCCTCCAGGAGGTGGATCGGGGAGACGCTTGCACCACCCTGTTCGTGTTTTGCGCCAAAAAGAACATGGCTGCCCACGGAGCGTGACAGACGATTCAGGGGGGCCGGACGCACTGGATGGGGGACGGGACCATTCGACTCCCTGGCGCGGCGTCGATCACCGGCATGCCGGGCCCGAGGCCCTCCCCTGAGGTCATCGGGCGACAGCCCCGGCCGCACGCGCGACCCACGGCTACCCGCGTTCGGACGGGGGGGGACGGAGCGGACCTCCTGCCCCGCCTCTGGCGTTCTTGTGACGTGCCCCCTCCTCTGCGTATGCCCGCCCTTTCGGGCCCCTGGACAAGATGTCCGGGGCCCGAGCCTTCCTCTCCATCACCGGAGAACCGAGCAACATGATCGCTTCAAGTGCCAAAGGTGCGCGCGCCGGAACCGAACTCCCCCTGCCGGTCTCCGAGGCCCCCTCGAGATCCACGCGGAGGCTCGCGCGTCCTGCGGCCTGCCTCCTGGTCCTGGGGATGCTCCTGGCGGTCCTGCCCGGGGCGAACGCACTTCCTCTCGCCGCCTCGGTCGGGGTCTCCCCGGGGACCGCGACGGTCGGGAGCTCGCTCCTCGTCTCCGGCGGGGGCTGGACCGCGAGCCTGCCGGTCGCGGGGGTCATCACGTTCAACGGCGGTCAGACCCTCAATGTCTGCCAGCTGGGCGGCCTCGGTCCCATCGCGGGCAGCTGCACCACCTCGGCGACGGGCGCCCTCTCGCTCGTGGTCGATCTCTGGTGGGGGAATGCGGGGACCGCGAGCCTCACGGTGACCCAGGGCGCGAACACCGCCACCACGACCTTCACCGTCGCCCAGAGCTTCTCCATGACCCCCACCGCCGGCCCGGTCGGCACAGGGGTCTTGGTGGTGGGCACCGGGTGGAGCACGGGGGGCACGATCAACCGGATCGCGTGGGACGGGTCGGGCGGGCCGGTGGGCGGCAGCAACTGCAACGGCGCCGCGATCGATGCCCAGGGGAACACCACGTGCACCTTCACGGTCCCCCAGAGCGTCTCGGGCACCCACTTCGTCACATTGCGGGACAACAACGGGTACCAATCGACCGACCAGTTCACCACGGTCACGAACCTCGCCCTGAACCCCACCACCGGCTCGCCGGGTCAGACCGTGAACGTGCAGGGGACCGGCTACGACAACGGAGGGAACATCGTCTCGCTCACCTGGAACGGGGCGGGCGGGCTTCCCGGCGACTCCTGCTCCGGCTCCGGGCTGAGCGGGAGCGGCACCATCTTCTGCAGTTTCAACGTCCCCCTCGCCCCCGCCGGGACCTACGTCGTCCAGATGACCGACGACGTGGGCAACACAGCCACGGCGCCGTTCGTGGTGGGGCCCTCGGTCGCCGTCTCTCCGGGGAGCGGCTTCGTCGGGACCCTGGCCACGCTGAACGGGGCGGGTTTCGCCCCCCTCTCCTCCTACAACGTCATCTGGTCGCCGACCGGGCCCAACCGGGCCCTCGTGGCGAGCGGTATCACCGACGTCACGGGCAGCTTCGTCAGCACCTTCACCGTCCCGGCGGACACCGCCGGCGGACACCAGGTGGAAGGCCTCGACGTCTACGGGAACGGGGCGACCGACACCTTCGACATCGTCCCGCAGGTCCTCCTCGCTCCCGCGACGGGGCCGGTCGGGACGGTCTTCTCCGGCGTGGGGACCGGCTTCGCCGGGACCTCCGCGACCACGGTCTACTGGGACCTCGGGCTCGGGGACCAGCACACCCTTGCGACGGGGACGACGAGCGGCACGGGCGGGTTCTCGTTCACGAACGGGGTCCCTCCCGCGGTCTTCGGGAGCCACACCGTCACCTTCGCTCCGGCGGCGGGCCCCTCGGCCGGCGCCACGTTCACGGTCCAGCCGAGCCTGACCACGCGTCCCTTCGCCGGGCTGGCCGGTAGCACCGTGCTCGTCACGTACACCGAAGGGATGAGCGCGAACCAGGGTGTCGCCCTCTATTGGGACTACGGGCTCGCGACCCAGAGGACGATCTTCGGGTTCGGGGCGGGGATCACCTCGAACGCGACGGGAGCGGTCCTGCCCGCCGCGTTCGGGACGTGGACGGTCCCCACCAACGCCTTCCGGGGGATCCATCCGATCGCCGCGGTGGACGCGGTAGGGGTGGTGGCCCAGTCGATCTTCATCGTCGGCCCCGTCCTCGTCCTCCTTCCGCCGGCGGGGACCGTCAACTCCTCCGCCACTGCGCTCGGGTTCAACTTCGCCCCCTCCTCCACCGTGACCGTCACGTGGAACGGGGTGGCGCCCCCCCTCCTCACGGCCCTCACCAACGCGACCGGGGCCTTCGCAGGGTCCTTCACCGTCCCCGCCCAGCCCGCCGGGCCCCACAAGGTCTGGGCGAACGACACCTCCTCGAACAGCGCGATCGCGAACTTCACGGTGGTCCCCTCGCTCTCGGAATCGGCCACCCGCGGGCCCTTCCTGTCGGTGGACACGCTCACCTACCAGGGGATGGGGGCCGGGGTCTACGTCCAGGTCACCTGGGACGGCTCCCCGACCGGCATCCAGCAGGTCTCGAACTCCTTGGGGACGGTCGTGGTCGCTTTCGCGATCCCGAGCTCCCCCGCCGGTCTGCACGTCATCGGCGGGTACGACACCCTCGGGAACGTCCCGAACACCGTGCTGTTCCAGGAGACGCCGGAGATCTTCCCGGCGACGACCTTCGCGTATGAGGGGAACCGCGTCGCGGTCCTCCTCTTCGGGTTCGCCGCGAACAACGCGGTCACCCTCTCGTGGAACGGGCTCCCGCTCTTCGGGAGCACGGTCGCGACGGACGCCCAGGGCGCGGGCCTGGCGACGCTCGTCGTTCCCTCCACCCCGGGCCTCCAACAGCTGGGGGCTTACGACCAGGTCGTGCCCCCGGACGTGGCCCCGAACGTGCCCTTCACCGTCTGGGCGCTGGGGGTCCCCACCCCCGTCTCGCCGCTCACGGGGGCCCTGGTCAACACGACCGCGCTCACGCTGAGATGGTCCCCGCTCCCCAACGCCAACGCGACCTACACGGTCGAGGTCTCCTCCTCGGCCTCCTTCGGTCCGGGAACCCAGACGTACGCGGCGCTCACGGGAACGTCGCTGCCGCTCCTCCTCGCGGACGGGACGTGGTCCTGGCGCGTCGAGGCCGTCTCCGCCTCCGGCGCCACCGCGGGCTGGTCCGCGACCGAGACCTTCCTCGTGGACACGAAGGCGCCGAGCGCCTCGGTCCTGCCTCTGCCGGCCTTCGAGACCTCGCTCGCTTTCCCCGTGTCCTGGACCGCGAGCGACCCGGCCGGGAGCGGCGTCGCGGGGGTCTGGATCTACTGGTCGAACACCTCCGGTCGCACCTGGTCGCTCGCCTTCTCCTCCCTCGTCAGCACGTCCCCCTACACGTTCACGGCCCCGGGTAGCGGGACGTACGAGTTCGCGGCCGTGGGGCAGGACCTCGCGGGCAACGTCGGGGCCTTCCCCGGGTCCCAGGCGACGACGGTGGTCGACCCGAGCGCTCCGTCGGTCGGCTTCTCGGTGAGCGGGCCCCACGGGGCCGGGGTGTGGTACACCGGGGCGACCACCGTCACGGTCAGCGCGTCGGGAGGCTCGAGCGGGGTCCGCGCCATCTGGTACGCCCTCGGCTCCGGAGCATTCCAGGTCTACCAGTCGCCGCTGTTGATCACCGCGGACGGGGTGACGACGGTCCGGGCGTTCGCGCTCTCGGGCACGGGAGTGAACGGGAGCGTCGCCTCGATCAACGTCTCGATCGACAGCGTGGTGCCCTCCACGACCTCGAACGCGTCCTCGGCGTGGTCCACGCACTCGCCCGTCATCCTCGGGCTCGTCGCGGTGGCCGGCCCGAGCGGCAGCTCCGGCACCTACTGGAGCGTGGACGGATCGAACTGGCAGCTGGGCAACGTCGTCACGGTCTCCGGCGACGGAGCGCACACCCTCTCGTTCTACTCGGTGAGCGGAGCGGGCCTGTTGGAGCCGGTCCAGACGCAGACGGTCCGGATCGACACCACGCCGCCGACCACCGTGGCGGTGCTGACGGGGAACCTCACCCCCTCGGGATGGTATGGGAGCGCGGTGGACGTCACCCTCCGCAGCACGGATGCGACCAGCGGGGTCGCGGCGACGTTCTACGCGGTGACCTCCAGCGCCTCGGTCGCGCCCACGACCTGGTCCACCTACACCGTTCCCCTGGTCTTCACGACCGGGTCCTACACGGTGTGGTACCGCTCCGTCGATGTGGCGGGGAACTCCGAGGTCGCCGGGTCGACCTCGTTCCAGGTGGACATGGCCGACACCCAGGCGCCGGGCTTCGGCGCGCTCCTGGTCGCTCCGCCGTCGGTCTGGACGGGGACCGTCACCTACCGCATCACCCTCACGGACCCCGCAGGGTTCGAGGGGGCGAAGCTCCAGCTCGACCAGGGGGCGCCCATGCTCATGGAGCCGCTCTCGCCCCCGGCGGGAGCGAGCAGCGTCGTCTTCACCGTGTCGATCGACACCACGCACATCCTGAACGGACAGCACACGCTGACGGTCGTGGCGACGAACGCCCTGGGACAGACCACGTCCTTCGGGCCGCAGCGTGTGAACGTCGACAACCCGAACTACGGGGGCTACGCGCTGATGGCGGGCCTGGCCATCATGATCGTGGCGGGGGTCGTGGCCCTTTGGTGGAACGGCCGTCGCTCCCGCGCCTCCCCGGCGGAGGATGGGGGCGTGGACGAGGAGGGCCCGGCCGAAGGGACGGGGTCGCCCGCCAAGACGGCGCGCGGGGACCGCGGAGCGAAGGCGAAGGCGACCAACGAGGGTCCGAGCACCGGGTCCTCCAGCTCCGACGTAGAGACTTCGGCGGCCACGACTGGCCACGGAGATGACGAGAGGGCTTCGCAGCGCTCCTCCGAAGGGTCCGAGACCGAGGGGCAAGCCCCCTCATCCGCCACGCCGTCCCCCAAGGGGCTCCTCCCGGACGGGGGGGCGCCGCCGGCAGAGGACTGGCAGGAGGAGGGCCAGTGACCGCGCCCAAGGGCGCCTTGGGGCCCTCCCGCCTCCCTCCCGCCCTCTGGATCTCGGGCGGTCTCCTCGTTCTGGCGGCCATGGTGCTGCCCTGGACGACCTACAGCCTGAACGGCCCGGCCGTCTCGGTGAGCGGAGTGGGGCTGCTCCAGTACCTCCCGGAACTGGGGGCGCTCGCCGTCGGAGGCCTTGCCCTGGTGCTTCTCGGTATCGGGCTGGGGCGCGGACGCGTGTGGTCGACGGACCTCCCTCGCACGCTGCCGGCGAAGGGGGTGACCCTCCTGGTCTCCTTCCTGAGCTTCGTCGTGCCGCTCGAGGTGGCCTTCCGCTTCGCGGCGCAGAGCCGCGCGCTCACCGGCACGACGTTCCTCAACGCGGTCGGTCCCGGGTGGGGCCTGGCCCTGGTGGGAGCGTCCCTGGCCTTGCTGGGAACGCTCGCGCTGCTCTTCCAGAAGAGCTCCTCCACCGCCGCCTAGACCGCTCCCCACCGGGCCCGGCGGCCGCGCGCGGCGCCCACCCTCTTGAACCTCGTCTTGGTCCAGGCGGTCCTGCCGATCCTAGGCGGCTGTCGTATCGGTCAGTCGAGCGGGGGAGCTTCGGCCACAGGTGCCGGTCCAGGATCTGCCCGTGAACCCTCGGACCCGCGGCGCTTCCGGCGTCGTGTGTAGAGGATGGTGAGGAGGACGGCCGCCACCACGGCGCCGACCAGCAGCATCGCAACGGTCTCCCAGGGGTGGGCCCCCAGGGGTCCCACCGAGTTGGTGCCATGGCCCGTCCCGGAAGGGGCGAGGACCCCCACTTCGACGGTCGCAGAGGCCGTCGAGGCGTTCCGGTCGGTCACAGTAAGGCTGACGTTGAAGTGACCCGCGCTCGTGGGCGTGCAGGGGAGCGACTGCGAGGATCCCCCGGTGCATCCGGGGGGGAGACCCCCCCAGGCATAGGCGTAGGGGGGGACCCCGCCGGCCGGCTCCGCCTGGAAGGTCAGGGTCGACCCGACGTCGACGGGATCGGGCAGAGCGGAGAGGGTGACCGACAGGGGGACCGACCCTGCGGGGTAGACCGTGACCGTCGTGGTCGCCGCGGCGGACCGGGAGGGGACCTCGGAGTCGTTCACCCATGCGTGCACCAGGAAGCTCCCCGCGTAGGCGAAGCTGTGCGTGGGGGAAAGTCCCGAGGCGGGGCCCGACCCGTCGTCGAACGACCAGGTCACGGCGTACGGGGACCGCCCGCCAGTAGGAAGGGCCTGGAATCGCACAACGGTGCCCACAGGTCCGAAAACGGGGGACGCCGTGGTCGTGAGGGCGAGCGAGCCGCCCCCCACCGTGACGTTGAGGGACGCGGTGGCCTGCTGGCCCAGCTGGTCGGTGACGACCAAACGCACTGGATAGGTCCCGGATCCGTTGAACGTGTGCGTGGGGTTCTCCGCGGCCGAACCCAAGGACCCGTCGCCGTAGTCCCAGGAGAAGCGGTACGACGGGAGACCTCCGGTCGCGGTCCCGTTGAGCGCGACGGTGAGCGGGACGGCGCCCGAACTCGGAGACGCGGAGGCCCGGACCAGGAGCGGGGTGGAGGTGGGGGTCGCCGTCACGTTCACGGTCCGGACCACCGAGGAGGTCGCCGAATCGACAACGGTGAGGGCGACGGTGAACGTGCCGACGGACTGGAAGGTGTGGGTGATGTTCTCCCCGGTCCCCGTCGAGCCGTCGCCGAAGTTCCAGCCCCAGACATACGGCGGGATGCCCCCGGAGACGACCGACGTGAGAACGACGGTCAGCGGGAGGCTACCGCTGGAGGGGTTCGCCTGGACCGTGGCCGTGAGCGGCGGAGGTCCCGAGAGCACGGTCGTGTTGAGGAAGGCTTTCGCCGTCCGGGCGGAGGCGTCGGTCACCGTCAGCTGGACCGGGAAGGTCCCGGTGAAGTTGTAGGTGTGCACGGGGTCCTGGGTCATGGACCCGGACGACCCGTCCCCGAACGTCCAGTGGAAGACGTAGGGTGAGGTTCCACCCGAGGCGGCTCCGGTGAACTGGACCGCGAGCGGGGCGGCCCCGGATGTCGGGGAGGCCGATGCGACGGCCTGGAGCCCGGTCTCCCCTACCACGGTGACCCAGGCGGGGGGGAAGGAAGGGGCGGGGTTGCACGGGGCGCCGTTCGAGAGATTGTAGCTGAGCTCCGAGTAGGCGCCTCCTGCAAGGGGCCGACAGCCTGCCCACCAGCTCTGGTTCTGGCAGGCATCGAGCGCAACGGCTTGACCGAGCTCCGAGTTCGGGAAGCTCGCCGTCGCTCCGAGGAGGAAGGAGACCTTCCAGGTGTCGTTCAGGTACATCACCGAGTCCGGCCAGGCCCAGCCAACCCCCGTCCCGAGCGGCCCCAGGCCCTGGACGAGAGGGGTCGAAGAGCAGGGTGTCGGGAGGGGGGGATTCGTCACGCTCCGCGAGCAAGCGACCTGGTATTGCGGGTTCGTAGCGTTGACCGCGAGGCCGGCGGCGGGGAGGAACTCGAAGGTGTCGTGGGCGGTCCCCCACGCCGAGACGTTCGAAGTGATCCCTCCATTAGGGAGGTCGAAGTGGGTGAGGGCCCACCCGAGGGAGGGGTTGCTCGTCCACCCTCGGGCGGGGTTGAGCTCCGTGCCGGGGGCCTCGCAGGAGGCCCCGGAGACGCAGGTCAGGTTCCCGTGGCCGGTCCCGGTGATCGAGGAGGGGCACGTCGCGTTCCCGAACGGGCCCTCCCAGCTCCCTCCCGTCGCGCTGGCGAGGTCGCAACCCGCCTGCAGGATCGTGTTCGCGTCCGCCTGGGCCACCGGGCCATGCCGGTAGTCCCCCGAGCTGGCGTTCGTCACCCCGTTGGCCAGGTCGACGACGTCGATGGCCATGTTGTTGGCCTGGGCGTAGGAGGCCACCGAGTTCGTCGCGTTCACCCACCCGTAGCAGTTCGGCTGCCCGGAGAAGTAGGCGGGCTCGCACGACGAGGTCAGGCCGGTGGGGTAGTCCTGGTAGGTCGCCGAGTAGTCCGCGAGGTACCCGTACTCCCTCGGCGCGGTCGACCCGATCCAGACGATCACGTGGTCCGCGGTGGGGTCCCAGGCGAGCCCGGTGCCCCGCTGGGCCCCGTAGAGGGCGGTGATAGCGGAGGAGGAGAGGATGTTGTCCGAGAAGTCGGAATCCCCGTAGGTCCACCCTCCGGCGAGGACCGTGCTCTGGAAGGTGGACTGGACGGCCGACTGGAACGACCCGGCGGGCGTGAACGCGGTCACGTCCGGATGGTACTCGCTCCCGTCGCCGTCGTCGTGGTCGGCGCCCTCGGTCGAGAAGTAATCTACCATGGCAAAGCACACCGCCCGCTGGACGCCGGGAGTGCAGGAGGTCTGCCCCGCGTTGTACTCGTTGGCGATATCCGCGGCGATGGTGCCCGCGTTCGTGACGAAGAAGGGGACGCCGTTGGATTCCTCGCACGGGCCCGCGCACCACCCGGACCCTGCATCTCCAGAGGTCGCATCGTAGACGCCGTCATAGGGTGTCGTTTCCAGGACGAAGACCACCTGGACGTACGAGGGGGCCGTGAGCTCGTGACCCGTCGCGTTCACCCACAAGGTCACCTGGGTGTTCATGGGCGCCCCACCGGGGCAGACAGAGGTGCCCGCGCGACAGAGCGTCGGAGAGCTGGAGGTGATCGCCGCGGTCAGGTGAGGGCAGGTGCCGTTGTACCCGGAGGCACAGAAACCCGTCGGCAACCTCACGCTCCCGATCCCGGGCACCGTTACCGAGCCCCCAGAAGACACCCCCACATTCGACCGCGTGGAGCCCGGGTGCGAGCCTCCCGAGGACGGAAGCACGGCGGGAGGAAGCCCTCCTTGAGGAAGGGCGACGCTCGCCCGGGCGTCCACCGCGACGTTCAGGAGGCCCGATAGGATGAGGACCGAGGCGATGGCCAGGGCAGCCTGCGGCCCTCGAGGGCGATCGGACATCGGGCGAGGTCGGTGGATCACCCGCGGAACCTTGCTTCCGGGCCCAGGAACCTCACTCAATCCCTCGGTTTCCTGCCAAGAAATGGTCGGCCCATGGCGCTTGACTTACCGCGATTCGCGCTCTTATACGTGCGGATGTCGCCGCCGCGCGCAGCCGGCGGTCACTTCGAGTGCGAATCCGCTGTGTCGGCGTCCCCGCTCTCCGTGGCGGCCCGCGCGTCCCCGACGCTGGGGCCCTTGGCACCCGTTCCTGACCCCCGGTGGTGCCCCGGGCCCTCCTTTCCAGAAGCGACGGGGCCGGGTCCCTGGTCGGTCTCCGCATACTTGGCCCACGACGGCCACCGGCGCTCCAGGACGGCGTCCAGGCTCCAGCGGCTCGGCCCGTAGGCGGCGTTGATGACGAGGAGCATGAGGAACGTCATCGCGTAGATGATCCCCGTCCCGATGTCGGTAGAGGAGGGTCCGTAGGGGCCGCCAAAGCCCTCTGGCACGGCCCAGATGAAGAGGCTCAGCACCGCCCCTCCAAGATAGGCGATCTTGCGCAGGAACCCCGCGATGAGCGCGAACGCGACGGCCAGCTCCAGAGCTCCGGTCATGTACACCAGCAGCGCGGGGTTCGCCGAGGCCTGGGTCGACCAGAACGCGAACCAGGGTGCGAGCCAGGCAGGTTGGCCGGAGGAGGCGTCCGAGACCATGCCCGCGAAGCTGGAGACGACGCCGGGGCTGAACTTGAGCGCCCCGTCGATCCCCCAGATGATCCCGAACAGGACGCGGAAGACCGTCTTCAGCTGGGCGGCGTGCGCGCCGATCCAACCGGAGCCAGGTCCCGAGGGCAAGACCCCTTCCGGCATGGCTGTCTACGCGGTTCGGCAGAGCCGCGACCTGCTCAAAAGGTCTGGGGAAGGTCCCGCCCCCGCTCGGCCCCCGCGCTCGTGAGGTGGGGTCTGGCGGGAGATCGGACCGGTCGCCCGGGCCCAATTGAATAGCGATGAATGCGACCCATTCCTATATGGATAAGACGCCGGTTGCTGGGTTCATGTCCCAGCGCCCCGAATCGCAGCGCTATTTCGCCAACGGATCCATGAACGGGCACTTCCGGCCGACGCGAGCCCACCGGGCCGGTACGTGGACCGCGGCGGTGGGTGCGGTCCTGGCGCTCGCGTTCCTCCTGGGAGGGGCTGCGCTCGCCTTCGGGGGCATCTCGACCGCCCGTGGCGCGCATGGGACCCCCGTCGCGTCCTCGATGACGGCCGTTCCCTCCGCTGCGCCCCGTCCCCACAGCGTGGGGACCGTCGTGGCGACGATCACCGTGGGCTCTGACCCCGAGGCCCTCGCCTTCGATGCGACCGACAACAAGATGTTCGTCGCGAACCAGGCGGGAGGGGGAACCGCGAGCGATCCCGGAAACCTCACCGTCATCAACCCTGCCACCAACACGATCTCCGGTTGGATCTCCCTGCCTTACTCGTCCAACTCCGGCGCCCCGGGCCCGAACTCGCTCGCCTACGACGGCGCGAACGGCGAGCTCTACGTCGTCGATGAGGACAACATGCACCTCTCGGTGCTCGACGCCGCGACCAACGCCAACCTCTCGTGGCTCTCCCTCACTACCTCCGCAGGCCTGAGCGGAGCTCTCGCCCTGGACTCGAACTCGGGCACGCTGTTCATGGTGAGCTACGACAACCAGAGCGTGTACACCATCGACACCGCGAGCAACACCCTCACCGGCAACTTCTACACCGAGCCCGCGAACGCGAACCTCCTGCAGTTGCCCCAACAGGAGTGCTTCGACCCGGCCAACGGCGACCTGTACGTGGGGCAGCAGAACGCCTACGGGACCGGCAGCCCCTCGGACCTGGTCGTCGACAACGCCGCGAGCCACGCCTTCATCACGAACTTCACCACCGCCTCGAGCGAGGGGACCTGCGTCTACGACTCCACCAACGGCGACATCTACGCCGTGGGGGGGACCGGCAACTTGCTCATGGTGATCAACGGAGCGACGAACACCCTCACCACGACGATCACCTACACCGGCTCCACCGGCGCCGCGGGCATCGCCTTCGACCCGAACAACGGCTACCTCTACACCGCGGACTCTTCGTCGAGCACCGTCCACGTGTTCGACGGCGCGACCAACACGCTCTTGGGCAGCATCCCGGTCGCGACCGACCCTCGGGACATCGCGTTCGACAGCACCAACGGTGACATCTACGTCGGGAGCACCTACGCCTCGCTCAACTCGGGGACCGTCTCCGTCATCGACCCCAACGCTGTGAGCTCCAGCGGTGGGCCCACGATCTCCTCGTTCACGGCGAGCCCCTCCACGATCTCGCTCGGACAGTCCACCACCTACTCCGTGAGCGTGTCGGGCGGGACCACGCCTTACACCTACTCCTACAGCGCGCTGCCGAGCGGCTGCGTGAGCCAGAACGTCCCGGCCCTCGCGTGCACCCCGACCGTGGCCGGCGGCTACACGTCGATGGTCACGGTCACGGACGCCACGGGCAAGACCGTGACCAGCAACCCCGGTGCCGCCCTGCGGGTGAACTCCCCGTCGGGCTACCCGAACATCAACTCGTTCACCGCTTCCCCGTCCTCGGTCAACGTGGGGTCCCCCACGACCTTCTCCGTCCAGGCCTCGGGGGGAACGCCGCCCTACACCTACTCCTACCTCTCGCTCCCACCGGGATGCACCTCCCAGAACACGGCCTCCCTGTCGTGCACGCCCTCGAGCTCGGGGAACTACACGGTTCGGGTGACCGTGACCGATGCGAACGCACACCCCGCCTCCGCCACCACTACGCTCACGGTCACCTCCGGCTCGACCAACAACGGCTCCCCCAGCGGGGGCGGCAACGGCCTCCTCGTCCCGATCGTGATCGGGGTGGTGGTGGTCGCCGTGGTCGCGGGTCTCGCGATCTACTTCCTGAAGGTGAGGAAGCCCAAGGTCCCGACGCCTTCCCCCGCCGCTCCGTCCGCCTACGGGCAGGCCCCTCCGCCCCCTCCCCCGAGCTGAAGCGGAGACCGACCTCCCGGGGCGGTCGCCGGTCGCCCTGAGGCGCCCTTCGGACGCCGGGAAGACCCCGGGCGGCCGCCGTGCGACCCCGCACCGAGCTTCACCGGACCGAGCCGCGCGAGGCGGCCGACGTGGGCGGCCAGGGCGGAGCGGCGCCCGATAACTGCTGCGGACCCGGTCGTCGCAGTGCGGGTTCGGGCGCCGCGGCTCGCGCCACGTTCAAATATGGGCTGAGGGAAAGTATATCCATGGTCCGCTGGACCGCTTCAGTAGGGGCCCCCTTCGCGCCTGTGGCCAAGCGCCCGCGACCGTGGTCCCTGCTTCTCGCCGCGATCGCGCTCGCGGGTCTGATGGCCCTTCCCTCGGTGCCGGTGGCGGGAAGCCCTGTCAGCATCTCCCACACGACCCCCACCTCCGCGGTCCTGGGCCCCTCCATCACCGCTTCCGGGTGCCCGAACGCCAACTACTACGGCCAGCACACGACGCTCTCGCTCCAGGCGGTGGTCGACTGTGCCCTCAACGCCGGGTTCACCGGCTCGGTCGCGGTCACGTTCGTCGCGATGGCCTACCAGGAGAGCAGCTTCGACCCGGCCGCGATCGAACCGGTGTACTACGCGGAAGGGATCCTGCAGGAAGGGACGGGGGGCCAGTACCCGCCCCAGGGGAACCCCTTCCCGATCTCGGGGTACAGCCCGTCCTCCTGCAGCGCCTACGGGGGCGGCAACAACTGGGGACCGATCTACTTCGACCCGAGCTGCGCCTACCAGTGGGCCCACGCCTACTACAACCTCCGCTCCGGAGGCGACTACGCGTTCTGGGGCAGCTACCTCTCGGGAGCGTACTGCCGCTG
The DNA here is from genome assembly GCA_027314165.1 of Thermoplasmata archaeon. GTDB lineage: Archaea > Thermoplasmatota > Thermoplasmata > Lutacidiplasmatales > UBA184 > JAKAAX01. Next base: position 46,406 of record DAHVCH010000014.1, on the reverse strand, counting down.
GGCCCCGAACGGGTTCTACGGCACGGGCTCCGTCGGCTGCTCGGGCACGGGACAGAACCAGGCCGGACTGCCCTGGAGCACCGTCTGCCCGAACAACGTCTGCTCCACCGGTGGCGGCGGGGGCGGCGGCGGTGGTGGTGGCGGTGGTGGTGGCGGTGGCGGGGGCGGCGGATGCAACCTCTACGGACCGTCGGCCTGTCAACCGCTCACGTCCTCTCCCTCCCAAGGGAACTGGTACCGCATCCGCTCCGGGGACACGCTCTCCGGGATCGCGGGCCGGGCCTACGGCAACGGGAACATGTACACCCTCATCGCCCGCGTCGACCACATCTCCAACCCGAACGTCATCACCTCCGGGTGGTACCTCTGCATCCCGCACACCAGCGGGTCCGCCTGCACCTCGAGCGGCGGGGGCGGGGGCGGCGGCAGCGGAGGCAACTGCAACCTCTACGGACCGAACCGCTGCACGCCGCTCACGAGCTCTCCCACCCCCGGTGACTGGTATCAGATCCGGTCCGGCGACTCGCTCTCGGCCATCGCGGGACGGGCGTACGGGAACACCCAGAAGTACACGCTCATCGCCTCCGTCGACGGCATCGGCAACCCGAACGTGATCAGCGCCGGGTACTACCTGTGCATCCCGACGAGCGGCGGGGCCAAGTGCGTCTCCAGCGGCAGCGGCGGGGGCAGCGGGAACTGCAACCTCTACGGGCCGGTCAGCTGCACGCCGCTCACGAGCTCCCCCACGCAGGGGGACTGGTACCAGATCCGCTCAGGGGACACGCTCTCCGGGATCGCCAGCCGCGCCTACGGGAACGGCAACCAGTACGCCCTGATCGCCCACGTTGACCACATCTCGAACCCGAACGTGATCACCGCGGGATGGTACCTCTGCATCCCGCCCACCTCCGGAGCGGCCTGCGCGGGCTCCGGTGGCGGTGGGGGCGGTGGGGGCGGCGGCGGAGGTGGAGGCGGCGGAGGCGGGAGCTCCAGCACCACCTTCATGCCCTGGGTGTGCCAGTTCTGCTCCTGGGCGGGCTCTCGCAGCGCCTTCGCCAACGAGTACTCGACCGTCGCCAAGGACATCACGTCGATCTCCCAGGAAGGGTACGACCTCACCTCCTCCGGGGGCTTCGGCTCCCGCGGGTACACCGGGACCCAGAACGACCTGACGCCCTGGGCGCACCAGCACGGGTCGAAGATGTACCCGATGGTCACCTCCTGCAACCTCTACGCCCTGAACTACTTCCTCGGCACCTCCAGCCTGTGGCAGCCGTTCATCAACCAGGCCGTCGCCACGGCCCAGACGGACGGGTACGCGGGGTACAACGTGGACTTCGAACCGGACTCCAGCTGCAACGGGGGGTCCGTGGCGGGCGGCGACGGCGCGGCCTACGCGCAGTTCATGGGCCAGTTCGCGACGGCGCTTCACGCGAAGGGCATGAAGCTCTCGGGCGACTTTGCCCTCTGGAGCCCCGGCTTCTGGTCCCTCTCCAGCATGGCCCGCTCCTCGGTCGACACCTGGGTGCTGATGGACTACACCTGCTCGGTGAGCTCGTTCAACTCCGCCGCGAGGTCCGCGCTCGGGTCCATCCCGGCCTCTCACCTGGGGCTGGGGCTTGACCCGGAGTACTGCGCGGGGTCCCCGAGCGAGCTCTCCGACATGCAGCAGGAGGTCCAGGCCACGACGAGCCTGGGCGTCCACTTCCTGGCCTACTGGGCGCTGGATGACGGCCCGGCCGCAATGCCGAGCGGACTGTGGCCCACCATCACCCACTTCCTGGGCGGCTCCAGCGGCGGCGGTGGGGGCGGTGGCGGCGGTGGGGGCGGTGGCGGCTCCGGGTACAACGGGGCGGCGGCGGCCTCCTACGCCCGCAGCTACATGGGCATCGTGGCCTCCGACGGGTACTACTGGACCTCCGGGTGCTGCTACCACCACTTCGCCGCGGGGACCGGAACGCCCTACATCGTGAACGCGTACGGCGGGATCGGGGACGACTGCACCCACTTCGCTTCCCTGGCCCTCCACGCCGGAGGGATCAACGTCCCCTCGGCCGTTCCCCCGACCTACGGGAACCCGTCGGTGGTGGGCCTGAGGAACTGGCTCATCTCCGGCCACATGGTCCAGGAGGCGACCGGGACCACGTTGCCCTCGTGGATGGCGCCCGGGGACCTGATCATGTATGACTGGAACGGCGGAGGCTGGGACCATACCGCCGTGTATCTCGGGAACGGCCAGGTGGCCGAGCACTCCTTCGGCAACGGCGCGGGCGGGGTCACCACGACGCCGCAGCCCTGGGGCGACTACGGGGCGTACCTCTACGACTTCCTGCACATCACGTCGGTCACCTGGCACGTCGCGACCGCGTCGGTCCCCAGCGCCTCCAACTGGGCGGCGAGCTCGACGACGCACCTGCAGGCGATGCAGGAGGGCGGGATCCTCGCCACGGAGAGCTCTCCGGGCGTGCTGGCCCCGACCTCCACCGCCGCCCCCGTGGGCGCGGGGGCCCTGCCACTCTTGCAGCTCTCGCCCCTCGCCTCCGCCTCGGCCCCGACGGCCTCTTCCCTGCTGCTCCTGCTCGTGGCCTGCCTCGCGGTGGTCGGAGCGGGTGCCCTCGCCTCCTTCCGCAGCTCCCGAAGGGGCTCGAAGGTCGGGGGGCGGTAGGATATCGCTCCCCTCCGGGCGAAACGCCATGAACCCGCGACGGCTCTGGCCCCTTGCTCGGGGGACCGAAAGGTGACCCTGGGGAGCCGTTCGATGGACAACTGGGGTAACGCACGATGGACCGTACTCGGCGCGATGCTGCTCGGCCTCCTCCTCCTCGCCCCGGTCTCCGTCTGGGCGGGAGGTGCGTCACACGCACCCCCGGGGGCTCCCGGGCAGTCGCTCGGCGCCGCGCATGCCGGACCCACGACCCTGGGAGGAGGCTCTCCCGGAGCTCGCACCGGTGGCCAGACCATCCTCGCCTCGAACTCCACCGTTGAGCCCCCGCACTCGCTCGCGCCCTCGCTGCCCCAGGTCCCCGGCGGGTCCTGGAGCTCGGTGGACCAGCTCCTGACACTCCCCGGAGGTCAGTTCGACCTCCTGGGCGCGGACAACGCCTCGGGCGCGAAGATCGGCGAGCTCGCGATGGGAACGACCCCCACCGTGGCGGACCTGACCGGGGGCTTCCTCAGCACCGCGCCGGCGACGGACGCGGGCGCAGTTCAGGGAGGGGCGCTCTCGAACGGGGCGTACCCCACCGTCTTCCTCTGGGGCCAGGGCAGCGCCGGGCCCGTGCTGATGGAGCAGAACGTCAGCAACGGGACCTTCCGCCCGGCCTACGGGTTCACCCCCAGTGCCCTCCAGGTCCTGGGGGGAGGCGGGGTGGTCGGGGCCCAGGTGGCGCTCGTCGGTGGGAGCTACAGCACCGGGCCGGCGCTGCCGATCGTGGCCGTCTACAACGACTCCTTCGGGTTCAGCCTCTTCACGGGGGTGCCCCTGGCCTTCCACGCGCTGGTCGGCGCCCTCACCACCCCCTCCGGGGTCGTGGTCTCGGGCAGCGGCCCGAACGGGACCCTGGGGATGCTCTCCTTCGCGGGAGGGAACTGGGCGTTCACGAACTACACCTCCCTGCTGCCGTCGAGCTTCGGCGAGCCGGTGACCCCTCTCGCCGCGGCCGGGAACTACGTCCTGGTGGGGTCCCCCGGAGGCGTCTACACGGGGATCGTGAACCTCACCGGCGGTCCCTTCGTCAACCTCAGCGCCTCCCTCGCCGCCTCCACCGGGAGCCCCTCCGCCGCCGCGACGGACCCCGCCGTGACCAACGGCATCTCCGTCGCCTCTTCCCTCGGGCTCGCCGTGGTCGACGCCCGGACGGGGATCGTGACCGCCTCCCCCACCTCCCCCTTCCCCCCTGGCGTGGTCCCGCTGGCCCTCGACTGGAACGGCAGCGTGCTCATGGTCGGAGGATGGCGTAACGGCCAGGCCGCCGAGATCGCGAGCTGGAGCTCGACCGCCGGGTACCGGACGGTCCGCGCCGACCTGGGCAGCGGGCTGGTCGACGCGTCGGCGCTCGCGCTCGCCTCGGGCCACCTCTTCGTCGCCGGCACGAACGGGACGGCGGGGAGCCTGGTCTCGATCGACCTGGGGAACCTCACCACGCGGGACCTGACGGGGGCGTTGCCTCCGGGGGTCCGCGCTCTCACCCTCTCCGTCGCCTCCTCGAAGGCGATCTACTTCTCGGACGGGACCCGCGTCCTCGCGCTCAACATCACCACCCTCGCCCTCACGGACATCTCCTCGGGCCTCGACCCCGACCTGGTGGTGGACGCGATGGCCTGGAACAGCGGCCGGCTCCTGGTGGGAGGGATCCTCCAGCAGCACAACGGCGCCACGCAGGAGGTGAGCGCCGGCGGAGGGCTCTTCTCCTACGCCCCCGGGGGCGCGCTGTGGACCAACCTCTCCTCCTCCCTCACGTCCCTCTCGGAGGTCACGACGATCGCGACGGACGGCGCGGGCAACGCGTTCCTCGGCGGGGAGCAGCAGCCCGAGGCCTCCGGCATCGGGGACTTCTACTACTACGCCCCGGCGAGCGCCACGCCGTTCACGAACGTCTCCACCCAGTTCGTCTCGAACCTCTTCGTCCCGTTCGCCGCCGCCTGGAACGGCACGACCTTCTGGGTCGGCGGGGCCGGGGCGCTCGTCAACTGGACCGACGGGGGGCAAGGGGCCTTCGACCTCTCCGGGCCCCTTCCGCTCCCGACGAACATGCTCAGCGTGACCTCGATCTCGGTCTTGGCCAACACCTACCTCCTGGGCGGGCAGGGGTACGAGACGTCGCCCACCGTTCCCGGACCGGAGGTGCTCCAGGGCGTCGAAGGGGTCTCCCAGCAGGACCTGACCACCGGCGTGGGGCTCCTCTGGCAGTGGCCTCCCAGCACGCTCGCGGCCGACGGGCTGCTCTGGGCCGGAGAAGGCTCGCTGAACGGCACCGCGGACGTGGTGGAGCTCCCCGCCCCCTTCGCGGGGACCCTCACCGCGAACGCCCAGGTGCTGGACGCACCGGCGAACCTGACCCTCTCGCTCACCGGTCTTTCCGGCGGTGTCCAACCGTACGGCACGCCCACGTTCACCACCAGCGTGGGGACCGCGACGGGGTACACCGCGACGTTCCAGCTCACCGCCCCGGGAACCTACGCCGTGTCGGTGAACGTCTCCGACGCGGTGGGCGTGGTGCTGACCATCAACGCGAAGGTCACCATCTCCTCCCCGCTCTCGATCTCCGGGACGGTCACGCCGACCAGCGGGACCACGCCGCTCGCGCTGACCGCCTCTTGGGTGGTCTCCGGCGGCAGCTCGCCCTACAACATCGTCGTCGTCTTCGGGGACGGCACGACCTACTCCTCCGCGATCCCGGTCTCCTCGGCGACGCACACCTTCACCGTCGCCGGGACCTATTCCGTTCTCCTCCAGGTCACCGACTCCACCGGAGCCCAGGCGGGCGTGCCTGCGGTCACGGTCACCGTCACCCCGGGAAGCGGGGGCGGGGGCCCGCCCCCGGGAGGCGGGGGCAACAACTCGACGGGTACGCATACCGGTCCCTCGTCGCAGTCCCCGTGGTACGCCGGGACCCAGGGCGCCCTCGTCTTCGGCATGGTGGTCATCGCCGTCCTGGTCCTCGTGGGCCTCGCGCTCTTCATCCGTTCCCAGGACCGCATGCGCCGCCGCCGGATGGGGTCGGGCAAGCGGTCCCATCCCACCGGAGGAAGCTCCGTGTCCGAGGGCCCTGAGGGCCCCGCCGCGCCGGGCGGAGCGGGGGAGACCCCGATGGCCGAAGCTCCAACGGGCCCACCCCCTCCCCAATGAAACAGAGGCTCGCGCCGGGCGGGCGCGCGGGGGGGTGGGGGGGTTGGCCACCCGACCTGGATTCCGAGCCATCTACGGGATAGGTAGATAGCGGGTCGCCTCGAGGGCGGAGAGGATCTCCTTCTGCTCGTCGTTCGGTTTCATCGGCCACTCCCGGACCGATTTCCCGCTCCCGGACCTCACCCACGCCAGGCCCTCGAGGGAGTGCAGAGCCTCGGCCAGGCTCAACTCGGGGTATTTCCCTTTCAAGGTCTGTTCGGACCAGCTCCACAACAGTGAAGCCGTGTGGAAGATCGTCGCGTGCGCGTCGGTCCGGTCTTGGCGGTGCCACCGCAGCGGGGTCAGCGAGAACTCCCCCTTGCCCGTGCGGAACACCTTCTCGATCCCGTCCCTCGCGAAGTACGTTCGGTACATCACCTTCCCGCTCAGCGTGAGGTCCGTACTGAGGATCAGGAACCTACCGTCCACCCCCCGCGCCCGCTTCACCGCCTCGTGGTCCACCACGGCCCCTCGACGACCGAAGCTCCTCACCAGGAGCCCCGGCGCATACCCCTTCTTCCTCCTCAGCTTCGGGCTCTGCACCCTGAGCTGCTTCTTGAGCACCCCCACCCGGTCCTTCGATATCTTGCTGGGACCCTCCCGCTCGTCCAGCGCCAGGTCCCGTCCTTCCCGCTCCTCGGCCTTCCGTCTCGGGTTCACCACCACCCGCGACCCGCAGCTGGGGGATGTCGAAGAGCGGCGTAGTCAGGGCCCTCGCGTAGATGGACCCTCGTGAGGTCTCCACCACGTTCTCGGGCTGCTCCAGCTCCTCCTCGCTACACCGCGAGGCTAGCGCCAGGGTGGTGAAGCCCCATTCACCAACCCCACCAGGGTGTACCCCTCGTCCCGGGCGAGCTTCACGTTCTCCTTCGTGATCATCCCACGGTCCATGACCAGGTGGAGGCCGTCGTATCCCCACGACCGGAGCGTCCGGATCGTCCCCCCCACCCCAGGGAGCCGTTCTGGCTCCCGGGCAGGGCACAGCAGAGGTAGGGGTGGTGGTGCTCAGAGGAGGCCACCATCCCGAACCCCACCACCGTGGAGAGCCCGCCGTTGGCGTCGTGTCCCGTCTCCGGATACGGGTTGGTCCAGCCATGGAACTCCACCTTGGTCACGTCGTAGTAGGCCCCGGGAGGGTCACGGGTCAGGGACCGCGAGGCCCGTGTGAGGGCCTTCTGGACGGCGGGACCACGGTCCTCCCAGAGCTTCGTATCGGGGTTGAGGCGGCACAGGGCCGACCGGACCTTCCCGAAGGTCTCGGGGGTCAGGTCCGTCGTGTCGATGGAGAGCAACCGGTCCAAGGGGCCGGCCCGGGCCCAGTCGGGCAGATGCTCGTCCGCGACCCGGTCGGTGTCCATGTTGTAGACGGTGATCATGAAGTGCCCGGCCATCTCGTCATCAATCCCGAGGGCCGTGCGGACGCGCTCCCGGACACGGAGCTTCTCCGCGCTGGCGTGGAAGACGAGGAGGCGGCCGACAGGGAACGCCGATTGGACCGGCTCGAGGTACACCTTGGGAGGCGTCAGGACCCGTCCGCTCTCGTTGCAGGGGCCAAGGAAGCGCAGGGTGCGACTTCGGCCGTGTTTGCGAACCGGGTCCCAATCGGGTTCCCGTTCGCAAGCGTAGAAGCGGTCCCCTCGGCGACGAACCTCGACATAGGGCTTGGCCATATTCCGTCTTAACGGGATATGCTCACAAGGATGGCGAAGCCCCTGCAGGAGCAAAACTTCGAGGAGAAACGTCGAGGCTATCCCGCACCTATCCCGTATAGGCCTCGGAATTCAGGCCGGTAGGGGCGGTGGGTGGATTTGGGCGCTTTCACGTCCACTATCCGTTCTCCGGTTCTCGTGCTCGTGGGCCTCACCTCGGTTGGGCCTGCTAGGCTCCTTCCGAGGCGAGGTTCCCCCCGCCATCAACACATCTTCAGACAGCACTTTTCAGTCTCTCGAGGGAGGGCGGGGCGATTTTTCGTGTTTTGTCGAAGCTGGGCGCGGGGTGTCTATCAAACCGCGGGGTTCCACTCGAACCGCCGGTTCCTCCCTCTCGGTCGACTACCCGGCGCTCAGGGCGAGGTCAAAATGTGCATAAGTTTACCTCGAGGGAACCCTAATAACCCAACCAAAATCCCGCCGGGCATGACCGCTTTCAGGCTCTCCCGGGTTAACGTCTCGAGCGCTATCGTTACAGGTGTCACAAGATCCATTCGGCACATCCCGATGAGAAGAACGGTCCTCACCCTCCTTGTCGCGGCCCTTTCGATCACTTCCGCGATTGTGGCACTCATCCCTCTCGAGACGGGGGTGTTACAAGGTTCGGCGTCCGGTAGCACTTTGTCGAGCCCAGCACCCGTGGCGGCCAGTGGGCACTCGGTGATTACGCCGTTCGGTGGACCAATACCTGGCCAGGTTGCAGGCAACAGCGCCCCGGCCCAAGAGGCGGGAACCATCGTCGCAAAGGTGACGCTCGGAGGTACTCCAATTCTATGGGGGGTGGTGTACGACGGTAACGACAACGACTGGTACGTGACGTCGCAGTACTACAACAATGTGACGATGATTTCCGGAGCGACGGACAAAGCGTTGGGATCAATCAATGTTGGTACCTATCCTGCCGGCGTGTGTGTTGACGCGCAGAGTGGTGGGGTATACGTGGTAAACTCGGGGAGCAACAATATGAGCATCATCTCGGGAACGTTGGTTGCCTATAATCTCAACATCGGAACCAACCCTGTCGGCATTGCGTGTGACGGTGGTAACGGCGATGTATTCGCGACCAACGCGGGGTCCAACTCAGTGAGCATGGAACTGGCGAATTCGATTCAAGCCACCACACCTGTCGGAGTCCACCCTGACGGTGTGGCGGTGGATACTGCGAACCATAATGCATACGTGGCGAACTATGGCTCGGACAACGTGAGCTACGACCAGGGCGGTGTGTCCTTCATAAGTATCGGGGTAGGGACGTCGCCGCAGGGGGTGGCTTACGATGGTGCCAACAGCGAAGTGTACGTAACCAACGCAGGATCGGCGAACGTGAGCGTCATCTCTACCTCAACCAACAAGGTGATTGCGAATATTGCCGTCGGCGCGCAACCAATGTATCCCGCATATGACAGCGGTAATGCCCTCATCTACGTGCCCAACGCGGGCTCAAACACCGTCAGTGTCATCAACACGACCACGAACACTGTGGTGGCTACAATACTAGGTGGCTTGAATGTCCCCACCACCGCGGCGTATGACCCAAACAACGGCGAGGTGTTTGTGACCAACCAGGGTACGAACTACGTGAGTGTGATTTCCACGGAACTCGAGCTTGCGGCGCTGAGCGGTCGCACTGCCAGGGATGTGGGACAACCTACCTATCTCTCTGCTCCCATCGTCGCCCCTGGCGCGGGGGGACTCTCGGCCACGGTGGCGGTGTCCCCCTCGTCGGGGTTGACCTGCTCGGCCGCGACCGTCAACGGATTCACGAATGTGAGCACCTCCTGTACGGCCATTACTCCCGGAACCTATACGGTGAACGTAACGGCAACGGACGCGGTGGGGAAGAGTGTATGGTCACTCGCTACCCTCACCATCTCTTCGGATCCCTCCGCCAATGCCCCCACGGCCTCACCTTCCAGTGACGACGTGGGCCAAACGACCGACTTGAGTGCCATCGCCACGTCGGGGAGTGGCGCTCCGACCTACCTGTGGAACGGGCTTCCGACGGGGTGCTCCTCCATTGACTCCCTGACACTTTCGTGCACTCCGACCGCAGCGGGGACCTCTCACATCACGGTCTCGGTCACGGACTCTAACGGATACACCGCCACCTCTCCAAGTCTTGTGCTGGTGGTCTCCCCAGCCTTGGGAACCGCCTCTCTTGCGGCCACTCCCGCAATCCTTGACGTGGGTCAGAACTTGAAACTCACGGCCACCGACAGCGGTGGGAGTGGAAGTTACTCATACACTTGGAGGGGACTTCCGCCAGGCTGTCTGGGAGGGAACTACAGCGTGATCAACTGCGCCCCCGCTGGCCCCGGGAGCTTCACCCTGAAGGTCTGGGTGAATGACTCAAATAAGGCCAGCTCGAGCGCCACCACGGGGTTGACGGTATCATCAGATCCGGCAATCTCTGCTGAACCATCGTCCACGGTCATCGACAGCGGGCAGATGGCCACCCTGACCTCAATCGTGACAGGAGGCACGGCCCCCTTCACCTGGCAATGGTATGATAGCGGAGGAGCGATTTCTGGAGCCTCAGGTACAGGTGCGACTGCCACCTATTCCACCACGGTCGCGCACACGGGGATTTACGTGGTCTTCACGGACACCGTCTCGAAGTTTGTGACCTCCACGCCGACGGTGTCGGTGGTCGTGAACCCGGACCCCGCGATCTCCACCCAGCCCACCTCTGTGGCCATCGACTCTGGACAAACGGCTACACTGACCTCGACGGTGACGGGAGGCACGGCGCCCTTCGTCTGGCGCTGGTATGATGGCGGAGGAGCCATTGCGGGAGCCCAAGGGTCAGGAGTGACGGCCACGTATACCACCGCGGTCGCAGACACGGGAATCTATGTGGTCTTCACTGATTTTGTATATGGGCAGGCAACATCTTCACCCAAGGTGTCAGTGACAGTGTCGTCCGATCCCGCGATCTCTGCCCAGCCCTCCTCAACGGCCATTGACGCCGGGCAAACGGCCACCCTGACCTCGACGGTGACAGGAGGCACGGCACCCTTCAGCTGGCAGTGGTATGATGGCGGAGGCGCCATCGCGGGGGCCTCGGGAACGGGAGCGATCGCCACCTACTCCACCACGGTCGCGGACACAGGGATCTACGTAGTGTTCACCGACTCGGTCTCGATGACGGCGACCTCCACGCCGATGGTGTCGGTGGTCGTGAACCCGGACCCAGCGATCTCTGCCCAGCCCTCCTCAACGGCCATTGATGCCGGGCAAACGGCCACACTGACCTCGACGGTGACGGGAGGCACGGCGCCCTTCAGCTGGCGCTGGTATGATGGCGGAGGAGCCATCTCGGGAGCCTCAGGGACAGGAGCGGCGGCCACCTACTCCACCACGGTCGCGGACACAGGGATCTACGTGGTTTTCACTGACTCCGTCTCGATGACGGCGGCCTCCTCACCGACGATATCAGTGACAGTGAACGCGGACCCGACGGTGGCGGTGACGCCAGGGACAACCCCGGTGATCTACGACGTGGGACATACTGCCACCGCGCTGACGGCGACGAGCTCCTATTCTGGGTCAAACACAATCACGATTACGTGGTACGATGGGTCGAACTCGAACTGTTCCTTGGACTCGTCCTCGACCGGGACTTCAGGGACGGGGTTCACTGTAGTCTACACCCCAAGCACCAGCACAGCGGGTGCAATGTACTACTGCGTGTGGGCGACGGACAGCGGAAGCGGAGTCCCCACCAGTTACTCCAACGTAGTAGAAGTCGTGGTGAGCACGGGCCCGGTGGCTGGGACGCCGACAGCCTCTCCCCCGGCGGTGGACATCAACCAGGCGGTCTCACTCTCCTCCACTGTCACAGGGGGTTCGGGAGGGTTCAGCTACCTATGGTCCGGGCTCCCAACGGGATGCACGTCCACCAGTGTCAATCCCTTGAATTGTACTCCAACGGCATCTGGTAAGTTCACCATCTCTGTCCAAATCACTGACTCTAACGGTCTCTCTTCCACGAGCGGCACGCTTACCCTAGTCGTCGCCAATGATCCCACGATCACATCTTTCTCCGCCTTCCCGAACCCCATCACGCCCGGTCAAACCACATACCTCAACGTTAGCTCCACTGGAGGCACGGGCGTGTTTTCCTACAACTACATCGGTCTGCCCGCGGGATGCACCTCGTCGAACACGGCATCTCTGGCCTGTGTTCCCACGGCAACGGGAACCTTCACCGTCAGCGTCTCTGCCAGCGACACCGTGGGACGCTCAGCCAACCGGGCCACGGTCCTCACCGTAAACCCTGCCATAACCTTGACCTCAGTGACAGTGAGCCCGAACTCAGCTTCCGTCACCACGGGAGATTCCAAGACCTTCACTGCGACCCCAACTTGTACGGGTGGGACATGTCCCCTCGGAGCGACCTACTCATGGACTCTGACCAGTTCGGCCTTGGGCACTCTGAATTCCACCAGCACATCCTCCGTGGTCTTCACTGCGGGATCAAAGACTGGGACGGAGACACTGTTCGTGAAAGTGACCTTGGGAGGAAAGACAGTGGAGAGTTCTTACATCACGATCTCCATAACGGACTCCATCACAACGAGCCCTTCGAGCACCCCAACCTATCTCCTCTACGGTGGCGTGGGAGCAGTCGTGGCCGTTGCGGTGGTCGCCATTATCCTGTACCTGTCGCGCCGGGGTCGTTCCACGCATGCCCCAACGGAGCCGGTCGAAGACTCCAAGGACGTCGCGGATGAGGGAACGAAAGAAACCGCGGCGGAGCAGAAAGCGCGTACGTGACCAGTATCGTGTGAAGAAGGACCTCGGTGGATCCCATTCTCCTGATTCGTCAAGTGTACGTGTTCAGGAACCTCGACAGCCGCTGACTCTCCGAGGTGAAATCGTCGGTCACGTCCTGCGGGGACATGACATGGTATAGCACTCCTTAACTCCGCGGGTGCTTGCACCGTGGTCCGTGTCCTCGAGCGCACGGGTCCCCACCCTTCTCCTGACCTCACCGCGAGGGGTCGATTACCTCTCGTGAGCGCTGTAGCTCTGTACGCCCGTGAGGGGTCTCACGCCGCGTTATCGTTCAGCACCGGTAGCATCTCGGTCAAGCGGAACTTCGCCACGAGCTCCGCCTGCCGTTTCGTCATGGACTCCAGGATCACCTCGGGGGCTCCTTTCTCGCCCGGCTTTCCTCCCCGATGGCCTTCACGTTCTCAAAGTGTGGTTGACCCGCCGGTCGACGCGCGGCGTCCCTTGGAGGTGAAGTGGTCATCTCGATCCCGGGGCCGTTGACCGCGGGAGCCCACGGGGCCACGACACCGGATGGCGAATGCCACGATCACCCGCCGCGCTCTCGGCCGAAGAGCGGGCGCCCGCCGCCCTCGCTAGATCAATAGGTGAGCTGGGCCAGGAACGGGACCGTGCCGGAGGGCCCGCTCCCGCCAAGGTCGACGGTGGGCCCGTTCGAGAGCCCTCCTCCGAGACCGCCCAGGTCGGACTCGAGCGCGGCGAGGTTGGGCGCCACGAACCCTCCGGGCGTGTTCTGGTAGGCGTCCCCCACGGAGGGACAACCGCCGCCCACCCCGCCCGAGCAGGCGCCGGCGCTGTCGTTCCAGAAGGCGTCCGCGAGGAGCGCCGGCGGCGCCTCGGCGATGACGAGCGAGTCCGGGACGGGGTTGCCCAAAGCGTAGGCGAGGGGACGGTTCGCGGTGACCTCCCATTCCAGGAAGGTCTCGAGGCCGCTCCTCGTGATCGCGCCGGTGGGGTCGTAGGCGACCCCGCCGCTGAACCAGGCCCCGCCCTGCACTCCGGAGACCCCCATGTCGATCCGACCCAGGGTCGCCGAGAAACCGGTCGTGCGGACGGAGTCGAAGTAGTAGCCCATCGCGAACTGCTCGGCCGACACGAGCTCGTCGAACGTGGGAGGAGATCCGGGTCCGTAGCCGGAGAGCCAGGCTGCGACCGACTTCCCATACGCGGTCGCGGCGGCGGTGGGGAGCGAGGGGAAACCCTGCTCGTAGAGGTCGGCGGAGCTGGTCGTGGCCCCGAGCGCGGGCACGTAGAGGGATCCGAGCGGCGTCGGGCCCCCTCCCGGTGCCGCTTGGGGCCCGCCCCCCGGAGCGGCCAGCGCGAGGTTCGAGCTCACGCCCCAACGGTCCCACGCCGCGTTCATCTGGAGCCCCAAGGGTGTCGAGCCGGCGGCACCCCGCGACGTCGGGGCGTGGACGAGAGAGAAGCTGAACGGGGCGTAGTTGTTGTCGTAGTCGACCGAGACGAGGGCCAGCGCGCTCGCGGAGAACGTCATGGACGCGTCGAGCACGCTCGCCGAGCTCGTCCCCTGGCTCAGGGTCGCCACGTACGTTCCCGCCATGGTGAGCGAGACGTTGTTCCCGAGGAACGCGTAGTTGTTGAGGTAGAGCAGGGAGGGGAACCCGATCCGCCCAAGCGCGCCGTCCATCTGGTTCATGTCCCCCTTGATGGCCGCGGAGTTCCCCTGTTGGCTCGTCGAGACCATGGCGTTGGTCGCGACGTCGATGCTGGCGCCGAGCGCGAGGGAGGTGACGGGGCCCGCCGTCGCGGCCACGTCCGGAAGGTTCCCGAGCAGCGACGCGTCCACCGTCGTCTCGCCCAGGGCCACGTGCGAGACCGAGCCCACCCGCGAGAGGAGGTCGTCGAGCGAGGGGGAGATGTACGTGCCGGGGAGGAAATCCGGGTTCTTCGCGGTGTGCATGTCGGACCCCACGATCCCCGCGAGCCCACGCGTGTAGGTCAGGACGGGGTCGCTCGGCACGCCCCGGGCGCCGGTCTTGAGGGGCCAGGGGGTCAGGACGTTCACCGGGAACTCGGCGTGGAGCGGGATGGTGAGCTGGAGCTGCGTCGGGACGGGTCCGCTCGGGCCGGGGAGCACCGGGTTCTGCGGGAGGGACAGGGTGAGGTGCACCGTCGTCGAGTAACGGACGTCCCAGGTGGTCTGGAACGGAGCGATCGCCATGTTCGAGGACTGGTCCTGCGGGTCCACGAGATGGAGCGTCTCCTGAGGGGGAGATAGCCCGACGGAGTTCGAGGAGAGCGAGATCGTGACCTGCGGCGGGCCCTCGCTGAGCAGTCCCCCGCGGTCCACCGCCTGGGTCCGATTCCCCTGCCACACCTGGAACGGCGAGCCGCCCAGGAGCGTCGGCTGATCGACCAGCGTGTGCTCGTCCAGGTTCCGGGCGGTCCAGGACTCGGCGTTCTGGTAGAGCTGAGGCTCCCACGAGGACGCGAGGTTCGACATGTCCGGCAGGATCTTCGGCGAACCGATGCTCTGCTCCACCCAATTGCGGAAGGCGTAGCTGCTCCAGCTTGCGACCCCGGTGTCGGACCAGGCGCTCTGCAGGGCGCCCTGGGCCTGCGACGCCACGGCCCCGACGGACCCGGCCGCCACGACCTGGACGGAAGGCAGGAGTGCGTCCCAGAGTCCCTGCGGGTTCCAGAAGTAGAGCGCGAGGGCGTTGAAGTAGCCGCTCCCGGGCCCCCACGGGGCGACGCAGGTGGCCCCGTAGTAGCCGGCCATGCAGGCGGAGTCGTAGTTGCAGGACGGGGAGGCGGTGTTCGAGGTGATCCACTGGTAGATGTCGTCGAAGGCGGAGACCTGGAGGTCCTGGGGGAAGTCGGGGAAGGTGAAGGGGGTCGGGGGTCCCGACAGGCTCTCGTCGTAGGGCGCCTGCTGCTGGTAGGAGACCGGACCGAAGGTGAAGACGGGGCTGATGGGATCGACGCCCCCGAAGTAGAGGTTGTAGTCCATCATCGTCCAGAGGCGGACCGCGAGGCGCGCGGTGTCGAGCAGCGAGTTCTTCTGGCCGAGCGCGGGGCCGGAGCCCAGCCCCTGAGGATACTCGGCGCCCTGGACGAACCACGAGGACGACTGGGACGGCTCGTCGGAGGCGAGCGTGCCCAGGGCGGAGTTGAACGGACCGGAGTACAGCGCGTCCACGCCGCTCTGGAGGTACGTGGAGCCCTGCCCGGACGGTCCCAGTTGGTAGGGTGAGGTGGGGTCCGTCACCCCCACCGAGGAGGTGGAGACCGACGACGGGACCTGACCGTCCATCCAGTCCGCCACGTAGGGGACGTAGCCGGGCGAGGGGAGCGACGAGCCCGCGGGCGTGTTCATGCTGAGGGAGAGGTCGGTGATGATCTGGGTCAGCGTGTCGTTGGCCGCGCCGTTGCGGGGCGAACTGGTCACGTACTCTCCGAGGAGCGAGCGGTCGACGAGCGTGTAGTCGAAGGTGTGGCGTGTCGTCGAGGAGCCGCCCATGCCGTAGATCTGGAGCTTGGTCTTGACCACGAACGGGGAGGGGTTGTAGGGGGAGCCCCCGTTCGCGTTGCCCATGACGAGCGAGAGGGTGTTGGGGACCTTCGACGTGGTGGCGGAGTAGGACCCGCCGGGGAAGATCGTGTAGTAGTCGGGGATGCCCACCCAGACGGGGCCGTAGGGGGAGGGGTAGTAGCACAGCAGGTTCCCCGGGCCGTACTGGTCCGCCCAGGCCCCGAGGATCCCCATCGGGGAGGTGCCGGTGTAGCTCGCCAGGTTCGAGAGCTGCGAGCCCATCCAGGTCCGGTAGTCGGTCATGTACTGGGAGAGGCGCGCCTGCGCCCACTGCGAGGAGAGCGACCAGACGAACTTCCAGTCCGTCACGGGCTCGGTGAGCGTCGGGTCGACGGTCTGGGCCCCCCAGTAGGTGTCCAGGAGGTCGAAGGTGAAACGGTCCGCGAACGAGCTGATCGACTGCGCGAGGGTCTCCCCCACCGCGACGTTCTCGTTCGACCAGGCCGAGCCGGGCGTGCTCTCCAGGTAGAGGTAGAGCGCCGCTCCGTCGATCTTTCCCTGGAGCGCGCTCGAGAGCAGGGTGGAGTAGCGGGCGGGCAGGGTGTTCCGGAAGAGGGAGAGCGCGTTGGGATCGGTCGCGTGGAACGCGTAGAACGTCTCCAGCATCACGGCGAGGGCACCGGCGTTGGCCACGTCCTGGGTGGTCAGGATCTGGTGGACCCCGGTCGTCACCCCCGTGTCGGGACCGGGGTAGCCTCCGCTGCCGTAGCCCAGCAGCGCGCGCAGCTCGGCGAGGGTGGTCAGGATGTAGGAGGCGAGGCGCGCGAAGCCCCCGTCCGGGCCGGTGAGGTCGGCGGTGAAGATGTCGGCAGAGGATTCCAGGAGCCCCAGGGGGGCCGTCTCGGTCCGAAGGAAGGGGAAGGCGGAGACCGTCGTCGTGCCACTGAGGTCGACCGCGGAGAGCTCGAAGTTCCCGACCACGGCGGCGAAGGGGGTCTCGTTCACCTGGGCAGGGACGGTCAATGTCGGGGTCGACAGCTCCTGGTTCGGGCTCGCCGGCCACGCGCTGACCCCGTTCGGGGAGGTCGCCGTGACGGAGGGTGCGAGCCCGTTCCCTTGCCAGGAGGGGAACGTGGCGCCCACCCAGAACGCCAGCACGCAGACCGTGACCCCGCCCATGTCGCGGCCGTTCGCGCAGAGGGAGGCGTGGGTGTGGCTCCCGGAGAACTGCGTCGCGACGTACTGGTGGACGTCGCGGGAGATCGAGGCGTTGAGCGTGCCCAGAGGGGGGTTCGCTCCCGAGGCGAGGAGGTGGGCGAGCTCCCCGAGCAATGACCCGCTCGCGTTGGCCTCGAGCATCGCGGCCGCGCTCGTCATCGCCTGGTCGACGATCTCGGAGTCGTGGCCGGTGCTCCCGGAGGAATAGAGCACCTCGGAGGAGAGGATGGAGCTCACGAGGAGCAGGATCGCGATGCCGACGACCAGCGCGGCGAAAGCGTAGGGGACGCGGGCGGAACGGCTTCGGTGGAGGGCACGCTGGCGACGGGGCCCCCTGTGCGCCCGGGCGATCTCCCCTGACGACGGTCTCCGATCCGCCGCGGGAGCCTCCTCGACCTTCGTAGCCATCTTGGGGGGACCTGAGACCCACGAGAGGGGTCGGGGACGGATGAAGGGCCCCCGCCCTTCTGGTGGATAGTCACCGCCCTCGTGGGGACAAATACGTTCCGAGGCAGGGGAAGCCGCGAAAGGGAGGTATAAATGGTGACAGCGGCGTGAAGGACCGCACATGCGCCACTTCCGGCGGGTCCACCGCGGTGTGGCGGGGTTCCTGGAGGAGATCCCCGTCCTCCTCATCGTCGTCATCTCCTTCATCCTCTTCTTCTCCGCGGTGGACGCCAGCCTCACGACCCTCGCGGGCAGGGAGGGCCGGTCCTCGTTCGCGGAGCAGGCCTCCCTCCTCCTGGAGGACCTCCTGGGTTACCGGAACCTGACCTACCAGGGACAGTACGCGGTCTTCGACGTCTCGCGGGTGGTGAACCTCACCGAGTCGAACGTCAGCTGGGAGTACCATCCCACCTACGGGTTCGAAGTGAACATCACCGACCGGTCCGACTACCCCGTCCACTACGACCGGGTCGTGGCGAGCGGGGTCGTCCCCACAAGCCCGAGCGCCCTCCGGCTCGGCCTCTACGCCGCCCAGGCGCCCGTGAGCCTCCGCGTCAGCGACACCGAGGTCCACGACGCGACCATCGAAGTGACGGTCTGGGAGTGAGAAGATGAGGTCGGGGGCCGGGAGACATCTTCATCGCCGTGAAGGGGGCCAGCTGGCGCTCTTCGACGCGGTGCTCTTCCTTCCGATCCTCGCGCTCGCCGTCGTCGTCGTGGACATCATCCTGGTCCCGCCGGTCCAGGTCGCTAGCGGGGCCGTCGTCGGGGAAAGGGACGCGCAGCAGTCCCTGGCGACGCTCCTCCGGACCACCCTCTACGAGACCCGGATGCCTCTCGCCTCCGGGGGATGGGTCCTCTTCAACGACCAACCCGTCGCACTGCTCCTGGCGACGGTCCTGCACGGTCTGGGGTGCGGGACGGTGGGGACCTCGAATCTTATGCACGCCGGCTTTGTTGGTGGGGACGTGGAGAGCGCCCTCGTGAACATGACCTCAGGCGCCTGGACCTACGCCGCCCTCGCGTCCAACGCGACCGGGTGCGGCTCCCCAGCCCATCTGGACCTGGGTCCCGCGACCCTTTCGACCTCGGACCAGTCCTTTACAGCCTGGGAGAGCCTTCCTCCGATCGGGGGAGGGTACTCGGAGATGACCGTGGAGGTGGTGCTGTGGGGACCATGAGGCGCACGAAGGAAGGCCGCCGGACCGCGCTCGCCTCCGGCGGGCCGATTCTCGCCCTCCTCGCCCTCGCGGTCGCCCTCCTCATGGCCGTGCCCGCGGACCAACCGCTCGCGACCGGTGTCCCCGGGAGCCTCGAGCTTGGTGCGGCCTCCCACCTCTCCGTCCAGGGCCCGCGCCTCTCCCCGATCTCCTCCGGGACCTGGAGCTTCAACACCTCCGACGCCGCGTCGATCTCCCTCGTCGCGGTCTCCGGCGACCCCGGGTACGTGGCGGCCGCCTCCACCAGCGGCCACGTCTACCTGTTCAACATCTCCTCCGACCAGCCGCTCGGGACCTACAGCCTCCCCGCGGCGCCCACGACCCTCTCGATCTCCGACCGCGGACCGGCCCCGGGAACGAACAGCCTCGTCCTGGCCTCCGTGGGCCCCGAGGTCTACGCGCTCAACCTGACCCAACCCGGGAGCTTCCTGCAGGCGTGGAACTTCACCGACAACCTCGGCTACTGGGGGAAGGGGATCACGAACCAGCAGGTCGAGGCGGTCGCGGTGGATGCCCAGAGCAGCGACGTGGCGGTCCTCACGACGTTCCTATTGAACGGGATCTCAGGGGTGGCGCTGGCCTACCTCGTCCACGGGGTGATGAAGTGGCACTACATCGTCTTCGGCGGGGCCACGCCCGCCGGCATGGGGGTCGCGATGACCCCGGACGGGACGCTCGTCGCCCTCACGGTGAACCTGCAGGGGCGCACGTCCGAGGCCACGATCTTCCCGTACTTCGGCACCCCCGTGCTGAACTTCACCTGGCCCGGCGCCTCCGCGACCGCCGCGGCCACGGCCCTCTCCTCGGACGGCACCCACGTCTTCCTGGGAGGGAACGGGGGCTTCTACGTCGGCAACACGGCCGACGGCCAGAGCTACGGGGGCTCCAACGCGCCCGTCTTCTCCGGGGTCGGGCAGATCGTCTCCGCCCCCTCAGGGACCGAGTTCATGGTCGAGACCTCGACCGAGATCTACGCCTTCAACGCCGCGGCGATGGCGGGGAACGCGAAGGGGGCCTACGCCTCGCCCGTCTGGTCGATGCCGGTCTCCACCCCCGTCCCGCAGATGCTGCTGGCCGGCGACGACCCGGCCTACTTCGCGCTCGTGGGCCAGGGGGCGATCGGCAGCACGCTCAGCTACTACTACACCCCGATGGAGAACCTCTCCGCCCCCGCGCCTCCCTATCGGAAGGTGACCTTCCCCGCGACGGCGCTGGACGTCGCCTACTCCCACGACCTGTCCACGGTCGCGGTGGGGATGCAGCACGTGGCCGGACAGGCGCTCCCCGAGCTCGAGGTCGTGCTCGACGCCGGCGCTCCTCCTCCCCCGGGGTTCGTGGTGTACGTCTATGGGGTCACCTCGACCTCCTTCACCGTCGCCTGGGGACTCCCGGGCACGGTCGTGCAGGGTTTCGCTTCCTACACCCTGGAGCTCTACCCTCTCCCTTCGAGCGGCGGACTCATCTCCGTGAACAGCCCCACCGCGACGACGCAGACCTTCACCGGGCTCAACCCCGGGACGACCTACAACGTCTCGGTCACGTTACGATCCTTCTTCGGCCTCTACCAGGAAGTGGCGGTGGGTAGCGGGACCACGTTCCCGGCGCCCGCCCAACCAGACCCCTTCGTGT
The DNA here is from genome assembly GCA_027314165.1 of Thermoplasmata archaeon. Lineage (GTDB taxonomy): Archaea > Thermoplasmatota > Thermoplasmata > Lutacidiplasmatales > UBA184 > JAKAAX01. The sequence continues at coordinate 26,003 of DAHVCH010000014.1, read as the reverse complement.
GGGTGGAGTACACCAGCGTGGCGCTCCTGCTCGCAGGCGCCGCGATCGCGTCCTTCCTCCTCCTGCGCTCCCCCGGGGAGACGCCTCCCCCACCGGAGGCGGAGGACGGCCCGCGGCTCCGCCGTCAGGACCGCGGGTGGGGGGCGCGCGGACGCCCCAGGTCCAGCTCGCGCGGCGGCCGCCGTTCCCGTCGCTCCTCTCGTCTCCCACCGGGGTTCGGTTGAGACCTGAGGGGCGAACGGGGCGCGTGTCCCCGCTACGGAGACGGAGCCAGAGATGACACCTGCAGGTCGAAGGCCAGCCTCCGACGAGGACGAGGAGCTGCCGCCGGAGGAGGTGGAGGTCCCCCCGTTCGAGTACGAGGTGCGTTCCTCGGGCGGCGCCTCCAACCTCATCCTGAGGTGCGACGCGTGCGAGGGCTCGGATGCGCTCGCCGACCCGCGCTGCCTCGCCGCGGTCCTCCAGGCGCTCGGGGAGGAGTACCACGTCGACCTGATCACGCTCTCCGGCCGCACGATGCGGCAGTACTCCGGGGAGACCGTCCAGCTTCTGCGCCAGGTCCTGGAGATGCACAAGCTGCTCCAGCAGCTCTCGACGCGTCCCCCGCAGCCGGTCCTCGACGGAGTGGTCGTGCCGGGCGCCGACCTGGAGGACCTCATCGAGGACCTCTACCGTCAATCGGACATCGAGGCGGCCCGGGCTCCGCTCGACGAGGACCGGGCGGAGGAGGAGCGGGAAGAGGAACTCCGCCGGCAGCTGGGTCCCGGTGCGAAGAAGACGCCGCCGTCTCCACCGCCCGTCCGACCCGGTGCCTCCGATACCGGTGCTCTCCCCGCCTACGCGGCGTCGCGGCCGGCCTCTCCTCCCGCTTCAATCCCAGGCGCAGGCGCGGGCTCGGGGCGCTCGGGGGCCCCGGGCGGCGCTCCCTCCCCACCCGGCGGCGTGGCGACCTCCGACGGGGAGCTCTCGCTCGAGGACCGGATCGCCTTTGTCGAGAAGAACAAGGGCAGTCTGCAGCGCAGGCTCAAGAGGCTGGATTGCCCCGACTGCGCCTTCAATCCCCGGGCGTTCTTCCCCGACCTGGAGGAGAGCCTTCGGACGGACTGGGGGGAGTTCCTCCAGGACCTGAAGGAGAAGGTCCAGGTGCTCGGCACCGGCCGTCCAGAGGAGGAGTGCGTCCGCTGCCTCGGCGTGACCGTGAGCGACCTCGAACTGGTGAGCCAGGAGCTTTCCGAACTGGTGGGCCGGGTGCGAGGCCTGTCCACCCCTGCCCGTCGAGGGGGCGAGGACCGGACGGGCGGGGCCACCGAGGTCCGGCCCGATGGGCCGGGAGGAAGGACCCCGTCATCCTCCGATACGCCGCGCACTTCCGGCGGTGCGGGGGCCTTCGCGAAACCTCCGGCCGGCACCTCCCCCCCGCCGTCCTCCTCGACGGAGCGTACCGGCGGGTGAGGAGAGAGGGGGGGGGACCGGGGATCTATGGGGACATGCCCAAGGTGCGGGTCGCAGCTACGCGACGGAGAGCGGAGCTGCCCGTCCTGCGGACTTCCGATCACCCCCGTCCTGCTGCCTCGGTCCCGTCGGGACGACCTGGACCCCTGGGCGACACCCCCGGTGCCCGTCACCTCGACCCCGCCTCCCCCGCCTGGCCCCGTCCTCCCGGGTCCCTCCAACGTTCCTCCGCCGACCCGGTCGCCCGTCCCTCCTCCGCCCCCGGGCCCCTCGGTCCCGCGCTCCGAGGAGCCTGCGCGGCCGGGTCCTCCCCCACCGCCCTGGCTCCGCGCACACTCCCTCGCGCCCACGGCGGAGTCACCTTCGACCGTCCCCTCTCCCCCGTCCTCCTCCCCCTGGGCCGGGCCCCGTCCTGCCCCCGTGGTCCCATCTTCCACGCTCTCCTCTCCTTCCTCGATCCCTCTCCTCGCACCCCTCTCCCCTTCCGGTACCCCCGGGCTCGGCCTCGGAGGGGGACGGATCGGGTTCGGGGCCCTCGCCCCCCGGAGGGCACTCCCGGTCGAGGAGCGCCCGGGGGTCCTGCGAGGCATCCAGGCGAGCATCGACCGGGTGCCCCCGAACTTCTCCCGGATGCTCACGCGGCGACTACGCCGAGGCGCCCTCACCCGCCCGGGGTTCTCCGGATGCTGGGTCAACCTCGTCCCCCCGGACGGCGCCGAGCTCCTGACGGAGTATCCGCTGGGGCGGAGCCAGGTCCGGCTGTACCGGGTCCCGGAGCAGATCGATATCCTCTACCACCTCGACCTCGCGGACTATCGTCTCACCGAGGCCGAGGTGGAGCTCCTGCACCGGACGCGCGACGAGCTCGTGGAGTACTACCCGAAGCACCTGCAGATCACCAGCCTCTCCCAGACCCGCCACGTCGTGCACGAGCTCTCCCTGCGCTTCCTGCAGCGGGTCTCCAGGGAGACCGGCATCGTCCTGCCGGGGAACTCGTCCGCGCGCCTCGCGAAGTTGGAGCAGCTCTCCGAGGTCCTCACGCGACACGTCGTCGGGTTCGGCGTGCTCGAGGTCCTTCTCTCCGACCCTCACGTCCAGGACCTTTACGTCGACGCGCCCGCCTCGGAGAACCGGGTCCATCTGAGGGTCGGAGGCTTCGGTCGCCGCGACATCGGGGACAAGTGCATCACCAACGTGACGGTGACCGACGAGGAGGCCGAGGCGCTCCTCGCCCGTCTGCTCGTGGAGAGCGGCCGCCCGTTCTCCGAGTCGATGCCCGTGCTGGAGACGGACCTTCGCGAGTACTCGGTGCGCGCGACCGTCATTGGCCGCCCCCTCTCCCCGGACGGCATCGCGATGGCCTTGCGGCGCCACGCGACGGACCCCTGGACGCTCACGAAGTTCGTCTACCTGCAGGCGCTCACGCCCATGGCCGCGGGCTTGCTCTCGTTCCTCATCGACGGTCGGTCCACGATCCTGGTCGCCGGGGCCCGAGGGGCGGGGAAGACCTCGCTCGTCGGCGCGCTCATGCTCGAGTTCCCCAAGACCCAGAGGATCCTCACCATCGAGGATACGCTGGAGCTGCCCAGCGTCGAGATGCGGCAGTTCGGCTACAAGGTCCAGACGATCTTCGTGCGCTCTTCCGTGGGCGGGCAGACGGAGATGAGCGCGGAGGACGCGCTGAAGGTCTCCCTCCGTCTGGGGGAGAGCGCCATCGTGCTGGGCGAGGTGAGAGGCCAGGAGGCCCGAACCCTCTACGAGGCGATGCGCGCCGGGACCGCGGGGAGCGCGGTCTTGGGCACGATCCACGGAAACTCCTCTCGGGCGATCTTCGAGCGCGTGGTCCACGACATCGGCATCTCCGCGACCTCGTTCAACGCGACGGACATCGTGGTCGTGAGCGGGCTCACGAACCCCGGAGGCTCCGTGCGCTCGCAGCGCCGCCGCGTGCTCGAGGTGAGCGAGGTGGCCAAGGAGGCGGGGGCGCAGCCCGGCACGTTCCGGGAGCTGCTCCTCTACGACGAGGCCTCGGACGCGCTCCGCGAGACCCCGGCGATCGTGGACGGGTCGGACCGGATCAAGCGGATCGCCCAGGCGTGGGGGCTGACCTACGACGAGGCGATGGAGAACGTCCGCCTGCGCGGGCTCATCCGCGAGAAGCTGGTCGAGGTGGCCCGAGATCAGAACCGGATGGACGTGCTCTCCGCTCCCTGGGTCGCCTCCTCGAACGCCGCGTTCTGGGAGCTCCTGGAGCGCCACGCCGAGGAGATCGTCGACCATCGGGCCGACTACGACGCGCTCTACTCCGAGTGGCTCGAATGGCTCCGGGGGGCCCTCGCGCATGGATAACGGGGAAACCCCGCTCGGCGCGCCACCGCCCGGGGCACCCACCGTTCAGGAGGAAGCTCCCGGCCGGGGCTACGTCAGCTTCGTGCACTTCATGGGGCGGGCCCTGCTCGGCTACGCCGACCCGGCGAAGAGGACGGCGCGGCTCACTCGCGCGCTGGACCGCGCCCGGGCCGACCGGCAGCGCCTGACCGCGGTGCTGGCGCGGGAGGAGGCGGTCGATCCCCACGGCGGGTCCTCCCGGGAGCGGATGGAGCGGAAGCTCACCTCCCTCCAGAAGCGCTGCGAGCAGCTCGACGAATCCGTGCGCCGGACCGCCTTCAAGCGCGAGATCTACTTCGCGGGGCTCGAGGTCACCCCGGACGAGGTGCACTACGCCGCGATCGGCGTGCTCGTGCTCTCCTTCGTGGCGCTCGCGGCGACCCTCGTCGCGCTCACGGTCCTCAGCCAGGGCGTGGTCTCTCCCTTCCTGCTGGTGATCGGGCTCCTCACCTTCGTCCTCCCGATCTCCTTCTACCTCTTCGTCTACAACTATCCCGGCCTTCTCGCGAGGAGGCTCAGGATCCAGACGCTCGGGCGCGCGCCCGAGGCCGTCCACTACATGGCCATGTCCCTGCGGCTGAACCGGTCCCTCCCGAGGGCGGTTCGGTTCGCCTCCGAGAACGTGGAGGGGAACCTCGGGGCGGCGCTCAAGAAGGTCCAGTGGGACGTGATGTCGCGCAAGCACCCCTCGCTCGAGGAGTCCTTCCTCCACTTCGCGGACGAGTGGGGGAACTGGAACGAGGACTTCATGCGCTCGATGTACGCGCTGCGCCTCTCCACCCACGAGAAGACGGACGAGGGGCTCACGCGGAACCTCGAGAAGGCCCAGGACATCGTGCTGTCCGGGACTCGGAGGAAGATCGAGGAGTTCTCCGCGAGCCTCTCGGGTCCCACCACGGTCTTCTTCGCGCTGGGGGTCCTCCTCCCCCTCGTCATCGGCGCGATGCTGCCGATGGTCTTCCTCTCCAACCTGGCGAACGTGGGCAACCTGGGCGCCGGCCCTTCGGCGACCCCCGGCGGGACGGCGACCACGCCCCCTACGACCTCCTCCGCGAACGCCACCAGCAGCCTCGTGACCGTGATCGGGTTCGTGCTCGCGATGGACGTGGGGTTCCCGTTAGTCGCATTGCTCTATTCGATGCAGATCCTCTCGAAACGTCCGGGGACGGTCACCCCTCCCCGGCCTCCGGAGTCCGGGGTCAAGCGCCCGTCGCTCGCCGAGGCGATCCTGCTGGGTCTGGTTGCGGGAGGAGCGGTCGGAGCGTCGGCCCTGCCCGCCTACCTGGGATGGCTGGGCAGCCCCGGAACGCTCGCCTGGCCGGTCTTCATCCTGCTCGGGATCTCGGTCGGCATCTCGATCGGGATCCAGGTTCGTACGCGGGCGCTCGCGAAGCGGGGGAACGCCCTGCAGCGGCTCGAGAACGAGTTCCCGGACACCCTCTTCCAGCTCGCCAGCCGCATGGGGGAAGGGATGCGTTTCGAGCGCGCGGTGGAGCGCACGAGCGCGGGGATGCGGGGGACCGAATCGGCCCAGTTCTTCGACCGGGTGCTCCACTTCTCCCGCGTGAGCGGCGGGACCCCCGAGCAGGCGCTCTTCGGGTCCGCGCGCGGACCGGGTCTCCTCGCCCGCTATCCCTCGCGCCAGATGCGGGTGTCGCTGCGGGCGCTCCTGGAGGCCGCCTCGAAGGGGCCGCAAGCGGTGACGGACACGGTCATCCCGATGGCCCAGCACCTGAAGGAGCTCCGCAACACCGACGCGGCGATCCGCACCTCGCTCCGCGGCACGGTCCAGATGATGAAGGGCTCGGCGTTCTTCTTCGCTCCCATCGTCATGGGCATGACCGGGGCGCTCTACCTGCTCCTCTCGGGGGTGCTCGCCTCCGGTGCCCTCGCGGTCCCTCCGGCCCTCTTCTTCGCCGTCATGGGCGTCTACCTCCTGGAGATGGTCTTCATCATCGGCCAGTTCTCCATCGGTATCGAGACCGGCGGCGATCGCCTGCGCTACTGGACGCTGGTCGGCCAGTTCCTCTGGGTCGCGCTGCTCGTCTACGTCGTCGGGGCGCTCCTCGGCGTGCTCTTCCTGGGTGGAGGCGCGACCGGATGAGGGGTCGGCCGGGGGGGGAGGCTCCCCCACCCCCACGTCCCTGGGCCCCACGTCTCCGAAGGGTGAAATCCCACCAGGGGACTAGAAGGCCCGTGGCGCGAGCCCTGGTCCTCGAGGATGGGCGCGAGCCCCGCTCGCACGCCCCCTCCGTGTCCTCCCCCCCGTCCGAGCGTTCGGCGCGCCTGCCTTCCTCCCGACACCGTCTGCGGCGCTCCCGCAGCGGCGCGCTCGAAGGGATGGGGCTCGAGCTCATCGTCTCCTTCATGGTCATCGCGGCGGGCGTGGGACTGCTCTTCGCCTGGCTCGCCTACGACGAGGTCCACCACCTCTCCGGGCTCACGGTCCGCGAGGCGAACGGCGCCACCGGGTCCTTCGTCACCGCATCCACGATGCCGGTCAAGGTGTGGGTGGAGGCGCTGGACGAGCACGGGACCGGATTGCCCGGGGTCTCCATCACGCTCACCGGAGGAGGGACCGGGGCGGAGGGGGCGACGGGGAGCAACGGCAGCGTCCTCCTCACTTTCACCCCCGTCGGGCCCGCCCACTCCCCCTACGTTCAGATGTCCGTCGCGGGATCGTACTCGCCGCCGGTGTCCGTGGGGAGCTCCGCGACCGAGACCGCTGCCACGTCGTTCCTGGTGTACCTCGCATGAGAACGCGTCGCTCCTTCTCCTCCGCTCGCCGCGCACGCCGCCTGCGCTCCCAGCGCCGGGGCGTCCTCGAGATGCCGCTCGAGCTCACGATCATCGTGCTCGTGCTCGCCATGGTGCTCCCGATCGTCATCGGAGGCTTCCTCGCGTTCCGGTCCTTCCAGGCGACGGACCAGATGGAGGTGGTCGTCAACGACATCGTGTCGACCGCCGTGCTGGCCTTTGAGGGGGGCGTCAACACGACGCTGCTCCTCTCGGTGAACCCCGCCGGCGCCCTGGTCACCGTCGGAGGGGCGCTCCTCACCTCCTCGGGCCAGCCCAACTACCAGGCCGCGTGGACCGTGGGGGTGGCCGGCTCCTCGACCTACCGCGAGCTCGCGACGACCGGCGCGGGGACGGTGCTCATGACGAACCTCTCGGCGGCGCTGGGACCGATCGGGCCCTCCGTCGTCTCCACATCGATGACCCTCTTCTTCGAGAAGCGGGCCTACCCGTTGCCGGGCGGGGGCGTGCTCGACTACGTCCTCGTCGGGAGGGCCTACGGCGGATGATCTTCGACTGGGTCGTCTCCCTCCTCGTCGCGAGCATGATCGCGCTCACCCTGGTTGTGCTGGGGATGGGCGCGGTCCAGGCGATGGACCGTAACGCCGGGGTGGGGAACATGCTCGAAGCGGTCGTCACCTCCGTCTCCACGCACGTGAACCGTGACGAGGGGCTGAGCACGGCCACCTCGGAGCGGTTCAGCTACGGCCCTGCCCCGGTCCCCGGAGGCAACGGGACGGTGCTCCCGGTGAACGCCGACGGTTACCTCTATCAGTGGGTCGTGACCCCGGACTTCCTGATGGCGAGCGCGGACCTGCCCGGAGGATCGACCTCACGCTCCTCCTCCTTCGACAACCCGCTGCACCTCTACTCTCCCGCCACCGTCCAGACGCTCGCCCTGGCGGGTTACCAGACGACCCAGGCGCAGCTCCAGAGCTGGGACCAGTCCAGCCCCTGCATCGCGTTCCCCTCCGGCGTGGACATCCAGGTGAGCGTGGTCCTGGTCTGGGTCGATGCCTCCCCCACGTACCTTACCATCTTCTATCCCGTGGGGTACACCCCCTCGGCCTGTCCGTGAACTGGGGGGAGTGAAGGAGAGTGTCTGCGACGACCTCCGCGAGCGTCTCCAGCCCGTCGTCGGCAAGCACGCTCGCTCCCGCCGCCCACGCGCTGAACGCCCTGGTGCCCGCCCACGCACCCTGGCTCGACAATCCCGAGGTCCGAGAGCAGCTCCTTGCGCGCGTGCGCCTGGCACGGTGGGGCGCCCTCGCCGGGACCGCCTTCCTTGGGGCCCTCGTCTTCCTGCTCTTCCAGTCCGGCGCGTCCTCCTTCCCGTACTGGCCGGTCACCATCTGGGGCGTGCTGGTCCTCTGGACCGCCGGAGCGATCGTCGACCTCGGTATCGTGGTCTCGATCACGGGAGGGATGCTCCTCGCCCTCGAGGAGGAGAACGATGGCTCTCACTTCTACCAGAGCTCGCTCCTGGCCTCGGTCCTGGGGCTCCTCCTGGGCGGCGTCTTCCCCGGGTTCCTGCTCTTCCGCGCCCACCGAGGCTTCTTCGGTCCGGCGCCCCCCGAGCCGGAGCCGAAGCCGCGCAAGGAGAAGGCCAAGGCCGTCGAACCGGCCCCCTCGGCCGAGGTGGCTCCAGGTGCCCCCCCTGCGGGCAGCATGGCCCCTGGCGCTGCGAGCCGAGCCCCCGTGGCCGCCGCTCCTGCGCCGCTCCCTCCTCCGCCCCCGCCGCCACCGGACGCGACCCCGCTCCCGCCACCTCCGAGCCCCGCGCTCCCCTCCCAACCCTCCTCGACCTTCGTGGTCCCCGGAGCTCCCCCGCCCCACCCGGGCTTCTCCTCACCCCGCCCCTACGACCCCGGTCCCTCTCCGTCCTCCGTCGTCGCCCCCCCGACGCCCAACGTGCCCTACCCGGGGAACGAGCCCCTCGGACCTCCCGCGTGTCCTCACTGCGGGTTCGAGCGCCGGCCGGGGGACGTCACGTGCCGCCAGTGCGGCTCGTACTTCATGTCGTGAGACGTGCGACGCCTTCCTCCGTCCTCGTTTCGGGGATCCTCGAGGCCCGGCGCGTAGCCGTCCTTCGTCCCTTCTCTCTCATGCGGGGGAGAGATCAGCTCGGTTGACCAAGCCCGGATGCCCTACGTTCAGGGGTCGTCCGTCGGCGGCGGGGGAGGGGGTGGGGGGGTGTCAGGTCCCGAGCTCACGGCGGGGCCCACGGGCAGCGCAGGGGGCGTCTCTTCGAAGGGAACAGCCTCTGCGGCCGGCGCTGTCGAGGCTCCGGAGGTGGGGCCCGAGCCGGGGCTTGTGCCGCCCGCGGTCTCCGTTCGGGTGGAGCGGGCTCGTGGTCTGCGGCGGGGACGGCGTGGCGGGCCCGCGCGGCGACGCCAGCGCAGCTGACCCACGACGAAGAAGGCCACGAGCGCCAGGGCCACGATCGCCCCGACCACGAGCACGTCGAGGCTCGTGCCGGTGAAGAGGCCCTTCGGGCTCGAACTCGCGGGCTCGACGGTCACCGTAAAGCTCCCCTGGACCGGGGCGCGCCCTGGAGCGGAGGCCGTGTAGGACACGGTCCACGTGCCCGCCGAAGCCGGGGGGTACCAGAGGAAGGCGCCGCTCCCGTCAGCGCCACTGGTGGCCGAGGTCGAAGCGAGCGTACCTGCTCCCGCGGGGAGGCCCAAGGTCACCTTCGCTCCCGCCACCGGTGTGGAGTTCGCCCCGGTGGCCAGGAACGAGAGCGCTTGCGACACGGTTCCCATCGCCACGCTCACGGACGGGGAGAAGGCGACGGAGAGGGGTGCGACCTGGATGGTGAGCGGCGACGCGAGCGTGGAGGTGAGGAAGCCCCAGCGGACCGCGGACCAGGTGAGGTTGCCCACCTCCGTCGCCGCGGGCTCGGGGAAGGTCAGGGTGACGTTCACGCCCCCGTCCGCCCGGACGGGTCCCGTCGAGACCACGAGGTTGCCCGACGACGCGCCGGCACCGAGGAGGATGGCCGAGAACTGCACGTTCGTGACCGGGCCGGTCGACGCGTTGGCCCAGAGGACCACCGTCTCGTTCGAACCCGCTGCCACCGAAGTGTTGGATCCCTTGACCGACAGTACGAGGGGGGCGGGAGCGACCGCGAAGGGGAGGCTCACCGAGAGCGGCCAGAACCCGGGCGCGGACGCCGTCCCCACGAGCGTGTCGTTCTCCGCGACGGGGGTGAGGGCGGGGGTGAAGGTCGCCGTGAAGGCGCCGGGGCCCACCGCGAACGGCTGGGAGAGGTTGCCGCCCCTCGATGAGGAGAGGAGGAGCGCGCCCCCGGCGACGGGGGCCGGCGTGGCGTAGGTCGTGTTCAGCCAGAACTGCAACTGCGTCGTCGTGTCGTCCAGGACCGGTGTACCGGCAGGGAAGACCGCGACGAGCGAGAGGTCGCCCGGGGCCAGGGACACCGTGCTGGAGAGGGATGCGGGCGCGCGGTCCGGTGCCGAGACCTCGAGGGAGAGGACCCACGGGTGGCGTTGGGGGCGTAGGCCGGGGCCGCCATCGTGACGGACCAGCTCCCCGTTCCGATCGGAAGGAGGGTGAAGGGGACCCACGGTGCGCTCGTGATCGACAGCCTCGTGGGGCTCACGGTCCCCCCAGTGGAGAGGTTCCCCCAGACCGAGACTCCCACGGGCTGATCGGACCCGGCCGAGGTGGGGATCCCCGTCGCGCGGAGGGTGAGGGGGGCGAGGTTCGTCAGGTTCCAGAGAGGAGTGCCGGCAGGGGTCGCCGGTCCCGACGCGTTCACGAGGAGCGCGCCCGGTGCGACGGACCAGTTCTGCGCGTTCCCGTCGAGCGCCGCTCCGCCGGAGGGGTTCGCCGAGGCCCCGTAGGGGGCGGTCGTGAACCCGGATCCGGCGCTGGCCTCGACCATGAGGGCTTGAGGCAGAGGGATCTCCGAGGGTGCGAGGGCGCCGATCCCCCCTCCCCAGATGGACCCCCAGGGCGCGACCGAAGTGTTCGCGTTCGCGACGGGAGTCCCTCCGAACACCGTACCGTTCGAACCCGGAACGGACATCGTCTGGCCGTTCAACGTCGCCGCCCAGTACCCGCCGCCGTGAGAGGACCACGCGAGGGAGGCCAAGGTACCCGGACCCGGCGCGGGAACGGCGGGCTCGGCCTGGAACGCCCCTACGGGGGTCGTGACGGAAAGGAAAGGCACCGTGAGCCCGGGCTCGGCACGCCAGCAGACCCCGGCCTCGAGGAGAGCCCCCTTGGGGAGCGGCTCGCCGAGGACCGCGCAGAAGCTCCCGTTCGAGCCCGCCCCGCCCGTGCTCGGGGCCGGCAACGTGACGTTGAGGGCGCTGCCCATCCCGCCCAGCGCGGACGGGTCCGTGCTCGTCCAGGTCCCGAGAGGGGCGAACCCTGGACCGCCGATCCCCCAGAGATACGTCCCCGATGCGAGGGCTGGAGCGCTCGCGTTGAGCTCGGCGGTGTCGGGGGAGAAGGAGGCGTTCTGGTCGAACCCGATCATCCCCCAGGTGCTCCCCGAGCCGCCGGCGATGCCGTCACCGGGGGCCAGGAAGTTCCCGGCGACCCACGCTCCCATGAGGGAGCTCAGGTCGAGGGTGGGGAACGTGGTGTTGCCGTCGTTGGTGGCCACGACGGTCGGAGACGTCGCGGGGGCGGCCGACGGGGCGAACCCCACCGCGCTCCTCGTCCCCAGGTTGACCGTGCCGTTCGCCCCGCCCGCCTGGATGCGAAGGCCCTGGGCGGTGAAGCTCCACCACGCGCCGGTCCCCGAGGAGGCCATCGACAGCACCACGGAGGTGCCGGGGGCGTAGGAGAGGCTCCGGTTGACGACCCACGTCGTGAGGGCCCCCGAGACGTAGACCTGGTACTCGGCGTAGACGAGCGGGGCTCCCGGGGCTCCGATCACCTGGAGCCCTACGGCCGCCACGATGCTCCCCGTGACCGGTTCCTCGAGCCAGAGCGCATCGTCCGCCGGGACGGTCGGGCCGGAGGGGACCGTCGCCTGCATCTCGAGCAGCGTGTTCCCGGCGGCCCGGACGTCGTCGGTCGAGATCGACACGGTCCCTGGCGCCCCGGTAGGAACCCCGGTGGGGGGGGGGCTGGCCCGAGCGAGGGGCGTGGGAGAGCGCATGGAGCGTTCCCGGCCAACTGGGACGAGGGAGGCGGGCGCCGCGGAGGGAACGTGGGGGGCCGAAGGACGAAGGGGAGCCCCTGGGAGGCTCGGGAGGAGGAGAAGCACGAGGAGGAGCAGGACCCACGGCGCCCAGGGCCGGGCAAGAAGGGGACCCCGGAACGACGAGCGGCCGAACATTCCCGCTCTCGATAGGCCCGCCCCCTGAAATAGCCTCAGACAGGGCGAGCGGGGCGCGTGCCCTTCCGCCCGGTCCCTTGAGAGGTCGGGGGGACCCGGCGCCCGGGACCCGGAGGTGTCGCTCTCGTCCTAACCGGGCGCGTCGCATCCGCCTTGATCGACCACGAGCTCGCAGGAGGCTGCGGGGAGGACCTCCACGGTGCCAGCCTGGCCGAAGGGTTCGAGGAAGCGCTTCAGCGTCTCCTCGTTCGGAGCCTCGAGGATCAGGAACAGGCGGTGCTTCCCGGTGGCCACCGCCTCCCCGTGGACCTTGATCCCCGACTTCGCCGCGTTCTCGGCGGAGAGGTGCTGGAGGAGCTGGACGCCCATGCGGGGGTCCTTCGCGGGGCAGCGATCGGCGGCGTGCTGGTGCTGGGCGATGAACAAGGCCATGGTGTTCGGGACGTTGATGGTTACATATGAAACTGTCCGTTCACGGACTGAAGGGGAGATATACCCCCCGCCCGGTCAATGCTGCACCTCTAGGAGAGAACAACGAACGCGCTCCCCCACCTGAGGACCGTCTTCCGTGCGAAGGTCCTCCCGCGATTCCCGCCTGTCCGCCTGCTCATCTTCTTCCTTGCCGGCTTGGGCGCTCTCAGCGCCTACACGCTGGGGGGTCTCGGGGTCGGCTCGCTCCTGCTCCTCCCGATCGTCTCCGCGATCGTCGACCTCCTCTTCCAGAAGGTCCGCTTCGACACCCTGCGCGTGCCCGAGTCCGCGATCGCCACCGGGCTGTTCCTCGCCCTGCTCCTCCCCCCCACCGTGGCCCTGCTGGAGGCCAGCGCGGTCGCCATCGCGGCCGTCGGGATCCGGCACGCGCTACGGCTGAAGGGACGCCCCTGGCTCAACCCGGCCGCCGCCGGGCTCCTTCTGGGCGCCCTCCTCTTCGGGATGGCCCCCGCCTGGTGGGCGGCGGTGAGCCCGGGAGCCGAGGTCGTCGTGGTCGTGCTCGGCGCCGTGCTCGCGCTTCGGCAGCCGGGCCGCTGGAGGCTCCCCGTGGTCTTCTTCCTGACCTACGCGGGCTTCGCCGCCTTCGAGCACTTCCTGCTCGGGGGCGTTCTCAACCCCCGCGTCCTGGCGTTGGACGTGGTCGACCCGGCGGTGCTCTTCTTCGGGCTCTTCATGGTGACCGAGCCACGGACCGCTCCCTCCGACCCCTACTTCCAACCGATGTACGCGGCGGTCATCGCGATCGGGTCGGCCTTCCTTCCGATCTTCCTCCCGACGCTCGGGATCCTCCTCGCGCTCTTCTTCGGGAACCTCCTCGCCTTCGTCCACCGCCGGACGACCGCGGTGGAGTCCCCCGCCGCCGCAGCCGCATCGAACGCGAAGCTCTCCCGTGCCGAGCGCCGGAAGGCCCGCGACAAGGTCCGGGAACGGGCCCGTTCCCGGGCGATCATGCGATGGCCGGTCTCCTACCGGGCCGGTTCCCTCGTCATGATCGCCATCATGATCGGCGTGGTCGCTCTGGTCCCCACGGGCCAGCACGCGGCGACCCCCTCCACCCTCCTCGCGACTCCCCCCTCCACCGGCGGCGGGGTGGTCGGAGGGAGCGGAGGGGGAGGCGGGGGCGGCGGTGGCGGGAGCACGTACTCCAACTGCCAGGTGGACAACCCGAGCATCCCCAGTTCGACGCTCTCGAGCCTTCACAAGGTCCTAGGACCGTCGGTCATCCTCTCCTACGATGCCAACACCGGCGTGGTCGTCTTCTACGACCCGGTGAACCAGGTCACGGTGACCGAGACGGACCTCTACGAGGACTACGGGTTCGCGGAGTTCAACGGGGACGACTACGCGGTCTCCGGCTGCTCGCCGTAGTCTAGGGACGGCTCGGGGAGCGTACCCGATCGCAGGGTCCCAAACCGAGCCACAGGCGCTCGCGCACGATCGATAGGTTCCCAGGGCCACCAGGGCCACCAGGGCCACCAGGGCCACCAAGGCCAGGGGCACCCCCGTCGGGACGGCGGAGCGCCTTCAGGGGCGACCGGAGCCCCGGAGCTCCAAGGGCACGGGGGCGTGTCCCCGCCAGAGGCCCGTCGCGGCCAGCTCGAGGTGCGCCTCGAAGGCCTCCGCGACGGCGCGCAAGAGCTCCGGGGAGAGACCCACCAGCACCCACGAGCGTCCCCGGTAGGTGCGCAACGTCAGGTCGTGGCGAGAGAGGTGCAGCGGCCCGCTCGTGGAGATCCTCCGCACCTCCTTCCAACGCACCTGGGTGGGCGCCGAGTACGAGAAGAGCCGACGGGCGAGCGACGTCCGGTGGCGTGGGTAGCCGATGACGATCCCTTCGCGATGGAACCCGATGCGCTCGGGAGAGTTCGCGTAGAGCAACCAGCTGGCGTAGGCCGCGACGAGGGCGATGACCCAGGCGACGGACAGCGTGGCGTAGAACGGGAGCGAGAGCTCGACGTCCGGGACCCCCGGGATGTCGAAGTCGAACGGGAGCGCGTCGAACGAGAGCGCCGCGAAGAAGAGCCCCGCGGTCAGGAGGAAGAGGTACCGCACCCGGGAGAGCAGGAACGGCCTTCGCGCGTTGGTCCTCCACGCGACCGAGCTGTCGGGGGAGGGTCCTTGCTCCTCGGTCATCGCGTGGCCCCCCCTCCCCCGGTCGCTACCAGGATGGCCCGGGGAGCCGCTCGCGGTTCTCCTTCGCGCTCTTGACCAGCGACTGGAGCGCGGGGTCGGAGGACTGGGCGTAGCGCTCCAGGACCCGGTCGAAGGCGAAGGCCGCCTCCTCGTCCTGTCCTAGCCGCATGAGGGCGAGCCCCTCGTTGAGGAGGGCCCGTCCGACCGGTTGCCGGAGCCCCGGCTCGTCGAGGTTCTCGAAGCGTCGGATCACCTCCACGTAGGAGGCGAGCTCGTCGCGGTAACGGCGGCGCTGGCCGAGGGCGACCCCCTTGTTGAGCAGGGCGCTCGCGAGCCAGGGACGGGTGGTCTCGTCCTCGCTGCCTTCCAGGATCTCCACGACCTCGTCGTACTGCTGGAGCTCCTCGTCGCCGCGACCGAGCTCTCCCAGGAGCAGACCGCGGTTGACGCGGGCCTTCAGCACCTGCTCGAAGACCTCCGGGTCGGCCGACGTGGCGAACCGCTGGATGATCGTGTCGTACTCCGAGAGCGCCTTCCCCCGCTCCCAGACGCCGTGGAACGCGATGGCCCGGTCCATCATCGCCTTCGCCACGACCTGCTGGATCTGGGGGTCCTCGTTCTCCCCGTAGCGGTGCACGGTCGCTCCGAAGGCCGCGAGCGCCTCCGGGATGCGGCCGAGGTGGGAGAGGGACAGGCCCCGGTCGAGCATGGCCCTCGCGCGCCACTCGGCGAGCTCGGTCCCCTCGTCCCGTTCCAGCGTCGCGAGCCCGCGGTCGATCTCGGTGAGCGCTTCCAAGGGGCGTCGCAGCTCGTTGAGCAGCTCGGCAGCCAGGACCCTGGCGCGCACGGACCCCTCCTCGCCCACGGTCCCTCCCATCTGGCCTCCCTGCTCGGCGGCCTCCGCGTACGCGCGGAGCGCCTCGTTCGGATGGCCGAGGAGGCGGAGGGAGGAGGCGAGATTGATCCGGGCCCGCAGCGTCGTCTCCTGGAACGGTGGCTCCCTGCGGGAGCGGAAGCGGTCCAGCAGCCCCTGGTAGGCGGAGACCTCGTCGCCGAGCTGCCCCACCCGGCCGAGGAGCGTCCCTCGTGCGAGCAGACCCTGGGCCACGCGCAGGTCCGTCCAGTCGTCCTGGGCGGCAGGAGCCTTCCCTCCGTCCCCTCCCCAGGCCTCCTTCAGCAGGTAGGCGAGCCCCTGGGCGAGCCCCTCGGTGTCGCGGAACTGCAGCACGGGAGCGTGGAGCAGCGAGGTCAGCTCCTCCTCCTCGCGGCCGGTCTGCGGACCCAGCAGGAGCACCGCACGGCCCCCCGCGCCCAGCGCCGTGCCGAGGACCAGGAGGAGCAGCGGGTCGCGTCCCCTGCCTGGCGGGACCTCGCCGGCGACCACAGGCGCCGCCTCAAGGGTGGAGAGGAACGCGCGCAACCCGGTCGGGGTCGCGGCCTCCCCCGGGTCGACGAAGGTGGAGGTCGCGCCCGCCTTCTCGATGAGCGGACGCAGCGCGTTGCCGACGGCGGGGGTCCGAAGCATCGAGCTCCTCTCTCCGATCAGGACCACCGAGCGTCCGGTCCCCGCGCTTCTCGTCCCCGGGGTCGATGACGGGGTGGTCGAGGGCGACGCGGTCAAGCCTCAGTACCCCCCTGGGAACGGGGGCGGGTTCGGACCCGGGGCCCCGACGATCTCGAACCCGCCGTAGAACATGGGCGCGGCGAAGGCTCCGGAACGCGAGGGGGCCGAGGACGCGAGGGACATCGGAGCGTCCGCCTTCACGGGCTTCTTCACCCTCACGCGGCGGGAGACGATCGCGTAGATGTTGCCCGCGAAGAGGGCGACGAACGGATCGATCGCGGACCAGGCGGAGAAGGTGATGATGCTCGCGTCCTGCAGCGCCCAGAAGGTGCCGAGCAGGACGTAGAGGACCCCCACGAGGATCGAGAAGCGCCACATGTGCTTCGGCGCCGAGGGCGCGGTCCGGGGCTCCGGGACCATCCAGAGCCCGTAGAAGATCGTGAGGGGAGGGAGGATCGTCAGGGAGAGGGAGCTCTGGTCCACCACGCCGCCCTGGATGAGGGTGATCGCGATCTGGAGCGGCACGGCCGTCGCGAAGAAGAAGGCCGGGAAGCGCCAGGTGTTCCTCTGCCGGACGATGAGGGCGATCCCAAAGATGATCGCGAGCACGAGCTCGTTGACCTTGGAAGTGGCGACGCCCACCGCGGGCCAGCCCCCGACCGCCCAGGCGACCGGGAGCGCGAAGAAGACCCATCCCAGGGCGAGCCCCAGCGCCGTCGGGTTGAACCAGGGACGGCCGTTCTGACGTAGGAGGTGGCGCATGACGATCGTGACGGCGGTCGTGGACAGCAGGATGAGGCCGAAGTCGTTCGGGCTGGACCCGATGGTCGCGTTCCCCGGAGCGATCAGGATGACCAGGAAGTTGGCGATGGCGAGGGCCGCGTCCGGGAAGCGGAGCTTCCTCCCGAAGCGCCCCAACTGGATGATGAGGTCCAGCCCGACCGAGAGCGCGAGGACCGCGGCCCACGCGCCTTCCCCCGCAGGGGAGGACTGGTACCCTCCGACGAGGATCATGATCCCCAGGAAGATCCAGACGAGGCGGACCGGGGGGATCCACCGGAGGGCCTTCTTGAGGAGCGTCTTCCCACGGGTCTGCGTGGACCTGGACTTCGTCGGTGCGGCCGCAACGGCGGGCCTGGAGGCCGCCGCCGCGCCCGCGCCCTCCCCGCCGGACCGGCTCTTAGGGACCCACTCGACCCGGCAACGGAAGCAGGCGCCGCCCGAGAGCGCTCCGCCGCACCACGGACATGTCTGGAGCGGAGCTGGGGAAGGCCGCGCGGCCGGTGGTGCAGCCCCGACGGGCTCCCAGGCCACCTGACAGGCGGGGCAGATCCTTCCGGGCAGCAGCCCGGAGCCGCACTGGGGGCACTGCGTTAGCCCGTAGTTGCTCTGGCCTCCACCCGACATGCTCGCGCTCACGAGGGCGGGGGGGAGGCGGGGTCAGCAGGGTCCGGGGAGGTCGCTACGGCCTCCGGGGGACCGGGGCGACGCGGCCCTCCCGTGCCCCACGCGCTCGGGGGCGGAAGGCGGGCGATCGGGGCTCGGAGCGACCACCCCGCCCCTCCCGAAGGCGGTCCACGCCCGGGGACCGGACCGGCGAAGCGCGCCCGGCCCGCGGTGGATGCCGACCCCAGGTAGGGCGCGGGCACGGCTGCTGCGGGAGCGGGCGGCGATGGTGGGGGAGGCGGCGGCGGAGGAGGTGGAAGCTGCGCGGGAGCGGATGGCCCGGGGGCCCATAAGGGGGCCGCCGAGGTCCGGGAAAGCCCGCCCGCGGGAGCCGAAGTCGAAGCCGAAGCCGAAGCCGGCGGCATCGGCGGGTAGCCGGGTCCTGGGAGCACCGCGCGCGGGGGCTGCGCGACCTCGGTCCCGGCGGGAAGAACCCGCGAGGTCGCCCCTCCCTCCTTGGCAGCTCGTGCCGCCTTCGCCTTGGCGGCCGCGAGCTTGGCACGGGCAATTTTCGCCTCTTTGCTCGTGTCCTGAGGGGCGTATCCCGCGGCGATCGCCGCGGCCTCGGCGACCTCGGGGGAGGTAGGCGCCTCGGGGCCCTTGGGGCCGGAAGCTGAGGGAGAGGAGAAGGACGAGGCGGAGGATGAGGTGGAGGCGGAGGAGGCGTTGGCGGCCCGCGCCGCCTTCGCCCTCGCGGCGGCGAGCTTCGCGCGGGCGATCTTGGCCTCCTTGCTCGTGTCGCCAGGAGCGAAGGCGGCCGCGGCGACCTCCGCGGCTTGCACCTCGGGCGAGGTGGCCGCGCCCGCGCCCGCGCCTCCCGGTCCCGAGGCGACGGTCGCGGTCGAGCCCACGATCTTGGACCTCGCCTTGCGCTTCGGGCTCGTGACGATGAGGAAGAGGACGCCCAGGGCCATCAGTCCAAGGAGGGCGAGGCCGGTGGAGGAGGGGTTCCCGATCCCGTACCACGGCATGGAGCTGTAGGTCGTGCCGCCCGGCCCTCCGCCGGGGGCCGCGCTCACCTGCACGGTGAGGGTGATCGTCGTCGAGGCGGTGATGACCGCTCCCAGGCTGTCCTTGGCCCGGACCGTGACGGTGTAGTTGCCGGCCGAGGTGTAGTTCTCCATGGCGTGGGTCCCGGCCTGCAGGGTGTTCCCGTCACCGAACGTCCAGAGGAACGGCCCGGGGTAGGAGCTCGAGCCTCCCGTGAGCTTGAGCGTGAAGTTCACCTGGAAAGGAGGGGTCGTCGAGGTGGTCGTGTCCGTGAGGTTGCCGGCGAGGGCCGGGTAAACGGTGACCGTGGCGGTGCTCGTGGCCTGGTTCTGCGCGGCGTCCGAGACCGTGGCCGTGACCGTGTAGGTGGAGCCCTTCGAGGGTGCCTGGGTGTAGACGTGGGTGTCCACGGTGCACGGGGAGGCGCACCCCGTGGAGGTCGCCCCATCGCCCCAGTTCCACACGACCGTGGAGTACCCTCCCGCGCCTCCGGAGACCGAGGCGGTCGCCTGGATCCCGAACGGGACCTCGCCCCGGGTGCGGTTGAGCGCGACGGAGAGCTGGAGGCCCACCGCCGTGACGTTGGTCTCGGCGGAGGCGGAGCTGCCCAGGGAGTCCTGGACGGTGACGGTGATGAGGAACGTCCCGCCGGAGGTGTAGTTGTGCTGGACGTGGGCCTTCCCGCTCGCGGAGGTGGTGTCGCCGAACGTCCACGCGTAGGCCGTGTAGGTCCCGCTCCCTCCGGAGACGGACACGTTCGCGAACACGTCGAGCGGCGTGGGCCCGGTGGTGGGGTTCGCCGAAAGGCTCACCCTGAGCGGGGTGACCTGGCCCCCGCTCACCGCGATCGACGATGTCGAGCCGGTCCCGCTGCGGCCGTCGGAGGGGTCCACGACCTTGACCTGCGGGGTGTAGCTCCCGGCCGTCTGGTAGACGTGGGAGGTCGTCAGGCCGAAGCCCGTCGAACCGTCACCGAAGTTCCAGGTCGCGTTGTACGTCCCGGACCCCCCGGACGCGGAGGCGGTGAAGTTCACGTGCAACCAGGCGGTCCCGGAGTACTTGTCCGCGGACGCGGACACCGAAAGGGGGGCCGGCGCCGACACCGAGATGGCGGTGGAGGCCGTCGCCGTGGCCCCCGCCCCGTCGGTGATCGAGACCGTCGCGGTGTAGCTTCCCGCGACGCCGTAGGTGTGGCTCGGGGTCGCGCCCGTCCCGTTGGTCCCGTCCCCGAAGTCCCAGGCGTAGGTGTAGGGTGAGGTGCCGCCCGAGGCCGTCGCAGTGAAGCTCACCGTGAGCGGAGCGCTCCCCGAGCTCGGAGACGCGCTCGCGGTCCCCGAGAGCGGCACCCCGGGGCTGACGGTCACGGCCACGGAGGCCTTCGCGACCTGTCCCGCGCTGTCGCTGAGCGTGAGGACCGCGGAATAGCTGCCCGCCGAGGTGTAGGTGTGGGAGGGGCTCTGGGTGGTGGAGGTCGTGCCGTCCCCGAAGTTCCACGCGTAGGTGTACGGTGGGGTGCCTCCGGAGCCTCCTCCGGTGAACGAGACGGGGAGGGGGGCGGTCCCGCTCGTGGGGGTTCCCGACGCGGTCGCGGTCGGCTTCGGGGGCGCGGCGATGATGTTGATGTTGTTCAGGTACTGGCTGCCGTGGCCCGGGCC
The DNA here is from genome assembly GCA_027314165.1 of Thermoplasmata archaeon. GTDB lineage: Archaea > Thermoplasmatota > Thermoplasmata > Lutacidiplasmatales > UBA184 > JAKAAX01. The sequence continues at coordinate 5,770 of DAHVCH010000014.1, read as the reverse complement.
GCAGTAGATGGTGCAGTAGATCTCGTCGCCCGTCTCGGGCGAGCTGGGCACCACGAAGCTCCCGCTGCTCCAGGAGCCCACCGGGGCGGAGATGCTCAGGAGGGACCCCTGCGAGCTGGAGTAGATCCCCACCCCGTGCATGTTGACGCCGCCCAAGGCGGGGTTCGGGGGGTAGCTCGTGGCGTTGATGTGCACCGTGTACCCCTCGTACATGTCCCAGGTCGTCGTGTCGTTCTGACCCGTGGTCGTGTCCTCGATCCAGAAGCTGTAGTCGTACGCCTTCACGTTGAACCACTGGCTTCCGGGGGAGGCCGCTGGGGCCTTCGGACCGAGCACTCCTCCAGGACAGGCGACCGCGCCCGGGAGGTGGCAACGAAGGCTCGCGGGGGTGAGGGTGCCGTAGCCGGAGAAGAGCACGACACCGGCGAGAAGGAAGCAGGTGGCTCGACGAAGTTCGTTTGTGGTCGGGGTGCGCAGGTGTGGGAAGACCTGTGCCTCGGACATCGTCGGCGTAGCCCTCAGGACGCGCGGACCTCGTGATGGTCCCACGTGTCGTGTTTTGGATTGGCACTCCCTATTTAGCGTTGCGTTCTGCCTAAACAGTTCACGCCCATCCGAGGGTGGCATGCCCTCCCTGTCCACCCTTCTCCCCTCGTGCGGGGCCCGCTCGAGCGGCCCTTCGACGGGGGGCCGCCGGAGCTCCCGCGAAGGGCTCCCGGTCCCCCCCACGCGCACCGCGGGGCGAAGCCCCGCCGCGCGGCTCGCGGACCCTGGACCCGTGAAAAATCACGCGACCCAAGGTTGATATGCTCAGCGACCCAGCCGCGCCTAGAGGGAACCCCATGCAGTCCGCGCCGGACGAACGCGCCCCCAGGAAGAACGCGTCGCCCAAGCCGTCGCTCGCCTCGCCCCTGATCACGAGCCCTGCGACCCCGCTCCCCTCCGCGGGAGGCAAGGCCCCCTCCCCCGCACGGTTCACTCCGAAGTACATCCCCCGGCTGCTGGCCTACGACCTGCCGGAGTACCAGGAAGAGAACTGGCGGGACTGACCGAACCGAGGGTCGCGCCGCCCCCTCCCTCCCGAGGAGGCGAGCAATACCCTTTCACGGTCGAAGGTCCTAGGGTCCTACAGAACATGTCGCCCGACGACGAGAAGGTCGAAGAGCTCGAACGCAGGATCGCCAAACTGGAACAGCTCGTCGCGGTGCTCGCGAAGAAGTTGGACGTGCGCACCGACAATCCCAACGACCAGCGGTCGGTCACGACCAAGGTCACCTACGACTGGCAGCGCTAGCGGGTCCTCGCCTCTTCCCCGCCGGGCACGAACCGGCCCTCGGTCAGGAGCTCCGTCAGCCGGGAGATCCGCAGCACGTCCTCCCCTCCATCGTCCAGGTTCGGGTTGAGCTCGAGGTCCTCCGGCTCGGTGTAGCGGTCCCACAGGCCGCGGTAGAGCGCGCGACCCATGCCGGCGGCCCTCGCGCCCACGATGTCGATGTCCCACCTGTCGCCGACGTGCAGGATGGAGGAGCAAGGGAGCCCGAGGCGCTCCGCCCCGACCCGGAAGATCTCGGGGGAGGGCTTGCCGCTCCCCACCTCGCACGACGTCACGATGGCGCGGAAGCGCGGACCGTCCTCGTTCGCCTCGAAGAAGCGCTTCCAGCTCTTCTCCCGCCGCCCGGTGTTCGTGATCGCGAGGACCGGCACGCCGCGCTCGGAGAGCTTCCTCACGACCTCCACCGCCTCCGGGTTGACCCGCGGAGGGGCCTCCAGGAGCGCCACGTCCGAGTAGAGCGCCCCCGCCTCCTCGGCGTCTCCCCGCAGTCGGCCTCCCAGGCGCTCCGCAAGACGTTCCAGATAGATCTTGGGGTCGAGGGTCTCCCGCCACGGCCCTTCGCCCGAGCTCGAGGCGCGGACCTCGGAATTGGCCCGCCGAAGCTGCTCGCGCGTCGGAAGGCCCCCGGGCAGGACCAGGAGTTCTCGGAGCAGTTGTTCGCGGGCCTTCCGCCAGGCCACCGCGGTCTCCTCCTCGAAGGAGAGCGTGGTGAACCAGAGGTCCAGCGAGAGCGCGCGGTAGGGCTCGGACATCCCCCGGTTTGAGGACGGCGTCGCCCTAAAGGCTCGTCGTGGGCGGGCCTTCCCCGACCGCGGTGATCGGGCGAAGCGGGCCCGGTCGCCTATTCAGGGGCGGAGCCTTCGCCCTCGGTCGCGGGGGCCGCGTCCGCCTCGGAGCCGTCCCCGGGCTCCTCCAGCTGGACCGCGGGCTCTTCGCTCTCGTCGTAGGTCGAGGACGGGGCCCCCTCTTCCGGGGCGGCCTCCGACGGCGTGTCGGCGGCGGGGGTCTCCTCGGGGGCGGCCTCGGGAGTCTCGGAGGCGGCAGCGGTGCCCCCGACCGCGGCTGCGGCGGCCGCCGCTTCCTCGTCCCGCTTCTTCTTCCGACGGCGGGCGACCGCGAGGAGGATGAGCAGGGCCACGAGGATCACGATCAGCAGCAGAAGGAAGGGGAAGAGCGAGCCACCGGGCAGCAGCTGGTCGACCGTGGGCGGCGACGAACTAGACTTCACCGCGTTCACCGTCGTGGTCCACGTGAGCCGGACCGACTTCGCGGGAGAGCTGCTGTCGTTGACGTAGGCGACCAGGGTCACCGTCCCCGCGGAGCCGAAGGTGTGCGGGATGGAGGTCGAGGTGGCCGAGGACGGCGGGTTGGTGGTCCAGCCGCCGGTGTCGGAGATGGACCAGGCCACGGTGTAGGGTGACGTCCCTCCGGAGATGTTCGCGATGGTGTAGTAGAGGGTGCTCCCTGAGACGGCCACCGACGGGCCGTAGACCTGCGCGAGGAGGGGCGAGGGGGTCGAGGTCACCTGCGTGCTGACCGTGGCGCGGGCGGAGCCCGTGGCCGTGTCGTTCACCCAGACCGAGGCCACGTAGGTGCCCGCGGTCGCGTACGTGTGGTTCTGGTAGGCGCCGGTGGCCGCCGCGCTCCCGTCACCGAACCTCCACGTGAACGTGTAGGCGGGTGAGCCGCCGGTCCCGTAGGCCGAGAGCGCCACCTTCAGCGGCGCCGCGCCGCTCACGGGGGTCCCGCTCGCGAACGCCTTCAAGGGTGGGGCCACGGTGGTGACCGTGAGGGTGACCTTCGCGTTCGCGGAGTTCGCCAGGCTGTCGTTGACCCACACGGTCGCGACGTAGGTGCCCGCGCTCGCATAGGTGTGGTTCTGCCACTGGCCCGAGGCGGCCGCCGAGCCGTCCCCGAACCTCCAGGTGTACGTGTAGGTCGGGACGCCTCCCGTGCCGTAGGAGGAGAAGCTCACGGGGAGGGGGGCGTTGCCGGTGAGGGGCTTCCCCGTGGCGAAGGCGGTGATCGGCAGGGCGGTCGTCGTGATCGTGACCGACGCGTGCGCGGAGTGGGATGCGCTGTCGTTGATCCAGACCGTCGCGACGAACGTGCCGGGCCGGTTGTAAGTGTGGTTCTCGTAGCGCAGCGCGCCCGCGGCCGTCCCGTCACCGAAGCGCCAGGCGTAGGTGTAGGGGGCGACCCCGCCGGTCCCGTACGAACCGAAGTGGACCGCGAGCGGGACGGTGCCGCTCGTCGGGCTCGCGGAGGCGAAGGCGTTCAGCGGCGGCGCCGGGCTCACCGTGGTGCTCACCGACGCGAAAGCGGAGTTCGAGGCCGAGTCGTTGACCCAGACCGTGGCGAGGTAGGTTCCCGCCGACGTGTAGGTATGGTTCTGGTAGGCGCCGGTGGCCGCTCCCCCGTCGCCGAACCTCCACGTGAACGTGTAGGGGGTAACGCCCCCGGTCCCGTAGGAGCTGAAGGCGACGACGAGCGGCGCGGTCCCCGCGCTCGGGGTCCCGCCCGCGAAGGCGTTGAGCGGCGGAGCCGTGTTGACGGTGATCGTGACCGACGTCCACGCGTGGAGGCCGAGCGCGTCCATGACCCTCACCGTGGCGGTGTAGGTCCCGGTGAGCCAGTAGGTGCCGGCGGCGGTCCCCGAGGTGTTCCCGGTGATGATCGCCCCGTTCCCGAGCGTGAAGTTGTAGGTGTAGGGTCCGACGCCCGCCCAACCGGCGGCGGTGAAGGTCACGTGGAAAGGCGCGTAGCCCGCGGTCGCGCTCGCCGCCAGGCTCGCGCCGACCGGCTTCACGACCTGGAGGGGGACCGTGGCGAAGGCGGTGCCGCTGGGTCCTCCGATCGAATCCGTGACCGTCACGTTGCCCGTGACGTTCGCCGCGAGCACGTAGGCGTGAGAGGCGGAGGCCGAGGCCTGGGGCCCCGCCGTGGCGCCGTCACCGAAGGCGAAGAGGTAGCTGGGTGTGCCCACCGCGTTCGTCGCCGTCGCCGTGAGCGTGGTCCAGTTGAACCCCACCTCGGTCGGGCCGGGGGAGGAAGCGAGGGTGGCGGAGAGCTTGGGTCCGACGGTGACGGGCAGCGTGGAGGACTGGACCGGGAATCCGGTCGAGGTGTTGTAGGCGGTCGCGTTCACGTTGTAGGTCCCGGCGGCGAGGTAGGCGTGGGTGGCGGTGTTGACCCCACGGCCCGTGTAGCCCGAGTTGGTGCCGTCACCGAAGTTGAACCAGTACGTCCATCCCTGACCCGCCACGGAGAGGTTCGCCCAGAAGGTCGCGGTCTCGTAGACCCGCGGCGCGGAGGGCGCGACCGCCAGGGGCAGGGTCGGAAGCGGGAGCACGTTGACGGTCCCGTTCGCCCAGGCGGTCCTGGGGACCGAGTCGTTCAGGATGAGGCCCGCCAGGTAGGTCCCCGCCGTGGCATACGTGTGTGCGGTGAAGTTCTGGGCGGTCTTGCCCACCGGTGTGCCGTCGCCGTACGACCAGTTGTAGGTGTACGGAGGGACCCCCGCGTGGCCGGAGCCCCAGAGCGTCGCGCTCTCCCCCGCGAAGAGCGTGCTGGGGAGGACGTTGATGGTCGCGGAAAGGGGCGGCGCGGTGAGCGTGATGTTGCAGTAGCTCGTGGCGTAGATCCCGACGGTGGTGCTGCAGGAGCCGGTGTAGACCGTAGGCGCCCACGTCGCGGCCACGGCGATCGCGTCGCCCGGAGCGTAGGTGTAGGTGGGCCAGGCGTTCGCGAGGTCGACCTGGTAATGTCCGTTGGTCGCGGACGACGTCGTCGCCATCGAGAAGCCCTGGGTGGTGTCGTTGACCCAGACGTTCGCGTTGGCGGCGGGTGTCGCGCCCCCGATCTGGTAGATCGTCCCTGCGATGGTGTAAGGGGAGGGCGGGGCGACGTGAGGGACCGCGGCGGCGGCGTGCGCCGGGGCGGCGGCAAATGCGGAAAGGGTCAGGAGCACGACGAGCGCCCCCAGGCCCCACAGGCCCTGGCGCGTCTTCGGGTTGATTGAGATCGACAGCGGGCCGGTAGGATGTTCGCTCGTCAGGGCTGGACCCCCAGGATGGGTATCGGAAGTGAGGGCCCTCCCCTATTAGAACTCCTCGGGTATGGAGTCGGACATACGGAGAGATGCGCACCCGTGACGCCCTCCGGGACGGCGCGGCTCCCGACATCGATCAAGGTGCCGCGGGCACCGTAGGCTACGGGGCGGACCGACCGTGTCCGATCACTCGAGGAACGTCCCGCCGCTCCAGGTCCAGAGGCAGACGGCGGTGCCCTGGGTCAGGGTGAAGTCGTACGGGCCACCCGGGGAGTCGAACCCGTAGAGGTAGGTGGACCACGACTGGGTGGCCGCGTTCCACTCGGAGACGGCGGTGAGACCCGCAGGGGCTCCCAGGAGGGCGGCGAGGCCGCTCGCGGTGGTGG
>DAHVCH010000013.1 GCA_027314165.1 Thermoplasmata archaeon | reverse complement strand
AGGTGGGTCCGTCCGGTAGCCGTAAGTTACGGCAGACCGTGCCCCACCGTCGCGCCCCGCCCTGGTTGCCCGGGCCCTTCCCTCAAGACGCCCCCGTGGATATCCGACACGGGAGAGGGCCGGCACCGCGTAGGGATGGTTGGGGGGGGGGCCGGGCCCACTTCTCCCGCCCGCGGAGCCCGAACGCCGACAGAAGGGAGCCGACCCCCCTGTAGAGCGGCAGCACCAGGATCGCCAGGGTCACCTTCGCGGTCCGTAACGAGATCGGGAGCCAGGGAAGGGCGCGGCCCAGAACGTGGAGGCCGACGGAAGGGTTCGGGCTCCGGCCGAGATCCGGGACCCTTACCGCAACCTAATCCCTCCTTCGTCATGGGGGGCGCAGATGACCTTGGGCCCAGCCGGTCCGTCCGCCACCCCCGTCGAGGGCGGCGCCACCCCCCGGGCCGGGAGAGCTCGGGACGCCACCCTGTCCCGCTGGGCCGGCGCGATCCTTCTGGTGGGGGCCGCCCAGTTCATCGTCGAGATGGCGGTGGAGCAGGCGTTCTGGCCCTCCTCCTGGCCCGCGGGTCGGGAGTACTCAGGCTGCACCTCGCCGTTCGACCCGCTCACGAACGCGATCAGCGACCTCGGCGGGCACTGCGCGCTCGGACTGGGAGTCGCCTTTGACGCCTCGGTCTTCATCGTGGGCATCGCCGCCCTCGGGGGGGCGATCCTTCTCTGGCGCGTGCTCCCGCGACGCCGCTCGCTCCGCATCGGGACCGTGCTTCTGATGCTCGCGGGCGCCGGGGCGATGGGGGTCGGCATCTGGCCCGAGTTCCATCCGACCCAGCACGCGATCTCGGCCTTCTTCGCGTTCTTCTTCGGCGGGCTGGGGCTCATCGCCCTCGGCCGCGGGCTCGCCAAGACCGGGGACGGGCGGACGTTCTCGCTCCTCACGACCCTCGGAGGGGTCGTGGACCTCGTTTCGATCTTCCTCTTCCTCGGGAGCGACGCGATCGCCCCCGGCTTGAGCGGGCTCTTCGAGCGGATGATCGTGGCCCCGGTGCTCCTCTGGGCCATGGGCTACGGCCTGCGGCTCCTTCGGGGGACCGCCCCGGTCTTCGGCCCAGGGACGGCAAGGCCGACCCCCCAGTCGGCATGACCGACGACGCGCCTCCAGGGTCCAAGACCGAACGCAGGGCACCCCCCGTGCCCGTCCGTTGGCGAGCCTTCAGGTGGCTGCGATGGCCACAATGGCTGAGCCAGGTGCGGCTCCTGGTCGTGGTGCTCCTCATCCTAGGGATCGTGGGCGCCCTCATGATGGGCCCGAGCGGACCCTCCTTCGCCCTCGCCCAGCTGGGACTGTTCCCGCTCGTGGCGGGAGGCACGGACGCCCTTCTCTCCCGCTACCGCTGGCGCCGCTGGCGGATGCCGTGGTCGGCGGTGGTCACAGGTCTGCTCATCGCCCTCGTGATCCCCCCGCAGGGCGGGGGGCTCCTCCCCGCCTCTCCGCTGCTCCTGGATGGCGCGATCCTGTCCGCGGTCGCGGTCGTCGGGAAGCACGTCCTGCGTCTGCGCGGGAGCCCGGTCCTGAATCCCGCGTCCTCCGCGGTCCTTCTGGGAGGCGCCCTGCTCTCCATCGGGCCCGCGTGGTGGGGCACCCTCGGCCCGAGCATCCCTTGGGTCGGGGGCGGCGGAGGCTCCGAGGTCGCGTTCCCGCTCTTCGTGGTGGGCGGCCTGCTCGTCAACCTGCGGACCTGGAGACGTTGGCCCCTTCCCGCCGCGTTCTTCGTGACGTACGGCATCGGGGTCACGCTCCAGAGGGCGCTCGCGTTCTCCATCATCGGCGTGCCCCTTTCGGGGCCCATCCTGCTCAGCGAGGTGGTCGACCCGGCCACGCTCTTCTTCCTGCTCTTCATGGTCGTCGAGCCTCGCACGGCGCCGGCCAACCCCCACGCATGGCCCCTCTACGGCGCGTTCGTCGGCGCGGTGTCGGCGTTCCTCGCCATCACCGTGCCTGCGTTGGGCGCGCAAGGCACCGTCGGTCCGTTCGCCCTGCTGCTTGCCCTCACGGCGGGGAACCTGCTGACGACCCTGCTCCGTCGTGGGTCGGCCGCCGGTGGCGTGGCCGACCCGGCGCGACCCGACGGCAAGTCCGCCAGGGGACGAGTTCGCGCGCGGGACCGGTTCCGGACCGGCCCCGCGAACCGGGCGCGCTGGGGATGGCCGGAGGGGATCCTCGCCGCGACGGCGGTCCTCCTTCTCCTAGGAGCCGCCTACTCCGTGACCCCCCCCTCCGCGTCGTTCTCCGCCTCTTCCCTGACCTCGGTCGCCCTCTCCTGCGCCCACGACAACATGAGCATCCCCGCCGGCGAGCGGCAGTCCCTGCACTACCTGCTCGGACCGTCGATCATCTTCTGGTACGACAATGCGAGCGGGCGAACGGTCTTCTACGACCCCGTCGACAACGTGACCGTCTACGAGACGGACCTCTACGAGGACCACGGGGTGGCAGAGTGGAACGGCGACGACACCATCCTCTCGGAGGGTTGTCACCCGGAGGCGGGGGCTCCCCGGCCGGGCGCCGTGCTCTGAAGCGCCGAACCTCTCCCCGCCGGACCCCTCGCTCGGGGTCGAGCTCCGAAGCTTGCCCTGAGCGTTTCCCGACCCTCACCCCGTATTCGGCGGGTTACGTAGCATTATACAAAGTATGTCGGAAATATGGTCGTTTTGACGTGGATGTCTGTCATTATGGCCCGAAATCACAATGTTGATGCGGAGCACCGCGCATCATGTCACTGGACCTTCGTCGACCTCGCGGGGCCGAAGGAGGTCGCAGGAGCTCAAGCGATGACGGAGAGGCACCGATTGCCGGTCGGCTTCATGACGGCGGACGGCGAGTCGTTCAGGACGGTGGACCTCGAGGGGCACCGACTGGCCGAGACTCCCGCCCGAGGGGAGGACGGGCCTCCCAACCCCCGGGCCAACCTGGACTTCCGGTGCGCGTTGTTCCAGACGGTGGACCCGACGAGGTTCGTGGTCCACACGGTGATCCAGCAGCGGCGCGGGCACCTTCCCCTGCTCGGACGCCTCACCACCTACTCCAACTGGCGGGACGTGGTCCGGGAGCACCCGGACCTCGCGCGCTCGGCAGCCTTCGCACCGAAGCTGCCGCCCTTCGCCCCGAGCGGCACCCGTAGGGGCGATCCGCGCCGGTCCACTCGCACCCAGGGCGACGAGGACGCGACCTCGTCGTTCCCCTGATCCAGGCCACCTTCGGGAGGGCTAGGCCCTCTTGCAGGTGTCCCCGTCCCAAACGAACCGGGGGCGCTTGCGCCGTTGCCAGGAGGCTCGGCGGTCCCAGAGCGCACCCACGAGCAGCGGGAGGGCGACCGAGGCCTCGACGAAGGCCATGGCCTTCGTCGCTTGGGTCGAGACCTTCCCCCAGCTCATCGCCTCGTCCAGCGTGCTGCCGGAAAGTCCCCCCCAGTGGGGGACGTCGGTCGTGACCTGGAGGGCGTAGAAGTGGCCTTCCCCCTCCCGTTCGTAGTGGTAGTTGGCCATCACGATCCCGTCGTTGATCCAGTTCTTCGGGGTCCCGCCCCCGACGTACACCACTCCCGTCCGGGGAGAGTTGACCAGGATCTGGACGAGCTCGTAGTTGTCCCGCACGGCGTCGAGGCTGAAGCGCGGCTTGCCGCGGTTGCGCCCGTAGTGGAGGGTGAGGCCGATCCCGATGGAACTGTCGATCAGCGCCGGGGAGAAGACCGGAACGCCGCGCCGGGCGCAGGTCGAGAGGATCGAGTCCTTCGCGGGGAACTTCTCGCCAAGGAACTGCAGGAGCTCCCGGGAGGAGGCGGGGCGCGGGGGGAACTCCTCAACGATGCGGCCGATCGCCCGGTCGGTCTCCTCGAACTTGATCTCGTCGACGTAGGTGTCGTAGATCCGGTCGATCGCGAAGGACCGCAGCCGCGCATCGTCCGCGGTCGGGACCCCCATGTAGTGCCGGTAGCCCAGCGACTGGTAGAGGTCCTGGTAGAGGACCGCGCCGGTGGAGACGACGACGTCCACCATCCCCAGCTCGACCATCTCCCGGATCACCGACCGGAGCCCCGCCGCGATGAGCGGTCCCGACAGCCCGAGGAAGATGGTCGGACGCTTGGGGTCCTTCAGCATGTTCTTCCAGACCTGGAAGCAACGGCCGAGGTTCCTGGCCTGGATCGAGGTGTGCTGGAACGCCTCGAGGAGGTCGCCGATGCCCTTGATCGATCGGACGTCGAGGGGTTCGACCGGCGTGGAGAGGATCTTCTTTCTGGCCTTCAGGTCCATTGGGGCACCGCTTTCGGCACGGGGGTCGGAATATTCCCCTTTCGGTCCCTACGTCTCCGTCAGGGAGCCGCGCGAGGCTTCCCGCTCAGGGCAGATAACGAGCATTCGGCGTGAGGCGCCCTTCGACGGCGGCCACCAGGAGACCCCGCGGAAGACCGAGGGGCGCGTGGCCCCCCCTGCGCGTGCGTCGAGGGCTCAGAAGACCGGGAGCAGGGTCGGGTCGAACGCGAGGGCAATCGTGACCGCCCCGATCGCCACGAGGATCGCACCCAGGACCCTTTCGAGCTTCTCCGCAGGAACCCGCGAGCGCAGGAACCTGCCGCTCAGCGCCCCGACCGCCGCGGTGCACCAGAGCGCCAGGGTCGCCGCCACGAACACCGTGAGCAGCACGACGGCCCCGGGGGAGGGACCGGCGTACGCCACGAACTCGAAGGTCAGGATCTGGGTGTTGTCTCCCATCTCCAGGAAGAGGATGAGCGTGAACGCGGTCAGGACCACCCGACGGGGCGGGACGGGGCCGATCTTTTCCTCGGCGGACCGCTCCTCCTGCTCGCCGTCGCTCCCGAGGATCGCTCGGAGCCCGAAGGCGATGAGGATCGCGCCCCCGAGCAGCTTCACCCACAGGAGATAGGCCGGGAGGTAGGCCACGACGACGGCCCCGATACCTACGGAGATTGCGGAGGAGACCGTGAAGGCCAGCGCGGCCCCGGTCCACACCTGCTTCGCGGGATGTTTCCCCGCGAGCGAGATCGTCGCGAAGTTGGTCCGGTCCACGATCTCGAAGAGGAAGATGACGGCGAAGACCGTCAACCCCAGAGCGACCAGGCCGCCCGTCACTGGGGCTTCCTCGGCTCAGCGGGCCAGGTGTGGGAGGAACTCTTCCATGCTCCGCTCGCAGTACGCGCACCGGACGGCCAGGGGGCGGCGTCTCACCACCTCGAACTCGCTTTCCACCGGTTCTCCGTGGTTCGTGATGCAGTTCGGGTTCGGGCACGTGAGGACGCCCACGAGGCGGTCCGGCAGGGACACGGGGTGCTTCTCCCGGACCTTGAAGTCCCGGATGATCGAGATGGTCGCGGTCGGGGCGATGAGCGCGATGGCGTTGGACTTCTGGGCGGAGAGCTCCATGTGCTCCACCTTCACGATGTCCTTCCATCCCATCCGCTGGCTCCGGACGTGCAGCGCTACGGAGACCGTGGAGTCCTTGTCCAGGTTCTCGACCTTCAGCACCTTCAGGACCTCGAGGGCGAGACCGCTGGGGATGTGGTCGATCACCGTCCCGTTGCGGATGGGCGTGATCCGGAGCTCCTTTCCCGTGGGGCCGCTGACGTTCGATGGCACGTTCCTTCCCTCCTCGCTCAGCCCCGGACCCCGGTGCGCCCCGAGAGGATGAGGGAGAGCAGGGCCATGCGTACGGGGACCGCGAGGAAGGCCTGTCGGAAATAGGCCGCGTGAGGGGTCCGGTCCACCTCGGGGGGGATCTCGGCCACCCGGGGGAGAGGGTGCATCACGATGAACGTGCTCTTCACCTTCTGCAGCAGCGCAGGGTCGAAACGGTAGGACCCCGAGACGCGGGCATACTCGGCGAGGTCGCCGAAGCGCTCCTTCTGGATCCGGGTCACGTAGAGCACGTCCGCGTCCTTGATCGCCCGCTCGAGATGCTCCTCCTCGCGGACCTTGGCCCCCATCTGGTCCAGGTCGTGGCGGACCTCTTCGGGGAGCCGTAGGGAGGAGGGCGAGGAGAGCACGAGCTCGGCGCCGAAGCTCCCGAGCGCGTGGGCGAGCGAGTGGACGGTCCGGCCGTAACGGAGGTCCCCCATGAGGACGACCTTGAGCCCCGAGAGGGTGTCGAAGCGCTCGAGCATCGTCGCCAGGTCCAGGAGGGTCTGCGTGGGATGCTGTCCCGCGCCGTCGCCCGCGTTGATCACGGGCTTGTCCGAGACCTGCGCGGCAAGCCGGGACGCCCCTTCGTGGGGGTGCCGGAGCACGAGCGCATCCGCGTAGCAGGAGAGCATGCGGACGGTGTCCGACAACGACTCCCCCTTCGCGACGGAGCTCACGGAGGGGTCGGCGATGGTGATGGTCTGGCCCCCCATCCGCTGCATCGCCGTTTCGAAGGAGAGGCGTGTGCGCGTGGAAGGCTCGAAGAAGGCGAGGGCGAGGAGCTTGCCCTCGAGCGTGGTCACCCGCTTCTTCCCTTCAGCGACCGGGATGAGGTGACGGGCGGCGTTCAGGACCTCCAGGATCTCGCTCCGGGAGAGGTCCCGGATGGAGATCACGTCGCGCCCTTTGAGGGACATCCGGACGGAGGGGAAGCCTCGGGCACATATCCTCTTTGGTCGGCGCTTGAGCCGAGGGCGGGGCGCCCCCTCCGTCAGAGAGGGTCGCCGCGTAGACTTTATCGGTGGCTCCGAGTCCAGCGCCAAGACCGTGGTGGCACCCGCTCTGGCCCCTCCCCCCCCACCGCCTCCACCCGTAGGGGCCCCTCCCCCGCCCGCCCCTGCGGGCCCGGGAACGGCGGCGGTCAGGCCCGAGACCGGCCTGGGAGAGACCCGGGCAACGTTCGTGGACTGGCTGGCCACGAACCATCCCCGTGTCGGGATCTGCCCCGGGGAGCTGGCCATCATCGTCCTGCTGGCCTTGCTGACGATGGCCTACGCCACCTTCGCGTTCGCCTCGCGTGCGGGCGGTGGCGCGCCTTCGTTCCTGAGCAACTTCTCGATCACGCTCGTCGCGCTCGCGACCACCGGGGCCGCCTTCGAGACGTGGAGGAACCTCCGGCAGATCGAGCGGACGGACGAGGGGGCCATGACCCCCCATCTGTGGCTCATGGGGGTCAAGCAGCACCGCGTCGTCACGGGAAGCCAGGAGAAGGCCACCGTGACCGGCCTCCGTGAGCTCTACGTGCACAACTACGGACCCGGGCTCGCGATCGATGTCCGCATCATCATCGACGGGAAAGGCGTGGACCGGATCGCCTACATGGCCCCGGACCGCTCGATCCAGATCGGAGGGGCCCTGCACGGGCACGGGATGGAGGGCACGCTCTCCATCGAGGTCCTCTACGAGGCGTCCAGCGGCCGGGAGCACCGCCTCGCAGGAACGCTGCTTCGGGACCGGGACATGGACGAGCTCCTCTTCCGTCCCGAGAAACTGAACCACATCTACACGATCGCGTGAGGGCCTCCTCAGAGGCACGGTCGACGATGGAACCCCCCGCTTTCGACCTCACCCTGCTCAAAGGAGCCCGGTTCCAATGCCGCCCCGGCTGCGCGCTCTGTTGTTTCACCACGCCCGCCGTCACTTCGGAGGAGAGGGGCGCCCTTCTACGCATCCTGCCCGACCTCCCCCTGGCCGACCCTTCGGAGGGAGGCGGCGGAGGCTTCGCGCGCATTGCCTCCCGGGACGAAGGTGGGGCGTGCCACCTCCTGGAGCGCTCCAGGTGTCGGGCCCACTCCGGGAGACCTTTCCCCTGCAGGTCGTTCCCCCTCCACACCTCGCTCGAGCGGAGGGTGCAGGTCTCGCTGGTGCTCTCCTGCCCCGGAGTGGAGCTCGCGCAGTTGACCGCGTGGAGCGCCCAAGCGGGGCCCGTCGACCCGCCCGTCGGCCTCATGGAGGAGATCGGAGCCGTCGAACGCGAGCTCCAGCGGGCGGACCTCTCCGAGCGGGCGAGCCAGGTGTCTCGCACCTGGGAACGCGCCCTGCGGACCTTCCGGCGGAGGGAGCCCCAGGAGGACCTCGATCGCCTCGTCGAGGAGATGGTGGAGCATCCTCCCCTGCCGACCGAGGAGGACTTCCCGGCGGTCCCGCCTCCCCCCGCAGCGGAAGGTCTGGAACTCCTACCCCTCTCCTTCGACGAGGAGTGGAAGATCGTCGCCTGGAGCGAGGCTGACGAGGGCTGGGAGCTCCTCAAGCTCAGGGAGGAGGGCGGGCCGGGAGAGCCGATCGGGACGTACCCTCCTCCGGATCGCCTTCCACGCATGGACCACGCAGGAACGGCCCTCCTCCGAGGCTACCTCTCCTATGTCGCACGACGCGACCGCTTCCTCTCCCAGCTGCTCGCAGAGTGGCTGCCTCAACGAGAGTACCCTCTGCGCGAGATCGCGTCGGGCACGCTTCGGCAGCTCGGGGCAGAGGTCCTGGCGAGGGGGATGGTCCTCTCGATGCTCCGGGGGCAGGGGACGGAGCAGCTCGGGGAACAAGCCGTCGAGCTCGGGATACGGGCGACCGACATGGACCACCTGGACCAGTCGACCCTGGGAGAGCAGCTCTGAAAGGGGCGGACCTCAACCCTCCCCCTCGGCACGGGGAGGGGAGGACGCGATACGCTCGGGACGGATACTGCCGGCTCAATTGCGAGGACGACCACGCTCCCCGCCGCCCGGCGGTCCTGGCCCTAGCCCCCCTTGAGCCCCTTGCGCGCGGAGGCCATCTCTTCCCAGAACTCCGGAGGGAGCCCGCGGAGCATCTGGAAGGAGTTCCCTACCAGCCACTCCCCGCCATCCACGACGACGCACTCCCCGGTGATGTAGCTCGCCGCGTCGCTCAGCAGGAACGCCCCGAGGTCGCAGAAGTCGGCGTGCTTCCCGAACCGTCCGGCGGGCAGGTGCTCCTTGACCATCTCCTCCATCCCCGAGCCTGGCACGAGATGTCCCCAGGCTCCCGCGGTGGGGATGGGCCCGGGGGCGATCGCGTTCAATCGGATCCCGTGTCTCGCCCACTCGACCGCCAGCGACCGCGTCAGGGCCAGCACCCCGGCCTTGGCGGCGGCCGAAGGGATGAGGAAGGCGGAGCCCGTCCACGCGTAGGTCGTCACCACGTTGAGGACCGAGCCTGCCCGCTTCTCCTGGAGCCATCGTTGTCCCGCGGCCTGGGTGACATAGAAGGTCCCGTGGAGCACCGTCTCCACGACCGCTTGGAACCCCTTGGGAGAGATGTCCTGCGTTCGAGCGAGGAAGTTCCCCGCCGCGTCGTTCACGACCCCGTCGAGCCGCCCGAAGCGGTCCCAGGCCTCGGCGACGAGCTGGGAGGCTTGCGTCGCATCGCGGACGTTGGTGACCCGGTAGGAGGCCTCGCTACCCGCGGCCCGGACCTCCTCGCAGACCTTCCGGAGATTCTCCTCGTTGCGCGAGCCGGCGACGATGCGGGCGCCCAGGTGAGCGAGCCGCAAGGCCAGGGACCGACCCAGCCCGGTGCCGCCCCCGGTGATCAGGACGACCTTGTCCTTGAACAGGTCCTTCCGGAACGGGCCGGGTCCTGCGACGCCCGCTTCGGCCGCCACAAGGTCCTGGCTCGCCAACGACCGGAAGTCCTGGTCGGACACGAGGGGTAGTGAGCTCCCAGAGACTTAAGCCCCGCGCTGAAGCTTCGCCTGCCCCACCGTCGAGCGACGATCACGTCGACCTTCCACGGCTCCCCCGAGTCCCTGGGCACTCCAGTCCATGGAGGCCGTGGTCGGATGGAGACTGCGAGGGAGGGACCCCGTTGCGGTCCATCCCCTAACGCTATGGAAAGAGTTGGCGGGCGGGAGCGCCCCGCCCGCGACTATCGGCCGCCGGGCTCAGGCGGGTACCAGGGCCGAAGCTCGAGCTTGGACCGGCTCCAGCAGGTACAGCACCCCGCCGAGGAAGACAAAAAGTCCCCCGATCAAGGCGACAAAGTTCGCCCCGAGGCCAAGGACGGCCCATCCGAGCACGGCCAGCACGACCAGAACGACGCCGCTCGAAAGCGGGCGCGCGCTCCACTGGCGGTAGCCAAGGTGGGCGAAGACCGCCGATAGCCCTCCCACGACGAGGAGGACGAGGCCCTCCGTGCCGTATCCGGCAGCGGTGAAGGGCCTTCCGAGCGCCAGGTCCAAAGCCCCCAGAAGGAGGCTGAAGAGCCCGGCTAGCCCGATCAGCAGCCCACCGAGCAGGCCCAAGCCGTACCCGAGCTTCTTCTCCGTAATGTTCGACATATGTGGTTCTCACCTCCTTTTGATGACTGCACCGCCAGAAACCCCGATCCGCTCGGGGCTCGCCGGTGCACGAACGGGACCTTTACCCGCCCTACCGTAGAAGAAGGTTTCCGAAGGTCACCCGTTGGATAGGGAACGACACCCCCCGGGTGAGCGGGAGGACCCCTGGGACCTCTGCGCGAACCTCGCCCCCACGCCGAATTCGCCCGAGGCCGAAGACGAGACCTTCACCAGCCGCCTCGGGCCCCTCCCGGCCCGTGCATCTCGTCGCGGCGGTCCGCGAGCGCGGGTCCGCCGGTCCCTTGTCGAGAAGCGGATCGACGGGGCCTCGGATGGGGCGAGCCTCCGGTCGAGCCGCTCCCCCGGCGGCCCTGACCCGAGGTCCGCCGAGGTGGGCGGTCCCGCCTGGCACGTATACAAATGTATAGGACCGACTCATAATCTTGGCCGCGAATTTTTTGACTGAGCCACGGGCCGCCGCTCGCGCAGGTCCGCAGCGGGATTCTTCCAGTGTCGCTGAAGATCCTCGTCGTCGACGATGCCCCCGCGGTTCGCCTCGTGCTGAGGTCCGCCCTTCAAAGGGTCGGTGTGGACCCCCACACCATCTTCGAGGCGTCGAACCCGGGCGAGGCCTGGGTGGCCTTCCGGCGCATCCGCCCTGAGATCGTCTTCATGGACCTCTCCCTGGACGGCCCGAGCGATCTCCGAGGTGCGGCGGTCGCGCCCGGTCCCGCGGGCGCCCAGGCTCCGCGCGCGGTCGAGGCCGGGGAGGGACTGGCCAGGAGGATGCTCTACGCGGACCCCGCCCTGAAGCTCGTGGTGTGCACGGGACATCCACCAGACTCTCCCGCCATCCGAGAGGTGATCAAGTTCGGGGCGTACTGCGTGTTCATCAAACCCGTCCGGATGGAGAGCGTGCGCCGTCTCTTCCAGCTGCTGTCGGCGGACGGAATCTCCAACTCGCCGCACCCCCCACCGGTGGAGGACCCCAGGGGCCCGGCCGGAGAACTCCGTGGGTGAGCTTCCCCATGATCCCGGCCCTGTCGAGACCTCAGACGGAACCGGACGCTCGCTCGATGCCACCGGGCGGAGCTCCCCGCGCGGACTCCCACGCCTCTTCGACATCTCCCAGCGATACGCGCGCCGCTCCCATCTCCCCCGTTCATGCTTTGGCCGCCCGCCCGCTTCTGGTCTCCGAGCTCCTCCTGGTCGTCGGGCTCTCGCTCGGTGGGTCGGTCGTCCTGATCGGGAGCGTTGGGAGCCCCTGGGGCCCCCCGGTCCTTCCCTGGCCGATGGGGGTCCTGGGAGCTCTCGCGCTCGTGCTTGCGGGCCTCTCCGAAGCGTTGCTCTTCCGCGCGGCTCGCCAGGAGGGGGGTGGGTACCTGGCTCAGGACGTGCTGCAGCACTCTCCCATCGCGCAGGTCCTCCTCGACCGAGAGGGGCGCGTCGTACTGATGAGCGCGGGACAGGAGCTCAGACTGCGGGTCGAGACGAACGAGCTCGTGGGAGCTCCGTTCGCCGCCTTGTTCCCGCTGCGGGAGTCCTCCAAGGTCGCGAAAGCCGTCGCCCAACCCGGTCCCCACACTCTGGAGATCGAACTGCCTCCCTCGGCGCGGGTCCCGAGGGGGACCTCCCTGAGCCTGGTCCTGGGGCCCCTGGAGCCGGGGGCGCGCACCCGAGTGGCGGCGGTCCTCGACATGAGCGACCGGGCACGCCTGGTCTCCGCCCTGGCGGGACTCGGCGCGGAGCTCGCGCGGTCGAACCGTGACCTCGAACGCTTCGCGTACGTCGCCTCGCACGACCTGCAGGAGCCGCTGAGGATGGTCTCGAGCTACACCCAGCTACTGGGAGCGCGCTACCGTGGGAGGCTGGACGACGACGCCGACGAGTTCCTGGGCTACGCGTCCGAAGGGGCGGAGCGCATGAAGCACCTCATCGATGACCTCCTGGTCTACTCGCGGGTCGGCGCCCGAAGGGAGGAGCCCCGGGAGGTCTCCATGGACCGCGTCCTCGACAGGTCCCTGGCGGACCTTCGCGCACGGATCGCGGAGACCGGGGCCCTCGTGGATCGACATCCTCTCCCCCCGGTCCTGGGGAACGAGGGCGAGCTCGTCCAGCTGGTCGAGAACCTCGTGGGGAACGCGATCAAGTTCCACGGGGAGCTCGCCCCTCGGATCAAGGTCTACGCCAAAGAGATCGACGGGGAGGTCCGGTACACGGTGGAGGACCAAGGCATCGGGATCCCCCCGCCGAACCAGGAGAGGATCTTCGAGCCCTTCGTACGTTTGCACTCCCGGGAGGAATACCCCGGGACCGGGATCGGGCTTGCCATCTGCAAGAAGGTCGTGGAAGGCGTGGGCGGCAGGATCTGGGTGGAGAGCGCCGGTGAGCCCGGAGGGTCGACAAGGTTCGTCTTCACCCTCCGCCCACCCCGGGCGCGGGCGGGACATGTGGCCGTTCCGAAGCACTCGGGCGAGCGGACCTCGGAGCATGCCCGGGCGTGGGAGCTCATCGAGGAACGGCTCAAGGGGCTGGCCTGAAGGACGAGAGCGAGCCAAGGCGGAGGAGGGAAAGAATGGACCTGTGGAACGCGGTAACGGGACTCATCTTCCTGCTCTCGGCGGGCACGTTCGTGGTCCTTGCCCGCCACCTCTCCCGACGGCCGGTCGAGGAGGAGAACCGGCTGGCGCTCCTCCAGTTCGCGACATGGTGGTACGGCATCGGAGCGATCTCGGCCATCTCCGGGATCGAGTCGCTCAGCGTCTGGGTCGGAACCCCGCCCTTGGCCGAGGTCGTGGGACTGACCTACCTCACCGTGCTGGTGCTTTGCGTCGCGCTCTGGGGCTTGCTGAGCCATCTCGTGTTCCTGTACACGGGCCGGCACCGCCTCCTCCCGCTCTCGCTCTTCTACGGACTGCTCTACCTGTTGCTCCTCTTCTACATCAGCTTCAACGAGCCCTCGGCGGTGACCTCGAGCTTCGGACACGTCGCGCTGAGCTACACGCGGCCCGTCGCGGAGACCTGGACGCTGCTGGCCGTGGCGCTCGTGGTCGCTCCCGAGGTCGGAGCGGCCATCGCCTACCTCTCCCTTTCGTGGAGGACCTCGGCTCCCACCCTCCGCTTCCGCATCCGCCTGGTCGGGGGAGCGATCGTCCTCTGGTTCACCCTGGGCCTCCTGCAGGGCGTGGTCGAGTCTTCCCTGGGGCTCACCGTGGTCGCCTCGCCGCTCCTGGGGGTCATTGCGGCGTTCCTGGTCTTGGTCGCCTACCATCCCCCGCTGCTCTTCCGACGGCTCTGGCACGTCGGGAGCGTCGACGAGCATCCTCTGAGGACCGGCCGAACGCTCCTCCGACCCACGGCCGAAGGCCTCTGGGAGCCGACGAACGATCCCCCGAGGGACCACCGGGGGCTGCGGGACCCCAGACCGGCACCCTGGGAGGGCGCCCGATGATCGGGGTCACGAGCCCGGTGGTCCTCCTGGCCGTGGAGGACAACCCCGGCGACATCCGCCTCTTGGAGGAGGCGCTCCGTACGAGTCGTCTCCTCAACGAGCTCGTCGTGGCGCACGATGGAGTGGAAGCGCTGGCGATGCTCCACCGGGAAGCGCCTTTCTCCGAGGCCCACTTCCCTCACCTCATCCTGCTCGACCTCAACCTGCCCCGGAAGGACGGTAGGGAAGTGCTCCGGGAACTGAAGGCCGATGAACGGCTACGAAGGATACCTGTCGTCATCCTGAGCTCCTCGCGGGCGGAAGAGGACGTGCGGTCGGCCTACGACGGGCACGCGAACTGCTACGTCGTAAAGCCGATCGATTTCGCGGACCTTCAACGGGTCATCCAGGAGATCGAGGGGTTCTGGTTCTCCATCGTCACGCTACCTTCACGCCCAGAGGAGGCGGAAGGAGGCTGAACCATGGCAAGATCGGCTCTCCACGTAATGCTGGTCGAGGACAACCCCGCGGACGCCAGGCTTGTCGATCTCGCGCTGCGCTCCGGCCCCGCATGGGTGCCCATCGAGCTCCGTCACTTCACCCGAATGCAACCCGCCCTCGAGGTCCTCCGGCAGGGGAAGACCGAGGTGCTGCTCCTCGACCTGTCGCTTCCGGACGACCACGGCGCGGCGGCCGTCCGTCACGCCCTCGAGGCCGCTCCCGGAACGCTCGTCCTGGTCCTTACGGGTTCCTCGGACCCCTCCGTCCGACGTCAGGCGTTGGAGGCCGGCGCGAGAGCCGCGGTCACCAAGCACGTGTTCGCCCCCGGAGAGCTCCAGGGGGTGCTGAGGGAGATGGTGCCGTGGAGCGAGGTCGGAAGCCCGGCAGGGAACTGCCCTGCTCGCGGAGGTTGCCCTCGGTCGGGAGCCCCCCGCCCGCCCTCCAGCGAACCCCTCCCTCCGCCCCTCGATCCGATCGCGCTGGCGAACCTGAGATCGCTCGCGGAACCCGGCCTCGAGCAGGAGCTCGTGCGCTCGGTGGCTTCGGTGTTCTACCTCGAGGGCGAGCTCCTCGGACCTCGGCTGAAGGGGGCCATCGCACGAAGGGACGCGCACGACGCTCGCGCCGCCGCCCACGCCTTCCGTTCGACCGCGGCTTACATGGGGGCGTGGGAGCTCACCGAGCTCGCGGACAAGATCGAGCGGCTCGCCCTCGGCGGCTCGCTCGAGGCGATCAGCGGGCTGCTCGACGAGCTCGACCTTGCGAGGGCGCGGGCGACGGAGCAGCTCGACCAGGTCTGTCCAGGACTTCTCGAGCGGGCGCCGCGCTCCGGAGGTCCATCTCTAGGAGCGTGAGGAGCGAGCGGAGGTGAGAGGATTGGACGGGCTTCAGCAGCACGTAGAAGGCGCCCAGACGAACGAGAAGCTGGACGCGGGGGTCGTCGATCGATGCGCCGGTGCATACCACGATCCTCACCCTCGGGTCGGCCGCCATCATGCGGCGGGCCACCTGCTCCCCGCCTTCCGGCCGGGGTGCGCGGGCCCCCCTGGACCTGGCCCCGCCCTCTTCGACCAGCGTCAGGTCCATGAAGACCACCTGCGGACGAACCGCACGGAAGGCGCGGAAGGCGACGGTGCCCTCTCCAGCCTCGACGATGTTCGCGGGATCGATCCCCTCCTTCTCGAGACCCCCTCGCAACACGAGCCGGATGACCGGAGAGTCGTCGACCAAGAGATACCGGAGACCGCGTACGGTCCTCAGCACCGTCCCTTCCCCGTCGTTGGAAGAGGGTGCGATCGGCTCCATGACTGCTCTTGGTGGACTATTGTTGTGGGAAAGGACCTACTTCCGAGCCGTCCCGGTGAGGCGAACCTTACGGGCGTTAATAGAAATAGGAAGTACCCCCATATGGAACTACCGAAACCGCTCGTGTGCGTACGAATCCCGGCGCCGGTGAGTTCTCGACACGGTCGGGGTCGGTCCGAACGCACCGTGGAGGACCCTCGGAGGTGGAACTGCTGGTGAAGCGACCCCTTCCCATCCCGACCCCCCGCGAGCTTCTCCCGCCGCCCGTCGAGGGACCCGGTGACCTCGAGGACCGGTTCCTTCAGTTCTCGGAGCTATGCGCGGGGTTCTGCCGCATGGTCCTCAGTCTCGAAGGCTCACGGGCGGACATGGACCCCCGGCGCGAGGTCCAGAGGAACCTCGCCCTCTCCCGCGCAGTGTTCAGCAAGTGGGGAGTGGAAACCCTCGTTGTGCTCTACGGTGCCCCCGACGGCTGGGGGTTCGAGGCCTTGCGAAGGGAGATCGGCGCCATCTCTCCCCGGGTGCTGTCGCTCAAGCTGAAGTCCCTGGAATCGCTCGGTCTGGTCGCCCGGGTGGTCCTTTCCAGCCGGCCCCCGCGCGTGAACTACCTGCTGACCAAACGCGGACGCGCCCTCGCCAGGATGTCCGAGCCCATCTTCCTCTACCTTGACCGCTGCTCCGCCCCGTTCTCCAATGACCGCGTCCCCAACGGGGAGCCCCCGGCGTGAACTGGGGCCCCGGGGCGCATGGCCTCGCAAGTTCGTGGACGAGCTAGCCGCACGGGCTGACGAGGTCGTCTCCTGCGGGCCCCCACGTCTCCGCGCAAAGGCCTCCCCCGAGCGCTGCTCGGAGAACTGGAGGTCAAGGTTCCACGGCGGCCACCGACGAGGGAGCCTCGTCCGGGTGACCCGAGCCCTCTCGCTCCCTGCGCGAGCTCTCCCCCGCTCCCTCGGGCGACCGGACCATGTAGCCCGCCGACCTGGCGAGGGAAGGATAGTGCAACATGACCTCGGCCAGACTTCCAAAGCGTTCCACCCGCCCCACCACGGTCCGCTTGTGGTCCCGGTGCTCGAGGACGGAATGGACCACGAAAGGCCGGTCTCCCGCGCTCTCGTAGAGGTCCTGCTTCAGTCGGAGCGCGCTCCTCGATGCGGGCGCAGAAGGCGAATCATCTTCCACGTAGTGGGCCACCGGGTGGGCCTCCAGTTCCTCGTAATGGAACAGGCCGCCGTTCGCAGTGAAAAATCCCACTGGGAGTCGGACCATGTCGCTCATCCTCTTCCCTCGATCTCCCGCGGGCCGCGCGCTTAACGGTACAGCCCCGAGGAGGTTCATCAAGCGGGAGTGGGGGATCGGTAACGCCCTATCGAAGCGACCACCACGCAGGGGGTCGGAGCGGCGTCCTATTCTTCGGGATACTCGACATTGAAGAACCCCCCTCCAAATGGAACAGGTAGGGATGGTCCGGAGTAGGGTCCCGGGCGACCGGTCGGCCCCTACCCTCTAACCCGTCGATGAGGAAGTATGGCCGTTGCACGGTCTGCGCCGCGGACGACTGCGAGGTCGACGACGGAGGGTACCTGTTCTGCCCGACGTGTGGCGCGCGGGAGGCCCTCGATGGGCGCTACCTTCCGGTCCGCCACGACGAGCGGGACTATTCGCATTATTCGAGGCAGCTCGAGCAGTGCCCGTACTGTTACGATCACAACATCTCCCGCAGGTCCGACGATTTGGTCCGCTGTCTCAGCTGTCATCGGATGGTCCTCCTCCCGGTGCCGAACGCCTGGCTGGCCCCCGGAGCGGTCTGTCGGATCGATCGCTGTCAGGTGCCTGGCTGAGCCGGTCGACCCCAACCCGAGACGGAACCCGCGTGCCTGCGGGGCGAGGATCCGTCGGGTGCATGTGAGCGCGGGTCAGCTTTCGGAGGATGGACCCGCGGGTGCTCTTCTGTGATCCTGGGAGTGGAGCGCCACGTCGCGGAGCCGTTCGCTCCCACCTACTGGGGGCTCAAGGCGCGGCCCGGTCCTGATCGCGTCCCCCGAGCCGACGAGACCCCTCGGTGATCCGGGCAGCCACCCTCACGGGTCGATGCCCCAGCGAGCGTCGGGAATACCTTGGATCTCCTGCACCGTGTACCCACACGACCCGCACGTCATCTTTCCGACCTCGGCCTCCTTCGAGGACGGGAGAGCTCGTCGACAACGGGGACAGGCCAGCGAGGCTCCCCACGGAGCCAGCTCTGGGGGACTGCTGCCCCCCTTGACCGCCCGAACGAACACGGTCGGAAAGATCGGGATCCCCTCCGACATCTTCGAGAGACTCACGAAGAAGCGCGCGGGGAGTTGGTTGAGCGGCCAGTAGTCCTCGAGACCAGAGTGACCCTCCGAGGCCGGGGTGAATCCCGCCTCCGACAGCCTCCGCTTCAACTCGCTGCGCAGCGGTTGCCAGGTGGGAATGACGGTCATCGGAAGGGGAACCACTGCAGCGCGGGAGAAGGTGAGCGGCTCTCCGCGGACGCCCCGTAGAGAGTCCCTGATGTCATCGACCACGGAGGCCAGAGAGGGTCGAACCTGCACCCCCAGGACCAGCGACCCTCCGGGGGCAAGGACTCTCCAGAACTCCTGCAGCGCGAGGTCTGCGCGCTCGAAGAAGTTGAACACACGCACGCACACCAGTGCCGTGAAGGTCCCGGGCAGGAACGGCAAGCGGTAGGCGTTCGCCATCATGAGGGCGTCCTCCGGCCGCAACTGACCTTTCGAGCGGAGAGAGCCCAAGAAGCCGGGAACGGCATCGACGCCGACGTATTGTCCAGAGAGAGATACCACAAGGGGGGTCAGCCGTCCCTCGCCAGTACCTACCTCAAGGATCCTCCGGCGATCCGCAGGTCCAAGGATATGGGCTAGGACCCCGCACTCCACCTCGGTGGTTCGCTGCCTGCCCTTCCAGAGCGAACCAAAGTCCAAGGTCGATAGCTCTTGGAGGGAGACCTTGGCTTCGGGTCTCGACACGCCTTCTTGGGCCACCCCACCGTGACCCCCGGGGCGGTAAAGTCTTGCCCCGGTGAGGGGAAGACCACCGCGGCTTTGATGACGTGAGCCGCCCTAAACGGCCGGCCAGCCCTCTACCTCGGGGGTCCATCGAGGCGCCGTCGCTTGCGAGGAAAGCTCAACACGAGGTTCGCCGCGATCAGAAGCACGAGGACAACGACCAAGGCGAGATCACGGTCGATCCCTACCGCGCTCGGGCTCGACGGCGGAACCGCGGTATAGTTGATCACAAGGGCGACGGCATCGCCGTTCACGACGAGCATGCCCTCCCGGGGGGAGGGTACGTACCCTTGCACAGTACCCATCGTGAAGGCGAAAGTTCCGTTCGGTTCCAGCGTGCCCAGGGACGGACCTGTCGAAACGAGGGCCTCGCCTGCGAAGATCACCGACCCGTTCGTCCCTGGAGAAAGCCCCGCCTCGTAGATCCTCACGGGATATTCGACGACCTGGAAGGTCACGTTCTGCCTCACATCCGCCCCGAGGATCGAGACCGTACCCGAGGTGGGGGAGGGATGGAAGCCCTGAACAGGGCCGAGGGACCAAGATTGACTGCCGTTCGGAAGGTCGAGTTTGACGTCAGCCCCCGTGGTCCACTCGCCCTTTCCATCAAGTACCACGGACCAGTTCCGTCCCGGCGCGAGCCCTTTTTCAGTGAAGGTCGCCAGGTACCTGAACGGTGAGAAGGCGATCCCGACAGAGAGCGCTTGACCCGAGACCCGAAAGCCCCCAACGCGTGGGATTGGCACGTACCCAGGGACCGGGCCCACGGTGAACGCGTAGGTTCCGTTGGGAGCGTCAACGCTCAGCTCGGACCCGGTCGACGGGAAGGACGTCCCGTTGATGACGACCGACCAGATCGTCCCCAAGGGTAGTCCGGAGCCATTGAAGGTGACATTGTATGTCGAGTTGAGGGAGACAATCCCGAAGCGCGTGCCCAGCCTCTGACGGACCCGGGTGCCAGCTCTCTCGAAGCGCGCGTCCTCGAGAGGATGGTACCAGGGTCCGCAGAACCTCTCGACAAGCTCCCGGTCGCGGTCCTTGAGGAGGGCCACCAGGTCCTCCTTCCCCGCACCCTCCTCGTAGAGGCGCCGGGTCAGGGCCGCCATGGTTATCGGTTCGGTCCAGGTCGCTTCCCACGTCAGCTGGCTCTTGGGCATTCCCTCCATTCCCCCGGGGTTGGTAGCACTCCTCCGGAGGAGGGGGGGCCCGTCAAGAGTCAGCCACTCTTGCTACACCGTGCAGTTATTGGATCATGCTGGCGCCAGGATTTGAACCTGGGAACTCCTACGAGAACGGATCTTGAGTCCGTCGCATTTGGCCAAACTTTGCTACGCCAGCGCGAACCACCGGACCGGGGAGGCCTATTTCTGGGCATCGCGAGGAAGATGCGGAACGGCCCGACCGGGTCACGCCCCGTCGAGCTCCTCGCCGTCCTGAGCGTCTTCCTCGGCCAGCTCGTCCACCGGAACCCCGATCGGGAGACCGGCATCGCCAAGAACCAGAGACCCGCTCGCGTCTCGCGGCCTGGCCTCACGGAAGACGAACCGGTAGGACCGTCCGCAGCGCAGGCACGTCCGGACCTTCCGACCGGCCCGAAGGCGGGTCCGGGCGGTCGTGCCTTCGCGGAGGTACGTGAGGCACCCACGACAGAACCTTGCGCGCAGCTCTGGCGGGATCCGAACGTTGTACCGCGTCCCGACACGACGAGCGAGGCGGACGTAGCGGCTGGCGACGTCGATCGCGCCGCGTTGTCCGGCCTCGTCCGCTTCCTTGAACAAGTGGTCGATCCGGCTGCGGGCGACGGTCACCATCACCGAGGTTCGGAGCCCGCGGCGCCCGCCGCGCCTCCGCTCGGCATCGGACCGGCCCCGCCCGTCAGCCGGGCGGGCACCGCCGCCGGCTCTCGTGGGAGGGAGGTCGCGCATACGGGGCATGCGACCGCCGAGCGTGAGATAACGGTGTTGCAGGAAGGGCAGCGACGCGCTCGGCCTTCCTGGCCTGGAGGGACGGGAAGCCCCTCGGCAGGGGGAGGGGGTGGGCTCGCCACGAGCGGTGGGGGGGGAAAATATGGCGAAGGGCCAGCCCCGGGAAGCGGAGCCGAAGGGGGAGGCACCGTCGGTTGGGTCCGGTACACGATCGGGGGCGCGTTCCCGAGCGTGGACGGCGGGGGCGGGGGAGGAGGCGGAAGCGCGACCGCGGTCTGGGGTGGAGGCGCGAACGGGGACGGGGAGAACGGTGCGCTCGGGGAGGGGAGCATCACCTGGGTGCGGAGGCACTTCGGGCAGAAGAACGCCCCTTCCTCCAGGGTCGTACCGCAGTGGATGCACGCGGGCACGGCCTCGCGAGGGACGTGGCGCCTATGAGGCTTCCACCGTCCTCCGCCCGGACCGGGTCCTCACCCCGAGCTCTCTCGCCGGTAACGGAATCCCCATAAGGGGCGAGAAGCCTTCCGGTACGTTGCGCGACCGGTGGGTGGGATTGGTTACCCGCGACCCGGTGCTCTACGGAGAGGTCGCGGCGTTCCTTCGGGAGCGCCGGATCCCCACCGTGAGCTTGCTCCCCGGTCAGAGGATCCCCTCCCGCGTCGCGGTCGTCGTCACCTCCCGGGAAGAGGCGCCCAGGGTCCTCCACCCGCGGGTGCTGGTCGCGAGCCCCGGGGACCTGACCGCGCTCGGAGCGGCCCTCCGAGACGCGATGCACGAGGACAGCGCTCCACGCGGGCTGCTCGTAGGCATCGACCCGGGCCCCCGTCCCGGCTACGCCGTGCTGGGCCCGACCGGGGCCTGCCTGGCCGAAGGGGTCGTCGAGAGCCCCGAGGCCGTCGCCGCCCTCGGCCGGAAGCTCTCCCGCGGGTTCCCGAGAGCTCACCTCACCTTCCGGGTCGGGACCGGCGACCACCTGCGACGCAATCGGATCGTGAACGCGCTCCTGCCCCTCGGAGCGCCGGTGGAGCTCGCGAACGAGGAGGGGACGACCCTCCAGGGTCGGCGCCAGAACGACAGCCTGGCCGCGAAGGCCATCGCGGCCACCCCAGGGGAGAGGGTACGGGGGCGAGAGCTCCTACGGATCACCCCGGGGGAGGTCGCGAACGTCCAGCGGATCAGCCGCGAGATGAGCGGGGGGCTCTTCACCATCCCGCGGGAGCTGGCGACCTCCGTCCTGGAGGGCAGCATCACGATGGCGCAGGCGCTGGAGCGGACGGCGAAGAAGCTCGGCGTCTCCTTGCCCGAGGCCCATACACGGCGGCGGGGCGGAAGCTCGCGGGCCTCCCCGCCCTCCGCCAGCTGAGACCTGCCTCCGCTCACGCATCCTTTTGGGAGGGGGCCCTTGCCCGCCATCATGGTCTTCGATCCCGCGCCGGTCCGTGACCGCGCGCTCCGCCTGGCCCTGGAGAACGCGCTGCGCCACGGCGGGGTGCCCCGCGTCGAGAGCGTCCTAGGAGGGATGCTCGGCGCCGACGCGTCGCTCCGCCCGCACCGCGCGGAGGTGGGTGCGATCGTACGGGAGGTCGTGGACGAGGTCGCCGCCATCCCCGCCGAGGGCCGGAAAGCGCGGCTCGACGAGCTCGGAGGGCCGATCCCCGTCAGCGCGGCGCGGAAGGAGGCGGAGGCCCAGCACGAGAAGGAGCACGGGCTTCCCCCGCTTCCCGGGGGGGAGGAGGGGAAGGTCGTCCTCCGGCTGGCCCCGTTCCCGTCCGGCTCCCTCCACATCGGCAACGCGCGGGGGCTCTTCGTGAACGAGGAGTACCGTCGAAGGTACCATGGAAAGTTCTACCTGGTCTTCGACGACACGGTGGGTTCCGAAGAGAAGCGGCCGGTCCTCGAGTCCTACGACCTCATCCTGCGGGACATGGAGGCCGCCGGCATCCGACCGGACGCGATCTACTACAAGTCGGACCGTCTCGAGCTCTACTACCGGGACGTCCCCCGGCTGCTCGACCTGGGAGCCGCCTACGTCTGCACCTGTCCGGCCGAGCTCCTGCGCAAGAACCGGGAGGCGGGGGTCGCCTGCGGCGAGCGGGACCGGGAACCGACCTGGCAGAGAGAGCAGTGGGTCGGGATGCTCGGCGGGCGCTACGAGCCGGGAGAGGCCGTGGTGCGGGTCAAGACGGACATGGGGCACCCCAACCCCGCGTTCCGCGACCGCGTGCTCTTCCGGATCAGCGACTTCGACCACCCCCGTGTGGGCAAGAAGTACCGAGTGTGGCCGATGCTCGAGTACGCCTTCGCGATCGACGACGTCCTCCTCGGGATCACCCACGTCATCCGGGGCAAGGAGCTCATCATCGAGGACATGATGGAGGAGGCGCTCTGGAGCGCCCTCGGCCTCAAGGGCCCCACCTTCCTCCACTGGGGGCTCCTTCGGATCCGGGAGACCAAGATCTCCAAGAGCAAGTCCTACAAGGACGTCAAGAGCGGCGCGTACGACGGCTGGGCCGACCCCAGGACCTGGAGCCTCTCCTCCCTCGCGCGGAGAGGGATACGTCCGGAAGCGATCCGCCAGTTCATCCTCTCCTTCGGGCTTTCCCAGGCCGACATCGAGGTCCCCGCCGAGACGCTCTACGCCGAGAACCGCCGGCTCTTGGACCCGACCACCGCGCGGCGCTCCTTCGTGCCCTCGCCCCGGCGGCTGAGGGTCGAGGGGATGCCGACGGACCTTCGGACGGCCAGATTGGCCAACCATCCGGAGCGCCCGGAGATGGGGGAGCGTGAGGTGGCGCTCTCCGACCTGTTCTTCCTTCCAGAGACGGACCTCCTGAAGAACGCGGGCAAGGAGATCCGGCTGAAGGACCTCCTCAACGTCCAGTTGCCCCCGGCGCTCCCGGCCTCCGAGCCAGGGCCGGGCGGCCCCAACGCGGCCCCCGAGGTGGTGGCCCGTTTCACCGACCGACCGAACAAGCCTCTTCCGAGGATCCAGTGGGTGGCCGCTCCGGGAGCGGTGACGGTCGACGTCTTCACGCTCGACGACCCCCACCTGCTCGGGAAGGGCGAGGCGGCGCTCGCGTCCGCGAAGGAGGGAGACATCTTCCAGTTCGAACGGTTCGGGTTCGCGCGAGCGGACCCCCAGCCTCCGGACGCGGCGGCCGCGCGGCGGTTCATCTTCGCGCACCCCTAGGCCGGGGTCGTCCGGTCCGCGGGGGTCAACTCCGCAGGGCCGGTCGTCGAGGGCCTGGGTGCTCCCAAGCGCGCGGAGGACCTGCGCCCATCTCAGGACGCCGTCCCAGGGCCCGCGGCTCGGGCTCTGGGTCCGGGCCTTTCCCGCGCCGACGGGCTCCCGCTCCGCCCCGGGCTCGCCGGAACGCGCGGCGGCCCGGCAGGAACGGGAGAAAGGTATTAGCCGCACCTCCGGCTGGCCGTCCTCGTGAGGTTCTCCCACACGTCCGTCACGGTCCGCGACATGGACGAGAGCGTGAGGTTCTACACCCAGGCCCTCGGGCTTGAGCTCGAGCGGCGACGGGAGATCCCTGAGAACCGCGCCGAGATCGCCTTCGTCCGCGACCCGCTCTCGGGGATGCGCATCGAGCTTACGTGGTGGAAGGAGAAGAAGGATCTCGCCGAGGGCGACCAGCTGGACCACCTGGCCTTCGAGGTCCCGGATCTGGATGCGGCGATGCGGGACCTCCAGGCCCACGGCGCGAAGGTCGCGAGGGCGCCCTACTCGCTGAAGGGAAGCTCCAACCGCATCGCCTTCGTGAACGACCCCAACGGCATCTGGATCGAGCTGCTCGAGCGCCCCGGGTCCGCCACACAGGGCCGGTGAAGCCCACCCCTCCCTCCGCTCCGTCCCCCGCCGGGGGCGCGGGCGTCCCCTCCGCGACGCCCGAGGTCCGTCGCCTGCTCCCGATGGTGTTCCTGGCGACGCTGTTCATCCGTTTCGGGTTCGGGATCACGGTCAGCATCTTCGCGTTCTACCTCAGCGCGGGGCAGTCGAACAGCGTCGCGACGGTGGGACTCGCGGCGGCCGCCTCGCCGCTCATCGAGATGTCCACGGTGCTGTGGTCCGGTCTCGCGGCTGACGACGTCGGGCGCTTCCCCGTCCTCCGCGCCGGCCTGGCGCTGGGTGCGGTCCTGCTCGTGCTGATGGCGACCAACCGTGACGTCTGGGTCCAGGCCCTCCTCTCCGGACTCTTCGGACTGTCGAGCGGAGCGATCCTCGCCTCCTCGCTCGCGATCATCGGGGACGCGACGCCGGCGCAGGAGCGGGGCGCGGAGATGGGGGTCTTCGACGCCGTGAACCTCTTCGGATGGATCCTGGGCTTCTCGGTGGGATACATCTTCGTGAGCCTGCTCGACGCAAGCGGCCTCCACCCCGAACGGCTCGCGCCCACCTTCCTGGTGGGGGCCGTGGCCGTGGCCGTCGCGCTGCTCCTGGTCCTTCTCCGGGCTCGGGGGGTCGTCGAGCGTCGTGGCTCGCACTTCTTCGACCTCTCCCGGTTCCGGGCCGCGGTCCTGGACCCCGACATCCTCCTCGTCGTCCTGCCGTGGGCGACGATCTACATGCTCCTCGGGGCCCTCTTCACCTTCCTCGGGACGGCGGCGACGAGCAAGCAGATCGGGCTTCACCCGTGGGAGCTCGGGGTCGCGGTCGCCGTGGGCGGCTCGCTCCTCCTCTTCACCCAGCCGCTCTACGGCCGGATGGCGGACCGTCGCGGGCGCGCGCCTCTCATGGGCGTGGGGATCGCGGGGTTCCTGGGGATCCTCCTCTTCGGGAGCATCATCGCCTGGAACAACGGCCTAAGTCCGACCTACATCGGCTACCCTGCCGTCGCGGGACTCGGAGTGAGCGCCCTCGCGGCGCTGGCCTTCGGCCCCTCTTCGCTCGCCGCGCTCGCCGACCTGTCCAAGAAGATCAGTCGTGGCACGACGATGGGTCTCTACACCCTCATGATCGCGGCGGGGATGTTCGTCGGGATCTCGCTCTCGAGCGGGCTCTTCACGTGGCTCGGGAACCGCGGCATCGTGCTCTTCTTCGCCCTCATCGCCGCGTTCTTGGTCACGCTGACCTGGCTCCGTTTGAGCCGTGCTCGTCGTGCCGCACGGGCGGCGCACCCGCCGGCCCTCGCCCCGCCGTGAGCGGGTCGGGGGCGAAGGGCGGACCGTGGACCTCCTGCGGGGAGGTCCGCTCGTCCATCACGAGGTCCTCTCCGGCGGCGCGCACCGGCTCGATGATGAGGTGCTTGACCAGCGGGAACTCCCCGGTCACGAACCTCCGCAGCTGGTCGATGTGCATCTCGACGTCGTCGGTGTTCATCTCGTCCATGAAGTTCACTCGGAGGACGACGAGCCGGTCGTCGGGGCTGAGGACCATGCTCTGCATCCCGAGGACGTGCCGCACGTAGGGGTACCTCTCGACGAGGGAGAGGATCGCCCGCCCCTCCTCCTCCCCGACGGCCCTGCCCACGAGGAACTCCCTCCCCTCTGCGGCGAGGGCGAAGCCGGTGTAGAGCAGCAACGCGCCCACCACGGCGGCAGACAGACCGTCGACCGATGGAGGGCCCGTGTACCGCACGATGGCGATGCCGGCGAGCGCGACCCCTGCTCCGGCGAGGCTCACCACGTCCTGCAGGAAGATCGTCTTCACGCCCTGGTGGCTCGAGGCCAGGAGCTGGTGAACGCTCCTGCGGTCCTTCCGAAGCTCGAGCAGGACGACGAGCAGGCTCCCCAGGCTGGCGAGGAACGTTCCCCCCACGGTGAGGATACCGGTGCCGAGGTCGGTCACCGTGCGAGGGTCCAGGGCCTGTTCGATGCCTTCCAGCAAGACCAGCCCGCCCGCGAGAGAGAAGGTGACGAGCCCCGCGCTGTAGGCCCAGAAGAACCGCTCCTTCCCCCGCCCGAAGGGGTGCTTCGCCGTCGCGGGGAGGTCCGCGGCCAGCTGGCCCCAGAGGATCATCACGCTGCCGATGAGATCGGTCACCGTGGAGACCGCCTGGGAGAGGACGGCCCGGCTACCCCCGGAAAGGAAGACCAGGAAGTTCACCGCGAAGAAGATCGCGTCGAGACCAAGGGTCACCACCACAATGTTGCTCGTGCGCACAGTGTTCGGTCCCCCGCGTTCCCGATACGGCCCCCGACCCGAGGGTCCTGAGCGGCCCCGGGTCCTGGAGGTGAAGAATGCGCCGGAGGAGCATATGTATCTTGGTCCTCCTCGATGTGACGACGCGTTTTCTCTCGAAGCCTTTATAGGGGACCTCTGGTCCGTCGCGCTCTCGAGGGGAATTGCAAGCGGGTCCTTACGCCCCTCCGCCCGCACCGGCCTACGGGGC
The DNA here is from genome assembly GCA_027314165.1 of Thermoplasmata archaeon. GTDB lineage: Archaea > Thermoplasmatota > Thermoplasmata > Lutacidiplasmatales > UBA184 > JAKAAX01. Next base: position 38,985 of record DAHVCH010000013.1, on the reverse strand, counting down.
TCCACCGACCATGGAAGCTCCGGCGGAGCCCCCGGAGCTCGCCTCGTCCCGGTCGTTCTTGGACCTCACGAAGATCCTGTCGCTGGTGTTCGGCATCCTATGGGCGCTCGCCGCCGTCGCCGAGATCGCCCTCGCCATGACGAACCCCGCCTGTCAGGTCCTGATCGGGTGCGAGACCGACGCCTACGTCATCGCGGCGCCGCTGCTCCTCTTCGCCGTGTTCGACCTCCTGACCCGGTTCATGATCGTCCCTCAGCTCCGCGCAGCCCTGGACGCAGGGCAGTTCCAGACGGTGAAGGAGAAGTCCTTCCTCTGGGCGCTGCTCAACCTCCTGCTGGGCGGGGTCATCGTCGGGATCCTCCTCCTGGTCCTCCACCTGAAGATGGAGCCCCTGATCACCTGGCAGCAGGGCCAGGGGGGCGTCGCCCAGGCCCCGGTGGTCCAGCAGGCCCCCTACCCCCAGTCCGGCCAGGCGCCGGCCCAGTACCCGGGGGCCCAGGGTCAGCCGTATGCGTCCGCGCCCATGGCCGGACCGCAGGGCCCGTACGCTTCTCCTCCGCAGAACTATCCCGCCGCCCAGCCCTACCCCACCGCTCCCGCCGCGCCCCCGGCCCAAAGCTACGCCGCGCCGCCGGCGTACGCCCCTTCGCCCGCGCCGTCGCCGCCCCCGCAGGCCGCGCCCTCCTCCCCCCCCACCTTCGCGACGTACAACCCTAACCCGACCCCCAACCCTGGGCCGACGCCGGCTCCCACCCCTGGGGCGCCCTCATGCCGCAGTTGCGGCAAGCCTACCACCTGGGTCGCCCCGTACGGGCGCTACTACTGCTACGGCTGCGCCCAGTACGCCTGAGCCTGGCCGGCCCTCGTGGGGCGGGCCTCCGGAGCGGCGCGTAACCACCCCCCCGGTCGCAACATTCCCCTCGATGGATGTCGAGCCCTTTTTATCCTAGGTCGAATGTCGCGTCCCCATACATGGCCGCGCAACCACCCCCGGGACAATCGCCCTACGGCGCTCCAGCTCCAGCCTACGGACAAGCCCCGCCCGCCTGGGGCCAGCCCGCAGCTCCGACGGCCCCGATGGCGGTGGCTCCTCCTACCGCCGCTCCGGGGCAGTTCGCCACCGACCTGGCGGGCGTCCAGAAGCTCAAGCTCGGATACCTCCTTGGGATCCTGGGCGGCATCATCTCCCTCATCGCGGGGGTTGTGAACTCGGCCATCATCGGCCCGGCCATCGCCACGGCTGAGGTCAACGCGCTCCTCGCAACAGGAGGGTCGACCTCCGTCAACATCTCGGCCGGCCTGATCTACGCCTACCTGGGTCTAGGGGCGGCAGGACCCGCCGTCATGCTCCTCGCCTTCCTCTTCGTCTTCCTCGGGTTCTCGAAGCTCAAGACGGTCGAGTCGCACTTCTCGACCGCCTCGTTGCTCTCGCTCCTCGGGGTCATCGGCGCCGTGCTGCTGCTGGCCGGCAACGTGCTCAGCGCGACGTACATCCTGACCTTCATCAACTGCCTGAACGCCACCTCCGCCGTCTTCACCGGCTGCTACAACTCCTACATCGCGGCCGTGGTGACGGCCACCGCGCTCACTGGCGGCGGCGGTCTGCTCCTCTTCCTCGGGTTCATCGGGAACGTCCTCGGGAACCTCCGGGCCAAGGACCGCTACGCAGAGCCTCGCCTGAAGATCGGGGCGATCCTCCTGCTCTTCTGGATCGGCACGATCTTCCTGTTCATCGACTACGGGAAGATCGAGGCGAAGCTGAAGCAGGGCTTCACCCCGCAGACGATGGTGGCCGCTCCGATGATGGTCGTCGCAGCGCCGCAGCCGATCTACGGCTACGGGGCGCCTCCCCCCCAGGCCCCTCCGCCCGCCTACGGCCAGCCCCCGGCGGCCGCGCCCCCCTACGGTGCGCCCCCCGCCCAGACGGCGTACCAGGCCCCCCCGGCGTATCAGGCGCCCCCGGCGTACCAGGCACCCCCCGCGCAGCAGGCCTACCAGGCTCCACCCCAGCAGCAGCCGGCCTACCAGCAGCCTCCCGCTGCCCAGCCCGCGCCCGCCTACGGGGCCCAGCCCTCCTACGCTGCACCGGCCGCGGCGGCCCCCGCTGCTGCGCCCGCGCCCGCAGCGACCGGCGGAGCCCCCGCTTGCAAGTCGTGCGGCAAGCCCACGACCTTCGTCCCGCAGTACAACCGCTACTACTGCTACGGCTGCGCCCAGTACGCCTGAGCGCCCAACTCCTTCGTGCCTGAGCCGGAGGAGGACCCTAGGGTCCTCCCCCGCTCGGCGTCCAAACGCTCAAGAGGCCGTACAGCTCGCACCTCCGAGGAACCCCCGATGTCCGCGGAGACCGCTCCCAAGACCGCTTCGCCCAGTTCGCTCCAAAAGGGTGCCGCTACCACGGCGGTCCGCCGACCGTCCTTTGACGAGCTCGGACTGAGCCCCGGGAAGAGGGTGCGCCTCACCCGGATGATGTACGAGCACGGCCCGGGCGGCGGGACGCTCCTGGTCCTTCCCATCGACCAGGGGCTCGAGCACGGGCCGGTCGACTTCTTCGCCAACCCGGACTCGCTCGACCCCGACTACCAGTGGAGGCTCGCCCGGGAGGGGAACTTCTCGGCCATCGCGCTCCACCTGGGGCTCGCCCGCAAGTTCATGACCCACTACGCCGGGACCGTCCCGCTCATCCTCAAGATCAACGGGAAGACCTCGGTGCCGTCGGACGCCCAGGCGTTCTCCCCCCTCACCGCGACCGTGGAGGACGCGGTCCGTCTGGGAGCGGACGGCGTGGGCTACACGGTCTACGTCGGCTCCCCCGCCCAGGACCGCGACCTGGCGCAGGCCGCCCAGGTCCGCGCGGAGTGCGACCGGTTCGGAATGCCGCTCATCGTCTGGGCGTATCCCCGAGGCGAGGCCATCTCCAAGAAGGGGGGCAAGGAGTCGCTCTACGCGGTCGAGTACGCCGCGCGGGTGGCCGAGGAGATCGGCGCGGACATCGTGAAGGTCAACTATCCCATGCCCTCGGAGAAGGACAAGGAGTCGCCCAGCCCGTACAACACCCTCCATCTCTCCCCGGACGAGTCCTTCCAGCGCGTCGTCAAGTGCGCCGGTCGGACGCTCGTGCTCGTCTCCGGAGGCGAGAAGATGGGGGATGAGGAGATGCTCACCAAGGTCCGCTCGTCGATGTCGGCGGGGGCGACGGGGATCATCTTTGGCCGCAACCTCTGGCAGCGCCGCTACGAGGACGCCCTCAAGATCACCCGCCAGGTCCACGCGATCTTCCGTGAGCACGCAGAAGCGCCCCGCTGAGCCCCAAGCGCATCCTCCGGCGACCCCCTCGGTCCCCGGGCCGCGGCTCTGGGTCTTCCTCGCGTGCGAGGACTCCCCCAAGCTCTGCACGGCCCGACGCCTCGTACGGCTCTCCCTGGCGAAGGGGCTCGCCGTGAACGACCGTGCTCCCGCGGGCGCCCTCCTGCTGGACCCTCACAGCCCGCGGATCCTGAGCTCCCGTGACGCGGCGGCGGCGAGCCGCCTCGGCATCGTCGCGGTCGACTGCTCCTGGAACCGCCTGGGCGACCGGGGGGGCTTCCCGGAGCCTCTGTCGAGGAGCCTACGCCACCTCGAGGCCCGGCGCCTCCCGTTCCTCCTCGCCGCGAACGCCCAGCACTACGGACGGCTGGGGGAGCTCAACACCGCCGAGGCGTTAGGAGCCGCGGTCTACCTCACCTTCGGGCGCGAAGTGGCCGAGACGTACTTCCTGCGACTGACGGGGGGCTCGGGGCTCCTGAAGCTCAACGAGGGGCCGCTCGAGGAGTACGCTGGAGCGGGGAGCGACGAGGAGATCCTCGCCATCGAGCGGCGCTACTTCGGATAGCGGCGGGGAGCCGGAGCGCGCGCCGACCTCGGGATCGGAGGGGCCCCGAGCGTCAGGTGCCGCACGTCGCGAAGGTCGCGCACCTTTCCGTCCAGCGGGAGCTCCGCCACGTGGAGGCCCGCCCAGTCGTACACCCGGCTCGTGTGGAGGGTCAGGACCCGGTCCTGGTACCGGGACTTGCCGGCTTCCATCGGGTCGTGGCCTCGGAGGAAGACGCCGAGGCCCGCCTCACGAAGGAACTCCAGCGTCTCGACCTCGGTGATGGGGGCGATCTCGAGCCCCCGGCTCCCGGCGAAGGAGGAGACCTCGAGGTCGTTCCACACGACCTCTTCCAGGACCTTGACGCTCTCGTGGGCGAGGGCGGCCTTCCATCCGGCCGTCCCCCGGTCGCGGGGGAACCCTGCGTGGGCGAGGTAGGCTCCGCTCTCCGTCTCCGCCGCGAGGGGCATCCGGTCGAACGCTTCTTCCAGGCGCTTCCCGACCCGGGTGCCGGCGCCCCAGATCTCGTTGGCCTCGTCGACGACCTCCGCGCGGAGGATGGGGATGGTCCTCTGGGTCTCGTGGTTGCCCCGCAGCAGGAGGACGCGCTCCGGTTCGCTGAGCTCGAGGGAGAGGAGGAGGAGCGCGTTGATGACCGAGCCGAACGGGAGTTCCGGGGTCGCCCGGTCCACGTAATCTCCGGTTCCTACGAGAAGGTCCAGATCCTCCCTACCGGGACCCAGGACCCGCTCCGCCAGCGACCGCACGGTGGGCCAGTCGCTGTGCGTGTCCCCGAACACCAGGGCCCGCTTTCCCGGGCGGAGGTGGACCGTGGCGGTCGTTCGGGCAGGGACCTGGGCCTCCCATCGATCGAGGACCTCCTCGACCGTCTCCAGCGGAAGGGACGGGACGCCCTGGGGGGACGACAGGACCTGGGCGACCGATCGGGGCAGGTCGGCGTGAGCGGACACCGAAGACCTCCCTCCCACCTGTGAACCGGGGCATTTCAGGGTTCCTCGAAGGGAGAACCTCCGACGAGATTATCTGCCGACCCGTTCTCAAGAGGTCCAGGCCGTGACCCTGAGGTCCCGAGCCGTACCGGCGCACCATGAACGCCCAGAACCGAGCGAGCGCGGCCGGCCCACTCGTGGTCAACAAGTGCCCCAACTGCGGTGCGCCTCTCCCCCTCCCCGGCCCGGACGGGGCGTCGGTGTGCACGTACTGCGGCACGACGTTCCGCCCCCCTGCGCCGACCCCGCCGCCTCCGCCGCTCATCTCGGCGGCGCCGTCGCTGCCTTCCTGGTACCGTCCCTACGCGGGAGGGGCGGTCCCGCCCCACGCGGTCTACTCCGCCCCGGCGCGACGCAAGTCCTGGCCCGGCATCATCTTCCTCGTGATCTTCCTCCTCGTGTTCATCCTTCCCGGGATCCTGTCGATGATGTCGATGAGCTCGACCCCATCGCCCCCCCAGCCGCCCACGATCCCTTCTCCGCCGACCCTCGAGATCCAGGCCAGCGTGTACAATGGCCCGGCCCCGCTCACCGTCTACTTCAGCGCCGTGGTCTCCGGAGGGAGCGCGCCCTACCAGCCGGTCTCCTGGAACTTCGGGGACGGGAACCTCACCACCGATAACGCGCCGGTGCACGTCTTCACGTACGCCGGGCAGTTCACGGTCTACGCTTCGGTGGTCGACAACAACGGCAATACGGGGTACAACCAGCTGACCATCAACGTCACCTGAAGCGAGCCGGGACCGCACAGGGTAGACCGATCGGGGAGAGCGTGAGCCCCCTACTTTCGGGCCGACGGCCGCTCCGACCTGGGAAGGAAGGTGAACAGTCGGACACCGGCCCGCCAGGGACGCGGAGGGACCCGCAGCCACCCCGAGCCCACGGTCGCGAGGCTGTCGGGGACCTGAACGAACGCAAGCTCTTCGAACCCTTCTTCACGGAACCACTGCCGGATCGCCGGCGTGAGGTCCGGCTCGAAGCGACCCCGGGTCCACAGCGCACACCCGCCTGGGGCCAGGAGCTCGGGAAGGTGGTGGATGGTGTTCCGCACGTCCTCGTCCGTGACGTTGCCGAAGATCCCGCAGACGAGAACGATCTGGGCGGGGACCTTCCCTTGGAGAGCGTCGGTGCGTGAGGCGTCGGCCTCCAGGTACTCGAGCTGTTCAGGGGCCAACCCGAGCGCACGGGCCTGCTCTCGGCCGACCCGGACGAGGTCGGGGTCGCTCTCTACGAGGAGCGCTCGCACGTCCCCTCGTCGGGAGTTGTCCTCCAGCACCCCCAAGACGTCCCGTCCATCGCCAGCGCACAAGCTGACCACGCGGACCGGTCCGGGGGGGGCGCGGTCGAGGGCTTGGCGCAGGAGGTCCTGGACGAACCGCAGACGCCTCGCCTGGTTGGTGTCGGAAGCGTACCCCTTGTGCCAATCGAGCCACTCGCTCGACATGCGCCCTTGGAGCCGTGAGGTCGCTTAAACCCGACGGCGCCGCAACGGGGGTGCTTCGGACGGTCGACCGGCCGAAGGAGCGCGCGGTCACGCTCGCCGCGTGCCCTTCTCCGTCACGCGGATCCAGCTCGACGACGTGCCCCACGCGGACCCGGCGTTCCACGTGGCGTAAGGAGCGCCGTGCCGAGGAGACCGTGCGTTTGGCGAGCCAAGCTCGCCGAGAGAGGCGGCAGTGCGGGGGGCCGGATTCGAACCGGCGAACGCCTGTGCGACAAGGTCCTAAGCCTTGCCTCTTGGGTCCGCGCTGTCCTCGCGGACAGCTCGTTTGACCGGGCTAGAGTACCCCCGCGATGGGCCGCCAGAGCCGGTATGGGTAATCAAGGTCACCTCGCCCGTCAAGGGACGGGCTCGGCCGAAGCGAAGGCGGGGCCGCTCGCCCCATCGGGCCCACCGCGCAACGGTCCCGGTGGCCAGAGAGGCATCATATCTGTGTGCACGGATGATATTCTATGGCCGCCCGATCTGGATCTCGAGACACTCGTCGGACCAGAGCTTCCCGTTCGGCCACCACTTCCGCGTTGGTCCTGCTCGTTGCCCTCCTTCTGGTTCCGAGCGGCAGCCTCGCCCCGCAAGGAGCGGCGGGCTCGCGCTCTGCGGCTCTCACCGCTCGCAACCCCGGGACGACATCTGCGCTGTCGGCGCCGTCGCCCACCGCCTCCTCGGACCGCGCGGTGGGGTCCGCTCTTCCCGCGCTCCCCGCCGCTTCGACCGCCCTCTGGATGAACGTGAGCACCGCGCCCTCCCTCTCGCCCTCCCCTCGGATCGATGCCGCCGTGGCGTTCGACGCCCACGACGGCTACACGGTCCTGTTCGGGGGGATCAGCGCCACCTCCCACCCGCTCAACGACACCTGGACCTACCGTGCGGGGGTCTGGACCAACATCACTTCCACCCTCCGGACAGCTCCCTCGCCTCGCTCAGGAGCCGGCTTCACCTACGATCCCGCGGGCCCCTACCTGCTGCTGTACGGGGGTTGCGCCGCGGTCTGCTTCAACGACACCTGGACCTTTTCGGGGGGAGCGTGGCGCAGCGTTCCCCAGCCTCCTGTCGGCTCGGTCCCCTCCGCCAGGGGAGGCGTCTCGTTGGCCTACGTCAGCAGCGTGGCCTACCCCGTCCTCTTCGGCGGGGCCCGGGGCACGCACGTCCTGAGCGACACCTGGGCCTGGAGGGGAACACGCTGGCAGAACCTCACCCCGTTCCTCGTGGCCCCAGCGCCCTCGGCACGCGACCAGGCCCCCTTCGCGGACGACCCCGCCCTCAGCGAAGGAGTGCTCTTCGGCGGGGTTCGGGGGACCCTGCATTTCTCCGATACGTGGAGCTTCCACGCGGGGAACTGGACGAACCTCACCTCCACGCTGAGCGTCTCCCCTTCCGCCCGGGCACGCTCGCTCTTCGCTTTCGACCCTTCCGAGGGGATGGCGATCCTCTACGGCGGCTGCGGGACCGCGGGGTGCACCGCGGACACCTGGAGCTTCGGGGCGGCCGGATGGACGCGCCTGATCGTGCCGTCACCTCCAGGAGCGCTCCTTGGGGCGACCGGCGCGTTCGATGGCCGAGATGGCTACCTCCTCATGGAAGCCGGTAGGAAGGGCCTGAGCGACGTCAGCTGGACCTGGGCCTACGGACAGCCGGTCCGGGTCGCGGCGGTCCACGCCGTTCCCCCGACGCTGGACGTCGGCCAGACCCTGGCGCTCTGGTCGAACGCCACGGGCGGGAACGGCAGCCTCTCGTGGACCTGGAACGGGCTCCCGACCGGCTGCACTTCCCAGAACTCGAGCCACCTTTCCTGCGTCGCCACGACGGTCGGCGCGTGGAACGTCACGGCGACGGTCTCCGCCTGGAACGGCCTCGTCGGGACCTCGAGGTGGGCGATCGTGTCGGTGAACGCCGCCCTTCAGGTGACGATCGCGCCCTCCGGGGTCACCGGCGCTGCCCCGTTCGTGGTCGTCCTTTCCTCGACGGGATCGGGGGGAACCCCACCCGCAAGCTACGCCTGGGGCTTCGGGGATGGCTCCCGAGCCACGGGGCAGAACACCACCCACGTCTATGGACTGGCAGGGTCGTACACGGCCACCGTGTGGTTCAACGACTCGGTCGGTGGGTCCACGTCGGCCTCGGTGGTCCTGACCGTCTTCCCACCCCTCCGCGTCTCCGTCTGGCTCTCCGGGAACGGCACGAACCCCCGCGTCCCGGTGGTGGTGAGCTCTTCGGAGTCGGGAGGCCTCTCGCCCTTCACCTACGTTTGGACGCTCAACGGCACCGCGATCGTCGGAGCGAACACGGCGACCCTCAACTACCTCCCGGCGGGCTCCGGCAACTTCTCCTTCGTGCTCACCGTCAACGACTCCCTGGGCGACCGAGCGTCCGCCCGGGTCGTGCTGCATGTGCTCCCGCACCCCTCATCGACCGGAGCGGGAAGTGGGGGTTCCTCCGGGTTCGTGCCCGACCTCCTGAACGACCCCGCGGTCTTCCTGGTCGGGGCGGTCCTCGGGATCGTCATCGGTGTGCTGGTCGGATGGCTCCTCCTCGGCGCTTCTCGGAGGCGTCCGAAGTCGCCCCCTCCGCAGCAGGACCCGACCCCGGGAGGGATGGCGGTCGCCCCGGGCCCCCCCGCCCCGGCGGAGGTGCAAGGAGCGGCCGGGCCCGGTGGCTACCTGCCTCCGATGGCGCCTCCGGCTCCTGCGGACCCTGGCGCGTACCCACCCCAGACACCGCCCGGCCCCCTGTAAGGGAGAGCGGCCCTTCCCCCCCGGAGGGGAGGGCGGGCGCGTGGCCGGCACGATCCCCGCCGAGCAGAGACTCGACCCGGCGCGCGCTAGCGGGAGGTCGGCGGCGCTCATGCGCGCGGCTGCCTCCTCGAGAACGGCAACGACCCTTATGGGGCGCGCTACGCTCCGGTGGACGGGGCGCTCCGGCGAGACCTTAGGCGATCTCGTCGAACGCGAAAGGGCCCACGCTGGCGCCCCGCAGGTGAGGAATCGGTGCGCACGAACGTCGTCCTGGGAGGCAGCTTCGTCCTCAACGTGGCCTTCCTCACGGCCAACCTTGCGATCTTCCAGGTGGGCGGAAGCCACGCCGTCCTCTCCCAGGCGGTGAACGCCGCCACCGACCTGTTGGCGGGTTTGATGATCCTCTGGGGCCAACGCGCCGCCCAGCTCCCCGCCTCACCGACCCATCCTTTCGGACGGGGGAAGGAGCGGTTCTTCTGGGCCTACAGCGCGGGGCTCGTCGCCTTCTGCCTCGCCGGGTCGTTCGTCATGGTCTTCGGACTGGAAGAGATGCTCACGCCGCACCCCATCGGAGCGCTGGTCGCCGGGATCGTCACGGTGGGGGTCACCCTGATCGGGAACGCGGCGAGCATCAGCATCGTGCTCTTCGAGCTCCGACGGGACGGGGGCTCGGTCCGGGCGCTGCTCGAGTCGAACCGCCAGGGAGTGAAGACCGTCTTCCTCCAGGACGCGATCAGCGTGTTCGGGGGCGGGGTCGCCCTGCTCGGCCTGTTCCTGGTCCGCGTGACGGGATACGAGGCGCTGGACGGGGCCGCCGCCCTCATCGTCGGCGCTTCCATGCTGGTCATGGGCCTCATCCTGGTCCGGGAAGGACGCGTGCTGCTCGTGGGTCGGAGCGGAGACACGGACGAGATCCACGCCCTCCGCAAGCTCGTCGAGCAGTACCCCTACGTCCGGCAGCTGGTCGGGATCCAGACGATGCTCCTGGGTCCGGATGACGAGCTCGTGGGACTACGGGTCAACTTCGCGGACGGGCTCAGCACGGACGAGGTCGAGCTGCACATCGACCGGGTGGGAGAGCTCATCCGGAAGAGCTTCCCCAGGGTACGGTACCTTCTCATCGAACCTGAGAGCAGGATCGGGGAGGTCATCCGACCACGTCTCGCCCGTCCCGCTCGGACGGGCCCGGAGGACTTCGCGAACCCAGGCGCCGTTCCGCCGAGGTCGCCAGAGGAGAGGCGCGGCGAGGAACCTGGTCCATGACGCGACCAGGTTTTGGGAGAAGCAGGCGCTGCGGTTCCGGAAGGGGCCGGGTCCAGGACCTCGCGGGCCAGCGCGACCGGTCCGACGTGAAGGTCCGCGATCTGGCCGCGAAGGTCCCGCGTGAGAGGAGGAGGTCTCCCGGGAAGGGATGAGCTCCTCTCGGATAGCCCCGACCGGATTCGAACCGATGCCGCAGGATCCAGAGTCCCGCATCCTTGGCCACTAGACTACGGGGCTGCGCGCGGGTTCACAAGGTAGGTGGTCATAAGGCCTACGGAGCGGAGCCCGCCACGGGGGGCGTTCCCACGTCCCGCGCGGGAGCTACGCCCGCCCGCGTGGTGTGGCCGCCGCCGCACTTATACGCCCGAACGAATGGCCGGCGGGGTCGCCCATGTCTCCGTCGGACCCTCCACTGCCCCTCGAGCCTTACAGGATCAAGGCGGTGGAGATGCTCCATCGACCCAACCGCGATGAGCGGGAGGCCGCGCTCCAGCGGGCCGGCTACAACCTGTTCAACCTGACCTCCGAGGAGGTCTACATCGACCTGCTCACCGACTCGGGGACCTCCGCCATGAGCGACCGCCAGTGGGCGGCGATGATGACGGGGGACGAGAGCTACGCGGGGAGCCGCAACTTCGCGGAGTTCGAACGGACGGTCCAGGACCTGACCGGATTCCCGTTCGTGATCCCGGCGCACCAGGGGCGCGCCGCGGAGCATCTGCTTTTCTCGAGCCTCGCCCGGCCCGGGCAGAAGATCCCCAACAACATGCACTTCGACACGACCCAGGCCCACGTCCTCCGGCAGGGAGCCCAGCCGCTCAACCTCGCCATCCAAGAGGCGTACGACGTGCGCAACGAGCACCCCTTCAAGGGGAACATGGACACCTCGAAGCTCGAGACGCTGCTCCAGAAGGAGGGCGCCAACGTTCCCCTGGTCATGATGACCCTGACCAACAACACGGGCGGGGGGCAGCCCGCGTCCCTCTCGAACCTGCGCGAGGTCTCCGGCATCTGTCGGGCGCACAAGGTCCCGTTCTATCTGGACATGTGTCGGTGGGCCGAGAACGCCTACTTCATCCACGAGCGGGAACCTGGGATGGGCGAGCGATCTCTCCGGGAGATCGGCCGCGCCTGCTTCGACCTGGCCGACGGCGCGACCATGAGCGCCAAGAAGGACGGACTGGTCAACATCGGCGGTTTCATCGCCACCCGCGACGCCCAGTTGGTCCCGCGTCTGAAGGAGACGCTCATCACCTTCGAAGGTTTCCCGACCTACGGCGGTCTCGCGCGCCGCGACCTCTCTGCGATGGCCATCGGGCTCCTGGAGGCCACCCAACTCGACTACATGGCGCACCGGGTGGGCCAGGTCCGGTACCTCGCCAGCCTGCTCGAGCAGGACGGCATCCCGTTCGTGCGACCTCCCGGAGGGCACGGCCTGTACCTTGACGCGCACGCCTTCCTTCCCCACCTCCAGGGCTCGGAGCTTCCCGGACAGGCCCTCGTGGTCGAGATCTACCGGGAAGGGGCCGTCCGCACGTGCGAGGTCGGCGGCGTCATGTTCGGAGGGGCTTCTTCGGCCCCGGGCGCCCCCCCCGCCCTGGAGCTGGTCCGTCTGGCCATCCCTCGCCGGGTGTACACCGCGAGCCACCTCTCCTACGTGGCCGACACGGTCCGGAGGGTCTGGAAGCGGCGCGACTCCGTTCGCGGGATGACGATCGTCGAGGCGCCGGAGCGGCTGCGCCACTTCTTGGCCAAGTTCGGCCCCGCTCCGGAGAGGGGAGGGGCGAAGGGGTCCGGGCCGCACGGGGCCCCCCACGCGTCAGATCGGCCACCCTCGCCCATGTGAGGCAGGATGCGCGCCCGGGAGCTCCCGGAGCTTGCCTCGAGCCCGGGCCCGATGGCTCTCCTGCGACAGAGGTTCCCCCCTTCCGCACTGGCCCTGGTGCTTCCGGTCGCCGTCCTGTCGGCGGACCCGGGGCTCCTCTCCTACCTGCCGCAGGCGGCCGCGTCGCTCGCGGCCTCGTTCCTCCGGATGCTGCTCGCCTACATCCTCTCGCTGGGCTTCTCGCTCGCCTACGGCTACGCGGCCGCGGTGAACCGCTCCGCCGAGCGGGTCCTCATCCCGATCCTGGACATCCTGCAGTCCGTCCCGATCCTCGGGTTCTTCCCGTTCGTCGTCCTGGCCTTCGTCTCGCTCACGGGCCCCACCAGCATCATCGGCCCGAACATCGCCGCGATCTTCCTGATCTTCACCTCGATGTCCTGGAACATGGCCTTCGGGGTGTACGAGTCGATCAAGGGGATCCCGAACGACATGCTGGAGGCGACGGACTCCATGGGCCTCACCGGGGTCCAACGCCTGAGGTACCTCTACTTCCCCGCGACCATCAACCGGCTCGTCTACAACTCCGTGCTCTCCTGGACCGCCGGCTGGTACTACCTGGTGGGGGCGGAGATCATCGGGTCGGGGCAGGTCCCGGTCACCCTTCCGGGGATCGGGAGCTTCCTCTTCGTTTCCGCGACGACGGGGGCGGTCGGGCCACTCCTGGTGGGGACGGCACTGCTCGTGGTCCTCATCGCGGCGCTGGACCTCTTCGTCTGGCGCCCGGCCGGCCGGTGGGCCGAACAGTACCGCTACGACCAGGCTCCCAGCGGCGAGACCGAGCTGGTCGCGCAGAGCGGCCTCGATGAGCGGGTGCGGCGCAGCGTCTCGACCGTCGCTCGAGGTTTTGTCGGGGGCGTCAACCGGGTGACGAGCCCGCTCGTCAGCTTGGGCACGAACACGGTGGGAAAGATCCGACGCCGGACCCATCTTCCGCCCGGGGTCATCCGCTACCTCCTGGTGGGGTCCATCCTGGTCGTCGCCTGGTTCGCGCTGATCGCGCTCTCCGTGTCGGTCTATCACGTCATCTCGGGCCCGATCTCGGGCCCCGTCCATGCCCAGGTCGACCTGATCCCGATGGCCCTGGCCGCGTCCTTCACCCGCGTGCTCCTCGCCTACGGGCTGTCGCTCGCCATCACCTTCCCGGTGGTCCTCTACTTCGTTCGGAAGCCGAGCGCCGCGCGGATGGGGATGCCGGCCATCGAGGTCATCGCTTCGTTCCCCGCCCCCGCGCTCTTTCCCCTCCTCCTGGTCACGCTCGCCCTGGTCTTCGGGCTCGACGCCACCGTCGTGGTGGCCGTGATGACGGGGATGATCTGGTACGTCTTCTTCAACGTCTACTCGGGGCTCAAGGCGGTCCCCCCGGACCTCCAGGAGGCCGGCCGCTCGCTGGGGCTCAAAGGGCGGCTCTCCTTCCGTCGGTTGACGCTGCCCGCGATCTTCCCGGCCTTCGTGACCGGGTCCATCACGGCGTTCGGGGGGGGTTGGAACTCGCTCATCTACGCCGAATGGTACTCGACCCAGATCCATGCCACGGCGGCGACGGGGGCGAGCCCGGCCGCCTGCGCCTCCCAGGGCGTCCTAGGCTTGGGCCAGCTCCTGGAGGTCGGGACCTACTGCTACCCCGGCAGCGAGGGCCTGCCGCTGATGGTCTTCTCCCTCTTCACCCTGGTCGGGGCGGTCATCGCGGTCAACGAACTCATATGGAAGCCCATGTATCGCCGCGTGAAGAGGTACAGCATCGAGTGAGCCCCATCGGCTCTCCGTTCGCCTTGAGGGTGGTCTGCATTCGATGTCGCTCATCGAGATCTCGGACGTCGGGAAGAACTTCGCGGGCCGCCACGGGCCGGTGGCGATCATGCAGCACATCTCCTTCTCCGTCGCGAACAACGACTTCCTGGCCATCGTCGGCCCCTCCGGCTGCGGCAAGTCGACGTTGCTGCGGCTGATCCAGGGGCTGGACCACCCCTCCTCGGGGGCGATCCTGTTCCGCGGCAAGCCCGTGATGGACGTGCAGCTGGAGATGGCCATGGTCTTCCAGAGCTTCGCGCTCTATCCCTGGCTGAACGTCAAGGAGAACGTCGCCCTGGGCCTGGAGGCCCGGGGCTGGGCCCCGGACCGGATCGAGGCGCAGGTCTCCAAGTACATCGACGTCACGGGGATGGTGGGGTTCGAGGAAGCCTACCCCCGGGAGCTCTCCGGGGGCATGCGCCAGCGTGTCGGGCTCGCCCGGGCCCTCGCGGTGGAACCCGCGGTGCTGCTCATGGACGAACCGTTCTCCTCCCTCGACCCCCTCACCGCCGAGAGCCTTCGCGACGAGGTCCTGGAGCTGTGGGCCGACCCCGGCCTTCCACCGGAAGCGGTGGTGCTGGTCACGCACAACATCGAGGAGGCGGTGGAGATGGCCGACCGGATCCTCGTGCTTTCGCGAAGACCGAGCCAGGTCCTCGCCGGGGTCCCCGTGAAGCTGCCACGGCCGCGTGACCGCAAGTCGGACGCGTTCTACGAGCTCACGGACTACGTCTATTCTATGATCACCGAGGGGGGACCTCCGGGCCGGTCGGGAGAGGCGAACGGGGGGAGCAACGGCGCGCTCCCTGCCGCATCTCACCCCCCCGCGCCCTAGCGCGACCCCCCGCGGGCCCACCCCTTCCCCCCGCGTTCGAGCCTACCTCGAAGCGAGATTACGAAATCCGGATGGGCCGGGCGCGTCGCTCGAGAGGAAGGCCAGGGGGGGTCATCCCACGTCGCCTTTCTCGGGAAGGGAACTCTTAAGTCCCACCGCTTCGCTCGGAAGGTTGCAAGCAGGCTCGAGACCGTGCCCACACTCTACCCCAAATGTGCACCCAGTGAGCTCCTAGGCCTTCTCTCGCTGATCAAGCGCGTGAAGGGAAGCGAGGAGGTCGCCCGGATCGCCGACGACGAGAGCTTGGAGGTCGACGACATCCTCCCCTCGATCGAGTACGCGGAGGGCCTGGGGCTGGTCACGGTCACCGACGGCCGCGTGTCGTTCACCGAGCTGGGCAAGAAGCTCGCTTCGGCGACCATCCGGGCGAAGAAGGAGCTCCTCCGGGACATCCTGGGGAAGACCACGCTCTTCCGCGCGATCCAGCGCTCCCTCGATTCCGCCGTGGACGGGTTCCTCGCGGAGGACGAGCTCCACCAGATCGTGGCCTTCACGACGGCCCCTCCCGAGGCGGTCCATACCATCATCACGTGGGGACGCTATTCCGACCTCTTCCGCTACGACGCGAACCGGCACTTGATCATGCCCAGCGGGACGAGGCGGGCGCCCAAGCCCCCGCCACCGATCGCAGTTCCGGCAGCGCCGCCTCCGCCCCCGCCGCCGCCACCTGGAGGGACGGTCTCGCCCTCGGCCAAGGTCGTACCGGCGCGACCCCCGACCAAGCCGACCGCGACGAAGCCGGCTCCCGAGAAGGAATCCCCTCCTCCATCTTCCGATCCGACGTCCACCGCACCGCCGGCGCGGACCGAGCCCGCCCCCCGGCGCAAGCTCGGGGTCCCCGCGTAGGTCCGCCGGGCCCCAGGGGAACCCTGAGGGGCCCCCGACGGGCGCGCGTTCCCCGCGAAGTCTTATTGCCGTCCTTGGGTCCCGCCTCTCGCTCGGGCGTGTAGATCAGCGGAAGATCGCTGCTTTCGCAAAGCAGAGGCCGTGGGTTCAAATCCCGCCACGTCCACTCCCTCCCAGGTCCGGCTCGCAGGGTACCGGCCCCACCGTTCTTTGGCGGAGGCGCTCCTTCAAATACGACGAACGGCATCCGTTTGTCAGACATGCGTCGGACGCGCGATCAACCCCCCGCAGGCCCTCATGGCCGAGCGCAGAGGAGCCCAAGCCCCACGCCGAGAGTTCCCTCGTTCACGATCTCTCCGCGAGCGATCGAGAGACCCCACAACCTCGGCGGGCGACTCCTGTCCTTGGGAAGTTCGACGGCTCCTGAGCGCAGCCTTACCCTCTCCTCCGGACCGTCCGCGCACCTCGCCCACCCCAGCCGACCCATGGTCTGTCGATGGTGCGGGGCGCGCGCCTTCCTGAACCCCACCCTCAGGATCTCCTTCTGCGAGCTCCACGGCTTCGCCAGTCCGCTCGACGCCTGCGACCTCCACTTCAGCCGCGTCGACCGAGGGACGGCGCCCGACGGGTACGCCACGAACCGCGCGGGCGGCTCCTGGGCGATACCGGCGGGATAGGTCGGGCAAGCCCTGCCACACGGCGGCGCTGGCGGCGCGCCGAGGAGCTTCGGACAACGCTCGCGGTCGAGGGAGCGCGGCTCGCTGCGGGCATGGGCCGACGGTAACCTCGAGCGCGCTGTCGTCCTCCGGGCGATGGACGCGCTCGCTCCCACGGGAAAGCGGAGGGCGAGCTCACGACACCAGCCTCTCACGACGCTTCGCACCCGACCTCGGAGGTGGGGTGGGGCCGGGGGAGGGAGGAGGTCGTCCGCAGGTCCACGTTCCCCCGGTTCGAGCGACATCTAATTGCCCTGGGACCTCTCCCGCGCGTCCACGGGAGGACCGCCGGACCGTGCCCAAGGACCCGAAGAGCGCCCAACGGAACCCGGTCACCCCCCTGCCGAAGGTCGACCCTCGCTTCGTCTCCCCCGTCCTTGCGACGGTGGTCCAACGCTGGACCTTGTCCGAGGCGGACCCTTCCCGCGAGGCGGCGGTGGCCCTGCTGCCCAGGCTCGTGGGGACCGCAGGCGATGGCATGGACCCCGAGCGTGCCCGCCGTTGGTTGGACTGGTTCGTGCGGGATTACGTGCCCGTGTGGCTGGACAGCGCGGGGATGATCGGGGAAGCCCGCTCGCTCCGGAGACTGCCGGCCGTGATCAACGCGACCGCCGCGGACCGGGCCAACGAAGCGTTGGTCAAGGTCCTCGCCGCGGTCCAGGCCGACACCGATCGAGCTCAGGAGCAGCTACGCACCTCCATCTCCGGCGCCCACGAGGAGAGCGCCCCCAAGATCGCGGAGGCCTGGAACGCCGCCGTGGACCTGATCGAGGAGGTCGTCCGGGGAGAGGAGGTCCGCTCCCTGGAGGCCGGTGCGACGGCGGGAGCCCGCGCGGGCGCCGCGGAGCTCACCAAGCGCGCCGGTTGGAACCTGGGGGTCAGCGCCGCGGAGATGCTCGCGCAGAGCATCGCCTGGAGGAAGGCCGAACCCCAGGTCGCCTCCTGCGTGGCCGCGGCCGCCAAGGGAGAGGAGTGGACGGGCCGCGCCGCCGAGGCCAAGGAAGCGGCGGCCGAGGCGCTCACCCCGGCGGTCCACGAGCTGAGCCGGCTGGCGGTGCGCCTGATCGAGCAGCTCATCCATCCCCGATACACCTGAGATGGGCCCCGACCCTCGGAGGGGCGCCGGAGCCAACGGCTTCTAGCGGGCCGGCGCGGGGGACGCAGGCCCACGGGGGTTCTTCGGGACCTCGTCGGGTCGACTCTCGGGCTTCGCGAGGGCCGCCCCGATGGGGGCGATAATGGTGGTCACGACCCCCACGGCGGCCACGAGCGTGAAGATCTCCACGGTGAAGACGCCCGACGCGAGGAGGATCGTGGCGATCGCCAGCTCCACCGCTCCCCGGCCGTTGACGAGCGACGCGACGGCGGCCGCCTGGCGCGGCGTCCAACGGAACATCAGGGGCACCACGGCACCGGCCGTGAACTTGCTCAAGCAGGCGAAGAGCAGCAGGGCCCCGAAGACCAGCTCGACCTGGAGGTGGAGCAGGGGGGTCAGGTCCATGTTGAGGCCCACCAGCACGAAGAAGAGCGGAATGAAGAATCCCCAGGTCATCGTGCCGAAGACCCGGCCGATCTCCCGGCGGGCGACCGGGCCCGCGCTCTCACGGGTCACCAGAAGCCCGGCGTAGAAGGCCCCCACCAGGAAGGTGAGCCCCAATGCCTGGGAGAGGAGGGAGGAGGAGAGCGCCATGATGAGGAGCAGGGCGAACCACACCTGCCGCTTCCGGAGCGGGCGCGAAAGCCTCTGCTGGAGGCGGGCCCACGCCGGCCCCTGGCGCAAGAGCTTGAGGACCTGATGGATCGTGAGGATCGTGAACAGGAACACCCCGACCTGGAGAAGGGCGATGACCAAACCCCAGGGGTCCGCCGAGCCCTTCGAGGACTGCAGCAGGACGGCGAACGTGGTCATCGCGGCGAGCTCGTTGACCACCGCCGCCCCCAAGACCATCGAGCCGAGCCGGGTCTTCAGAAGCTTCAGCTCGATCAGGATCACGGCCATGACCGGCAGGGCCGTGATCGAGAGGGTGAGCGAGATGAACAGGTCCTGGGTCTCTCCGAGACCTGGGAAGACCTGGGGGACGAACCAGGCGCCGACCAGGAAAGGGAAGAGGAAGATCGACACCCCGAGGACGGCGGAGAGCGCGCCCGTGTTCCAGAGGTCCTCGGGGACCACCTCGAGCCCCGCCATGAAGAGGATGAAGAACACCGCGATCGTCTCCACGGCGTTGAGGCCGGGCCCGACCGGACTGTTCGACGACATCGAGAGCCCGAGGTGGGGACCGAGCAGCGTCGGGCCGAGCACGATGCCCACGGCGACCTGCCCCACGAGGGCCACGTGCCCAAGCCGGGCCGCCACCTCTCCCGCCAGGACGGAGCAGCCCAGGAGCAGGAAGAGCGCCGTCAAGAAATCCAAGGTGAGAACCCTCCTGCCCACTCGGGTCGTCGAATAAATAAGGCGCGGAGAACGTCCGGCGACCGGGAGGGGCGTCCTCGATGCAGCGCTCGCAGCTCGTGGCAGGGGTGGTCCTGCTGGTGGTCGGGCTGGCGGCGATCACGCTGACCGCGCTCGAGTTCCCCCATGTCGCGACCCCCCTCAGCGGCTCCCGGCTCGGGCCCGGGCAGACGGAGACCCTCCCCGCCAGCTCCGCGGTCCCTTCGAACGCGACCGTCGGCGTGCTGGGCCTCCCTCGGGGAGAATATCTCTTCGTGAACTATTCGCTCCAGGCGGCGAACTCCTCGGCCTCGGACCTCGCCGCGTACGTCCTGAACGCGACGCAGTGGTCCGCCTACAACGCGACGCTCGCGCAGGGGCTCGTCCTGCCCACCGAGTGGATCTACTCGGAGGCCCAGCAGGCGTCCGGCACCTGGTCCCTGCCCCCGCGCTCCGATTCGCCTTTCGCGGTCGTCTATCTCGACCTCAGCGGGGGCAATGGGACCGTGACCGAGTCCGCGTTCACGTCGCTCTATCCCAACGGCTCCGACCCTCGTCCCTTCCCCCTGCCGGCCGTCCTTACCCTCGTCTCGCACGCTCCGGTCGAGGGAAGGGTGGTCTCCCAGCTGCCCACGCTGGGCTCTCAGGCCTACGCGGTGGGCGGAAGCCTCTCGGTCTCGGTCGCCTCCACCGGGGACGCGCGGCTCTTCCTCCTCTCCCCGAACAACACGACCAGTTGCCCGGGGCTCACCTTCGAACCCGGGGCCCTGGCCTGTCAGGGGGCCTACAGCTTGTTGGGCGGGATCTCCGGTTCCGCGACCTCGCTCTCCTGGTTCGCCCCGGTCCACGGCGTGCTCAAGGGCTGGACCCTGGTCTTGCTCTCCACCCTCGACGGCCCGACGCTGCTCAAGTACAACGTGACCGAGTGGGACCTCCCCAGCGGGACCGTGCTCGACACCCCGACGTTGGTGACGGCGCTGGGGGCGAGCGGCGGGTTCTTCGGGTTCCTGGCGATCACCGGGGCCTTCGTGGGCCCCGCGAGCGGAGAGGCCCCGGTCCGTCGGTCGATCCCGTCGTCGCCTCGCCCGAACGCCGGTGGGACCTCGCAGACGCCGCCGCGACCTGATGTCGACGGATGGCGCAGAGAACCCGTCGTCGATAGGACCTCGCTCCCGGCAAGGACCACCGCCGCGGGCACCACCAGGTCTCGCGCCGGCCCGAGCCTTCCGGCACGTGGTTCCTCCACGAGCAGTCTCGCGGGGAGGGTGACCTGCGGGCTGTGCGGTACCGGTTACTCGCTCAAACGGGGAGGTCCAAGCTGCCCCGTGTGCGGGTCCAAGAGCGTCGTGTTCTCTTCGGCGACAGGGATGGAACTCCGATAGCCCGTCCCCCTCCCGGGACGCGCGCCCTCCCAACGCTTATCTCCCGCGGCCATCCTGTAGGACCCGGGAGTGTTCTCGTTGGCGGCTCCTCAAGCTCAGGCCAGGCCATCTCCGCAATCTCAACTGAACCTTCTGCAAGCGGTGCTCCTCTTCAGCGCCGACCATTCGCGTGGCGGCCGCAATCCGGTGACACGCGAAGATTACGTACGTAACATCCGCAAGTCCCTGGGCGGGGCCGCGTACAAGGACGTCAAGGACGCCCTCAACAAGCTGCAGAAGTCGAACCTCGTCCGCATCGAGCAGCTCGGCCCGGAGGACTTCCAGATCCACATGACGCCCCAGGGCCTCGACCTGGTCCAGCGGGCCCGCGGGAACGCGCCCGGCGGTGAAGGCGGAGGAGCGGCGACGGCTCCCGCACCTCCTCCGCCCCGCGCCGGTCCGGCGGCTGCGCCCCCGGCTCGCGCCACCACCCCTCAGCCTCCACCCCCGCCTCCTCCGCCACCTCCTCCACCCCCGGTCGCCGCGTCCGCCCCTCCGCCACCTCCCGATTCCTCGCCGGCCGCTTCGGCTCCCCCGTCCACCGCCACGGCCGAACCCGCCGCCGAGCCGCCCTCGAAGGAACCTGACCCGCTGCGGGCGTTCGTGGCCTCGCCATCCGGCCCATCCGCCCGGAACGAGACGGCGACCCCGGCCGCGCCCTCTTCCCCCTCCGAGGAGCCTTCCGAGGAGAACTCCCGGCCCTTCACCGTCGTCGGGCGGGCCCCGTCAGCGGCGAAGGCCGAGGCGGCCACCCCGGACACCGCGACCGCTCCTGGCCCGGCCACAGCCGCCGCCGCCCCGCAAGCCGAGGCGACCTCGAGCGCTCAGCGCGAGGAGCTGGATGCTCGCCAGAAGGCGTTGGAGGAGCGCGAGCGCGCGCTCACCGAACGAGAGTCCCAGACCCAACAGCGTGTGGAGGAGATCGCCGCCCGAGAGAGCGCGGTCCACGCCGCCGAGGGACAGCTGATCGAGCGCGACACCAAGCTCACCGAGCGGGAGGAACACCTCCAAGCCCAGGAGCAGGACGCCTCCACGAAGGTTAGCGCTCAACAGCAGGAGTCCGCCAAGGAGGCCACCGACCGCGAGGCGGCCCTGACCGAGCGAGAGAAGCAGCTTGCCGAGCACGAGCAGGCGCTCCAGTCGCATACCCAGGAGATGCAGACGCTCCAGCACGACCTCGAGGCGCACCAGATCGAGCTGCAGCGGCGCTACCAGGAACTGGACGCGCGCGACCAGGCCCTCTCCCAGCGCGACAAGGCCATCTCCGAGAAGGAGGGGCAGGCCCCGCAAGGAGCGCCCGCCGCTCCTCCCCCCGGCTCCGTCGAGGAGGCGGACCTCCGCAAGCGCGAGTCCGAACTGGAACACCAGCAGGGCGAGGTCGGCCGACGGGAGACCGAGGTCCGCACGCTCCGCGAGGAGCTCGAGAAGCGGGAGCTGGCCACCCGGGAACGCCTGAAGGCCCTGGGGGCACGGGAGGACAAGCTCCGCGCCGACGAGGGGGCGCTCCGGGACCGGGAGACCCACCTGCTGTCGCAGGAGGAACAATGGGAGACCGTCCGCCGGAACCAGGAGCAGGAGCTCCAGCGCCGACAGATGGAGGCCGAGCAGATCTCTACCGCCGCCCGGACGCGACTGAGCGAGGTGGAAGAGCGGCAGGCCCGCATGAACGCCATGGAAAGCCAGCTCACCGCGATGCAGGAGACCCTCCGTCAGAGGGAGGCCAAGATCTCCGACCGAGAGCAGGCGCTGAACGGAAGGGAGATCGAGATCACCCGGCGAGAGAACCTGGCCAGGGGGGTCGAGGACCGTCAGGCCCGGCGGGCCGCCGAGCTCGAGCAGCAGTCCAACCTGTTGCGCGACCGTGAGGGGTCGCTCCAGGGACGCGAGCGGCAGATCTCCATGCGCGAGGGCGCGGTCCAGCGCCAGAACGAGGAGATCGACCGGCGCCGCAGGTCGCTAGAGGAGCGCGAAGGCGCCATGCTCCAGCACGGCCAAGCCCTTCAGGAGCACGAGAACCAGGTCGAGGCCTTGGAGCACCAGAGGGCCCAGGTCCGAAAGAACATGCGCGAGGCCCACGAGGGGCTGCGCGCCCACGTGCAGCGACACCACGGCGGCGGCGACGCCGGTTCCAACGGCGGGAACGAGGGCTGAGCTCCTTCGTCCGCGGAAGAGGGCGGGGAACCTGCCCCCGCGTCGGCCCTGCTCCGCTGGGGTGCGCGGCGCGTCGCGTTCCCTGCCTCGGAGCGGTGCTGCGAGCGCCCTAGTCCACGGCCAGCGTGCCGCCGAACGACCAAGTCTCGGGAGCTCCCCCGCCGATGAGGATCGTGGGGGAATCCGCGAGACCTCCACCGGTCCCCCCGAGGTCCGCCTCGGTGCACGCGAGGTTCGCGGAGAGGAAGGCGTAGGTCGACGGGGCCCCCTGGTCCCCAGTGGAGAGGGTCACGTTCCGGTAGA
Organism: Thermoplasmata archaeon; assembly: GCA_027314165.1. GTDB lineage: Archaea > Thermoplasmatota > Thermoplasmata > Lutacidiplasmatales > UBA184 > JAKAAX01. Next base: position 16,193 of record DAHVCH010000013.1, on the reverse strand, counting down.
CGAACTGGAGCAGATGGGGCATCGCGGAGGCCAGCATCGTCGGGTCCGCCGAGAGCGCGCCAAGCCCGTAGGCGATCTGTTCGTTGTTGTACTCGTACCACTGCAGGAAGTCCGAGACGTTCCCCTGCTGGACCGGGTTGCCGAAGAGCCCACCCGGTTCCTGGAGGTCGACCGTGAAGTTGGCGCCGCGGGAGGCCCCGACGAGCGTGGAGTACTCGAGCGCCGTGGAGAACCCGAACTCCGTCACTCCGGAGGTCTTCGAGGCGCCCAGGCTGTCGAACAGGAGCGCCGCCTGCCACTTCTGCTCCGCCACGTAGCTCGAGAACGCCCCGGGGTAGGGGAGGTAGCTGCCGACGGCCTGCGTGAAGGCCGTGCTTGCCGCCGCCGGTAGCCCGCCCACCCCGCCCACGGAGAGCTCGGCGGGGTAGCTCAGGAGCGGCCCGGCGTAGGGGACGCTCAGCGAGGGATAGCTCGACGAGGTCGTGGTCGCTGCGGGGAAGGCGAAGCTCGGGGAGCCCGTGAGCGTGAGCCGGTACGGGGTCAGGAACGATTGCCAGTAGGCGTTCAGCGTGTAGGCCCCGGGGAGGTTGGAGTTCACCGGTCCGCAGAAGAGGTCCGCGGCTGGAGGCGTCGGCGACCACGCGCCGCAGAACCCGTGCGTGGGAGGAGACGCCGGTGTGGCCCCGTTGAAGTTGTTGTCCACGAAGTAGTTGACGCCGAGCTGCGTGCCGGAGAAGGAGAGGTTGTACTGGTAGAGGTTCCCGAAGGAGGCGGTGCCCGGGAACCCGTAGTAGTTGAACTGGTCCGTCGCGGTGTTTAGCTCCCCCAGGTACCCGTCGAACGCCGGAACGGTCCAGGCCACGTCCGTGAAGGGACCGCCCCTCGGGACCTTCGTGAGTTCGGAGTTGAGAAGGGCGAACTCCCCCTGGACGGTCGTCTCGTAGGTCCCTGCGGTCGCGTCGAGCGCGTTCCGGGTGGTGTTCTCGAGCAGGGTCAGGTTCTGCGACCAGGGGGCCGAGGCGCCCACCGCACGGTCGGGCAGAGCGGCTAGCAGCGACGCCTGGTCCTTCCCCTCCGCGGACAGGACCTTGCCGATCGAGGTCACCTTCGAGAGCAGATTGTCCAGGGGCGCGCTGACGTAGGTGCCGGGGACGAAGTTCGGGGCCGCCTGGTAGTCCTTGCCGACCAGCCCGAGGACCCCGCGCGTCTGCACGTAGGCCGGGTCGAGGGGTTTCGGGGTGGAGAGGCCGTCCCACCCGCTGCCCAGGTTCCAGGGAGTGACGATGGTGATGGGAATGTCCATGTTGACGGGGATCGAGAGGTTGAGCTGGGTCCCGACGTCGTAACCGTGCTGGGCCAGGGCGAGACGACTCCCGTTCAACACGAGCGAGATGGCGCCGTGCAACGACACGGTCCAGGTCGAGCTCATGGGTGCGATCCCCATGTTCGAGCTATCGTTCTGCGGGTCCACGAGATGGATCGTGGACGTCGGAGCTTTCCAGGTGAAGGTGAGCCCGTTCCCCCGCATCTGCATGCCGTCGGCGAGCCCCTGTAGGGTCTCGTTGAAGACCTGCCCGTCGGCCAGCGCGGTGGTGAAGTTGCCCTGCCAGAACTGGTACGGCACGCCGTTCTGCAACCAAGGTTTGTCGATGACCGCGGTCTGGTTGGCCATCTGCTCTATTCCCGAGTTCGCCGAGGCGTAGGCCTGAGAGAGCCAGCCGCCCGCGGACCCCATGGCCCGGGTGTCGTTGATCTCGGGCGCGCCGATGTACTGAAGGATCCAGTTCGTGAAGTTCCCCTGGTCGTAGGTGGGACAGGCCCCCGTGTACCCGCAGGCCCAGTAGCCGTCGCCCGTGTTGTTCTTGACGTCCCACCAGGACTGGCCGAGCCCGATCCCGGGCGCCGTGTCGTAGTGGATGTCGTCGAGACCGTAGGGAGCGGACGCCGCCCCGCATCCGGGGTGCGTCGAGCCCAGGAGGGCGCAGGTCACGGCCCCGGCCACGTTGTTCCACGTGTGGCTCGGCTGGCCGGTCCCTTCCTCGTTGAACCAGTAGTTCATGGCGTAGTTGTAGGCGACACCCTCCGCCCCGATCCCCAGGCAGCCTCCGCCGATGGCGTAGGCCGGGTCGTTGTAGATCGTGTCCGAGCACTGCCCGAAACCGTACCCGCCCTCGGGGCAGTACCCGCCGGAAGGGTCGTTGTAGCCCATCCAGTCGATGACGGAGATGTAGGTCTCGTTCTGGACGTTGATCGCGAAGTCGGGCTCGTGGAAGGGGTAGGGCGAACCGTGCTGGACCCCGGGGCTCACGACGTTGTACTGGGCCGCGTCCATCAGCCCGTAGTTGATCGCACCGACGGGCGAGGTCGGAATGACCCCGGCGGAGCCGTACCAGAGCATGTACATCTCCTGGAAGTACAGGCGTGCGGTGACCCTGGCGATGTCGCTCATCGTCCACCAGGTGGGCTGGTCAGGGTAGGGGTTGTCCGGTCCCATCTGCGCCGGGTGCGAGGCTCCGTAGATCCAAGTGTTGTTGAGCCAGGTGGAGTTCGAAGCCTCCGTCGCGAGCTTCTGCAGGGCGAGCGCGAAGGGGTAGGCGAAGAGCTGGCTCGTGCCGTTCGTGAGGAGGCTGTAGGTCGTGCTGTTCAGGATCTGAGCGAGGCCGGCGGGGGACTGGAGGTAGGGGATGCCCGCCTGGGCCCACGTCAGGTTCGTCCCGGCCTTGTCCGCGGCGTAGGCGATGTAGTCGAGCAGTCCTTTGTCGAGGATCTGGGTGTTGGCCGGCGACTTGTGGTCCATGGAAGCGTTGAGGCTCTGCAGGATCTGGAAGAGGGTGGACTGGTAGGGGTTGGCCGTCGGGACCGGTGAAGGCAGGATCGGGTTGGGCGCGTACTCGCCGATGAGCGAGTTGTCGACGACGGTGTATCCTGCCTGTTCGTTGAGATCGCGCCAGTTCGCCCCACCGTAGGGATCCTGGATCGTGACGTTCTCGAAGACGTTGAACTGGACCGGGTTGTACTGGTAGGGGTTGTTGCTGGTCGTCCCGAGGAGCAGGTCGATCATGTCCGGGACGTAGGTGTTGGACACCCCGATGGTCCCACCGGGGAAGATGATGTAGGTGCAGACCCCGGGTCCCCCGGGGGCCGGGCCCGTCCCGCAATTCCCCCCGTCCGTGCACCACTCGTCGGGGATCGGAGCCACGACGTTGTACTTCGGGATGGAGGTGATCGTGATCCCGAGCCAGTACTGGTACTGCTGGAGCCACTGGGTCAGCATGTTCTCGGCGTAGTTCGACCCCTGGCTCGCGATGAGGTTCCAGTTCACGACCGGGTCGGTCAGGGTGGGGTCGACGACCTGTTGGTGCCAGAAGTTCTGGAACAGGTCGTAGCGGTAGCGGTCGACGAAGGAGTAGGCCGCGCTCGCGAGCCCCGCTCCGGACGACACCCATCCGTCGGACCACGTGCCGTTGTTCTGGGCGTAGAGGAGGAGGTAGAGGGCCGCGCCGTCGACGACCCCGTCGGAGACGTAGCTCGTGAGGAGCGTCCGGTAGGGGGAGGGCGACATGGAGCTCAGGAACGAGGTGACCGCGGTCGGGTCGTAGGAACGGAAGTACTGCAGGCTCGTGAGGAGCGTCGCGAGGCTGACCGCGTTGTGCAGGTCATCGCAGGAGAGGATGCTGGGCGCCGCGGGTCCTCCGCAGTTGCCGTTCGCGACGCTCGTGGTCTGCTTCCCGGCGTTCGGTCCCCACGTGGGCCAGCCTCCCGCCCCGTACCCCGATAGCGCGCGGAGCTCTCCGAAGGTCGTCGTCAGGTACTGGACCAGATGGGCGAACTGGCCATTCGGCCCGTAGGCCGCGTCCGAGAACTGGGCGGCGCTGTCCTCGAGAAGCCCGAGCTCGCTCTGGACGGTCTCGGTGAAGGGGGCGGTCTGCCACTCGGACACTCCCGTGGACGAGTCGGTCGCGAAGAGGAGCACCTCCCCTACAGCCATGGGATAGACCGGGAGTTCCGTTTGCGCGAGCGACGTGGGGCGGCTCGCGTCGGGCACCTGCGCCAGCGGCAGGTTCGGGTCGTTCGACCCGCTCTGCAGCGCCACCGTGCTGACCGCGCTCTGGACCTCGCCCTGGTCCCACGTGAGGTTGATGCCCCAGCTCATCGCCCGGACCACGACAGGTCCGTCGATGAAACCCTGGGGAGTGGAGAGCCCCAGGTTCTGCAGCGAACCCGAGAACATGACCCCCAGCGACGAATTGAGCTGGTCGATCGGAGGGTTCGGGGATTGCAAAAGCAGGTTCGATTCGGCGGACATCAGGTCAAGGAAAGCGGCCTGACCGATGTTCCGGCTCGCCAGCGCGAGCGCTCCGTTGATCTGTTCGGGGACGTTGAACGAGCCCTGATTGTTCGACCAGGTGACGGCGACCTCGAAGTACGCTGTCAGGATCACCATCGCGGCGAGAACGATGATGCCTACGAAGGCGTACGGTAGGCGTCCGCTCCTGCCACGAAGGCGTCGGGAGAGGCCCCGGGTCATTGTCCCGTGGGCCTCAACCCTGGACCCCCTTAGCAATTAGCTGAGGAGGGGGGCTCCACTTGGACCTGGGCGCTTCCCGTGGTCGTCACACCCCCCGACGAGTAGCTCGCCGAGATGGAGATGTAACCGCCCGCGGGGTCGTTCTGGGGGACGTCTCCGGTGATCTGGGAGAACTGGGCGTTCCCGTTCCCGTCCGTCACCTGGGCCGCCGAGGGAGAGGCCGTGATAGAGACCCCGACTCCCGAGATGGTCACCGACACGCCCGAGAGGGGCGAGCCGGACTTGTCCATCACGGTCACCTGGAGCTCGTAGGGATGCGGATTGCCCGTGAACAAGCAGTCGCCGCCGGCCTGAGGCGTGAAGCACGCCGTGTCACCGCCGACCGCGCTGTTGCACGTGGGGTACGCCGCCTGGGAGAGGGTCTGGGCCCCGTTTCCGCCGACGTTGAACGAGATGTTACCGACCGCGGGGTGCTTGAGCGTCGAAAGCCACCCCACGAGGATGGCCACGACGATGGCCGCCACCACGATCAGGATGATCAGATAGAGAGGAAGTCCTTCCAGTGCTCCGCGTCGGTCATGCATTCGCCGGAACTTTCGCATTTACGGTCCCCCGGGACAAGCCGTGTCAAAGCCTGACAAGTATAAAGGCTTGTGTTCAGGCGACAGGCCGCGGTCCGAATTTCTCCGCGAGACGTCTTGTTCGATCACCGCATGCACCGATGAGGAAACGGCGGTCTCGGCACGACCTTCGATGCGAGCATCGTGAGCTCGAGGGCGTGGGGATTCCCCAAATGACCATGGTCCGAACCGGATGCGCGGCCCCACGCATTCGTCGCGACGCCGGGGCGGGTTCCGCAGGGGGAGGAGTTGCCCCCGGGGGCATAGTTATATCGGGCCCCCCCCGTGGGGGGGCTTGACATGCCGCACCACCGCCTGGGAAGACGGGGGGTCGCGGGATTCTTCGAGGAGATCCCCGCCGCCGCCGTCGCCATCATCTCCCTGCTTCTCTTCTTCAGCGGTGTCCTGATCGCCCTCACCAACTACAGTAACCGCCAGCAAAGCAGCCAGTTCTCGCAGGAGGCCCAGACCTTCCTCGAGGGGCTCCTAGGCTACGCGAACCTCACCTATCGCGGGCAGAACGGGATCTTCGACATGTTCGCGATGATGGCCCTCACCGTGAACAACCTCACCTACGACTTCCATCCCTCCTACCAGTTCAGTGTCACGGTCACGGACACCTCGCTATACCGGGTCCACTACGACATCTCTCTCGCCACGAGCCAGTTCCCGTCCAATCCGAGTTCGCTCCAGAACGGCTGGGTGAAGGACTCCACCTCCGTCACGATCTGGGTGCCCAACTTTGGGCAGGACGAGTACCACGCGGCGACGCTCACGGTGGTGATCTGGTCGTGAACGACCGCGGACGGCTCGGTCACGCTCGAGGGCGTCGGCGGTTCCGGAGGCGGCTGGGCGAGGTTGCGGTCTTCGACATCGTCCTCTACATCCCGCTCCTCTTGGTCGCTCTGCTCTTCCTGGACTCGGCCGTCTCGCTACCGACCTCCACCGTCGCGGAGAACGTGAACTCCTCCCGCTACGCCGAGCAGGGTCTCGCGACCACGCTCGGCGCGACCGTCCCCTCGGCCATGAGCCTGCGATGGCACTGGCCCTCGTGGCCTTGGTGCCCGGCGGGCTGCTGGGTACGATCCTATCCTCAGGACTGGAGCGTCTCGGACCTGATCCTGTACGATGTCATGCTGGTGAGCTGCCAGGTCCCGTACCCCGGAGCGCCGGGCGGCGTGGTCACCCAGCAGTTCTTGGACCAGCCTCCGTGGATAGGCTACTACATCAATCTCACCGCGGCCGAGGTCGCACTCGGGGCGCTTCCCCCCGCCCCTCACACCACCTATTCCAACTACTATCTCGAGTTCAACGGGACGGCCAACCCCTTCACAGCCAACAGTTGCCCCGCCGGGGTTCCGTCGCCGATGCGCGCGTACGATGGTTCTTATCCTGCATATCCTAGCACGACCGTGTACACCTGGTCCACAGTGCTTCAACCGGATCGCCCGGGAGAAGGACCTGTCCAGGTGCAGATGGGGTTCTGGGGGCCGTAGACGTGAGAGCGGGTGCGAGCATGAGAGCGGACCGTCCATCGTGGAATGTGCGCGCGGGTTCCTTGGCCCTGCTGCTTCTGGTAGGGCTCGCCTGGGCCATGCCTCCTGCGGGGGCCGCCCACGCGGTGCCCGCGAAGGTCCTGGGGGTCGCTCCCTCCGTGAGCTCGGGAAACTCGGTGTCGAGCTACAACACGACCGACGGGTCGGACATCACCCAGGTGGCCGTTTCGCCGGACGGCTCCTACGTCGCGGCCGCATCGGATGACCGCAACGTGTACGTGTTCGGGGCGATCACCCCGCCTTCGGGCCCTTGGACGACCCCCATCGCGATCCTCCAGCTCCCCGCCGGGTCCAACGTCACTTCTCTCGCCGTCTCCGACACGACCGCCGTCACGGGAGCTCCTCTGCTCTTCGTGGCCTACGCCTCGTCGGCCGGGAGCACGGGGCTGGAGGCCTGGAACATCACCGGGTCGACCATGTTCAGCGGTTCACCGGCCTGGAAGCTGGTACCCCAGGACTTCTCGCTCCCTGCCAACGCCAAGCCGTGGATCCGCCAGGTGGCGATCGCGAACGACGGTTCGGCCGCGATCGTCATGACGAGCTACTCGCTCACCGGACAGCCGGGTATCAACGTCAGCTACTACCAGTCCGGGAGCCAGCTCCTCAAGTGGAAGTACGGTGAGAACTTCTCCAACTACTGGCCCGTGAGCCTATCGATGGCCACGGACGGAAGCCGGGCCGTCGCCGCCGCGATGATCAGCGACGCGACGCCCGTGCTGCTGGTCTTCGCGACGAACGGTTACCAGGGCCAGTGGGTCCCGCCCACCGGGGCCGGCGCGGGCCGGATGTCCCAGGGGGTCATCTCGGGCAACGGCCAACTGATGTACATCGTCGCCACGACCGGGGTCTACATCGGGGACGCGGTCACCCTCACTGCGAACTACACGATCGGCGTCACGACCCTTCCCACGGTCACTCAGCTCTCCCCGTCCTACACGGGAGACCAGATCCTCTGCTCGGGCGGGTCAGGGTCCTTCTACTTCAACTGGAGCCAGGCGCACTCCTGGACCCCGGCGGTCTGGTCGGTCTCGTTCCCGAGCTCGGTCCAGAACGGGACGATCGCTCCGGCGCAGCCCGACTACTTCGCCGTGAGCTCCCAGACGACGGTCTCCTTCTTCTACCTCTACAACGGGATGCCGGAGAGCACCACCTCGAGCTACCGCCAGGTCTCCACCACCGGACCCCTGGACGACCTCGCGATCTCCGCGACCATGGGGACGCTCGGGATCGGCAGTGGGCACCTCGCCAACAAGGGCCAGGAGTTCACGCTCGTGAGCGACGTCGGGATCCCGGCCCCGGCCACCCCCGGTCTCCAGATGACCCCCGTTTCGCCCTCGCCGGGGGACAGCAGCGCCAGCTTCTACTTCGCCTGGACCGAGACCACCGTGGGCATCCCGATCACCCAGGTGCAGCTCACCTTCGCGCTGACCCCGGGGAGCTCGTCCGGTTCGATCCCCGCACCACCCTCGATCAACGTCACGAAGCTCGGAGCCGGAGGGTCGGGCTCGGTGACCGTGGGCGGGTTCAGCTTCTCGACCAACTACACCGCGACCTTGGTCCTCCGAGCCTACGGCGGAGCTTCGGCCTCGCCGTCGATCTCTGCCGAGCGGACCACGGACGGACCGCCCGCCGTCCAGGACCCCTTCCTCGTCGAGGAGGTGGCCGCCGTCGCGCTCCTCGTGGTCGGGCTCGTAGCGTTCTACCTCATCGCGGTCCGCGGGTCCTCGCCGAAGCGCTCCAAGGGTGGCAACGAGGCCCCGAGCGCCCCCGCCCCCTCCTCCCCGATGTCGTACCCCCCCCAGAACCTACCCCCCGCCGGAGGTCCGGGGGGCCCGTAGTCCCTCGGCCTCGCGCCCGCCTCTCCAGGACCCATGATACCACCCCGAGTCGCCGCACAGGTCGCCAACCCCCTGGCCAATCTGCCGGAGTACGAGTATGAGCTCCGCAACGAAGGGAGGGCCCTCAACCTGGTCATCCGATGCACGGCGTGCCAGGGACCGGAGGGGATCCTCAACCCCCAGTGTCTCGCGGTCGTGCTCCGTATCCTTTCGGGCGAATCCTTCGCGGACCTGATCACCTTCACCGGGATCACCCAGCGTCAGTACGGGGGACAGGCCGTCGAGCTGCTGAAGCGGCTCGTCACCTTCTCGAAGCTCCTGGACCAGCTCGCCGGCCGGCAGCCCCTCCCCTTCAGCGCCGGGATCATCCTGCCCGACGGGCAGGTCGACGAGGTCATCGCCGACCTCGAGAGGGTCGCGACGACCCCCGGGGCGCTTCCCGGACCGCTGCTCACCGTGGACGGGAACCCCCAGAACCTCACTCCGCCGGTGGCGGCCGAACTGGCCCGCAACGCGCGGACCCAGCGCGCGAACATCCAGAGGCACCTGCGCCGCCTGGACTGCGTGCACTGTGCGTACAATCCGAGGAACATCTTCCCCAGCCTCAAGAATCTCCTCCTGACCGACCTCCGGGCCTTCGCCCTCGACCTGCGCCAGAGGGCGCAGGTGCTGGCCCAGGGCCCTCCGGACGAGGGATGCTCCCGATGCCTCGGGTTCACCCTGTCGGACCTGGAGTACCTGGCCGACCAGCTCGTCGAGCTCGACGGGTTCGTTCGCAGCCGCGGTGCGGGAGAGCTCACGGGTCCCGGGGCGACGCTGGGACGGACGCCATCGGCTCCCTCCGCCCCTCCGCAGCCGCGGGCAGGGGCTGGGACCGCCATGGGAGGCGCCTAGATGGTCGCTCAGAGCGCGTCGTCCGCGCTGGGGAACTGCCCCAACTGCGGAGCCCCCCTCTCCGGCAAGACCCGCTTCTGTGGAAGTTGCGGGAGCCCCGTTCCGACAGCTCGCGGAAGCGGCGGCCGACCGAACACGGTGGCCTCCGCGCAGGCGCAGTCCGGGTCCGCTCCCGTCGATCGACCCAAGGACGAGGTGGCCCCGATGCCTCCCCCGCCGGTCGGGAGCTCCTCCCCCGCGCCTTCGCTGCCCTCCACCTCCGCCCCAAGGTCCTCGACGCCCTACTCCGCCCCTCCCTCCAGACCTTCGGTCGCCCCGATGCCCCACGCGGCCACTGCCCGGTCGCAGACCGCGCCACAGGCGGCCGTCTACCGGGCCCCGCCGATGCCCTCCATGGCCCAGCGCTACCGCCGCCCGGCGATCCCGGACGTCGGCCCCTCCTCCGTGGGAAAGGTCCTCCACACGATGGACCGGCTCCCGGTCGACGACATGGTCCGGGGGGCCGGCCGCATCCTCGGCCGAGGCATGCTCACGCGTCCGGGTTTCTCCGGATGCTGGGTCACTCCCGCGGTGCCGGAGAACGGCGAGCTCATCTTCCAGTACCCGCTCGGTCGGAGCCGGGTGCTGCTCTACCGCATCCCCAACGAGGTGGACATCCTCTACCACTTGGACCTGGCGGATTACCGGGTCCCTCCCCAGTACGTCCAGCTGATCCAGTGGACCCGCGAGGAGCTGGTGCACTGGTATCCCAAGCAGTTCAAGCTGACCTTCCTGGGACAGACCCGGCAGTACGTCCAGGACCTCTCCGAACGCCTGATGCACCGGATCGCGAAGGAGCGGGGGATCTCCCTCGGTCCGACGACCGCGGCGGCGTCGGCACGCCTGAAGGAGCTCTCCGAGATCCTCGCCCGCCACGTGGCGGGGCTGGGCGTCATCGAGCTTCTGCTCGAGGACCCGCACATCCAGGATGTCTACGTCGACGCCCCCGCCTCCGAGAACCGGGTCCACCTCAGGATCGCGGGCTACCCGGACGAGCGCGTCGGTGACAAGGCGCTCACCAACATCATCGTGACCGACGAGGAGACCGAGGCCATCCTCTCCCGCTTCCGGATCGAGAGCGGGCGGCCGTTCTCCGAAGCGATGCCCGTCCTCGAGACGGACATCAAGGAGTACAACACGCGGGCCTCCGTCATCGGGCGCCCCCTCTCCCCGGACGGCATCGCCATCGCGCTCCGCCGTCACGCGACCGACCCGTGGACGCTGCTCAAGTTCCTGTACTTCCGGTCGCTCTCGTCCTTCGCGGCGGGCATGCTGTCCTTCCTGGTCGATGGGCGAAGCTCGATCCTGGTCTCGGGAGCGAGGAGCGCGGGGAAGACGTCCCTCGTGGGCGCCCTCATGCTCGAGTTCCCGAAGAGCCAGCGCATCCTCACCATCGAAGATACCCTCGAGCTGCCGAGCCTGGAGATGCGTCAGCTGGGCTACAAGGTCCAGACGATCTTCGTCCGGAGCGCGCTCGGCGGCCAGGCGGGCGAGATGTCGACGGACGACGCGCTGAAGGTCTCGCTCCGTCTCGGAGAGAGCGCGATCGTTCTCGGAGAGGTCCGTGGTCAGGAGGCCCGAACCCTCTACGAGGCGATGAGGGCGGGAACCGCCGGCAGCGCGGTCCTCGGGACGATCCACGGGAACAGCGCCCACGCGGTCTACGAGCGAGTGGTCCACGACCTGGGCATCTCGCCCACGTCGTTCAACGCGACGGACATCGTCGTCATCGCGGGACTCACGAGCCCCGGCGGCTCGGTGCGGACGCAGCGCCGACGCCTCCTCCAGGTCTCGGAGCTCGACAAGAACGCCCCGGACCCGGGAACCTTCGAGGACCTGCTGACCTACGACGACGCCAACGACAACCTGCTCGAGACCCCGCGCGTGGGGCAGGGGTCGCTACGGATCGCCACGATCGCCGAGGCGTGGGGGATGACCTACCCCGAGGCCCTCGAGAACATCCGTACCCGGGGCGCGTACAAGGAACACATCGTGAAGTACGCCGAGGCCAGCGGGAGGCTCGACCTGCTCACCGCCCCTTGGGTCGGCGCGACGAACGCCGCCTTCTGGGAGATCATGGAGCGGCACAAGGAGGAGGTGCGCGACCACACGCTTTCCTACGACCAGGTGCTTCAGGAGTGGAAGGACTGGTTCGCCAAGACGGTACGATATGGCTGACCACCGCCGCGACGCGCCCGTAGTGAACACGGGCTGGTACACCTCGCTCTGCCGGAACCTCGGCGGGTCGTTCCAGAGCCTCTTCCCCCCCGCCCGACGCACCGCCCGCCTGCAGGAGCAGTACGAGAAGATCCGCCTCCAGTTGAGGCAGGCCGAAGCGGTCGTCACCCAGTCCGAGGCCGTGGAGTCCCGCCGGTCCGTGCGCCTGCGGCAGGCGGAGAGGAAGGTCCACGTCCTGCAGCGCAAGCTCGACAACCTGGACCGTCTCATCAAGCGGGTGGAGTTCCGACGGGAGCTCTACTTCGCCGGGATCGACGTGACCCCCGACGAGATCCATGTGACCGCGCTCTCGGTCTTCTTCGTGACCTTCCTCGCCCTCGCCGCCCTCTTCGGGGCGGAGTTCGCGCTCTCCCAGCCCTTCGGGGCGATCGACCCCATCGCAGGGACGATCACCATCGCGGCGCTGGCCCTGCTCCCGCTCATCCTGTTCCTCTACATCTACAACTATCCCCAATGGACCGCGGCGCGCCTCCGCGTCCAGACGCTGGGACGCGCGCCCGAGGCCGTCCACTACATGGTCATGTCCATGCGGCTCAACCCGTCGCTGGACCGGGCCGTCCGGTTCGCGGCCGAGAACGTCGAGGACCCGCTGAGCTCCAGCCTGCGCAAGGTGCTCTGGGACGTCCACACCCGCAACCACCCCTCGATCGAGACCTCGTTCATGGCCTTCGCCGAGGAGTGGGGGCACTGGAACGAGGACTTCAAGCGGGCGATGTACTCGATCCGGATGGCCACCCTCGAGCGGACCGACGAGGGGCTCGCCAAGAACCTCGAGAAGGCGCTCGACTCCGTCCTCCAGGGGACGAAGAAGAAGATCGACAACTTCGCGGCCGGGCTCCAGAGCCCGACGACCGTCCTCTTCGGCCTGGGGGTCCTGCTCCCGATGATCATCGGAGCGATGCTGCCGATGATCTTCCTCGCCGGCCTCGGCAACGCCATCTCGAACCCGGGCGGGCTCTCCAGCGGCACGGCTTCAGGGAACCCCCTGCAGCAGGCCCCTCTCGCCTACTCCGACCAGGTCATCGCCAACGTGGGCTTCGCCCTGCTCCTGGACGTGGCCTTCCCGATCGGCGCGCTGGCCTACGCCTCCTCGATCCTGGCCAAGCGGCCGGGGACCCTCCGTCCTCCGGAAGCGCCGATCGCGGACGAGATGGCCTTGATGCGCTCCCCTTCCACGAACGTTGCGATCGGGGTCGTCCTGGCCGCGGGCATCGGGGTCCTGGCCTACCCGGTCTACGAGGGGTGGCTCGGCGCCCTGATCCAGCCGGTGTACGAGCTCCTCCCACTGATGGGGATCGCCGCCGGCCTCTCGGTGTTCTACGTCCTGGACGTCTGGCCTCAGCACCAGGCCCGCAAGGTGATGGAGAAGCTCGAGTCGGAGTTCCCCGACGCCCTCTTCCAGGTGGGGAACCGCATGGCCGAAGGCCTTCCCCTGGAGCGGGCGCTCGACCGGACCGCCGAAGCCATGACCGGGACCGAGACGGCGCTGCTCTTCCGCCGCGTGCTGCACGCGATGCGGGTCACCGGGCAGACCCCGGAGCAAGTGATCTTCGGTGGCCCCCACGGCCCCGGGCTGCTCAAGATCTACCCGTCGCGGATGGTGGCGGTCTCGATGCGGGCGCTCCTGGAGGCGGTCACGAAGGGCCCCGAGGCGGTCGGCCACACGATCGTCCCGATGGCCCAGTACCTGAAGGAGCTGCGCGACGTCGACCAGTCCCTCCGGACCGCGCTCAAGCCGACGGTCTCGATGATGAACGGGACGGCCTACTTCTTCTCCCCCCTGGTGCTGGGAATGACCGGCGCCCTCTACGTCCTCCTTTCGAACGTGCTCGCCTCCGGGAGCCTCATCGTTTCCATCCCGGTCTTCATGCTCGTCATCGGGATCTACCTCATCGAGATGGTCCTGGTGATCACGTTCTTCACCGTGGGGGTCGACCGCGGCGGCGACCCCACCTCGCTCAAGGTCATGATCGGCACGTGGCTGGGCATCGCCTTCGCGATCTTCCTCTTCGCGGCCGCGCTCGGCCTCGCCGTGGTCACCTCGGGGAGCTTGGGCAGCTGAGGCTGGAAAGGTCGGAGGACGGGGGAGGCACGATGAGATCGTTCGTCTGTCGAGGGAGGGGGATCAAAGCCCATCGCCGCGGCGTCCTGGAAGGCGTTCCCCTTACGCTGCTCATCTCGATCTTCATCATCGCGATCGGGGCGGTGCTCCTCCTGGGGCTCTTCTCCTACGCGAAGGTGACGAGCCTGGGGTCCCTCTCTCTGGCGACCCCCTCCGGAAGCACCCGGCAGGGGTTCATCCTGGCGCAGCCGACCCAGCTGGAGGTCACCGCTTGGGCCCAGTCGGGTGCGCACCTGAGCGGGGTCGGGGTCGTGCTCAACGGCAGCGGGGTCAGCCTTCGGGGTCTGACCGGGGGCAACGGCACCGTCTTCTTCTGGATCGTCCCGGTCCTCCACTACCACGCTTCCAGCGGCGTCCTCACGGTCTCGGCGACCTACTCTCCCGGGGTCTCCCTCGTCTCCCCCCCGACGCAGTCCTACTCGGTCAGCGTGATGGTGCTCTCATGAAGGTCGTCTCGCGTGCCCTCCTCCGACGCCGGCTCCACCGCTCGGGCCTGCGGCGTGGCCGCCGGGGCGTCACGGACGTCCCGCTCGAGCTTCTCATCATCATCATCCTGGCCATCGTCGTCCCCATCATCGTCGCCGCGCTCATCACCTACACGAACGCCCAGACCTCGCTCGCGATCCAGGAGCAGGCCTCGAACCTGCGCGACGTGGTCGTCCAGACCTACGACGACGGGATCAACACGACGCTGCTGCTGACGCTGAACCTGCCGAGGAACGGCTGCATCTCGGCGGGGGAGTACCTGTGGGACCACGCGGGCAACATCAACTACTACGCGACCCGCATCGGGTACAACGTCTGCGGCCAGACCTCCGATTACATCTACGTGGATAACGGGGCGATGAACGTCCTCCTGACGAACATCACCTGCACCTACCCCGCCGTGAGCTGGAGCAGCTGCTGGACCCAGACCTTCCACGTGACGTCGGGGCAGGCCACCGAGATCGCGGTCATCAAGCTCGCCCCGGGAGGGTTCTTTGCCTGGGGGCACAGCGACCTCCCGGTCTCGACCAACCTCACCACGGGGTTCGTGAACGTGGAGCAGGTGTACCCATGATGCTGGACTGGGCCGTCAGCATCCTCCTCGTCAGCCTGATCGTCTTCGGGCTGGTGGTGATCACGCTCGACTTCTTCCAGAACGTCGACCACGACTATGTGCTCCGCAACGCGCTCTCGGCCTCGGCGCACACGGTGGCCGACCAGGTCGACCGGCTCGAGGGGATCTCCGCGACCTCGAACCAGGGGTTCTTTTACAATACTACCGTGACCACGACAGGGAGCACCGAGTACGGGGTTCCCATGCCGCAGCTCCTCGCGGGCACCCGCTACTCGGTCGACTTCACCCACGACTTCGTCGTGCTCGTCTCCAACGGGTCGGGCCCGACCGTGGGCACCTACGTCGACCTCACCGAGCCCGTGCACCTCATCCCCGAGAACATGACCCATCAGTGGGAGAACCAGCCCTACAACGGCTACTTCCTCTCGAGCTACCACCTCCACGTCATCGACCAGGCCTACAACTGCTGGTCCTTCCCCTCCGGGGTCAACTTCAACGCGACGGTGGCGAACGTCCTCGTGGACGGGGTCCCGACCTACCTCGCGTTCGTCTACGCCATGAACGGGATGAGCTATTCTTGCACGTGAGAGAGAGACCAGAAGGAGAAGGGAGCGCATGATCCGAGGTGGAAAAGGCGGCGGAGACCCGACGATGGAGAAGGAGAGCATCCCCCTGCCCGTAGAGGCAGAGGAGGCTCGCGTCCAGATCAAGTGGGGACAGATCACGGGCCTGGTCCTGGGGATCGTCTTCCTGGTCGTGATGGCCCTCATGGCCTACACGGCGGTCTCGACCCCGGGATTCCCCTACCTCATCCCGGCCCTCGCCATGGCCTACTTCGGAGCCGCGGGCGTCTCGGACCTCGCGGTCGCCCTCACGACGCAGAAGGGCACCGTCGCGCTCTGGCAGGAGGGCAAGTTCGTCGAGGGAGACGAGCGCCTCCGAAGCTGGAGGATGCCCCTGGGGTTCGTCCCTGGAGGGATCCTCCCCGGATTGTTCCTCCACCGCGCGCTGGAGCGGGTCCGCCCCCTGGTGCAGCTGGAGAAGGGCGGTGTGCCCGCGCCCCGGAGCCCCATCGTCCCCAATGCGCCTTACTCCCAGGCCCCCGCACCGTACGCGGCCCCCGCGGCCGGGTACGGCGCCCCTCCGCAGGCGTACGGCCAGGCGGCACCGGCGCAGGCCGACCACGTGGCCCCCGATCCCTACGGGGGCGCGCGCGCGGCCCCGGCCCCTGCCCCGCAGCCTGACGCCTCCCAACCCTCGCACCCGTCGGCCCTGTGGAGCCGGCCGAGCACCTACCA
>DAHVCH010000012.1 GCA_027314165.1 Thermoplasmata archaeon | reverse complement strand
CGGCTTCAAACATGGTCTGAGGAAGGGCTCGACCACTATGCCGTGGCAATGCTCGACCCCGAAGGGAACGAGCTCGACGTCCTCTGAGCGGTCCGAACAGGCGAGCGGAGGTTCCGCCTACTGCCTCCCCGGAGCCAGGATAGTGCTCTACCCGGCGGCCCTTCTCGCCCCGGCGCACTTCCCTGAGGGACCCGGGGAAGCGCTTATCCTTAGGAAATGCACTTCTTGGGACTCGGGAGACCACGGATGACCCTCAACTCCCGTGTCGCGCTCCTGACCTTCTCCATCGGCTTTGTGGTCGAGGGTGGGACGGAAGCCTACCAGTTCGCGACGAGCGGGGCCCTCCACTCGGGGTGGGTCGGGTTCTACTACGTTGGCATCGCCACGACCATCGTCGGGTTCTTTCTGATGTACCGGGGACGCCACGAGTGGTCCTCCTTCCACCGGAAGAGCGTGGTCCACGGTCATGCGGTAGCCTGGATGGCGGTGGCCCTGTTCGCGGGGGCCACCATCGCCATTGCGGCGATCGCCGCCGCTGAGGGCCCCGCCCACTCCGGGGGAACGCCCGTCGTTCTCGTGGCCCTCGTCGGGGGGGCCGTCGCGCTCGCCTTCGGGAACTTCTTCCTAGGCCTCGCCTTGCTGGTGCGCACCCTGGTGAGCCGGTGGGGAGCCATTCTTTCCTGGGCGGCATTCGTCTGGTCCCTAGCGGTCGCGGTCCTCACGGGGGTCGTCGTGGGTCAGGAGTTCCCGACCCTGCTGGGAACGTTCTTCTCGAGCCCACTGGCCTTGATGACGTCGGTCGCGCCTCTGACGTTCACCATGGCTCCTCTGTTCGTCACCTACGGCCTGTTCGCGGCAGCTTACATGGACGCGGAGAGGCGCATGCGGCGCTCCTCCCCCGACCGAGAAAAGGACCTGCCTGAGCAGGGCGGGACCTCGTCCCCCGAGGGGCCCGTGCCTGCGGAAAAGACCGCGGGCTCACCGGCCCCTGTGCAACTCGAGTCGTGACCAGGCGGGGGTGCCCTCCCCGTCTCCATGCGGGAGGGCACGCGCGGCCGCTCGCTCGAATTCGCGCGCTCTCGCTGGGCTCGCCCGCGAATCCGGGTCGAGAGCCGTGGAGGGACGCCGATGCCCGACGGATCTCGGGGACCTTGTGGTTCCCCCGTCGCCACCTCTTCACCTTCCTCGTCGTACCGGGCGTGAGCTGGAACAACAACGACCGCGAAACGCAGATTCGCCAGGGTTTGCTCTATCGGAAGATCTCCGGAGGACGACGCTCGTGGACCGGGGCCTGGGTCCTTGAGCGACGGTTGACCATCTACCGGACGTGCCAGAAGCGCAGGCTCGAGTTCATCGAGGTGTTGAAGCGCGCGTTGAGCGCGAAGTTGGCCCCGGTGCTCAGCGTCGCGTGAAGTCGAACCTCCGAAGGAAGTTTCAAGACAGGTCAGAGACCTCAACTGATACGGCACTGCAGGAGGATGCGATTTGCCCCGCGACTTGCGCAACCAGCGGATTGCGACCGTCACCATCGCACTCCTGGTGGCCGCGGCGGCGGGGGGGGTGGCGTTCCATTTCCTCGCAGTCAGCCATCCACAGACGGAATCATCGCCCGTGATCCAACTGATCATATGTACGAACCGGGGCGGGCTCGGGGGATGCGTGTCGCAGGGAACATGCGCTTCGGGGTCGACCCAACTCAACACGGTCGGTGTCGGAATCAGCAACGTGAGCCGAACCGTCACGACGGCCAACGTCAGCCTCTCGTTGACGCCATCGGGGTCATCGTCAGCGACCCCCCCGGGGAGCGTCTCCCAAGCGTCGAACGGAACGTGCTCCGTAGCCCTCTCTGCGGGGAACTGGTATGCGCTCCTCATCCCGCCGGGGGGCCCCCCCCCGGTCGCCATCTACTCGGAGGCTGGCTGGCAGCTTTGCGAGAACGGGACGGACCCCTGCGCTGGCTTGACGGTGCTGCCGAGCCCCTGGGCTTTCACGGTTGGCGAGACGATTGTTGTAGTCGGTGCCCCCAGCGTTACGCTCAACAACGCTCTACTCTCGATCCAGAGCACCAGCGACTCCTCCATCTTAGGGTCGGTCACTCTGTAGCGTAGGGTGGACAGAGCGTACTCGGGATATCGTGGTCGCGTGACAACATCGGCTGAATCTTTGTGAGCCCCCCCACCTCCGGTGGTTTGCCGACGACCGTGCGCCACGAGCGCTAGGAGGTAGCGAGTAACCTCGAGACCGACGGCGTGCAACTGCGCCTGAGATGGAGGTAGGCCCACCCGCACCCGGGATGGGTCCTCCAGAGATGCTGGGCGCACCTCCTGGGAGTGGCGAAGGCCCAGGCGGAGGAGAGCACGAACGCGCGGGAGCTCTACGCGGCCCTGAGCGAGCTCTACGCCCGGCTCACGAGGGACTTGGACCGGGCGAGCGGAAGGGCGAGGGCACGGCGGGCCACGCTCGGAGAGACGGCGGGGGAGGGACGGGTCACGATTCGGTCGATCGGGAAGAGCGCTCGATACGAGAGGCGGTGGTGATCCGCAAGATCGTGTGTACGCTGAGGAACGAGAATGGGACGGAGGCGCTGACCCGACTGCTCTGCGTGAACGGGACCTGGAAGCTACGGGGCGAGGACCCCGCCAAGAACCTCTACGCCGCCCTCAGTTGAGGGACGCCCCTCTCGGGGCCGAACACGTCCCCATCATCTATCCCGTGGCCCATCCCTCTCTGTCGCTCAGGGGGCCACCTCTGACATGGCGATCCGTCCTAGATACGATGGTGGGCCGTGCGCGGTAGAGGAGTGTGAACCCTCGTCCGTTCGGGTCGGCTCAATGCCCCTCGAGGATGGCGGGAGCGCACGTGAGATCGTGTGTGATAGAGACCGCGTTGGACACGGCCGAAAGCTCTGAGCTCCCGGTCCTCAGCTCGAGGCAGAAGGCGTCGCGAGGGCCCCGCCGAGCGATGCGTTCGGCATCCTTCGCCGGGTCAGGGAGTGCTCCGACCCGGCGAGGGATCACCTCGCGGACGCGGCGTTCGGTGGTGAAGTTCACGGACCAGCGTGAGAGCCGGTTCCTCGCGCCCGAAGGCGGCCTCCCTTGCCTAAGCGGAGCCAAGCTTGTTCAGACGGTCGCCCAGTTCCTTCAGCCCCTTTCGGAGCGGCGCGAGCTTCTCGGGACTGGACGTGGAGAGGTCTTCCAGGTAGGAGACGTTGGACCTCATCTCCGCCACCAGGCCCTCCGGGCTGGTCGCCTGACCTGCGAAAAGGTCCCAGGGTCCTGAGGGGTTCTCCCGGGCCCGTGCGGTGACCTCGTACCGTCCATCCTCACGGCGGTGAAGCAGGCCCTCGGCCAGGAGCTCTTCGAGGAGGGGATAGACGGACCCCGGGGAGGGACGCCAGCCCAGGCTCATCTGCTCGATCTGGTCCATGATCTCGGCGCCGTTCTTCGGGCCGGATCGGAGAATGCCGAGGACCCACGGGCGAAGCCATCCTCGCCGACCCCACCGAGGTCTTCCGTGATGCCACATCGATATCGATTATTCGATATCGGTATTTAACCGTGCACTTACGGGCCCGTCCTCGGACACGAACCTCCGAGGAAAGATCCGGGCGGACGCACGTCCGGACGTGGGAGGAGGAGCCTCGTGAAGGGCGTCCCGACCCGGAGATGGGGGGATGCTCGGAGAACGGGGCGACGGGCGAACTCGGCCCTCAAGGGGACCCTTCAGTAGCTCGCCGTCCGCAGGTCCCGGAACAGCACGTGGAGCACGCCAACGAGCACGAGGACCCCGAGCCCCACGCCGAGCATGATGGCGGGAACCGCGTAGCTCACCGCCAGACCCCCCACGATGGCCGCTCCGACTGGAGCTCCGACACGAGTGAGCCCCGTGTAGCCCCAGACCCTGGCCTGGAGGGCCTCCGGGACCTGGGCCTCGATCCAAGAGGAGGTGGATACCGTCACCAGGGCCCCTGAGGCATTCAGCAAGAAGGCGAGGACGAGCCCAAGGTAGATCGAGTGGGAGATGCCGAGCATCGCGGTCACGGCTCCCAGCGACCCGGTGCCGACGAAGAGGGCCCTCCCGACGTAGGGCCGCACGTTGATCCGACCCATGAGCAGGGAACCCAGGGTCCCGCCGGCCGCCATCGCGGCGAGGAAGGCCCCGTAGAACCCGGAGGAATGCAGACCGAGCACATCGTACACGTAGAGCACCGAGAGCACGGTGTACCCGTTCAGCACGAACGTCGCGAAGGTGACCATCCAGAGCATCCGGGCGAGCGTCCGGTGGGCATGCACGTACTGGGCTCCGGTCCTAAGGTCGGACCAGAATCTGCCCAAACCCTTCGCCTTGGGCTGTTGGTCGGATAGTGGAAGTACCGCTCCCGACAGCCGTGGGATGCTGATCACCAAGCCCGCCGCCACCACGAACGTGAGGGCGTCGTACTCGATCGGGAGCGCGCTGCCCGCGAGCGCCACCACCACCCCGCCCAGGCTGAAGCCGAGCAACTGGTTCGCGCTGTTGGCGAAGAAGAACAGCCCGTTCGCCGCGGCGAGGTCCTCCCTGGCCACCATGTGGGCGAGCATCGCACGGGTGGTGACCCCCACGGCGACGCCTCCGGAGTTGAGCAGGACCACCAGCGCGAGGATGGGAAGCAGCTGGAAGGTCGCCGTCAGGACGAGGAACGTGAGCGCGACTGCGACCGCCGCCTGGAGCAGGTTGCTCACCAAGAGCGCGGTGCGCCGGTTCCCCTCGTCCACGAGGGTCCCGATGATGGGGGACAGGACGATCCAGGGGAGGAATGCGGCCGCACTGACCGTCGCGATGTAGAGGGGCGCAAGGGCGGAAGCCCTCGAGGATTCGGCGACGAACCACACGAGCGCCACATCGAAGACGTAGTCGCCGGACTGGCTCACGAGCTGGGAGGCCCACAGGAGCGTCAGCGCAGGGTTGCGGAGCAGCCGTCGGTAGCTCGGACCCTTCGCTCCGGGCAGGAACGCGAAGGAGACGTGCATCCGGTCTAGCAAGCTCCCTTCCTCCTCCCCGCTCGGGCCATCGGGCCGCTCCTGGCGACCCTCTCCAGAGCCGCTCTAGGAGCCCAGGTCGAGTCGTTGGAAGCCCGCCGCCGGGGGCGGACGGACCCACGACCTTTTGAGCGCAGTGCCGGTGCCACCTTGGTCCTCTCGGACCCTGGGCGCATGCCGATCGAGAAGGCGACCATCCGAAAGCTCCTCGCGGAGAACTCGGAGCATGACTGCTCCGACGGAGGGGGGAACGTCTGCGTGCGGATCTCCGCCATCGCCGACCTCCCCACCATCTTCGGCGACTTCCAGGTCATCTCCTTTCATAGCCCCTCCGACCGCAAGGAGCACGCCGCCCTCGTCCGGGGCGACCCCATCGGCCAGGAACATGTCCCGGTGCGGATGCACTCGGAGTGCCTCACCGGCGATGCGCTCGGGTCGCTGCGGTGCGACTGCAGGGACCAGCTCGAACAGTCGCTGAAGGAGATCGGGCAGCGGGAGCTCGGGGTCGTGCTCTACCTCCGTCAGGAAGGCCGCGGCATCGGTTTTGAGAACAAGATCCGGGCGTATCAGCTCCAGGAGGAGGGGCTCGACACGATCGAGGCGAACCAGGCGCTGGGGTTCCGTCCGGACGAACGGGACTACGAGGTGGCCGCGCACATGCTGGGGAGCCTCGGGATCCGGTCGATCGTCCTCATGTCCAACAACCCCGCGAAGATCGCGGACCTGAAGTACCACGGCGTGTCGGTCGAGGGAAGGATTCCCATCATCGTCCCTCCCAACCCCCACAACCTCCGCTATCTCCAGACCAAGCGTGCGAAGGCCGGCCATCTGCTTCCGGCCTGGGTTCAGGTCACGGAGCAGGTGGACAGCGCGAGCGACCGCGACGGGGCCTCGTCGAACGGTGCGCCGGGAGCGTAGCGGTCCCTGGGTGGGTCCGCGGCTCCTCGACCCGTCGATTTATCGTTGCCGGAAGCCTGTTCGGTCGAAGGACCGCGGCATGACCGACCCCCTCCTGCCCTCCGCTCCCGCATCCTCCAGCCCGACCGACCCCCACTACCGGCCCTCGTGCAGCTGCTGCGACTGCACCGGCGGATGCTGCCGGTGTTGCGCCTGCTGTTCCACCGGCGGACGCTGCTGCGCCAGTTGCCCTCCCGCGTCGCCGTGAGCCGGCCTCGGCGGTGACCGGGCCCCGGGCCCACCTTCAAAGGGCGAGGGGTCGTTCTCGCGCCATGAGCACGGGCCCGCCCCCGAGCTACCGCAAGCTGACCCGTGAGGAGGAGCGCGTCATCGTCCACAAGGGCACCGAGATGCCGTTCTCCGGAGAGTACGAGAAGCACTGGGCCCCGGGGACGTACGTGTGCAAGCGATGCGGCGCTTCGCTCTATCGCTCGAAGGACAAGTTCGACGCGCGCTGCGGGTGGCCGTCGTTCGATCAAGAGGTCGAGGGGGCGGTCCGACGCACCACGGACGCGGACGGCGCGCGGGTCGAGATCACCTGCCAGCGCTGCGGCGCCCATCTTGGGCACGTCTTCGAAGGGGAGGGGTTCACCCCCAAGGACACCCGACACTGCGTCAACTCCACCTCCCTCCTCTTCGTTCCAGAGCGAGCGTAGGGCGCCCGAGGGTCCCCCCCCTTGGGGAGGAGGGGGGGACCTCACGCCGTGGACGGTCCCTTCTCAGCGGTGGGCGCGGCCTGGATCGCGACGGTGACGTGGAATCGTCCCTCGAACACGTGGACGTCCTTGATGGCGGAGGACCTTGCCTGAAGGAGTTCGAAGATGAACTGGTTGAAGTCCACCGAGGAGTCGAACACGAAGGTCACCCCGGCCCCATCGGGTCGCTGGCCGATCCCGCCCAGGGCCCGCTCCAGGCCCTGGACCATCTCCATCGCCTCCTGCACCCCTTTCGCGTTGATGACCCGCGTGCGCTCGCGCTCCTGGCGGCGCAGCAGAGCCTCGTAGACCGCGCGGCTGAGGTGGCGGGGGTCGAACGGCTTCTCGATGTAGCTGTGGACCTGCGCGAGGTTGACCGCCCGAAGCACCGCGCCAAGGCTGGAGTAGGCGGTGATCAGCAGCCGCAGCGTGTCGGGGTACTCCTCCCGCACGTGCATCAGGAGCTCGATCCCGTTCTCTCCCGGCATCATCTGGTCCGCGAGGACCGCGTCGAACCGGTCGGTGGACAGCTTCTGCTTCGCCTCCTCGGCGTCCTTGGCGAGACTGACGTCGCACTGGAAGTCCGGGGCCCTCAGGAGGCAATGCTCGATCAGCCGCAGCGCCGAGGCGTCGTCGTCCACGGCGAGCAGTTGGTACCGTCGGGGTTCCAACTGCGGCAGCTGGACGAACGCGAAGCTCGATACCCGGGTCGACGCGAAAGGGGGAGTGGAGCCGCCCTGCATGTTCCCTGGACCGACCGGCCCTCGAGAGCGTCGAGGAAGGGCCACAGGCCTATCGCTCGACCCGGATTATGAACCTGCCGTTATCGACGAGGATAGGTCGTTCGGCAGGCATGGGCGTTCCCCCGACCCCGCAGCGCCCCCTCCTTAGGTCCACCCCGCGTCCGGGGAGCAGGGGCGCAGCGGGTACGACAACTCCAAGAGCTCCCCCGGGTCAGGGACCCGAACCATGGCCGCTTCGCCCGCTCCAGGCGCGTCTTCGACCTCCGGGGAAGCTCCCCCCGCCCCGCCCCCGAACGCGGTACCGCCGCCCCCGCCGTACGGGGCGCCCCCCGCCGGGGCCGGCTCACCCCCCCCTCCGCCGTACTTTCCTCCGGTGTGGGCGGGCCCGGTGCCACCGCCCGGTGCCCCTCCGTTCGCGGGGATCGTCGAACGGGCGGTCGCGATCGTCATCGACAGCATCCTGATCGGGATCGTCGCCTTCGTCCTCGTGTTCGTGATCTCGCTCTCGCTCGCCCTCGGCGGGGCCCTCGCTTTCGGGCTCGGTTTCGGGATCTTCTCAGGGTTCTACTTCCTGCTCGCGGGGGTGTTCTTCCTCCTCACCCTGCTCTACTTCTGCTACTTCGAGAGCCGCTCGGGCCAGACCATCGGCAAGCAGCTGATGCACATCCGGGTCATCGACCCCAGCACGGGGCGCTCTCCCGACCTGACCAAGTCGCTGCTCCGCAACCTGCTGCGGATCATCGACGGGCTCGCGTTCTATCTCGTGGGGGCCGTGTTCGTGCTCATCACCGACCGGAAGCAGCGCTTGGGCGACATGATCGCGGGCACGATCGTGGTCCGGGCCTGAACGGGGGCGGCGGGACCCGCGCTCGGGCGGGGCCGCGAAAGGGGTCGAAGTCTGGAGGGGTCGACGGGGCAAAAGGGCACGACAGCGCCCTTTCATCCCTCTGGACGTCCCTTGCCACCCTGGACCGCAGGAGGAGGAGGGATCCATCCCTCGGCGGCGACGGCCTTCCAGTCCTCGAGGTCCTGGACCGCCGGCTTTCGCGGGAGGAGAGCGACCTTGAGCCCCTGCACGGTGGCGTGGCGCTGGGCCACCTCAAAGACACGGAACGTGCCCCACGGCAACGAGCCGAAGAACTGCCCCGCGGTCCGACGGGCGCCCGCGAGGTAGAGCGTCCCTCGCGGCGTGGGCCCCATGACCAGGTCGGCCCCGTCCTCCAGGCTCTCAAAGGCGCTCTCGAGGTACTCGGGTACCAGCGATGGGCAGTCCGCGTAGAACAGGACGATGCGCTCGAACCCCCGCTCGAAACCCTCCGACATCGCGAGGGTGATCTGCTCGCCCACCGTCCCGGGTTCATGGGGCCGCACGCTCCAGTCGGAGGAGAGCGTGGGGGCGGGGGTCCCGGCGGGGTACCGGAACCACTTTCGGACCGGGAGCGCGCTGGCATGCTCGACGCACAGGTCGAGGAGGAGCCGCTGCAATCGGTAGGCCGCCTGCGCCCCGTGGGTCGCCGCGATCTCCTTGAGCCCGCTCCCGAGGCTCGGGACGCTCCCGAACACGATGATGAGCTCTTCGGTGCTGACGTTCCCGGCGGCGGGGGCACCGACGGGGGACATCGGGTGCCCGAGATGGACCGAAACGATAAGCTCTATCCGAAGCGACCCGCGCCGCTCCCCAATCGGGGCACCACGAGCGACCGTTCGCCTCCCGCCGCGGGCGGGGCCTTGGGCGGTCGATCCGGTCCCGGCCTTGGTCGCAGCGGCTATCCGCAGGGCATGAGCAAGAGCTCGTTCCCGTCAGGGTCCCGGATCGTGGCGTCCCATCCCCAGGGCCGCTCGACCGGTCCTTCCGTGAACTCGACCCCCTGCTCCTTCAGCTCCTGGCACCTGCGATGGAAGTCGCCCTCCAGCAACAGGAGGATGCCGGTGTTCCCGGGTTCCAGCTTGCCGTTCGCATCGAGCTCGTCGACCTGGCAGAGATGCAGGAGGGCGCCCTTGCCCTTCCGGCCGACGGTGACCCAGTGGCCTTCCTCATCGACCGGAAAAAGTCCCAGCCGCTCGGTGTACCACCGCTTCGCCTTCTGACGGTCGGAGACGACCACCGCGGTGCTGGCCACCCACGGTGCTTTCGACGTTCGCGCTTTCGGGCCTTTCGGACTTGCCTTCATGCTCCGGTCCCTCCGGATGCACGGGTCGGCCGCCCCTTGAACCCCGGGGGAAGGTGGTGAAACGGTCCACGTGGGGGCGGCCCCCCCCTCCCACGCCATAGCTATCATCCTGCAGGTTTTCCGTGAGCCTAGTGAGCAGCTCTTCCGAGAGGTGGACCACCGCCTCGCTCCCCTCGGCCCTCATCGGCCGACAGGTGGAGATGGAGGCCCTGCGCAGGGCCCTGGACAAGGCGAAGGGGGGCCAAGGGGGCTCATGGCTCATCCTCGGGCCGGGGGGGATGGGCAAGACCCGGCTGCTCCGATGGCTCGAGCGCGAGGCGTCCGCGAAAGGGTTCCAGGTCTCCTGGGGGAACGGGCTCCAGGAGTCCGTCGCCCCGTTCTTCGTTTTCGAACAGGTCTTCCGCCGAAGGTCGCCCTCCCGGTCCGAGCTCGAGGCGCCGGGAGGAACCGGCGTGTCGGCCGCGGCCTCGGCGGGGGAGCTCGGGTCCTACCTCCTCTTCGAGGAGGACCGCCCGAGGGGGTTGCGCTCGACCCTCGCCGCCCTCCCGAAGACCTCGCCCCTCCTTCTCGTGACCCGGGAGAACCCCGCGAGCCTGCACGAGCGGACCACGACACTGCCGACCGGCGCTCGCTCCCTCTGGATCACGCGGATGGAGGGCGAGGGCCGTGTCGGCCCGAGCGACCTCGACGGCCTTGGCGAACACGCCTCGCGCCTCTTCCACGAGCACGACGGAGCTACGCTCGCGCTCGAGGGGATCGAGTACCTCGCGAGCCAGAGCGGCTTCCCCGCCGTGCTCCGCCTGGTGCAGTTCATGCGCGACCTCGCGCAGGAGACGCGGGGCCATCTGCTGGTCTCTGTGAACCCGGCCGCATTCGAGCGCCGAGAGGTCTCCCTCCTGGAGTCCGACGCGGAGGTCGTGCGGCAGGCGGGGGGCTCGGAGAAGGCGTCGGCCGACGCCGCGAAGGATATCGCCGGTGGGGGGGAGAGCCCGTCCGCGAGGCTTCTCCGCTATCTCCGATCCCTCGAAACGGCGGCGAGGGAGGGCCCGCAGCTCCTCGTTGTGGACGACCTGCATTGGGCCGACCCCCAATCGGGAACGGCGTTCCAGTTCCTCGCGCGCAACCTCCGCGACCTTCCGGTCTTGTTGGTCGGGGGCGCCCGCGAGGAGGAGATCCCTTCCGAGGCCGAGGAGGAGGGGACCGCGCTCGCCGACCGGATCGAGGTCCTCGTCCGGGAAGGGCTGCTCGAACGTGTCGGGCTCCACGGGTTCGGGGAGGAGGAAGCGCGGGCACTGGCGGCCCAGGTCATGGGGGCCCCGATGGACCCCACGCACGGCCAGGAGGAGCTCAAGGAGATGCTCCGGAGGACCGAGGGAAACCCGTACTTCCTACGGGAGCTGTTCGTGCAGCTCTGGCAGGACGGGACGATCGTCGAAGGGCCGGAGGGGTTCGTCTTCCGCAGGATGGCCGGCGGGACGGAGGGCCTCCTCACGCGCATCCCCGGGTCCCTCCGACGGATGGTCCTCCAGCGCATCGGACACCTCTCGCCCCACGAACGGGCCTTCCTGGAGACGGCCTCCGTGGCGGGCAGCGAGTTCGAGCTGGCCCCCGTGGCGGCCGTCCGGGGGATCTCCTCAGGGGAAGCCCAGACGCTCGTCGCCTCCCTCGCCCACCATCGACGGCTCCTGGAGCCTGCCATGGACGCGTCCGGCTCGCGCTGGTCCTTCTCCCACCCTCTCGTCTGGGAGGTCGCCATAGGTGAGCTCCGACCGGAACAGCGGAGCCGGGAGGCGGGGGCGCTGCTCGGCTGGTGGGAGGAGCACCGCCCGGGAGACGTGGAGAACCTCGCGCGACTGGGCCACGACTCGGAGGATCCAGCCCGGGGCTTGCCCTGGGTCCACCGTGCGCTCGAGCGGGCGCTGGATGCGCACCTGCCGGAGGCTGCCGCGACCTATCTCGGCTGGGCACGGGAGCTCCGTCTGAGGCGGGGAGGCACGCTCGACCCGAACGAGGTCGCGGGGGAGGTCGAGGCGGCCAGCCGCCTGCAGCGGGCCGGAGGGGCCCGCCAGGCCCGGAGGCTCCTCCTCTCCCTGCTCACCGAGAACCTGCCCGACCCGTTGCGCTGGAGCGCCACGCTGGTCCTCATCGGGGTCACCGACGTGACCGATTCCGAAGAGGCGAAGCGCCTGGCCGACCAGCTGGGGGCGGAGTTCGCCCTGAGGGGATCGGCCGTTCCGTCGAAGCTCCGGCACCAGCTCGAGGCCAACGAGGCCTACTTCACGCTCCAAGCGGGCCAGGCGGAGCAGGCGATGGCGGCGACCGACCGACTGTTGTCCATGCCGATCGAGGAGATGGACCACACGACCCGGGGGCGCGCGCTCATGCTCTCGGCAGCGGTCAAGCACATGCAGGGCGAGATGGAAGCGGCCCATGCACGGTTGGTGGAGCTCCTCGAGTGGGCCGGGGACGACGACCTCCTCCTGTCCTCCGCCTACAACATCGAAGCGAGCCTGGCCGAGTCGACGGGCGACGACGCCGGCTCCAGCCGGTCCGCGAAGAAGGCCGCCGCCTACGCAGCGCGCGGGGGCATGTTCATCAGCTCGTCGATCTACGAATTCAACGCCGGCGTCGGCCAGCTGAAGTGCGGCCAGGTCGAAGAGGCCGAGGCGACCGGGCGCCATCTTCTCGACCTCGGGAACAAGTTCGGGCTCCCGCGCGTCCGATGCTGCGGCCACTTCCTCCTCTCTCTCGTGGCCGACGAACGGAAGGCCTGGGGGCCCGCGCTGGCTTCCGCGAAACGCGCCCTGGAGGAGGCGGAGTCGCTGAAGCGGAACGACGACATCTGGGAGTGCCGCGGCCTCCTCGCGAGGGTCCACGGGGATTCCGGGGACCTCGATGCCGCCATCGCCCAGTTCGGGGAGCTGGAAGCGGTGGGGTACATGCAGGAGACCATCGCGCAGTTCGACCTCGGTCCTCGCTTCGTGACCTTCCTCGAACAGAAGGGGCTGACCGACCGGTCGCGCAAGCTCGCCGAGGAGGTCCTGGCGACCGCGAGGAAGTTCAAGAACGTCCGGGTGGAACGCGAGATGACGGAAGCGCTCTCACGCCTTGGCCCCAAGGGCTGAGCGCGCCGTCCCGACCCCGCACCGCAGGGCCCAGGAGGGGCCCCTTCTCGGGGCCCCGGCCCGCTCCAAGGAGATATACGCCGGGCCTTCCCCGTTCCCTGTGGCCCCGCAGCCTCTCCTGGTCCTCTTCGCCTCCTCCCTCTGGGTCCTCATCCCGGCCTACGTCGCGAACGCCGCGGCCACCCTCTCGCGGGGCAAGGGCCCGGCGATGGATGGGGGACGCGTCTGGCACGATGGCCGACGGCTCCTGGGGGCGTCCAAGACCTGGCTCGGGTTCTTCGTCGGTTCCCTGATCGGGGTCGCCGCGGGCTCGTTCCAGGCCTGGTTGATCCTCATCGCCCCTCCCTCGCTCCAGCTCGTGCCGGCCTTCGCGGACACCTGGTCCGGCGCCTTCCTCCCCCTCTTCCTCCTGGGCTTCGGGGCCCTTTCGGGCGACGCTCTGGGATCGTTCCTCAAACGGAGGCTGGGCAGGCAGAGCAGCGCCCCCTTCCCGCTCCTCGACCAGCTGCCCTTCCTGCTGCTGCCGATGCTGCTCCTGGGGATCGCCACGCCTTCCCTCTTCGTGCGCGCGTTCTGGCCGGACCCCCTCCAGGGACTGCTCGCCGTCTCCTGGGTGCTGCTGCTGACCCTTTTCCTTCACACGAGCTTCAACTGGGTGGGTTACTTTATCGGGGCCAAGCGGGTCCCCTGGTGAACCATGACCCCCGCGACTGCGACGGATCAGGTCGCGACGGAGGTCGCGGGCCATCTGCTGCACATCGGCGCGGTCACCCTTTCGCCCAGGGAGCTCTACACCTGGTCCTCGGGGGTACGGTCACCCGTCTACTGCGACAACCGTCGCATCCTCTCGTACCCGGACGTGCGGGAGGAGATCGTCGGGACGTGGGCGCAGCTCCTGCTCACCCAGGTGCCGGACGTTCAGGTCCTCGCCGGAGTTGCGACCGCGGGCATCCCGCACGCCGCCCTGCTGGCCGAGAAGCTGCGGCTTCCGATGGTCTACGTACGGCCCGAGCCGAAGGGTCACGGGCTCGGCCGCGCGGTGGAGGGCATGCTCCCCTCTGGATCCCGCGTGGTGGTGATCGAGGACCTCATCTCGACCGCCTCTTCGCTGATCGGGGCGGCGCGCCAGCTCCGCAGCGCGGGGGCGAAGGTCCTCGCCGCGACCGCCATCGTCACCTACGGCCTTCCCCAGGCCGAGGAGAAGCTCCGCGCGGAGGGCCTTCCCTGGTTCACCCTCACGGACCTGGCCCACCTCACCCAGAAGGCGGCCGCATCCGGGGCGCTGACCCCGGCCGAGATTTCCCTGGTCGAGCAAGGGATGCGTGACGTGGTAACGCAGCTCCGGAACCGCGCCGCGACGGCCGAAGCTTCCCCCTCGGCATCGACCCCTTCCCCCCCCTCCGCGGCCGGGAAGGCCTGATGCCCGCCCTGCCGAAGGCGGTGGGGAGCGACCGGGCGGAGCCCGGGTCCTCGACGCCCACCTCCCGCCTCCGCCCTGACGGTTCCTCCGTCGTGGCGGACCCCACGGCGGCCTCCGCCCTTCACGGTCGGGGCAGCTACGGGAACATCGCGGAGGGCGGCGCGCTCGAGCTCGACCCCCTGGAGACCACCTACCTCTGCGAGATGGAGCGGCTTCGGGTGCAGACCGGTCCCTCTTCCGGCCCCGGGGAGCCCTGCAGCTTCCGGACGCTCCTCTCCGAGGCGCACGGCCGGGACACGGCCTTCGAGATCCGCTATCTGGTCTACCGAGACCTCCGGCAGCGGGGGTACGTCGTCCTCCGCGGTCCGCCTCCGGCGGAGTTCTCCCTGCTCCCCCGTGGCGGGACCCCTCCGAAGACCCCTTCCCGTTGGTGGGTGGAGTCCCGGTCCGAGCGCGTCCCCTTCTCCCTTGCGGAGCTCTCCGAGCACCTGGAGGGAGTCCGGGCCGCCCGGAGGACGCTGCTAGTCGGGATCATCGACGAGGAGAGCGACCTCACGTACTATCGTGTCCGGGACGTCGTCCCCCACGGCGAGAGCCCCCCTCCCGCCGTCGGCTCGAGGTCGGAGGGGCTGGTCCTGGGCGACCGGGTCAGCATCTTCGATCCCGCAGAGGCGACCGCCCTCGACCAGACCGAACATTACGGGAGCCGGATCGGGACGCGGCTCGAGCTCTCGCTCCTCGAGGCCCTGTACCTGGTAGGCGAGGACCGCCTGACCCTCCGGGCGGCGGAAGGCGGAGGCCCGCTCACGGCGGCGGAGTTCGAGCAGAAGGCCCAGCGCACCGAGCCGGACCTCCCCACCAGACTGCCGGTCTACCGGCACCTGCGGGCCCAGGGGCTCGTACCGAAAACGGGATTCAAGTACGGCGCCCATTTCCGCGCCTACGAGCGAGACCCGGGCAGCACCCACGCCCGCTACCTCGTGCACGTCGTGCCTCCGAACTGGGAGACCCCGTGGCCCGAGGTCGCCCGGGCGATTCGGCTGGCGCAGGGCGTGAAGAAGCAGTTGCTCTTCGCCTCCGTCCCGACGGAGGGCGGGCCTCCGCACTACCTCCACCTGGAACGCACTCGCCCGTGATCCTCGCCCCGGGCACGGCCACCGTGCTCCGGCGGTCCGGACAGGACAGGACGTCACCCGCGCCCGGGGAGGGGTCGCTCAACCCAGGAGCGACGCGACGAACGAGCCGATCTCCTCTGGCGACCGACCGGTGGAAAGCCGCGTCTGGACGGCGCTCCCGACGATGACCCCGTCGGCCCCGGAGCTCCGGTGCCGCTCGACGTCCTCCCTCGACCTGACCCCAAAGCCCACCAGGACCGGAAGGTCCGGCCGCAGCTCGTGGGCCCGGGCAACGAGGGGCCCGAGCTCTCCCTCCTTCCCCTGGGTCGAAGGGGTGGTCCCCTCGCCGGCGCCCGTGGTGCCGTAGCGGGAGACGAGGTAGAGGAAGCCCTCGGTCCGGCGGACGAGGAGCGCCAGGCGGTCCGGCGTGGTGGCGGGGGAGGCGAGGAGGACCGTGTCGACCTTCTCCTTCCTTCGCAGGGCGCGGAAGGGACGCGCGGCCTCCACGGGGAGGTCTGGGAGGATGAGCGCGCTGCCCCCCGCTTCGTGCAGTTCCTCGAGGGCCCGGGCCTCTCCCCGCTGGAGCACCGGGTTGAGGTAGGTCATCACCGCGCAGGGGAGCCGCTGGGAGGAGGCGCGGAGGAGGCGGAGCAGGTCCGGCCAGTGGAACCCCTGGCGCAGAGCGTCGGTGGCCGCCTGCTGGATGACCGGTCCCTCCGCCATGGGGTCGCTGAAGGGGAACCCGAGCTCGAGCCCCGTCACCCCGGCCGTCTTCAGCGCGTCGACGGTCGAGAGGAACCGCTCTTCAGGGACGGACCCGGCCATCATGTACACGAGGAGGCTGGGCTGCTTGGACCGCCGCCGTGCGGCGAGGGTCTCACCCAGGTGGGGCATGTTGTGCGACGACCTCCAGGTCCTTGTCTCCCCGGCCGGAGAGCGTGACCACGATGCGAGCGGTCTTCGGGAGGTCGCGCGCCCGGCGCATGGCCTCGGCGAGCGCGTGGGAGGGCTCGAGGGCGGGGATGATCCCCTCGGTCCGGCAGAGCCGGTGGAACGCGTCGAGCGCTTCCCGGTCCGTGACCGACGTGTACTCGACCCGACCGGACTCCTTGAGGAACGCGTGCTCCGGTCCGACGCCCGCGTAGTCGAGACCCGCGGCGATGGACTCGGTCTCGAGCACCTGCCCCTCCGCGTCCTGGAGCAAGTAGGTCCGCATCCCCTGGAGCACTCCGGGCCTTCCCTTGGTGAGCGAGGCCGAGCCCACGGCGAGGCCCGAGCCGGAGCCTCCAGCCTCGACCCCCAGGAGCTTCACCGGGGTCCGCAACATCGGCTGGAAGGTCCCGATCGCGTTCGACCCACCTCCTACGCACGCGACGACCAGGTCGGGGTGTCCTCCCCACGCCTGTTTCGACTGCCGTAGGATCTCCTTCCCGATCACGGATTGGAAGTCGCTGACGATGGACGGGAAGGGGTGGGGTCCGACCGCGCTCCCGATCAGGTAGTACGTCGTCTGGACGTTCGTGATCCAATCACGGAAGGCCTCGTTGATGGCCTCCTTCAGGGTCTTCGCCCCGTGGTCCACGGGCCGGACCGTCGCTCCCAGGAGACGCATCCGGAGCACGTTGGGCTTCTGGCGCTCCATGTCCACCGACCCCATGTACACCTCGGTGCGGAGGGCGAGCTTCGCGCCGACCATCGCGGTCGCGACCCCATGCTGCCCGGCACCGGTCTCGGCGATGAGGCGGGTCTTGCCGAGGCGCTTGGCCAGGAGGCCCTGTCCGAGCGCGTTGTTGAACTTGTGCGCGCCACCGTGGACCAGGTCCTCGCGCTTCAGGTAGATCTGCGCCCCGCCGATCTCCCGGGTCAGGTTCTCGGCGAAGTAGAGGGGCGTGGGTCGGCCGCCCCACTCGCGCGAGAGACGGGCGAGCTCGGCCTTGAACCCCGGGTCCCGCCGGGCCGTCCTCCAGGCCTCCTCGAGCGCCTTCAGGGCCGGGACCAGGGTCTCAGGGACATAGGCCCCACCGAAGCTCCCGTACCACTCTGGCATGCCGATGCAGCTGCGCCCTCCAGGTTACCGTAGACGCTGCGGGGGCGTGCTGCCTCCCGCGAACATCGGGAGTGTGGAGACGCCTGCGTAGATAGTCCTGCGGGTGCCCTTCCCTGTGTCCGCGGCGTGGGTCGGAGGGGCGGAGCCCAGGATAGCCCATGCCCCGGGATCCTGGAGCGCGCCGCGCTCCGTCCCTTCACAAGGTCAGGAGCGGGCCGTCCACCGTGTAGGAGTAGGTCAGGTCGTTCCCCGCAACGAACCCTGAGGTCTCGATGCCGACGATCGTGTACGTCCCCGAAGCTCCGATAGTGAACGTGCACGAACCGGAGGCAGACCCGTTGCCGACGACGGGGCTCACGCAGATGTAGCCCGCCTGGATCGATGACGCGCACGCCTGCAAGGTGGTGCATTGCCCCGCGACCACGACGATCCCTCCGAGCGGCCCGCTCGTCGACACCTGCCAACCGATGTGAACCGAGCCAGGGGAGCTGATGTTCACGACCGCCAAGCCGACCCCCTCGTTCACGCTGGTCGGCGAGCCCTGCAGAGCCACCGTCCCTGAGCCCGAGGCCTTCTGGAAGGGTACGGTCAGCAACACCACGAGGACGATCAGGATGACCACGATCGCACCCACGGCCGCCCCGATCTTCTTCCAGTTGTGCTTCTTCGGTGGAGGGTACCCCGCCTGGCCGTACGGCGGGTAGCCCTGCTGCGGGTAGCCCTGGTAGGGGTATCCGGGAGCCTGCGCCTGCCCGGGGTAGTCCTGGTAGTATCCCTGCTGGGGGTAGCCCTGCGGGGGATAGCCCTGGGGCGGGTAGTTCTCGGGAGGGTATCCCTGAGCGGCGTAGCCCTGGTCAGGATAGCCCGCGTCGGAAGGCGACTGTTGCGGGTAGATGCGTTGCTGGGGCGGATATCCGGCCGTAAAAGATCGCCAGCCTCTACAGTCAGCACGTGGTTCTTCAACGTTGGGGTCATGTTCGAGGGATCGCTCGACCCGGGGGACGCCGCCGGGTCGCGTTGGGCGGGAGAACCGCCTAGGGAGAGAGGCCCAGGGCACTGCAACCGTCGAAGCTGGGACGACCCGAGACGAGGGTGCGGCCCACCCGCTCCGCCGCGGGCCCCGCGCGAGCGTGTCGAACCCGTTGCGGAGCGACAGGTCTGCGCGACTGCGCTATCCTACAGCCATCCCACCGGAGGACCCTGCGGGGGCCGGGGAGATCCGCCCACGGTGGCGGTCGAGCCCTGCTGGGTCCCCGGACCGCTCAGGTCGGTGACCTGGTAGGAATGGTAGGGGTCGAGCACGGCGTCCGCGGGCGGGGTGGAGGGTCCGCTGTTGGCATACAGCGCGTGGCCCCGACGCTTCTGCTGTCCGGTGATGAGCAGCACGGTGAGGGCGACGGCTCCGACCAGGGCCACGGCGAGCGCCCAGAACTGCCAGGGGATGGAGGGGTGTCCGCCGGTGGAGGAGGCCGTGACCGCCACGGACAGCACCGCGCTGGACGGGCTGGTCGCCGCGCCTCCGTTGACCACGCAGCTCACCCTGAACGACCCGGACCGCTGGTAGGCGTGCTGGACCTGTACGAAGGTCGGCTGGCCCGGGAGAGCATCGACCGGGAAGGAGGCGGTGCTGCCATCGCCAAAGTTCCAGCTCACGCGGTACGTTCCGGAGCCGCCGGTAAGCGTCGCGGTGAACGTCACCACCTGTCCGACCTGGGTCGAGCTCGGTGCGCTCAGCTGCGGGACCGGGGAGCAGTTCCCGCAAGAACCCCCGGCTCCCCCACCTCCGGTGCCCGAGATCGAGATGGCGACCGTGACGTCCACCACGTGGCCGGCGCTGTCGACGACCTGAAGTTGTGCGAGGAAGGTCCCCGAGCCCTGGTACGTGTGGGCAGGGTTGGCCGCGGTGGACCCCTGACCGTCCCCGAAGAGCCACTCGTAGGTGTACGGGGCGGTTCCTCCCGAGACCACGCTCGTGAAATCCACGGTCAAGGGCGAGGTGCCGCTCGTCGGGCTCGCGAAGATGGAGGCGTTGAGCCCTCCCCCTCCGCCGCCTCCGCCGGACGTGCCGTTGACGCTGATCCAGAGGGAGGCGCTACCGGAATTCCCGGAGGGGTCCGTGACCTGCACGACGGCCTGGTACACCCCTCCCAGGGTGTAGAAGTGGGTGGGGTCGATCAGCGAGGAGCTCGACCCATCCCCGAACGTCCAGGAGAACAGGTAGGGCACGGTCCCACCGGACACCGATGCGTAGAACTGGACCGAGAGCGGGGCCGACCCCGAGCTCGGGGAGTCGCTGGCGCTGACCGAGAGGGCCCCGGACGACCCGTTGCCGGCGACGACCGTGATGGAGACGTTGGCGAAACCGTAGATGCCGTGGGCGTCGATCACCTGAAGGACCGCGAGGAAGGTCCCGCTGGTCTGGTAGGTGTGGGTGGTGGTGTTGGACCCGTTCTCCGCAACGCCCCCGTCCCCGAAGGACCAGTTGAACAGGTAGGGCCCGCTTCCGCCGGTCGCCGAACCCATGAAGGTCACGGGTAGCGGCGCAGTCCCGAACCTGGGGCTCGCAGCGACGTGGGCGACCACGGTGGCCACCTCCACCTCGACGGTGGTCGAGGCCGAGGCCCCTGCGGAGTCCTGCACGGTGACCGTCGCGTTATAGGTGCCCGCGGAGGCGTACGTGTGGGACGGGTTCTGCACGCCGGATGCCGCGCTACCGTCACCGAAGTTCCAGCTCCAAGCGACATAGGGCGGGGACCCGCCGTTGGGGCTCGTCTGGAAGTTCACGGCGAGGGGAGGCTGCCCCGCGGCGGGGGAGGCCCACGCCTGGAGGCTCAGCGCTCCGGAGGTCACCGTAACGAGCGCGCTGGCGTTGGCCCGGGCCCCCGCGCCGTCGACGACCGTGAGCACGACCAGATAGTTCCCCGGCGAGGTGAACGTGAAGGTGGTGTTCTGCGTGGTCACTGGGGTCACGTTGAACTGCCAGGTCCAGGAGTAGGGAGGGGTGCCGCCGTGCGCCGCCCCCTGGAGCAGGGTCGTCAACGGGGCGACGCCGCTGCTGGGCGTGGCGTTCGCAAAGGCCGTGAGGACGCTCCCGGCGGGGGCCACGTCGGCCAGACCCGCCGGGGCGTGGGAGGTCGCGGCCGCGCTGTTGGACGGGCCGATAGAGGACAATAGCGATATGATAACTAGCGTAGACGCAAGGACAGCTAGTGCTGACGCGCTCATACGCATCGCTCGGTGCGAAGAACGTATAGACTCCTGGCGTATCCCGCTGTCCTTGGTGGGGCGTGAGAGGGAACCGGTCGGATGGTCCCGTGGGGAGGATGAGCTCTCCGGTCGCGTCATGACGCTGTGCTGATACGACCTCCGTACATCATCCGTCGTCCGATGGTCGAAGGGCCGGGTCGGGCGTCGTGCTAGGGTGACCCATGCCGAACCTCGTGGAAGGGCCCGCCGCGCTGGGCGAGACCGACGTCCGGGTCATCGGGCAGATGCTCGGCGCGGGGCTCGAGCGGGACCAGGAACGGGTGACCGCCTCGGGGCTCGCCCGTTCCACGTTCCAGGAGGGCAAGCGACGCGCCTACGCCCTGGGCTGGCTCCACGACCGCTACCTTCCGGCACCCGAGGCCGTGGGAACCCCCTTCGTCACCTTCGCCTTGCTGCGGCCGTTCGTCGACCGTCTCAACGAGGTCCTGGGCCGGCTCTCGGACGACCCCGGAACGGTGCTGCTCTGGGAGTCGGAGTCCTCGGTCCTGGCCGTGCTCTTCCACCGCGGGCCCTCCGGTCCACGGGCCCTGGGGCCCTCGGAGGGGGAGCGCTCCGAAGGCACCCGGGAGTTCTTCCTCACCGTGGACGCTCGCGAACCTTCCGTGCCGGTCTACTTCGATCTCGAGGGGGCGTGGTGCCGGTGGACCGGTACTCCCGGACCGCTCCGGTATCCCCGGCCGCTCCCCGCGCTTCCTCCCCGATGGAGGTCGGGAGGACCCGAGCGCGTGCTGGCTCACCCCGCGATCTCCAACCTTCTTTCTCGGCCCGCCCTTGCGACTTCCGGGGCGCGGCAGCCCCATCTGCTCGGGCCCCGCACCCTCCCCAGGTCGCAGCGGAGGCTTCTCTTCTCAGGGTTGGCCGAGTGGAGGGTCTTCACCGACCTGGCGCGGCTGCCCGCCTACCACGGCGCGCGCCTCTCCCATGTGGTCCTGCTTCACGGCACGCTGCGAGAGGGTGCGCGGCTGATCGAGGTCTTCCAGGGCGTGGCCCGGGGGGCGGGAGCGAGGCCGTTCCTGCTCGCCTCGGACCGGTCCAAGGTCCTCCTCGGGGTCCTGGGTTCCCGACCGGTGGGACCTTCGGAGGGTGGCGCGGACCCCGAGGGGACCGCGGCGACCGAGGCTCTGCTGCGCGCCCTCGCCTCCTCGGTCTCGGACATCGGCATCGTGCGCCTGCCCACCTCCGGCCTTCGAAGCCCCGTCTTCCACCGGTACGACCGGTTGCTGAAGGGCACGGAATAGTCGGGGATCGCCCCAGCGGCGGGGGGGGGGACGCGACGGGCCCGAGAGGGCCCTTGGAGCCCCTTTCCCGCCGAGCGATCCTCTGAACGGGGTCCTCTCCCGCCCACCTCGCCCTCAGAGGGGGTCCGCGGACCCGCGAACGGCGAGGAGCAGCCGCTCCACCTTGGCGCGGGACTTGACCCCCGGTCGGGCCTCGACACCGCTCGAGACGTCGACCCCGGCGGGTCGTACCTCCGCGAGAGCTGCGGAGACGTTCTCGGGGGTGAGCCCGCCGCCCAGCAGGAAGCGACGAGAGGGGTGCGCGTGCACCAGGTCGCGAGCCACCGCCCAGTCCGAGCGTTGGCCCGTACCTCCCGGCAGTTTCCCTCCCGCCGTGTCGAGGTGGAGGAACGGGAAGTCGTCCGCCCCGTCGGGGAGGGTGGGCGGGGCCGCCCCCTCCTGCCCCGGCCGCGCCACCGGCAGGGAGGGCACGAGCCGCCGTCGTTCCCCGGCCGAGAGCCCCGAGGGCACCGGACCGTGCAGCTGCACGAGATCAGGGGCGGCCACCTTGAGGACCTGACGAACCTTCTCCGTGTCGGCCCCCACCACGACCGCGACCCGCTGGAACCGTCCTTCGGCGCGCTCGAAGAGCGACCGGGCCTCGGACAGACTGCGCGTCCGGGGGGAGTCGGGCACGTCGATGACGACGCCGATGAGGTCCGCCCCCTCGGCGGCCGCGAGGTCCTCCAGGGTCCGGAGGCCGCAGACCTTGACCAGGGGACGCGGCGCGCTCATGGTTGGGGCCGCTCGGCCGCGGGTCGGGCAGCCGCGCCGGGCGAGGTGCGCGGGGCGCGCAGCGAGCGAAGGAACCCGAGCGGGTCGGAGGCGCGGGCGAAGGCCGTGCCGACGAGCACCGCGTCCGCCCCCGTGGAAGCGTACCGCGCGACCTCCCGCGGGCCTTCCACCCCGCTCATCGCCACGAGCGGTCGGGGGTCCTTGCGGAGCGTGCGGAGCACGGGTAGCGCGGTCCGAAGGTCCAGGTGGAGCGACCCGAGGTCCCGGGCGTTGACCCCGAGCGCATCCGTGCCGCTCGCGAGGGCCACGCGCACCTCCGAGGCCGCGTGGACCTCGACGAGGGTCTCGAGCCCGCGCTGGTGAGCCTCCGAGACGAGCTCCACGAGGGGGCGGTGAAGGTCGCCGGACCTCGCGAGACGCGCGAGCAGGAGCACGGAGGAGGCCCCATGGGTGCGGGCGGCCTCGATCTGGGCGACGTCGATCACGAAGTCCTTGAACAGGAGCGGGAGCCGCGTTGCCCTCGCCACCTTCGCGAACTCCTCCAGGCTTCCTCCGAAGGCGTACGGCTGGGGGATGACCGAGAGCGCGCTCGCTCCCGCCTCCTCGCAGAGCCGGGCGAACCGCTCCGGGGGGAGCGCGGCGAGACGGCTCTCCTGCCGTCCGGGAGAGGCGTGCTTGAGCTCGACGATGAGCGCCGGCCTCGAGGGGCCCGCGCGCAGGGCCTCCTTCCACGGCGTCCGGTGGCCGATCGGTACGTCGACCGACGCGGGCCGCGTGGAGTACAGGCCGGCCCGGAGCTCCTCTTCCACGGTGGCCACCATCTCCTTCAGGAAAGAGGAGGAGGCGGGCGAGGGTGCCTTCCCGGGCCCGGAGGCCGACGCGGGGCCGGTCACGGTACCCTCCCATCCCAGGGGCCGGACCGGGCGAGGGCCCGCAGCCGCTCGAGCTTGTCGTGGGCGGAGCCGTCCTCCAGGTGCCGACGGGCACCGGAAACGCCCTCGCCGAGGTCCTCCGCCCTCCCGGTCAACCAGAGGACGGCCCCTGCCGTGAGGAGGACGGACCCTCGCACCGCGCCGTCCCCTTGGCCCCGAAGCACCTCCTCCGCGAGGCGCGCGGCCTCCGCGGGCCTGCGGGGCGAGAGGTCTCCCTCCCGCTCGGGCGGAGGTAGGAGCCTCCTCGGGTCGAACGTCTCCTCGGCCGGGTCGTCGCCCCCTCTCCCCGGGCTTCGCAGCGACCAGGTGGGGTCCTGCGAGCTGAACTCGTCCATACCTCCGGAGCTGTGGACCGCGAGAACACGCTCGACCTTGAGCTTCCGGAGCACCGGGACCGCGAGGCGGGCGTACGCCTCCGAACCCGATCCGACCAGTTGGACCCGCACTCCCGCCGGGTTCGTGAGCGGTCCCAGCTGGTTGAAAATGGTGCGGATCCCGAGGGCGCGTCGGATCGGGGCCACCCCCTTCGTCGCGGTGTGGTAGAGCGGCGCGTGCAGGAAGCAGAGCCGCTCGTCCCGCCAGCAGGCCTCGGCGAAGGGCACGGAGGTCGACACGGGAAGCCCCAGCGCATCCAGCAGGTCCGTCGACCCGCACATGCCGCGAGAGGAGAAGTTGCCGTGCTTCGCCACCGGGACCCCGGCCGCCGACAGGACGAACGAGCTCACGGTGGACACGTTGAAGGAGGGGGTCCGGGCCCCGCCGGTGCCGCAGAGGTCCACGGCGCCCGCCTCGGCGAGTCCGGGAAAGCGCCGCGCTCGAGCGCGGAGCGCGCGGGCGAAGCCGAAGAGCTCCTCCGGGCTCTCCCCCTTCGCGGCGAGGGCGGTCAGGATGGCGCCCACGAGCTCGGGGGGGAGCGAGCCTTCGATGAGAGCTTGCGCGACCTCCTCTGCCCCTTCGGCCCCGAGGTCCTTGCCGGCGACGATCCGCTCGAGCGCCCGGACGGTAGGCGCGGTCCCGTCGTTCATCGCCGCGCCCTCCGGAGGAAGTTCGAGAGCAGGCGAGCGCCGTGACGGGTCAGGTAGGACTCCGGGTGGAATTGTACGCCCTCGATCGGCAGGGTCCGGTGGCGCAGTCCCATCAGCACGCCTCCCGCCTCCCAGCTCGTCTCCTGGAGCTCCGGGGGAAGGCCGTGACGGTCCACCACCAGGGAATGGTAGCGTGCGGCCGGGAACGGGCTCGGGACTCC
Organism: Thermoplasmata archaeon; assembly: GCA_027314165.1. GTDB lineage: Archaea > Thermoplasmatota > Thermoplasmata > Lutacidiplasmatales > UBA184 > JAKAAX01. Next base: position 41,590 of record DAHVCH010000012.1, on the reverse strand, counting down.
CTCGTAGAGGCCGTTCCCGTGGTGAAGCACCCAGGAGGTCTCGCCGTGGCAGGGGAACGGTCCGCGGTGCACCTCGGCCCCGAAGGCCGCTCCGATGGCCTGGTGCCCCAGGCAAACGCCGAGGGTGGGGACCTCACGTGCGAGCCCGCCCTTCCTCAGCAGCGCCGGGGTCACGCCCATGGTGGACGCCTCGCGGGGGTGACCCGGGCCGGGGGAGAGGACGAGGACGTCGGGGCCCACCTTCCGCACCTCCCTCATGGGCACCGAGGAGCGAAGCGTGGTCACTTCCGCTCCCAGCGCGGAGAAGGCCTGGGCCAGGTTGTAGACGAAGGAGTCCTGGTGGTCGATGAGGAGGAGCTTCACGGGCGCCGACCTCCAGGGCGGGGATACAAGGCGCGCTCGACCGTGGAGAGCTTCGCGAGGGTCTCCTCCCACTCCTGCGTGGGGTTCGAGAGGTGGACGATCCCGGCTCCGGCTTCCGTGTGGACGGCCCCGCGGGTGGCGAAGGCGGAACGGATCGCGAGAGCGAAGTCGGCCTCTCCACCGGGGGTCACGATCCCCACGGCCCCACCGTACGGGCCCCTCCAGGTGCGCTCCTCGTTGCGGAGCAGGTGGGTGGCCCGGATCTTCGGGGCCCCGCTCACGGTCCCGGCGGGGAACGTGGCCGACAGCGCGTCCACCGCGTCGCTCCCCTCCTTGAGGTGGCCCGTGACGCGGCTCACCAGGTGTTCGACGTGGGCGAAGGGGACGCGCACCTCCCGGCGGGCGAGCCGGACGGTCCCGGTCCGCGCGACGCGCCCGATGTCGTTGCGGGCGAGGTCGACGAGCATCCGGTGCTCCGCGAGCTCCTTCGGGTCCTTGTCCAGAGGCAGGCGGGCGTCGGGGCCCCTCGTCGGCGAGAGGAAGGGGCGGGTGCCGGCGATCGGGTTCACCGCGAGCCGGCCGTCCCGGACCTCGACCACGGACTCCGGGGAGGCGCCCGCGATCTCGACCAGGCCGGACCGGTCGCCCTCCACCCCATCGGCGAGCCGGAGGTAGTAGAGGAACGCGAACCGCTCGGTGCGACGCAGCCGATCGACGAACGGCAGGAGGCTTCCGTGGAGCCGGCGGGTCCTGCGGTGCGCCAGGACCACCTGGAACGCGTCGCCGTCGTAGATGGCCTCCTTGAGCTTCCCCACCGAGCGCTCGTACGAGACCCGGGAGGCGCTGTCGGAGAGCGGTCCCAGCTTCGGTTCCTCCGGAAGCTCCGGGGCCGGCCGTCGCGAGGGAGGGCGCACCTGATGCTGGTGGGCGATGCGCGGGTACCGTTCGAACACGGCCGGAGGGAAGGGCGAACCGACCGGGGTCGAGGGCCGGAGCAAGGGCTCGAACAGGCCGACGGCGTCGAACCCTACGAACCCCACCCAGCTCCCGTCCGCCCGGGAGCGGTCCCCCGCGAGCTTCCGCAGAGGGGAGGCGCGGACGTCGCGCGCTTCCCTCCAGACGTCCCGGGCGTCAGGGTCGAAGCCGAAGAACGAGTACCGCCCGCTACGTCCAGGGCTCTCCCCCCGCTCGAAGTAGAACGCGCTTCCCGAGCGGTCCGCGGCGCCTTCCACGAAGGCCCACCAGGGATCCGCGTGGTGGTCCAGCGCCGGAGCGTGGGGTGACACGGGAGCCCCACCTCAGGTCAGGCCGCGAAGGGCCCTCTCGCGTGCGGTCGGGGCGGGGGAGCGGCGGCCGACGAGCGTCCGGTGAAGGCTGACCAGCGTATCGTGGCCCGCCGAGACCGGGACGGCGAAGGAGAGCGTACGGGAAGTGGCCGAGACCCCGAGCGCCCGGGAAGAGACCTCCGAGGGCAGGCCTCCGAGGTCCGCCAGCACCCCTTCCCCGATCGCGGTCACGAGCGAGGCGTCGAGGGGCCCCTCGAGCGAGGCCCCGTCCGCCCGGGCGAACGGGTCCAGGACCCGGCGGGCCTTCCGGCCCGCGCCGTGCTCGACCAGCACGATCAGGAGCGCGGAGGAGGTGAACATCGTGATCACGTTCACTTCCGAGTGCGCGAGGACGCGGCTGACCTCCGCGATCACCCCTTTCCGTTGTCGGCCGCCCGGGACCCGGAGCAGGAGCATGGCCGCGGGGCTCAGCAACGTCAGGGCGCGGCTTCCCTCCCCGGGAAGCGCCGGACCTATCGTGGTGGTCTTCGAAGGGTCCACGAGCGAGCGGATGACCACCTCGAAGCCCTTGTCCCGGGCGGGTTCGACGGTGAGCGGATGGAGCACCTTCGCGCCGAACTGTGCGAGCTCCTCCGCCTCCTCGTAGGAAAGACGCGAGAGCGGGCGCGCTTCGGGGACGATGCGGGGATCGGCCGTCAGGATCGAGACGTCCTTCTTCACGAGCTCGACCCGGCCGGCGTCTAGCAGGTGTCCGAGGCACGTGGCCGTGTAGTCGGACCCGCCCCGGCCGAGGGTCGCAACGCGTCCGGAGGGGGTACGTCCCACGAACCCGGTGACCACGGGCACCACCCCCTTCCGCAGGAGCGGGAGAAGCGCGCGCTTCACCGGAACCTCGGAACGGTCCAGCAGCACGATGGCGTCGCCATGGTGCTCGTCGGTCGCGAGCCCGATGAGGTCGGCCTCCACGGCACGGGCCGAGACCCCGCCGCGCTCCAGGAGTCGCGCGAACCAGTGGGCGGCGAGTCGCTCGCCGTAGGCCAGGATGGCGTCGGAGAGGGGAGGCGGGGCCCGCGCGAGCCACGATCGGCTCGGGCCGGACGCCCGGGCCCCGGCCGCCCGGTGCAGCTTACCGAACTGCTTCCGCAGGTCCTCCAGGCAACGTTGGACCTCCGTTCCCCCACCGTCGTGGAGGGCGGTGAGCCGCTCGAGGACCTGCTCGTGCCTCCGCCGGTCCGAGGGTGTGGAGATGGCCGTCTTCAGCAGGTCGGTCACTCCCTCGCGTGCGGAGACCACCACGACGAGGGGTCGGGGGGCGTTCCGGACCACGGCCATCACGGAGGCGAGGCTCGCCTCCGATCCCAGGGCCGCGCCCCCGAACTTCACGACGGTGGGCGCTCCCCCGCCGCTCCCCTGCCGCCCGGTCACGGCGACCTCCGGAGGTACCCCTCGCGGAGCGCGAGCTCGGCGTTCAAGACGCTGCCTCCCGCTCCACCGCGTACGGCGTTGTGCGAGAGGGAGAAGAACCTGACCGAGCGCTCGTCCACGCGCAGACGGCCCACCGAGACGGCCATGCCGCGCGCGCGGGGAGGCGTCCCGGCCCACCGGTCGCGCAGGGGCTGGGGGCGGTCCACCTCGGGGCGGTGGACCACGGGTGACACCGGAGCGGTCGGCAGGGACGTTCCTCCCTCCCTGATGGCGGGCGCGAGGGGGTGGAACTCCGCCCAGGCGCGAAGGACCTCCCGGGAGGACGCCGGACGGCCGACCTTGATCGTCACGGCCTCCAGATGGCCTTCGCGGGAACCGACGCGGGCGCAGTGCGCGCTCACGGGAAGCGGAAGAGGGCGGAACCCCCGGGCGTCGACCCCTCCAAGGATCTTCGCCGTCTCCCGCTCCATCTTCTCCTCCTCCTCGGCGATGTACGGAAGGACGTTGTCCTCGATGGAGAGGGACGGGACCCCGGGATACCCTGCCCCCGAGAGGGCCTGGTAGGTCGCGACGAAGACCTCCTTCGGCCGGAGCAGCGGGACGAGAGGGGCGAGGGGAAGCACCAGGCCCGCGGTCGAGCAGTTGGAGTTCGTGACGATGAACCCCTTTCCCCGGCGCTTGGAGAGGACGGAGAGGTGGGCGCCGTTGACCTCGGGGACAACAAGGGGAACCCCCCGGTCCATGCGGTGCGACGCCGCGTTGGAGAAGACCGCGACGCCCCGGCGGGCGAGCTCGCTCTCGAAGGGCCCGGCCTCTCCGGAGGGGATCGCGCTGAAGGCGACCTCGACGCCGCGACGGAGGAGCTCCGCGGGCGTGAGCGCCTCCACCCGGGCCCTCGCCAGCCCCGCGGGGACCGGCTGGTCCGCGAGCTGCCAGAGCTCTTCGAGGGTCTTCCCCGCGCTCTTCGCTCCCACGAGGATGGGGGCCTCGAACTCCGGATGATCGTCGAGCAGCCGGGCGAAGTGCTGGCCGATCCACCCGCTCGCCCCGAGCAGGGCCGTCCTTCTCTTCGTCAGAGGTATCCCCCCTGGAGCAGGAGGTCGGCCAGGACGAAGGCCGTGAGGTTCTCGACGACCGGGACTGCGCGAGGGACGATGCAGGGGTCGTGGCGGCCCTTGACCACGAGCTGGCGCGGAGCGCGCTCGCTCAGAGAGATCGATTCTTGCGGCTTCGCAATGGAGGAGGTGGGCTTGACGACGACCCGCGCGACGATGGGCATGCCTGTCGTGAGACCTCCCAAGACCCCCCCCGCGTGGTTCGTCCGGGTCTTGACCTTGCCCCCCTCCACGTAGAACGCGTCATTGTGCTCGCTCCCCCGCATCCGGGCGGCCTTGAACCCGGCGCCGAACTCGATCCCCTTGACGGCCGGTATCGCGAGCAGCGCGTGGGCGAGCACGCTCTCGACGGGGTCGAAGAACGGTTCGCCCACCCCCGCGGGCACCCTGTCGGCGCGCACTTCCACGATCCCCCCCACGCTGTCGCCCTCCCGTCGAGCGCGTTCGATCTCCTCGATCATCCGGGGCCCCGCCTCGGGGTCCGGGCAGGACACCTCGGTCGCGGCGGCGGCCGACCGGAGCTCGGTCATCGGCCGGTCCAGCGCGGCCTCCGAGGCCTCCACGCCCCCGATGCTCCGAGTGAACGCGAGCAGGTCGATCCCGTGAGGAGCCAGGAGCCCTCGGGCCACGGCGCCCGCGAACACGAGCCCGACGGTCATGCGCCCGGAGAAGATGCCGCCGCCCGAGAGGTCCATGGCGGTCCCGAAGCGCACCCGGGCGGGGTAGTCGGCATGTCCCGGGCGGGGCACGTCCTCGAGCTCCCGATACGGTGCCCTCCGCACGTCCTGGTTCTCCACCACTCCCACGATGGGCCCACCGGTGCTTCGACCGCCCTCGACCCCGCTCTCGATCCGGATCAGGTCCTCTTCCATGCGCTTCGTCGCGAGCGCCCGCCCGACCGGCCGTCGGCGGTAGAGCTCGCGCTGGACGGCGGGAAGGTCCACGGGGGTCCCGGCGGGGATCCCCTCGAGGACCGCTCCCACGACCGGACCGTGGCTCGCCCCGAAGAGCGTGAGCTTCAGGCGCTCCCCCAGGTCCATCTTCACGGCCGGCCCTCCCGAGCGTGCACCTGCCCGTCCTGGGAACGGTCAACGGTGAAGGCGATCCCTAGTGCGCGCAGTTCGTCGAAGAATCCCGGGTTCGACTTCGAGGCGCACTTCCCGTCCCCCACGAGCGAGGGTTCGGGCAGGGCCGAGGCCGCGACGACGGCGGAGAAGAGCATCCGATGGTCGTGAAGGTCCCGCAGGTCCAGGCTCCTCGCCGAGACGGGCCCCTCGATCGAGATCGTGCGTCCGTCATCCTTCGCCTTCGCGCCGAGCGCGCGGGCGAGCCGCAGGCTCCCCTCTCGGCGGTCGCTCTCCTTCGCCGCCAGATGTGCCCCTCCGTGCAGGGCGGAGCGTCCCGAGGAGAAGGAGGCGAGCACCGCGAGCAACGGCGCGAGGTCGGGGGAGGGGTCAAGGTTCGCTTCGAACGGCGAAAGGGGGAGCGGGCCCCCCCTGACCTCCACGACATCCTCGGACCTCGAGACGTGCGCGCCGGCGGCCGTGAGCACTTCGAGCAGCGCCAGGTCGGCCTGGGGCCACTCCGCCGGGAGCCCCTGCACTTCGACCGGGCCCCCCGTCAGGGCTCCCAGGGCCAGGAGGTAGGCGGCCGAGGACGCGTCGCCCGGGACGAGGAGGTCGGAGCCCGAGTACCTCTGGCCTCCCGGGACGTGGTACCCCTGCTCGGTCGGTTCGATCGAGACACCCTGGGCGCGGAGGGTCGCGCGCGTGGCCGCGATGTACGGCTCGCTCACGGGGACCCCGCGGACCACCACGTCGCTCGCCTCCGCCAGCCGAGGGAGCACGAAGAGGAGCGCGGAGATGAACTGGCTGCTCACGTCGCCCCGCAACTCGACCTTTCCGGGATGGAGCGGGCCATGGATCGAGAAGGGGAGGGATGCCCCGGCGGGAGGGCCGGAGGTCACCGCTCCAATGGACCGAAGCGCCTGCACGAGCTCCTCCATCGGTCGCCGCGCCAGCGACGGGTGGCCCACGAACCGCACGTCCCGGCTCCCGAGGGCGGCTGCGGCGGTGAAGAGCCGGAGCGTCGTCCCGGACTCCCCGACGTCGGCCTCCGGAGGGCTCCTGCGGTCCGGGGGCCACGAAGACGGAGGGACGACCTGCCACCGGAGGTCCGAGCTCCCTGCGGCCGCTCCTGCGTTCTCCAAGGTCCGGAACCCTCCCCCGAGCGCTCCGATGGTCCGAAGGCTGGCCAGGGTGTCGTCGGCGACGAGAGGACCGTGCACCGTGACCGGTCCGTTGGCCAGGGCGCCGGCGAGGAGCGCCCGATGGGTGTAGGACTTCGAGGGAGGGGCGCGCAGCGAGCCGCGGGCCTTCCCCGGATGGACCTGGACCAGGCGAGGGAGCTCCTGGGGGGTCACCCCTCGGGCCGCGCGGGCCGGTCTGCCGTCGCTCGGGCTCACGCCGGCACCACCCCGGGGCGCACGAACTCCGCGGTGACGAGCTTCGCGCCCTGCCAGGGCAGGGCGGAAGCCACCTGCGGCGTCAGCTCCCGGGGCACCACGAAGGCCAGGGCCGGACCGTTCCCTGTCACTCCGGCGGCGACCGCCCCCTTCGCCAGCCCCGCCTCGCGGAGCTTCGCGTAGTCGTACCCGAGGGCACGCTCGACCACGAGGGAGTTGTACTTCATCGCCTTGAGGAACTCGCCACGGAGCGACAGCCGGACGGCCTCCTTCGCGTTCATGTCCGGCGCGCGGAGCTCGTTCGCCTTCTTCGCCAGGTCCGGGCGCGGGGTCTCGGGGATCCACAGGAGGGCCTGCAGGCCCGCCGGGACCTCCGTGGAGAGCATCTGCCAGTGCGCCCGGACGTCGGCCACGACCACGCCGCCCATGGCGCAGGCGAGGGCGTCGTCGAACGCGCCGGTGATCGACACCCCGGCGGCGAGGCAGGCCTTCGCGGAGATGGCCGCGACCTCGGCCGGAGAGGGCGGCTGCCCCAGGACCCGACGGATCCCGCGGGCCATCGCCACGGAAACGGCCGAGGAGCTCTTGAGCCCCTTCGAGGCCGGGATGCCCGAGCGCACGTCGACCCGGAACTTGTAGGACGGGGGCACCTGCACGCTCTCGTAGACCTTGTCGAGCGTCCACCGCAGGAGAGGGGGGGCCTCGCCCTGGGCCAGGTCCACGGAAGGACGGCTCTCCGGCGGGGCCGGAAGGTAGGCCACCTCCACGATGACCGGCAGCGAGACCGCCGCGGCGCACCCGATGCCCTGGGGGATGGCGTTGAGGAAGGAGATCGCGCCCCAGGCCCCGTCCCGCAGGGTGGGCCCGGAAGGGAACGGCGGGGGGGTCCCGGTCAAGCCGACACCTCGAGACCCTGGGGGAGCCACCGGCGCAGCACCTCGGGAGGGACCTCTTCCCGCGTGAAGAGCGCGAAGCTCTCGGCCGCCTGGTAGACGAGCATCGTCATGCCGTCCAGATATCGGGCGCCGGAGGCCTCGGCCAGGAGCTTCAAGGTCGGTTCCACGGGTCGGTAAACGAGGTCGACCAAGAGGCTTCCGCTCTGGAGGGCTCCCTCGAGAGGCACCTCAAGCCGGGTCCCCGGGGCCTGTCCCACGGGGGTGGCATGGACGACGAGCGGGAAGGAGGGAAGCGCCCCAGCCCCCGGCTCGACCGCCCGGACGCTCTCCGGAGGGAACCCCGCGACGAGGTCCCTCACTTCCTGGGGGTTGCGCCCGAGGACGGAGACCCGCGCCCCGAGGAAGACGCTCGCGAGGACGGCGGCGCGGGCCGCGCCTCCGGTGCCCACGACCAGGACCCGGGAGAGCGGACCGCGCTCCTCCTCCAGGTCCTTCCACCAGCGTAGGAGGGCGAGGACGTCCGTGTTGTGCCCGGAGAACCCCTGCTTCGGTGCGGCGAGGGGCACGAGCGTGTTCACGGCGCCGCTCGCGACCGCGTTCTCCGAACGTCGCTCGGCGAGACGGTAGGCCGCGAGCTTGTACGGCCGAGTGACGTTGATCCCCCGGAGCCCTAGCGCGACGAGGGAAGGCAGGGCCGAGGCGAGCTCCTGCTCGGAGGCGATCTCCAGGGCGACGTAGAGCCCGGCGCTGCCGGTCGCTTCCAGGAAGTCCCCGTGGAGCTCCGGGGACAACGAGTGGGAGATCGGTCGGCCCACGACCGCGAACCAGGGGGCTTCGGGTCCGCCGTCAACGAACCGTCGCATCCGATCGACGGGGACCTGCGAGGCCTCCACCAACGTGGAGCGTCCGGGAGGGGGGAGGCGGGGGGCGGTCCCCGCGCGCCTCTTGCTCGACCGAGGGCCCGTGGCGGTCCGGCCGAGCGGAGCCGGCAGGCCGCAGTACACCCACGCCATGCTCAATCGCGGCGCGAGGACGCGAAGGAGGGCGCCCGCTCCTCCTGTGGTGTGGAAGACGAACGGTCGGCCGCGCAGCCGTTGGAGCGGGGGGATGAGCTCCGAGAGGGCCCGCGCCGCGGTCGCAGGAAGGACCACCTTGCCCACGTCGCCCTTGGCGAGGGTCTGCTCGAGGGTCCGCAGGGCCTGCTCCGTCGAGGTCGAGGCCGGAAGGTGGGCCGAACAGACGAAGGCGAGCCTCGGTCCTTCGGCCTCTTCGAGCTCCGTGCGCATCGGGAGGTCCCTCGCGAGCTCAAGGTCGACGAGCGCGAAGGGCATCTCCTCGAGAGCTTGGAGGAGGATACGTCGGCGAGAGGGGGCGTCGTCGGGCCCCTCTCCCCCCTCGGCCCTCGAGCGGAGGGTCGCGATGACGGGCACCCACTGGTGGGTCAGGGGGATCTCGTGAACGCGCCCGAGCCGAGAGACCTCCTCGGGCGGAAGGCGGTCCAGCCGGACCTCGACGAGGTCCGCTCCCCCCCGGACCGCTTCTCCCATCTGGGTGCGGAGCTCCTCCGCGCTCCGGCCGGGCAGCGAGGCGACCAGGCGAGGGTAGCCCTCACGCGCCGGCAGGTACTCGGGAGCGACCCCGCGCTCGGGCGCGTCCATCGCCTCAGCGCTCCTCGATCGTCTCTTGGACGGCCATGCCGAAGTGCCGGGCCGCGGGAAGCTCGACCCCGACCACGTGGTCTCCCTTCGCGAGCTCCTGGACCGGTCTCGGTCCCTGCGGGGTCAGGAGGCGGACCGTCTCGGCCTCCTGTGCGAAGAGGGTGTACTTTCGGCCGGCCCGCTCCACTTCCACCAGGGCGAAGGGCCGTCGCTCGATCTTGAGCCGCCCGACCCGGACGCTTCGGGGTTCCCCCCTCACGGAGGTCACGATCACCCGGTCGCCCGGTTCGAGCTCGCTGAGATAGCGGGTCGTCCCGTCGGAGAGGAGCGTGTAGGAGTGGATGGCGCCCGCATTGACCCGGAAGGGACGGGGGCGCGTGTAGCGGGAACCCTGCGCCTCGGAAGCGACGAGCAGCAGGAACCCCCCCTGGCTTCCGACCAGCATCCCTTCGTCCGGCCGGAGCACGCTGGTCGTGTCGACCACGACACGCTCCCCGAGGCCTCCGGGCACGACGCGCCGGACGGTCGCCGTCCTCCAGGTGAGCTTCATCCGGGGATGTTCCAGATGCGTCTCGAGCTCGTCGATGTCCTCGGGGGACGCCACGGTGAGCACGACTCCGTCCGACCCGTGCTCGAGAGCGCCTAGCAGGCCGGGGACCTCGGCCCCGGTGCCGGCCCGAACCCAGAGCGCGCCCGCCGCGCTCTCCCCGGCGCCTTGACGCATGGCGAGCAGGTTCTCGAGCGGAATGACCCGTTCGCCCTTGAACTCGACCAGGACGAGCGGCGCGGCTTTCAGGGCCTGGACGATACCCTCCAGGTCGGACGGGCGTGCCACGGTCCGGGCCCGGCCGTCGGCCCCGCCCCCGGGGAACTTCAGGCTGCTCTCGGACCGGACGACCACCTCCCGGCCGGAAGCGGGCTTGGGCACGCTCCCTGGAGCGACAAGGAACCGGTGGAACCCCCGCCGCTCCGCGTAGGCTCGAAGTCGGTCCCCCCTCTCTCCCGCGGGCAGCTCGAGCACCAGTCGTCCTTTCTCCATGTTCCTTCCCTCCTGCTCCGATGCCTCTTCTTCCCGCCGGTTCGTGTCGACCGATGCTCCGAGCGCGCTCTCCCTCGCCGTCCCTCAGTTCGGCGGGCGGCTCTCGAGGATCTCTGCGACGCGCCTCGCCGTGGAGGTCACGTCGGGCGCCTGGAAGAGGTTCCGTCCAACGCAGAGCCCTCTCGCCCCGGCCTCGATCGCCTGGCGGACCACCCCAAGGAAATCCTCGGGCTTCTCCATGCGGGGCCCGCCGCCGACGAGCACCGGCACCGGGGTCGCCTCGACGACCTTCCGGAACCCCGCGGGGTCCGGGAAGTTGGTCTTGATCACGTCCGCCCCGAGGTCCGCGGCGGCGCGGCAGGCGTGCGCGAGCGCGGTGGCGTCGTTCTCCTTCCCCTTCTGCTTGACGTAGGTCATGCACATGAGCGGCATCCCGAGGGCCTCGCACTCCTCCGCGATGTGGCCCAGGTCCTCCAGCATCTCTCCCTCGGCCGCGTCGCCGAAGTTGACCTGGACGCTGATGAGGTCGGCCCCCAGTCGGACCGCTTCCTGCACCGTGCCCGCGATGTGCTTGCGCCCGGGGTCCGGGGCGAGGCTCGTCGAAGCGGAAAGATGGACCCCGAGAAGGGTCGTCGGGAGGAGCGCCTTCTGGACCGTGCGGACGGCTCCCTTGTGAACGACGACGCACCGTACCCCGCCCTCCTGGAGGGCGCGGACGGTCGGCTCCAGGTTCCCCAGTCCCGCGATGGGTCCCACGGACAGGCTGTGGTCCAGGGGTACCGCGAACAGCCGAGCTCCCGGGCCCGAGAAGAGGCGTTTCAGTCGAAGCTCCTTTCCGCTCATGCCTTGGTTCCTTCCTTCCTTCCTTCCGTTCCCTAGGAGGGGATGAAGGGACCGAGACGTCCCGCTCTTCAAAGCTTGGTGTACCCTGAGGAGGAGGCCGTCCCGGCTCCCCCGCTCACCACCACCAGGACCCGATAGGCTGACCGCACGGGAGGATAGCCGCAGCGCCGACCCCCGGTGCCGTCATCGTGTCCTTGACGGGCGGGGGCGTATATCAGACTTGGCGGGGAGGTGCCGGGCCTCCTCGGGTCGGTGCGGACGAGGTCGGACCGAGGGGGAGAAGCGGGCGCGCTAGATGATCGGGCCCAGGTAGCTTCCGGAGAACTGGAGGTTTCCGACCGTCCCGTTCCCCCAGTAGCAGCTCTGGAAGTGGTACGTGCTCCCGTCCGCGACGAACCCGTAGCTGCCGTTCAGCCCATCCCGGTCCAGCACCAGGATGTTCGTCGCCGAGCTGGAGATCATGACCTCCAGAGGGCTCGACGGATCGTAGTTGGTGGCCTGCGCGCTCCACGAGAACGTCACCTGGTCCCCGCGCAGGAACTGCACCCCGTGGGAGGTCAGGCCGGTGCACAGATAGGCCGGCTGCAGGGCGAAGGCGAAGGGCTGGGTCACCGGGATCGTCAGAAGGCCCGCCATCAGGAGCATGAAGCTCAGCGGCGCGAAGACCAGCAGCAGCTTGGTCCGCCGCGAGAAATCGTGACGCGACAGGCTCTGGGTGCTGGCCCTGCGCCACGCTCTCCGGACCGACTGCATCGCCTCCGGGCCCCGGTCGTGCATGGGGTGGCCGGCCGCATGGTAGGGCGAGGGGTACTGCGGGACCCGGATGCGATGATGGGGCAGGCCCTCGTGGCGGGTCCCTTGAGGGCGAGCCCCCGAGCTCCCCTCCCCCCAGAGCTCCTGGGCGCGCTTGCGGTCGTACTCCCGCCTCCTCAGCGGGTCCATGAGCGTCTCGTAGGCGTCGGTGAGCTCCCGGAAATTGGTGTGGGCGACCTCCGGGTCCCCTCCGTAGACGTCGGGGTGGTAGCGGCGCACCAGCTTGCGGTACGCGGAGCGAATCCGCTCGGGCGAGGCGCCTGGGGATACTCCAAGCAGGCGGTAGAGGTCCTTCTCCGCCATGGGACGGGACCGGTCGGGTCCTAGGTCACCATGGGCGGCCGAACTCTAAAGAGGTTAGCCAGAGGGGGCCTCGGAGGGCCGAGGACCCCGTACGTGGGGCTCCCTCAGGCCTCGGTCCGGTCCGTAGAGGAAGGGGCGCCTTGGAGCGCCGCCTCGGCGGGGGCGCTCCCCGGGGGAAGCACCTCGCAGTCGACGGTCACCGGGATCCCTGCCTTCTCGTAGAGGACCCCCACCGGGCACGTCCTGAGCGTGATGCGGAGCGCGTGCTCCACCTCCTCGGCAGGCTGCGCCGATACGATGACGCACCGGCCCTTCACCGCCGTGATGGTCGGAGCCCCCCGGGGCCGTTCGGCCTCGAGCTCGACCTTCATGCCCTCGAATCGGACGCGCCTCTTGTGGGCGACCAAGGCGAAGATCGTCGTGATGCAACCCGTCAGCGACAGGATGTTCAGCTCCAGCGCCGACGTGCCGGCGTCCTCCCCGCCCTCCTCACGCGGGAGGTCGACCGGGACCCGGTGGCCACGGTCGTCCTCCAACCACGAAGCGAACCCGCTCTTCCACTTCCCGACCGCCTTGATCGTCATGGGGCAGGCTTCCCCGGCGGGGGTTATCCGTCCGGGGTGGAACCGGATTGACCTGCGGCCGCCCTCACCTGTTGGGGGAGGAGGGGCGGGCCGTCGGGCTCACCCCACGGGAGGGGGAACGTCCGGAGGTGTGGGGAGTCCGCCTCAGCGAGCTCGCGGCTCGGCCTTCGCGGCGTGGGGATGCCCGCGGAGCGAGGCGACGACCGAGTCGACGAGCCCCTGGTGGACCCCGAAGCCCCGGAGCATCGACTCCCACATCTTCCTCCGCGTTGCGGGCCCCTCGCCCGCGAAGTCTGCGACGATGGAGTTGACGAGCTCGCCGTGCTCCTTGTCGAGCTCTCCGTGCGCGACGTAGTACTCGAGGTTCGCCTCGGGAACCTTGTAGGTCTTCCGGAGGGCGGGGAGCAACCGCTCGCACAGGTCGACGTTCGGGGGCTCGGAGGAACCGGCCGCGGAGACGTAGAACGGCTCGTAGTGGTTCACGTAGAGGAAATCGTCGATGGCGAGGTACGTTCCCGGGAGCCACGGGGCGGTGAGGACCTGCTTTCGGGAGAGCCCGATGCCCTCGCAGAACTTGAGGAAGAGTTCCGGGTGCGGCTGCTGCTTCTCCGGCGGGTACCCTGCCTCCTCCGCGAGGTGTTCCAGGAGCATCCCGCGGTACTTCGCGAGCTCGTCGGTCCAGGGGAGCTGGGCGAACCGCAGGGCGTAGGCCCGCGGGATGACGCACAGCCACGCGTAGAACTGGGGCGCCCAGGTCCGCAGGTGTTCGATCGGGAGCGTCCCCTTCTCCCACTCCAGGAAGAACGGATGGACCTTGAACGGGTGGTTCTCGAGCTTGTAGCGTCGAAGCTCCTCGCAGAACTCGGGCGCGGGGAGGTTCCAGGGATCTTGGGGCATTCGGCAGACCTCGTGCGCGTCGGACCCTACGTATGCCTTAAGGGCGACGGGGCTCACCGATGAACCTCCCTCTTTATGCCGGTACGACCAACCGTGGGCGGCACGTCGATGCGGCCACGCCCGGGACGATCGGGCTCCCGACATCCCGGCCCCACGACCCGCCGATCGAGGGGACGCCCGCGCCCGCATCCCCCTCGTCGCCACGAGGGGAGACCTCCCCGCTACGGGCCTCTCCAGGGCGTGAGGGTCGTGGACACCGGGCGCGTCGTGGCCGGGCCCTGGGCCGCGACGTTCCTCGGGGACTTCGGCGCCGAGGTGATCCACGTGGAGGGCCCCCCCTTCGGCCCCAGCTACGCGGACCCTTCCCGGCTGTTGCCCCCTCTCCTGCCGGTCGGTGCGCCGGCGGACGAGCAGGTGTCTGAGTCCTGGGTCCAGTACGGGAGGAACAAGCTCTCCGTGGGCATGGACCTGGCAAGACCTGAGGGGAGGACGCTCCTCCTCTCGCTGCTCCGCCGCTCCCACATCTGGGTCGACGCGTCGCGGCCCGGGACCTTCGACAAGCTCGGGCTGCCCGACCACGTGGTCCTCCGCGCGAACCCCTCGCTGGTCATCGTCCATGTCTCGGGGTTCGGTCAGACCGGCAGCGAGCGGTACCGCCGCCGCCCCTCCTACGACCTGACCGCCCAGGCGATGAGCGGGTACCTCGCCTGCCAGGGGAACCCGGAACCCGAGCCACCGATGCAGAGCGGCACGGCGATCAACGACCTGGTGACCGGCCTGGGCGCCGCCGCTGGAGCCCTGATGGCCCTCCATCATGCCCAGCGGACGGGCGAAGGCCAGGTGGTCGACGTGGCGGCCTTCGAGATCTTCTTCCTGATGATGGAGAACATGGCCGTCGATTTCTTCTCGAGGGGCGTGGTCCGGACGCGCCACGGCAAGGCCCACCCCCGCCTCTACCCGTACGGGATCTATCCCGCCCGGGACGGATGGATCGCGCTCGCCGCCCCGACCCAGCTCAGCTGGAGGAAGCTGAGGGACCTCGTGGGGCTTCCTGCGGACCCGGCCTGGGACACCATGGAGGGCCGCAGCTCTTCTCGGGACAAGATCGACCCCGTGCTGCGGGCCTTCACTGCACCCCGCTCCGTGCAGGAGCTCGAGGAGATCGGGGAGAAGCACGACGTGGCGTTCGCCCCGATCTTGACGATGCGGGAGATCGCGAAGAACCCCCAGTACGAAGCGCGGGAGATGCTCCTCTCCTGGGAGGACCCGGTGGTCGGCAAGGTCCGGGGCGCGGGGGTGACCCCGAAGCTCTCGCGGACCCCTGGGAAGGTCTGGAGAGGGGCGCCCTGGCTGGGCCAGGACAACCGGAGCGTGCTCGAGGGGTTGCTGGGGCTCTCCCCGGCTCGGCGGGCGAGCTTGGAGCGCAGGGGGATCGTCGGGGCCTATCCACCGCGCCGTCCGAGGGCCACGGGGACCGCATGACCGACGCCGACCCCTCTCCCCTTCCTCCGTATCCCCCATCCCCGGGCGCCGCGGCCGCGGAGTCGGGGCTGCGGGAGGAAGTGCGGCGCTTCGTGCGCGAGCATGGACTCCCCCGCCGATACGTGGAGCTCGATGTTCGGCCCTCCTTCCCCAAGGCGGAGTGGAAGGCCCTCGCTCAGCTCGGCTGGCTCGGGCCCAGGGCCCCCACGAGCGCCGGGGGCAAGGGGCTCTCGCTCGTCCAGGAGGCCGCCCTCATGGAGGAGCTCGCCTACGGGGGAGGGAGCGTTTTCGCGAAGCTCGTCCTCCAGCCGGAGTTCTGCTCGCCTCTCCTGCACGGTTCCCCCGACCTCGTCCGCCGGTGGTACACCCCGATGCTGCGGGGAGAGCTCCTCGTCGGGAACCAGATCACCGAGCCCAACGCGGGCTCCGACGCGGCGGCGCTGTCCACGCGCGCGGAGCTCCAGGGGGACGAGTACGTCCTCACCGGGGCGAAGTCCGAGATCGCCTTCGCGGCCGACGCGCAGGCCGCGATCGTCTACGCCACGGTGGACCCCGGCCGGGGCTCGCACGGGATCACCGCGTTCCTGGTGCCCCAGGACCTGCGGGGGATACGGACGGAGCTCGTCGACGACCTCGGAGAGCGCTGGATGCGCCGCGGCACGGTCCACTACGACCATGTCCGGGTGCCGAGCTCCCTCCGCATCGGCGAGGAGGGGCGGGGGTTCCAGTACCTGATGGAGGAGCTCACCCCCGAGCGCTGCCTCCTGGGGTTGCTCTACCTGGCCGTGGCCCGCGCCTCCTGGGAGGAGAGCCGCACGTATGTCCGCGACCGCATCGCCTTCGGTCGGCCCATCGGAAGCTTCCAAGGCGTCTCTTTCCCGTTGGTGGAGGACCTGGCCCGCATCGAGGGGGCGCGGCTCTTCGGATGGAGCGTCCTCGCCCAGCTGGCGGGCGGGGAGCGGATGGACGCAGGGTCGGCTCTGGTGAAGTGGCTCGGGAACGAGACCGCGCTCACCGCGCTCGACCACGCGATGCAGGTCCACGGCGGCTCAGGCTACTCTCGTCGCTGGCCCCACGAGCAGCGGTGGAGGGACGTCCGTTCCGGCACCACGGCGCACGGCACGAGCGAGATCCTGCGTGTCGTAGCGGCGAAGGAGCTCCTTCAGCTCCCCTCCGGAAGGAAGGACCGCCCGCACGAGTCATCGTAGCCGACGGAGGCCCGCCTCCCGTCCTGGGCAGGCGGCGCTCCGGTCCGACCCCACGCCTCCCAGGTGGAGCCCACGGTCGGAGGACCCCAGGCTCGCAGCTCAGCCCGTCCCGGTCACGTCGAAGATCTCGACCAGGGCCCGCTCATAGACCTCGGCATCGTGCTCTCGAAGGAGCACGAAACGCACGTCCTCGAGCGTCGACCGGCGGACCCGTCCTGGAGGGGGGATGTTCAGTCCTCCGACGAGGAAGACGCGCGTGGTTCCCAACGCCACCCGAGCGGCTCGCTCGATGGGATACCCGTAGGCCCCGGTGCTGATGGCCGGGAACGCCACGGAGCGAAGTCCGCGCGCGACGGCCAGCGACAGGGAGTTCCGGTAGGCGTCGGCGAGGACCATCTCCTCGAGCGACTCCCCTCCCCTCCAGACCGGGCCCACGGTGTGGATGACGTGGCGGGCGGGGAGCCGCCCCCCGGGAGTGATCACGGCCCTGCCGGCGGGAAGCCCTCCGGGCCAATCGCTCTCGACGATCCGGCGGCACGCCTCGGTGACCTGCGGTCCGCCCCGTGCGTGGACGGCTCCGTCGACCCCGCCTCCTCCCATCAGGGAGGAGTTGGCCGCGTTCACGATCGCGTCCACGTCCTGGTCGCAGATGTCGCCCCGCACGATACGCAGGTGCGTCGATGCGAACTGGATCTCCAACGCGGGCCTCCCCTTCGTTCCCTCTCTCGAAACTACCGCCCGGTTATATCCTCTCTCGCTTCCGGGGATCGTGCCCCTCCGTCCAGGGATCGGCGTGGACCTCGGGGGATCGCACGTGTCCGCGGTCCTCGCGACCACGCGTGGGCGCGTTCTTCGCGCCTCGTCGCTCCCCAGGGGCCCTTTGGACGGGTTCGACGCCACCCTCCGGCACATACGGGAGGTCGTGGACACCGTCCGTCCGTCCGCCCCGAGGGGGAACGACCTCGCGATCGGGGTCGCTTTTCCGGGAGTCCTCGAGGGTCGGGAGGGGAGGTCCTCTTCGCGCCCAATCTGCGGGGCTGGGTCGGGCGAAGCGCGCACCCGGCGCTGGAGCGAACGCTCGGCGCGCGCGTGGTCGTCGAGAACGACGCGAACTGTGCGGCCTGGGCGGAGCGCATGCTCGGCCCGGGGAGGGCCCGGGGTGGCGAGCACGACCTCCTGTACGTCGTCATGGGCACGGGGATCGGCAGCGGGCTCGTCCTCCACGGCCAGGTGCACCGAGGGGCGTGGGGGACGGGGGGAGAGATCGGACACACGCAGGTCCCGGGCTCGGGGCGGTTGTGTGGCTGCGGGAACCGAGGGTGCCTGGAGGCGGTCGCCGGAGGACGGGCGCTGGCCTCGGTCGCGCTCGAGATGGCGAAGGCGTCCCCGTCCTCCCGCCTCGGCCGTCTGCGGGCCCGGCAGGGGGCCCTGTCCGCCTGGGACCTGCTCCGTGAGGCCGAAGCGGGGGACGCTCCCTCGGTCGAGGTCCGGGACCGGGCGGGTCTCGCGGTGGGCGGGGTCCTGGGTTCCGCCGTGAACCTCCTGGGCGTGCCCGAGGTCGTCCTGGGCGGTCGACTGCTCTACCGCGCCCCTGGGCTCGTTTCGGCGATCCGCAAGGGCTTCCGGGAGGCCGTGCTTCCTCAGGTCCGGTCCAGGGCCCGCCTACGTCACGCTCGGGGCTGGGAGCATCGGAACGCCGTTGGGGCGATGCTGCTCGCCCAGCAGAACGCTAAGGGGCAAGCGAAGGGCGCAGGACGCGGTCGGCCGGCCGGAGGCTTTTGACCAGGGGAGGGTTCCCCCCTCCCGGGTCGCACATGGACGCAGGGGACGCCGCCGCGCTCGCCGGGGAGATTCGGTACGCCTTCAAGCGTTACGGGGTGCAGCCCCAGAACAAGGTCACCGTCCGGTTCGTGAGCAAGGACGGGGCCGACCTCGAGATCACCTTCGACCCGCTCCAGGGTGCGATCAATTCCGCCTTCGACGCCCCTCCCCGGCGAGAGGGGTAGGTCGCGGCCCGAGAGGCCGACCGACCGTCAGCCCGCCCGCGGTTCAGGGGTGGACCCACTCGGCAACGTGGTGCCACGTGCCGAGCTTTCTCCCCACGGTGACCCAGAGCGGAACGAGGGCCTCCATCCAGCGCGACAGCTCGATCCCCCCGAGGTCGAGCGTGCCCGACCACCCGAAGGACCTCACGATCTCATCGACCTGCGCCTTCGACCTCGCGTCGTTGCCGCAGATCATCATGGGAGGGGAGCTCGACGCCGGGAACTTGGGGTCGACCATCTGGATCGAGGCGATCGTGTTGAACGCCTTGACGACGTGGGAGCGGGGCAGCATCTTCTGGACGCGCTCCCCCAAGGAGTCGGTGACCCCCACGAAGAGTCCCGGGGGGAACCCCTTGGACATCTCCAGGGGGTTCGTGGTGTCGACGACAAGCTTCCCCTCGAGGTTCTCCCGGCCCGCCGCTTCGATCGCGGCTTCCGCGGCCTTCCCGTGGACGGAGAGCACCACCACCTCCCCGTGTCGGGCGGCCTGAAGGACCGTGCCGGTGGCCACCTTCCCCGAGGTCTTCTTCTTCCAGCCCTCGAGCTTCTCGCTGTTGGGCTCCCGGGAGCCCAACATCACGTCGTGGCCTCGGGAGGCGAACCCCCGGCCTAGGGCCTGCGCGACGTCACCGCTGCCGATGATCCCGACCTTCATACGGCGGAAGATACCGAGCGGGGGATAGCGCTTGGCACCCGTGCCCGAAGCGCGTCCCTAGGACTTCGACGGGTTGCGGACGACCAGGACCGGGCAAGGGGCGTGGTGTACGACCCCATCGGAGACGCTGCCCAGGAAGAGCCGCGCCCCCGCCGACAGCCCGCGAGCGCCGATCACGGCCATGCTCGGCCGCCTCTCGCGGAGGAACTGGACGATCGTGTCCACGACCGGCCCTTCCAGGATCACGGCCTCGCTTCCGACGATCCCTGCCCGCTTCGCCTCTTGCGAGGCCGCTTCCAGGGACTTGCGGTAGGCCTCCGTGACCTGGGGAGGGTCGACCAGGATCGGGACGGTGTCCACCGGATAGACCGGGGGCGGGGGCACGACGGTGAGGATCACCAGATGCTGGCCAAGCGCCGTGGCCAGCCTGGAAGCGAGCTGCAGGGCACGCCGCGACTCCTCCGAGCCGTCAACGGTCACGACGATGCTGGCTGCGCTCTCGCCCATAGTGAGGGGGGGCACCCGTGAACGGCCCAAAAAGCTCGCGTGTGGGGGAACACCCCCCGGGCCCCTGGACAGCGCACCTCTCGGGGTGGGGTTCCTCTCCTCTAACCCGTGTGGCGGTCTCGCACAGGCTGATATACCGCCGGAAATACGAATGCCGAGGTCCTCCGTGTCCCTTCGTCAGAACGCCGTTTGGCTGGCCCTTGCCGTATCGGTCCTCGCGCTGGTCGCCTCCCCCTGGGGGCAGATCGGCGTGCATTACGCCGAGCAGTCCGTCGTCGACGGAGCGCAGGCCATGGGCACAGCCTTCGAGGCGATGTTCCCCTCGGCGACCGAGGTCGGCCCCGTGCCCGCGACCCAGACGCTGGACGTCGGGGTCGGCATCCCGGTCCACGATCCCGGCGGGCTCCAGTCCTACATCCAAGCGACCCAGACCGTCAACTCTCCCATCTACCACCAGTTCCTCACCCCGGAGCAGTTCGATGCCCAGTACTCGCCCAGCGATGCGACCTACGCGAAGGTCGTCCAGTACTTCCAGAGCTACGGGCTCAACGTCCAGGGCTCCGGCAACCACCTGCTCGTGGGGTTCACCGGTCCGGCCGACAAGATGGGCGCGGCCTTCCACACCTCCTTCGCCCAGTACTCCGTGAACGGGGCGATCTACTACGGCACGACCGGGGTCCCCGAGCTCCCGACAGGACTGTACGTCTCGGGCGTCTTTGGTCTCACCAACTACTTCAACGCCCACACCGCGAACTACTTCGCCCCCTCGACCGCCCCAACCCCCCTACCGACTGGAGGGGCTCCGGGCACGCCCACCGCCACCTGCAGCGGGGGTCTCACCCCCACGCAGGTCCGGGACGCCTACCGGCTCAACAAGCTCATCAGCAGCGGGGACACCGGCTCCGGCGAGAAGATCGCCGTGGTGGACACGTACGACACCACCGAGCCCCCCTCCCAGCTCACCACCGACCTCAGCAACTTCGACACCTCCTGCGGGGTCAGCGCCATCACCCCGCAGTACCAGTTCCCGGTGCACAACTACCCGGCCAGCAACTCCTCGAGCGGCTGGGGCGGGGAGACCGACCTGGACATGCAATGGTCCCACCAGGCCGCCCAGTCGGCCGGGCTCTACCCCACGCTGACCCCCGACTCCGGCTTCTCGCTCTACGAGGGCGTGAACTACCTGGTGACGACCCACCTGGTCGATGTCATCTCGCTCTCCTGGGGCTTCAACGACCAGGGCCTCGGATGGAACCCGACGACCTCCTCCTGGTGCAACCCCACGCTGGGGGCGTGCAACGCCTCCTACGCCGGGGTGTACGCGATCTTCCACCCGATCCTCCAGGCCGCGGTGGCCGAGGGGATCAGCGTCACCGTCGCGAGCGGTGACTGCGGCGCAGACGATGGGGCCAACGGGGTCTCCACGGACTATCCCGCTTCCGACGAGGACGCTACGGGGATCGGCGGCTCGATCCTCACCATCGCCTCGAACGGCACCTACTACGGCAGCGAGACCGGCAGCGGGACCGGCTGGACCGGCAACCGCTCGGGCTCGGCCTGCAACAACGGCGGGGCCGCCGGCGGCGGATGGGCCCCGGAGCCCCAGCCCTGGTACCAGCATGGACCCGGCGTCAAGAACAAGGGGCTGCGTGGGGTCCCTGATGTGGGGATCACCGTCGGGGCTCCCCTCGCCACGTACACGTTCAACGGGCTCTCCTTCGGGTTCACCGGGGTCTACGGGACCTCCGACGGTGCGCCCCAGTGGGCGGGCCTCATCGCCACGGCGGACGGGATGGCCGGGCACGACCTGGGACTGATCAATCCCGCGCTCTACGGCGTCCTCCGCTCCTCCGCCTACGGCTCCGGGAGCTACTTCCACCAGATCACCACCGGGTCGAACGGCTACTCCGCCACGGCCGACTGGAACCCCGTGAGCGGGGTCGGGACCCCCATCACCACCGAGATCCTCCCGTACCTCGCCGGGGCGGCCTACCTACCCCCCCAGGCCCCTCTCCAGGTCTCCGTGAGCGCGACCCCCACCACCGGGGCGGCGCCCCTCGCGGTGACCTTCACGGTGACCGCGACCGGCGGGACCGGGTCGTACTCGGAGTACAACTACTACTGGGGTGACGGGAACTCGAACCCATCCCACTACTCCACCTACACGCGGACCTACTCTTCCGCGGGAACCTACGCTTCGCAGGTGGAGGTCTACGACTCCTCGGGCAACTCGACGACCAGCGTGCCCATCATGATCACGGTCGGGCCGACCACCAACGCTCTCTCTCTCGCGCTGGCGGCGTCCACCACTTCCCCGACCGTGGGCCAGGCGGTCACCTTCACGGCGACGGCCTCCGGAGGGACGTCCCCCTACGGCTTCGGCTACTACTTCGGGGACGGGACCTGGCAGTTCGCCAACGCCAAATCGACCTCCCCGAGCACCATCGACCATTCCTTCACCGAGGTCGGGGTCTACTGCGCGGCGGCGACGGCCAACGACTCCTCGAGCCCGGAGCTCGGGGCCACCTCCCCCACCCTCACCATCCTGGTGGGAGGGGCGACCGGCTCGTGCACTTCCTCGGGCACTCCCCTCTCGATCACGGCGAGCTCCAACGTGACGAGCGGCAACGCTCCCCTGATGGTCGGGTTCACATCCACGCCCGCGGGAGGCAGCGGGGGCAATACCTACGCGTGGACCTTCGGCGACGGGGGGACGTCGACCCTCCAGAACCCCAGCCACAGTTACACCACCGCCGGGACATACTCGGCCTCGGTCACCGTGACGGACAGTTCGTCCGCCTCCGCGACCAGCACCCCCATCTCCATCACGGTCGTCGCCGCGGGGTCCCCGCTGACCCCCACGTCCTCGGCCAACCGGACGAGCGGCGCCCCCGCCTTTGCGGTGACGTTCACCGGTGGCGCGACGGGAGGCACGACCCCCTACACCTGGTTCTGGAGCTTCGGGGATGGCACGAGCGCGCGCACGCAGAGCCCGTCGCACACCTACGCCGCGGCGGGAACCTATTCGGCGACCCTGCTGGTGAACGACTCGGCCTCGCACTCGGTCTCCACGACCCCGATCAGCATCGCGGTGGCCTATCCGGCGCTCTCGGTCACGGCGAGCGCGACACCGACCTCGGGGGCCTCACCCCTGAACGTGGCCTTCACGAGCGTCCCGACCGGGGGCTCGTGGGTCTACACGTACGCGTGGGTCTTCGGTGACGGGACGACGAGCACCGCCGCGAACCCGACCCACCTCTACACGACCACCACCACCAAGACCTTCTCCGCGTCCGTGACGGTCACGGACACCGCCTCGCACACGATCACTTCGAACACCCTCTCGATCACCGTGACGCCCGCCGGCGCGGGACTCGCGGTCACGGCCACCTCGAACGTCACCTCGGGCTACGTCTCCCTGAGCGTCTCCTTCACCGCGGTCCCGAGCGGGGGCACGGCCCCCTACACGTCGTTCGCCTGGAACTTCGGGGACACCACGTCGTCGATCCTGCAGGACCCGTCCCACGTCTACTCCCGGACCGGGGTCTTCAGTGCCAGCGTCACGGTGACCGATAGCACCTCGAAGACGGCCGTCTCCAACAGCATCACCATCACGGTGAATGCGCTGCCGGGCGGGCCCCTGACCGCCCTCGCTTCCGGCTCCCCGTTGTCCGGGCACGCCCCGCTCTCCGTAGCCTTCACGGGCGTCGCGAGCGGAGGCACGGCCCCCTACACCTACAGCTGGAACTTCGGGAACGGCGCGACGAGCACGGCCCAGAACCCCTTGTACACCTACACCCAGGCAGGGACCTTCGACGCGGTCCTGTCCGTGGCCGACAGCGCCTCCGGACACGCCACCGCTTCGGCCGTGGTGATCACCGTCGGGCCCGCCGTCTCCAACCCGCTCGGGGGCACCCTCGGCGTCAGCTCTCCGAGCGTCGTGGTGGGGAGCTCCGTGACCTTCGCCATGACCGTCACGGGAGGAGCAAGCCCCTACCAGTTCAGCTGGTCCGGGCTCCCGCCCGGGTGCACGGGCGCGAACCAGGCCGTCCTGACCTGCTCCCCGTCCACGACGGGTAGCGACTTCCTGGTCTCGGTCAGGGTCGTCGACAGCAGCGCCGCTCCGCAGTCCATCGTACGGTACACCAACCTCACGGTGACCGCCGCCACGTCGACGGGCAACCCCGGCATCTTCGGGGTGGACCCCCTGGTCCTCGCCATCCTGGTGGTCGCCGTGATCGCGGTCGTGGTCCTCGCGGCCTACGCCGTCCACCGCGCTCGGAAGGCGCCGCCCGCCCAGCCACCCATGCAAGGATGGTCCCAGCCCCCGCCCCAGGGACCACCGGACCTCGGGGCGTACCTGAACCAGCCCCCCAACCCGTAGACCGCGCCCTGGCCCTGCGGTCCGGCGCGAGCCGGCGGTGGCAGGTCGTCGTCGGTCGGGGCCCATTCGCTCCTTGCCCGACAAGGGACGGAGCGGGATCAGTGCGCCCCGGGACGAGGCTTCCGGGCGACGACCATGTCCATCGCCTTCCGATATGGAACGCCGCTTGCGGTGGACATGAACTCCACCTGCCGCGAGTCGAGGATCTCCCGATCGCCGTAGTAGCCCAGCAGCTCCCCTGAGCGGAACGGGGTCGCGTAGGGATTCTTCGAGTAGGGTGGGATGTAGGGTTTAGGCACGTCCGCGTTCATGGCGTTGATCCCCCCTGGCGCCGTGCTCGCTTTGAAGTGTTCAGATCGGGCCGCCCGGATCCGACGAGGGATGTTGTTCAGGGCGCCGGAGCAGAGCACCACGTCCACTCGGTGCCTCAGTCGGCAGGTCCGAAGGTCCCCGACCTGGAACCGGGCCTTGACCCCGAGCCGAGAGGCTCGTTCCTCCGACTTTCGGACTCCCACGCTCGAGATGTCCACGCCCAAGACCCGTTAGCCCTGCCGGGCGAAGTAGATCGGGTCCCGGCCCTCGCCGGAACCCAGGTCGACCAACGTACGGGGCGAGCGCGGAAGCGTGCGCGCTACGCGGATGACCTCACGTGCGAGCGACGTCGGCGGGCTCCCCCAGTAGAGGCCGGGCCGGGCGTACCGCTCGTCGTAGACCGCCTTCCTCAACGACCGTGTCCCCCCGACCCGAAGCGTGAGCGCCTCGCCGCGGCTTGAGGGCACCTGCGAGATAGGAACACGGACGAGCCCGGGACCGGGAGCGCTACGCGAACCCTTCCGCTCGCGGTGAACCCGTTGTCCTTGTACGGGGTGGAGGGCCCGTCGCCGTCAGGGCAGCGCTCGGGCCCATCAGCGCCCGTGCCGCGCCGCCTCGGGTCTCCCGACCGAGGACGCGCTACC
The DNA here is from genome assembly GCA_027314165.1 of Thermoplasmata archaeon. Taxonomy (GTDB): domain Archaea; phylum Thermoplasmatota; class Thermoplasmata; order Lutacidiplasmatales; family UBA184; genus JAKAAX01. The sequence goes on along the minus strand of DAHVCH010000012.1, from coordinate 16,667 downwards.
CCGCCCCGACCGTCTACTCGACCCGGTCCCCCGGCTCCAGTCGGCTCCGCCTCCGGATGAGGAGGACGAAGGCCACGACCACCAGGATCGCGAGCAGCAGGATCAGTCCCAGCGTGGTGAACCCCCCCGGGACGGAGGTGAGGAGCGTCGGGGCCGCCGGCGAGGCGACGCTGACCGTCACCGTCTTCATGACCGAGTGGCCGGAGGTGTCGTTCACGAACAGCACCGCCGTGAACGTCCCTCCGGAGGTGTAGGTGTGGGTGGGGTTGGGCAGCGAGCTCGCCTCACCGGAGCTGTCGCCGAACCTCCACGAGTAGCTGTACGGCGCGCTTCCGCCCCAGGCCGAGCTCGCGAAGGTGACCGTGAGCGTCGCCGTGCCGCTCGCCGGCGTGGAGGAGGCCGTCGCCTGGAGGGCCGAGGAGACCACGACGAGGGCGGAGGTGGCGTGGGTCGAACCCCCGTTGGAGTCCGTCACCTGGAGCGTGACGGTGTAGCTCCCGCCCACCGCGGCGCTGCAGACCGCGGTCGGCGGTCCTGCGGACGATGTGCAGGTCATCTCCGCCGGGTCCGAGGTCGTCCAGGTGTAGACGTCCATGCCCGAGCCGGGGTCCAGGGTCGTCGCGCTGAACGTGACGGCCTGCGTCGTCTCAGGGTTCGCGACCAAGGAGACCGGGGCGGTGGTCCTGGGAAGGTGGTAGACCGTGTAGGGCGCCGAGACCGTCGAACCGGTCCCGCCGTTGGAGTCGGTCACCGTCAGGAAGACCTGGAAGGCGCCGGCCCCCGACGGGGTGCACCGGTAGGTGGCTAGCGTGTTCGAGCCGCACCCGAAGGCGGCGGCCGAAGCTCCCCAGACGTAGGAGAGCCCCCCAGAGCCGCTGCTCCCGCTGGTGCTGGAGAAGCTCACGTTCTGCCCCACGTCGATGCTGGAGGCGCTCGCCGCGGGGGTCCCCGGCGCCGGCAGGGAGAACACGCGGAACGGCAGGGCGGCCGATCCGGTCCCGCCGTTGGAGTCCACGACCGTGAGGGTCACGTTGTACGCCCCCGCGGTCACCCCCAGGCAGCTGACGGTCGAGGCGAAGCTCGCCGCGCAGTCGAGGCCTGAGAGCGGGGCCACCGACCAGAGATAGGAGTCGCGCCCGGAGCCCACTCCGGTCACGTTCGACTTGAACGTGGCCGTCTGTCCGACGTCGATGCTCCGTCCCGAGGTCGGGATGGGGGTCCCTGCGACCGGCAACGGAGAGACCACGATGGTGCGGGAGGTGTTCCATCCGGCCCCGAGCACGGAATCGCTGACCTTGACGGTCACGTTGTACGTCCCGGGGGCGGACGGCACGCAGGTGATGGTGAGCGTGGTCGAGGTCGGACAGCCCATCCCTGCCCCCGACTCGGTCCAGGAATAGACATCGGGTGCGGTTCCCGGGGCGAGGAGCGTGCTGTTGAAGATGACGGGTTGTCCGACGTCGGCGCTCAGGACGTCGGGGATCGGCGTGCTCACTTCGGGGCCCGCGATCACCGTGTAGCGGGCCGACGTGGTCGAGCCCGTGTTGCCCACGGAGTCGGTGATGTGGGCGACGACGTAGTAGCTCCCGGCCCGCAGTGGCGTGCAGTTCAGGGAGAGGGAGGTCGAGGGCGTGCACTGCATCGACCGGTTCGGGCCCCACGACCAGAAGAACGTGTCCGGAGCCTTGCCGGGGTCCAGCACCGTGCTGACGAAATTGACGAGGGTCCCGGCCTCGACCGGGGCGGAGGGTGTCGGCAGGGGCACGGACACGTGGGGGCCGGAGATGTACTGCCAGGTGTCCCCGACGTCCACGCCCGCGCAAGCGTATCCGCCGTACAGCAGCGGTCCTGCAGGGGTCCCGACCAGCGTCGACCACCCCCGGGGACCCGGGCTGGAGGTCGGACTCTCCTGCGTCCAGGTGCCCGAGCTCCAGGCCCAGGTGTCGCTTTCGCAGGTGCCGGTCGAGAACAGGTAGCCACCGAAGATCATCGGAGAGCCCGAGTCGCTGGCCATCATGTGGTCCTGGAGCACCCGGGCCGGCGGAGAGGTGGTGGGGGAGAGCTGGGTCCAGGCTCCGGCGGCGAAGCTCCAGGTGTCGCCGAGGGCGACCAGGCCGGGGCCGCCTCCCCCGAAGAGAAGGACCTGGTTGTCGTTGGCGTCGGTCTCCATCCCCGGGCCGAAGCGCGTGGACGGGCTCGTGGCGGGGAAGAGCTGGGTCCACTGGCCCCCCGCGAACGCCCAAGTGTCGCCGTAGTAGTTGCCCAGGCAATCGGTGCCTCCGAAGAGGATCATCTCGTTGTCCGAGGGGTCCCACGCCATGCCGGGGAAGAATCGGGCGGTCGGGGAGGTGGTCGGGGAGAGCTGGGTCCACTGCCCGCCGCTGAACGCCCACGTGTCGCCCAGGGTCGTCGAGCACGAGCCGTCCGGGATCCCCCCGAACAGGACCACGTACCCGTCAAGGGGGTCGTAGGCCATCTGGCCGTCGAACCGCGGCGGAGGGGACGTGGTCGGGAAGATCTGGGTCCAGACCCCTCCGGAGAAGGTCCAGGTGTCGGAGAGGGAGGCGCCCGACGACCCGTTGAAGCCCCCGAAGAGAACGGTGTACCCGTCGGCCGCGTCGTAGGCCATCATCGTGTCCTCACGCTGCCCGGGCCCGCAGTTCCCGGTGTAGCAGATCTGCTTCCAGTTCACGGCGGAGGGGATCTGCGAGCCCCCGGGAGGACTGCTTGCGGCGCGACCCACCACTTCCGGGCAGGCGAACATCGCGACGAGCCGGGGCGCGCAGAGTTGAGCGCCCGTCGAGTGGGCCGGCCCGAGAGCATCGTGGCTCATCGCCGACGGGGGCGGGAGAGCATGGGTGGCGGCTCCGGCCGAGACCGAGAGGACGCCCGCGGGGGACGCCATCAGGACGGTGACCAGCAGCAGCACCGGGAGGGCGCCCCACGTGAGCGGGCCCGAGGAGTTCATGCGTAGCCTCCCGAGGAGGAGCCCTCGTTCGGGGGCGGCGGTAGGGGCGGCGGACCTGGGGGGGAGTCCGGGGGCGGAGGCGCCCAGGAGCCGTGCTCGGAGGCCGGGGCCGGGGCGGGTTCTTCCGGGAAGTTGTGGCCTTCGGGCATGGGGGCGATGGTGTGGGGGCCGCCCGCCACCGGCTCGACCGGGCTGGGGGGAGGGGGGACGGCGCCCTCGGGGCTCTTCCTCCTCCGTCCGATCGCGATGACGATGATCACCAGGACGATCACGATGAGGACGAGGAGCAGGATCCAGAGGAATCCCAGGCTCATCACCCCACCCGCGAACATGCTGGGCGCGGCCTGAACGGTGAGCGTCGTGGTCGCCTTCGCGCTCGCGCCGTCCGCATCGGTCACGGTCACCTGGGCGGTGTAGCTCCCGCTGGAGGAGGGAACGCAGCTTCCCCCGTTGCCCGCGATCGCGCACCCGGAGGGCAGTCCGGAGTAGGCGAACGTGTAGGGCGCGGTGCCTCCCGCGACCGAGACCTGGAAGGAGGTCGTGTCTCCCTGGGTGATGGTCGACGGGGAGGCGGTGAAGCTCGTGATCGAGGGGACCGCGTTCACGGTGAGGCTGAGGTTGAAGAACGCGCTCATTCCCACCGCGTCGGTGGCCTGGACCTCGGCCGTGAACGTTCCGGCCCTGTCGGGGGTGCAGGGGAGGGTGCCGTTGTTCTTGCTGGTGCAGCCGGGCGGGAGCGCCGGGTAGGAGTAGCGGTACCCCGGGGTCCCGAGCGAGGCCGAAGCGGTCAGCGTGGTCGCGGTGCCGTTGGTGAGGGTCCCCGGGCTCGACGCAAAGCTCGAGATCGTGGGGTCGAGGTTGACCGCGAAGGTGAGGTTCCCGAAGGCCGAGGCTCCGTTCTGGTCGGTGACCATCACCTGCACGGTGGCCGTGCCGGTCGCGGCCGGGGCACAGAACAGCGTGGCGTAGTCCCAGCTCTTGCATCCGCTGGGGAGCCCCGTGTAGGAGAAGGTGTAGGTGCCCGTGCCGCCGTGGACCACGGCGGCGAGGCTCAGGGTCTCTCCGAGGTCGATGGCGTTCACCGCGGGGTCCGGCCAGGTGCCGGTGAACGAGGTGACCGCGAGGACCGGATCGACCTGGACCGGGAGGCTCGCGAACCTCGAGCCGCCCCCGCTGTCGTTCAGCCAGAACGCCACGTTCGCCGTCCCCGGGGTCGTGAAGATGTGGACGGGAGAGGCGAGCGCGGAGGAGGACCCGTCCCCGAACCTCCAGGCGTACGTGTATCCCGGGGTCCCCCCGAAGTAGGAGGCGCTGAAGGCGACGGGCCTTCCCGTGTCGGCGGCCATCGGGCTCGCGCTCACCAGCAGCAGCGCCAGCTTGGGGTTCACCGAGACCAGGAGGCTGTAGTTCCCCGTCCCCCCGAGCGAGTCGTTCGCCCAGACGCGGACGGTGTAGTTCCCCTGGGCAAGGTAGCGGTGGCTCACGGGGCTCCCGACCGCGGCGGCCCCGTCCCCGAAGACCCAGGCGACCGAGAGGGTCCCGGTGCCTCCGGAGGTCGACGCCGTGAACGTCACGCCGACCCCGGTGTCCAGGGCGGGAGGGGTCGCGGTGGCGCTGACGCTCGGCTGGGGATGGACCACGACGGGGGTGGTGAGCGTCGCGCTCCCTCCGCCCGAGTCGTTGACCCAGACCTGCGCCGTGTAGGTCGCGGGGGCCGAGTAGTTGTGGATGACCGTCGCTCCCGTCGCCCGGAACCCGTCGCCGAAGGACCAGGTCGTGGTGTAGGACGGGGTCCCGCCGGTGATCGCGACGGCGAACTGGACCGGGATGGCGACGTCCGCAGGGTTCGCGGTCACGGTGATGGTCGGGACCGGCTGCGGGTTGATCGTGACCGTGAGGTTCGCCTCCCGAGAGCGCAGGAGCCCCGTGGTCTCGTTGACCCAGAGGTGCGGGGAGTACGTCCCCGTGAGGTTGTAGGTGTGGGTCGGGTTCGCCGCGTGGCTGGCCGCCGAGCCGTCACCGAAGACCCAGCTGTAGGTGAAGGGCCCGGTCCCGCCGAACGAGGTGCCGTTGAAGGCGACCGGGACGCCCACGTCCGCGGGGTTGGGGTTGATCGACCCTAGCGCGAAGAACCCCCCCATGGTGAACTCCTGGATCCACGTGTCCCAGTCCGCGGACGAGGCTGCCTGCTGGATCCACTCGCCGCTCACCCAGTATCGACCGGTCGCCTGGTCGTAGGCCGCTCCCGAGTAGTCGCCGAAGCGAGAGGAGGCGCTGCCGACGGCGTAGCCCGGCTTGACGAGGATCGGCGTCTCCAGGGTGTTCGCGGGGTCCACCGGGGTCCGGCCGGTGATCCCGACGCCGGGGTAGTCGACCGTGCTCGAGTAGCTGAAGACCACCCCGATGCTGCCGGAGGGGTCGATGGCGAGGTTGGGGTAGTAGGAGGTCTCGGAGGGGGGGCTCCAGGTGAAGTCCGAGACCATGCTCCACGGGTTCGTACCGGTGTTGACCTGCCAGAAGTGCGAACAGTCGCCTCCGCTGCACCCGTCGGTCGCGGCTCCCCAGAGATTCCCGTTCTCATACGCAAGGGCCAGGACACGGCCGTCGATCTGGCACATGCCCCCGCCGCCGGGGACCGTGAGGCAGCCTACGGCGCCTTCCGCCGTCGAGAGGTTCTCCCAGGTCACCTTCCCCGTGCTGGGGGGGGCTCCCTGGATCCCGAGCAGATTGAGCGAGGCCACGCCGCCGAAGACGTCACCCATGAAGTACTCGGTGTTGGACAGCGACTCCGTGTGGGCGGGATGCTCCGAGCCCCAGCCGAGGTTACCCGGACCGGTCGTGTCCCACTCCGCGGGGGTGGGGTTCCCCGCCTCGGCCTGGGACTTGTTCAGTTCGAAGATGTGCGCGGTGCCCGAGCCAAAATCGTTGACCGAGATGAATATCCCGGCCGCGTCCGTTCCGATCTGCGGCTGATCCGGCAGGATGCCGCTCGCGTCGGCCACCTGGTAGAAGTTCCAGGTACCCGTAGGGTTCGAGGTCGTCGAGACCGCCATCATGACCCAGCAGTCCGGCGAGCAGGAGGGGTAGTTCTGCAGGTTGATGAGCGACTGGAACCAGTGTCCGTCGGTAGGGTCGTACCACGTCTGGGGGTCGGAGAGGAACACCGACGAGCCCACACCGAAGAAGGTGTACAGCGGCTGGGCTTGCAGCAGGGTCCCTGAGGTCGACCAGACCTCCTCGTAGGTGTTCACGGTCTCGACGACGTACCCGGCGCCTTCCCCGTTGTTCGTGTCAGGAGGGTAGCATCCGCAGGGGTTCGGGGGCCCCTGGTCGATCCCGGCCCACCCCTCGGTCCCGTTCTTCAGGATGTTGGGGGTCGAGCGCACCGCGGAGGGGCCTGGGGCGCCCTGTGGAGCGCCTGCAACGATCCCGGAGTCCGGAGCCCAGGTTCCGAGATAGGTGACCTTCGGGACGAGCTGGGGGTGCGGTCCGGGGGTCCCTGGCGCCAGGACGCCCGGCGGCAGGGGGACGGAGAGGTGCGGGTAGGTATGGTAGCCTGCGAGAGAGTAGGTCGGGCTCCCGCTTCCAGCGAAGAACGTGGACGCCAGGGCCCCTGCTTGGGCGAGGGAGGCGGGCTGCGCGGCGGCCGCCCCGACGGGGGCCGCGAGCGCGGAGAGCACCATCAGGCCGGCCAAGAGGAGCGAGACGGTGAGCGCGGCTCGCACCGACGCGCGCCGGAGGCCGCGGGTGCTGTCGAGGGGCTCCCGCTCCTTCAAGGGTTGAGTTCCGCCGGTGGCGATCCTGCGCTCGGCCCGGTTCGTTCCTTGCATGGAGTTTCCAAGTTGCGTCATGCGATCCTCCTCACTGCGGGACCTTCCACCCGCACCCCGTGCATGTGCCCGAGGGACCCAGCTCCCGGCCGCAGATCAGGCAGGTCGCGCCCGTCCCCGGGGGAGGGGGCGGAGCGGGAGCGTCGGGAGAGGACGAGGGCCCGCCGCCCGCTCCTGGAGCGCCTGCGCTGGTGACGGTGGAGGGGGTGGGAGGGGGCAGCCCCGAGGTTTCCATGGGGGAACGCATCGAGGCATCGTTCGGGCCCAAGCCGGACGCGGTAACGCTCTCCGCGGGGGGGAGCGGCTCCGTGGGCGCGGGCCCTTCGTTCGACCTGGCGCTCGGAGCCGCGGCGGCGGCCCGGCTCGAGCCGCCCCGTCGCCGGACGTAGGCGACGATGAGGAAGATCACGACGAGCACGATCGCCAGAAGCAGGAAGATCATCCCGTCCGCGCCAAAGATGCTCGAGCTCGCGACCGCGGAGGTCTGCTCCCCAACGGTGATCGACACGGTGGAGTTGTCCGAGACCCCTTGCGAATCGGTGACCAACACGTGCACGGTGTAGGACCCCGGGGCGGTGGGAGAGCAGCCGAGGCCGGGCGAGTTCTGCGAAGCGCACCCCGTCGGAAGTCCCGTGTAGCTGAAGTTCAGGGACCCCGTCCCGCCGCTGACCTCTACCTCGAGCATCGTGACGTCGCCCACGTGCAGGCTCGCGGGGGTGGCCGTGAACGTGGAGATGTGGACCGCCGGGTCGACCGTCAAGGTGGCCGTCGAAGAGGCGCTCCCTCCCGAGGAGTCCGTCACCGCGACATGGGCCGCGAACGTCCCGGACGCGCTGGGAGCGCAGACGAAGGAGCCCGTGGTGGCCCCCGAGCAACCCGCCGGTAGTCCGCTCCAGGTGTAGGTGTAGGGCCCGCTCCCACCAGAGACCACGACGTTGACCGAGGTCGCCCTCCCGAGAGTGACCACTCCCGGGGCGAAGAGGACCGCTCCGACGGTCAGGGGAGGCTGGACCTCGAGCTGCACGACGGTGGAGCTGGTGACCGAGAGCCCGTCCGAGACCCGGACCGACAGGCCGTAGATGCCCGTGGCGGTCGGCGTGCACGTGAGGGTGGCCGAGCTCGAGGTCACGCAGCCGCCGGGCAGGCCAAGATACGTGTAGCCGTACGACGCGGAACCGTTGCCCCCCGTCGCCACCGCGGTGAGCGACGCGGAGCTCCCGAGGTCCACGACCGCAGGGGTGACGGTCAGCGAGGCGGTCAGCGGAGGATTCACGGTGACCTGCACCTGGGTCACGGCGTACCCGCCGGTGCTGTCGTTCACGTAGAGCGTGGCGGTGTAGGTCCCGGCGCTCGCGTAGACGTGGGCCGCCGCACGGCCGGTCCCGACGGTGCCGTCTCCGAAGGCCCAGGTGAAGTTGTACGGTCCGACGCCACCGGTCGCGCTCCCGGAGAAGCTTGCCGCAGCGCCGAGGTCGGTCCAGACCGCCCCTGGGCTCGCCTGCGCGAGAAGGGCCGGGTGGACGATCACGGGGACCGCCGCGAAGGCCGACCAGCCCGCCGTGTCGTTCGCCCAGACCTGAACGAAGTAGGAGCCGGGAGAGGTGTACACGTGGACCGTGTTCGCCCCCGTCCCCGTCGTGCCGTCCCCGAAGTCCCAGTAGTAGGCGAAGGGTGGACTGCCTCCGAGGGGGGTCGCGTTGAGCCAGACCTTGTCCCCAAGGTCGATACTGGTCCTGGAACTGGAGACGGAGAGCGTCGGGTCCGGGTTGACGGTCATCGTGAACCCACCGGTGACCTGACCTCCGCCGGTGTCGTTCACCCAGGCCACCACGGAGTAGCTCCCGGTCGCCGTGTAGGTGTGGCCCACCGTGCTGGAGTACGCCCAGGTGCCGTCACCCAGCGACCAGACGATGCTGACCGGAGGGGCCCCGCCGCGGGTCGCGGCGGAGAAGAGGGCCGCCATTCCGAGGTCGACCGCGTACTTGCTCGCGTTCACCCATGTCACGAGTGGCGGGACCACGGTGATCGGCAGTGTGCTGTGGGCCGAATTTCCCACGCTGTCGTTGGCCCAGACGGCGACCTGGTAGGTGCCGAGGGCGGTGAACGCGTGGGCCGTGGTGACCCCCGTCCCTGCGGTGCCGTCGCCAAAGCGCCAGGCATACGTGAACGGGGCGGTCCCCCCGGACGTGGTGGCCGTGAACGTGTCGGAGACCCCCATGTCGACATTGGGGTATGCGGCCGAGGCCCCGACCGTGGGAAGGGGGTTCACCGTGACGTTCGTCCAGGTGGAGAGGGCCGCCCCTCCGCTGTCGTTCGCCCAGAGGACGATCGCGTAGGTGCCCGGCGCGGCGTACGTGTGGCTCGTGTTGCCCAGCGTCGAGGTCCCGCCGTCGTTGAAGGTCCACTTCCATGTCCTTGGCGGGGTGCCGTACGTGACGTTCGAGAAGACGTAGATCGATTGACCGAGGTCCACCGCCAGGGGATGGAGGTTCGTGCTACTGACCAGGGCAGGGTGGATCGTGACGATCACCGACCCACTGGCCCGGCCGACGGAGGAGTCGTTCGTCCACACCCGGACGGTGTAGGTCCCTGGAGCCGGGAAGGCGTACGCGGTGGGGTCCCCGACGGCCGACGCGCCGTTCCCGAACCTCCACGTGACGGTGTACGGTGGTGCGCCGCCGGTCACCCCGGAGGCGAATCTGATCCCCACCTTCGCGTCAGCGGCGGTGGGCGTCGCCGTGGGAGCGACGGACGGCAGCGCGTTGACGACGACCGAGAGGTTCGCCTCCCGGGACCGGAGGAGGCCTGTCGTCTCGTTCGCCCAGAAGTGGGCGCCGAAGGTCCCAGTGGAGTTGTAGGTGTGCGTGGGGGCGAGGTACGCGCTCTTGCCGCCGTCGCCGTAGACCCAGGCGTACGTGTAGGGGGCAGTGCCCCCGGACGCGGAGCCGGAGAAGGCGACCGGGCCACCGACGTCGGTCGGGTCAGGCGTGGCGGTGGCCGAGGCGCGGAACCCTGAGACGTAGAGCCAGGTGTCGCCCACGTCAAGACCGTAGGTCGGGTCGTACCCTCCGTAGTCGATCGTGCCGACGCCGCCGTAGTAGTCCAACGCCCCCCAGCCTTTCGCGGGCGGTGAGGTCGTGGGGCTCTGCAATGTCCACAGTCCGGCAGCGTAGGTCCATGTGGTGCTCACGTAGGTGTAGGTGGCGGGGTCAAACCCACCCCAGATGAGGGGATAACCGGTGTCGGTGTCCATCTGGTGGTTCTGGAGGTCGAGGGTCGGGGGAGAGGTCGCGGGGAACTGCTGCGTCCAGGTCCCTCCCGAGAACGTCCAGGTGTCGGCCAGCCCACCGGTGGCACCGGAACCTCCGAAGAGGACGACCTGGCCGTCGGTCGGGTCGTCGGCCATCCCTAGGTCGAGGCGTGCGGGGGGGCTGGTCGCCGGGAGGAGCTGCGTCCATTGGCCTCCCACGAACTTCCAGGTGTCACCCATGTACCCGGTCGAGGAATATCCCCCGAAGAGCAGCATGTAGTTGTCCGCCGTGTCCCAGGACATTCCGAAGAAGTACCGGCCGGCAGGGTTGGTGGACGGGGTGAGCTCGGTCCACTGACCGCCGACGAACTTCCAGGTGTCGGTCAGACCGGGGGAGCAGGCCGCGCTGCCGCAGCCGGAGAAGAGGACCAGGTAGCCGTCCACGGGGTCCCACGCGAGCTCTCCGTCGAAGCGGGCGGGGGGGGAGGTCGTGGGGAAGATCTGGGTCCAGGTCGCGGAAGGGTAGGTGTAGATCCAGGTGTCACCGAGGACCGTCGACGTGGAGGAATTGTACCCCCCGAAGAGGACGAGGTACCCGTCGACGGGGTCGTAGGCGACCATCGGGCTCTCTCGCGAGCCGGGGCCACAGTTTCCAGTGTAGCAGAGCTGCCGCCAGTAGGTGGTGGCCGACGGGACCTGGGCCGCGTGCGAGTTAGGAAGGTCGGAGGGAGGCCAAGATGGAGAAGCGGAAATGTGAACGGCACATTCGGGGGTGACGAGCGGTTGGATCCAACAGGGGGAGCCACCCGCGCCTGACCCCTCTGCGCCCAACGCGCTCGTTCCATGGGTCCCCGCGGTGGGCAAGGCGGCGTGCGCGGAGGATGGCGAGGGCCTGGCGACCCCCGAGGGCGACAGCAAGAGCACGACCAGGAGGACCACCACCCCCACCCAGAGCAGCGAGGTCGAGTTCGCAGAGAATTTCCGATCGGAGACGCGCGAGGAGGGTCCCTGGGCGGCGTGCACAACAGTTATGGGCTTGCTTTAGGAGATAATCGTTTGGTCGTTTTACAAGCATGGTCTGGGCCCTCTCCCTGCTGGCCCGGAGGGGGTCGCCGGCGCGAGATCCCGCCCGGCCCGGCACAACTGCCCGAGGGTCGCTCCGAAGCCCGAAGATGCCCGGGAACGACGCGATCTGCGACGGGAGATCAGAGGACCCAGGTGGGTTCGCCGTACCCGGGAGGCGGGGGTACCGGGTCCTTTCCCCCGAAGGGGTGGGGCCGGGGAATCGGCGCGCGCCCGAGCTTCTTCGCGACGTAGGCGTCGATGGCCTGTGCCGTCTTGGTGCCCGCGGACATCGCGTAGACGATCGACTTGTTCCCGGAAGCGAAGACCCCCTCCACCCCGGTCGCCCATCCGTCGCCCTTACCCTCGGGCCATCCGCGGGGCGTCTTGAGGTCCAGTTCCTTCGTGAAGCCGTTGAGGTCGGCCACCTGACCCGCGGCGATGATCACCGTGTCGCACGGGAGCACCTCTTCGCTGCCCGGCACGACCGTCACGCTCCTCTTTCCCCGGGCGTCCGGGGCCCCGAGCTCGGTCCGGGACGTGACCAACCCTTCGACATGGTCGCTGCCGAGGATCTTGACGGGGGCCCGCCAGGGCAGGAAGTCGATCCCTTCCAGAAGGATGCCCTCCCGCTCCTCCTCGGTGGCCGGCATCTCCTCCCAGCTGCGCCGGTAGGCGACGGTGACCTTTCCGGAGAAGAACCGGCGGGCCGAACGGGCCGCGTCCATGGCCACGTCGCCTCCGCCGATCACCACGGTCGTGCGGTCGGTGCGTCCCAGGAAGCCCTGGGGGTTGTGGTTGGCGTTGAGGAGGAACGGTAGCGCATGGAAGACCCCGGGAAGCTCCTCTCCGGGGATCTTGAGCAGTCCGGGAGTCGACGCTCCCACCGCGAGGTAGACGGCGAGATACCCCTCCTTCAGCAGCTGCTCCGTGGTGAAGTCGATCCCGCAGCGTTTGCCGGTCACGATCTTGAGGTCGAAGTTCTTGAACCTCGCCACGTCCACCTCGAGCTCGTCCCCGTCCAGGTGGTACTTCGGGATGGTCTCGATCTGCCCTCCGAGGAAGGGCTGGGCCTCGAAGAGGGTCACAGAGTAACCGCGCAGGCAGAGCTCCCACGTGGCCATGATCCCGGCCGGTCCTCCCCCGACGATCGCGATCTTCTCGCCCCGGGGGGCCATCGGGACGTAGAGGAGGTCGGAGTGGCCGAACTGGAGCGAGGCGCGCTTCAGGTGCCGGATGGCGATGGCCGCGCCCTTTCCGCCCTTGACGCAGTCCTCCTCGCAGTAGTGGTAGCACGACTTGCAGAGGACGGTGGCGAGGGGGTTGCCGAGCAGGGTGACCTTGGCGGCGTCGTCGAAGCGGCCTTGCGCCACCATGTCGATGTAGCCCTTGCAGTCCTGGGAGATCGGACAGGCCTGGACGCAGTAGGGCATGGCGCACTGGAGGCACCGCTGGGCCTCCATCATGGCCTCCTCCGGGTCGTAGGCATGGAGGATCTCCCCCATGTAGGAGCAGCGCTGATGGACGGTAACTTCGGGTATCGCGATCCGTGACTGACGGTAGGCCCCGCTCATGGTCCTGAGTTCGGACGATCCCGCTCCTCTCCTGACAATGAGCAGCATATGAGCTTATACCGAAATCTCGGCGAGGGGGGCTTGGCGAGCCTACATATGCGCATAGGAACGGGGGCTCCGAACGATAACCGCCCTCCGACGCACCCGACCGCGCCCCGCCAGTCGGGGGATGGGGGTTCCTCGAGGGGGAACAGATCACCCCCGCCCTCCTCACGGCTCGCGTGGGGACCCTGTACGACCGAGTCCCTGGCAGCCCTTCGCCCTCCCCCCCCCGCCCGACGGCAGGCTCACGCCGCGGAGTGACGGGCGCCGCCCTCTTCCAAGAGGAGTTTGATGGCTTCTCGCGGGATTCCGTGCGAACGCTCGACGATCGCCCCTAGCGTGGCCTCGTCCAACTGGAAGGGTGTCCGCTCAAGCGCGAGCGCAAGCGTGCGACGCATGTCCGCGGGGCCCAGGGGCTTGAACTCGAGCACGACGCACCGCGACTGAACCTGCTTGGCGACCCGGTCCAGGTCGTTGACCGAGAGGATGTAGACCGAGTAGCTCTCCTCGCGTTCGAGCGCGGGACGAAGGCTGGCCTGGGCCTCGGGGGTGAGCGCATCCGCCTCGTCGATGTGCAGGATCCGGAAGGGCGCTCCACCTTGGGGGGCCGTCCGAGATTGTTCGAACAACCGGTAGATCGCGGCTGGGCTGCGGTCGTCCCAGGGGTTCAACTCGGAGAAGTCCCGGTCGTAACGGTCCCCCAGAGTCTCCCTTGCGAACACGCGGGCGGCCGAGGTCTTTCCCACCCCCGGAGCCCCATGAAAGATCATGTGGGGCGGGACGACCAGTCCGTTCCGGGCCCCGTCGAGGAACCTTCGCAATCTCGTGATCGCGGTCGGCTGCCCGATGATCTCCTCGAACGTCCTGGGACGAAAGCTACCGAGGGACAGCCGACGAGGGGGTGGCGAAGCCATCCTCAGATGCTACGAAACGTGGTATATCACGGGGTTGCCCTCCGCGAAGTTGCATACTCATCCTTCGACCGAACCTTTCTGAGCGTCATTTCACGTAGGGATGGTGGATCGCGAACCCCTGCCTGTTCCCAGTCCTGCGTCTTGACCCGACCTTGAGGGAACTCGCAGGGAGGGACGATGCCCGGACCAGGAGGATGGATGGGCTCTCCCCCTCCCTCCAGAACCAACCGCCGCGCGACCGCTTGCTCGCGCGGTAGGGCGGGAGTTCCCTCCACGCGTCTTCGTTGGTCATGGCCTACGGGAGGTGGCCGGTAAAGGGCAACCTCTTCGTCCCTCGTTCGATGCGCTGGCGTCTCCATGCCAGGCGGGTTCGACGTTCTTGCGCCCCAGTTCGACGGGTGGCGGGGGCCCGCGGGATCGGACGATGTGGCGGCGATCGCGCGGCTCCTTGGGCCCGCCAAAGGCGTGCTCGACGTGGGCGGGGGTACCGGCCGCTACGCGGCGCCGCTCCAGGAACGCGGGTATCGCATCACGGTGGTCGACCCCTCCCGCGGGATGATGGAAGAAGCGCTCAAGAAAGGGGTCCGGACCTGTGTCGAGGGGCGGGCAGAACATCTGCCCTTCCGCGACGGAAGCGTGGACGCGGTCCTTTTTGTCGAGATGCTCCACCTCATGCCACGGTGGGTGGACTCGGTCCACGAGATGGGACGGGTCGCCCGCGACCGGGTGGTCGCGTTGGTCAAGGAGCGTGTGCCCGACGGCCGGAAGATCTACATGGAGGCGCGCCAACGGGTGCTGGGCCCGTCAGGGCGCCTGGACGAGGGGGTCCGCGCGTTCCGACGAAGGCTGCCCCCCGCGGAGACGCTCCACGTGAGAACGACCAGCCAGAGCGTTCACCTGGCGAAGGTCTTGGAGGCCATAGAGCAACAGGGACGCCTGACCGCCGAATCCGAAGGACGCGCTCCTAGGGAGCTCCCCCCGAGGATGGAGGGGGTCCTGCGGGTCGCTCGCCAAGAGCTGCGGGATCGGTTCGGTCCCGGGCCGGTCGAGCAGGTTGAACGAGTGGACGTCCTGATGTGGCCGAGCGAGACCCTGCGGAGATTCGTCGGTCCCACGCGGGCAGACTGAGCGCGACGTGCCCCGTCCCCCGATCGCTGGCCGTAGGATTGAAACCCAGGGTGCCCGTGGGCGCTCCCATGGTCCAATTGGTCCCCATGTCTGAGGAAGAGTACCAGGAGGCGATGGACCGGGCCATAGCCCGGCACGCGGCGAGCAGCGTGAAACGAGGGGACTGGAGGCAAGAGGCCGCGCTCGAAGAGAGTCGGAGGCAGCTGACCGGCTACCGCCCCCAGGGTCGTAGCACGCCTGGCTGGTTCTTCACGAAGGTGATCGACGAGGCCACCGGGGATCGGGTGGGGGAAGCGTGGTACTCCGTGAAGGACCAAGGCGGCAAGGTCCATTTCTGGGTCGACTGGCTCACGATCGAACCTCCGTTCCAGCGCAGGGGGTTCGCCACAGAGGTGCTCGAGAAGCTCGCGGAGGAGGCCCGGCATCGCGGCGCCGACCGCATGGCGCTCAATGTGATGTGCGACAACCTCGGGGCGGTGGCGCTCTACGCGAAGCTCGGCTTCGTCACGATCAGCATGGGCATGGTGAGAGACCTCTCCCGCAGCGCTTGAGGGGGCCCCCCCGGTCGGAGAATTGATGTCCGAAGGCCCGTGGAGGCCCGCGTGAGGCTCGAGATCCTGGTGGCGAACCTGAAGCCGGGTTACCGGGAAGAGGACCTGGTGGCCGTGATGCGCTGGAACACCGACTACCACGCGCAGCGCGGGGTGGGTGGCATCCATTACTACGTCTCCGAGGACCGCAGCAGCTTCGTGATGACCGTGCCCCACGACGAAGCGGTCGGCGACAAGATCGCCAGGGAGTGGAAGGAGTCGGGGTCCGAGCAGCAACCCTGGTTCATCGAGATGATGAGCAAGGTCTTCGTGGGCGCGGGGAGCCGGATGTATCACGAGGTCTCGCCGTAGCCCAACCGGGCTCGTCTGCCGTGGCTTCGCCTTTCCTGAGTACGGGAGGTTCGCTCTCTTCCGCTCGAAGGAGTCCCTCCCCCACTCCTGCACAACCGCGATCGAGCCAGACTCCCCCATCCTGACCCGCTCTGAAGTCCTGCTGCGATCGTCCTGACGCGGTGCGGAGGCTCCCCAGAAACCTGCGAATCAGGTCGCCCGGCCACGGCGATCTGGCCTCTGAGTTAACGGGGGGCGACACGGCTTTCCACATCCACCTGCAGGAGGCGTGCGGAGTGTTCGAGGGAGACGTCCACACCCACGCGCGACCGGAGAACAGGACTGGTCGGGAGAAACGATGGGTGATTCACTCCACCTAACGAACTACTATTGCGAGACTACGCTCGCCGGAAGGATTGGGGGGGCCGGAGGGAAGTGCGGGGACGACCGCCGAGAGGGCCGTCCCGCCACTCTGTTCTAGGCGTACTGCGAGCAGTGGTAGCAGTAGTTGCGGCCGTACTGCTGAACGAAGGTCGTGGGGCCTCCGCACCGCGGGCAGTTCGGGGTTCCGCTGGTCGCCTGGGGGGCCGCGGCCGGGGGAGCGGCACCGTAGGCGGGAGCGGCCTGCTGCTGGGGTTGTGGGGAGGCCGCATAGACGGGCTGCGTGGTTGCAGCGTAGGTTTGCATCTCCTGTACGGGCACTTTCGGGCGGGTGAAGTAGTAGATGATCGCCGCCGGCCAGCAGAAGAGAATCAGGACGACCAGTAACCAAAGTTTGTACTGTCGCTTGTACTTGATAGCTCCACCGACCATCACGGCTGTCTGCGCTGCCATGCTATCACCACAGAAGTTCACGTCTTTAAGCGCATCGGAACCACCACCCCCCAAATCGAGCGTGAACGGGTCCCCGGAAGTCTGGTCCCCGGCAGCTCCGCCCGCCTGGGAGATGGTCCTCTCCCATCACACGCCAGATCGCTTCTATCGGTGTCTGCGACTCCGGATCGGGCGGCGGGACCTC
>DAHVCH010000011.1 GCA_027314165.1 Thermoplasmata archaeon | reverse complement strand
GGTCGCTCTCCCCACCGCACCCGTCGCTTCGCCGGCGGCGGCCAAGACGGCGGGAGCCGCCTCACCCTCGCTCCCCGCTCCCTCCATCCTCCCCCCCGCGGACGGATGGCTGCTCTTCCAAGGGAACCTCGCCCGACAGGGCACCTCCGCTGACGCTCCTCCTCCGACCACGAACGTGGCCTGGTCGACGACCCTCCCCGCCCCCGGCACCGGCTCCTCCTCGATCGCCGGAGGGATCGTCACCTCCGGGAACCTGATCTACGTCCCGAGCGCGGACCACACGGTCTACGCCCTGGATGCGAGGACCGGCGCGATCGTCTGGCACTACACGACGAACGGCTCTCTGGACTCGGCCCCGGCGCTGGACCGCGGGCTGCTCCTGGTCGCCGGGTCGGACGGGACCCTCTACGAGCTCAACGCGACCACCGGGGCCCAGGCGGGGCTCATCACGCTCGGGATCCCCGACCTCGGCTCCAGTCCTCTCCCCCTCGGGGCGAACGTCATCGCGCCCTGCTCCGCGGGAGGCGTGCCCTCCCTCTGCGAGTTCGACCTGGCCTCGGGTGCCACCCTCTGGCATCTGGGCGTGGGCAACCTCCTGGCCTCGCCCTCCGCGGACCCGGCGGCCGACCTCGTGTTCGTGGCCAACACCACCGGCGGGGTGCTCGCCGTGCAGATCTCGACGGGAACGCTCTCCTGGAGCTATTCCCTCGGCGCGGCGACCGCGATCGCGTCGTCCCCGGTGATCGGGACCTTGGGCACCGGTCCTTCGGCCAAGACCTACGTCTACGTCTTCGCGTCGACCTCCACCTTGACGGGGGAGCTGGTCGCCCTCTACGAGGCGACGGGCACGGCCGGGGGCGGCCGGCCGTTCTTCAGCGTCCCTCTCACCTTCGGGGTCTCCCAGTCCACTCCCGTGTTCACCCCGACCGCCCTCATCGTGGGCACCGAGACGGGCCACGTGGCCGCCTTCGACCCCTCCACGGGGGCCGCGCTCTGGTCCGTCCAGCCCTGGACGGGCAACACCAACACGATCTCCTCGAGCGTCCTGGACGCTTCCGGCACGCTCCTGGTGGGCATGCCGGGGGCCGGGGCCGGAGGGAGCGGCGGGGGAGAGCTCCTGGAGCTCTCGGCGGCGAACCAGGGTCAGACGCTCTCGACGATCCCCTCGCCCACGGGGGCCATCGTGGCCGCCCTCGCGATCACGAGCTCGGCCATCTACTTCGGGGCCAACGACGGCACGGTCTACGCGGTGGGCACGACGGTCCCGACCGCGCCCAACAACCTCGTGGCCGTCCCGTCCAACGCGACGATCGCGCTCTCGTGGAAGGCCCCCTCCTCCACCGGCGGGGTCTCGCTTACGCAGTACGCGATCTTCTGGGCCCCCTCCTCGGGAGGGACCTTCCTCTCCACCACCGTCCCGCCGACGACGCTCCAGTACACCATCTCGCCCGTCACCAACGGCCTCGCCTACACCAGCGTCGTGGAGGCCGTGAACGCCGAGGGGCCGGGGGCGAACGCCACCGCCGTCGCGACCCCAGGGACGCTGCCTTCGGCCCCCACGGGGGTCCACGTGGCGCTGGGCGAGCACACCTTCACCCTCCTCTGGTCCCCGCCGGCGACGAACGGGGGGTTCCCCGTGATCGGGTACGTCGTGGAGGCCTGGAACTCCTCCACCTGGGTCCACCAGAACGTCACGTTGGGCGCGGTGAGCTCCTGGGTCGAGTCCTCCCCTGACGGGACCCAGGTCTACGCCGAGGTCGCGGCGACGACCGTGCTCGGGACGGGGCCCTTCTCGAACGTGGTGAGCGGCGCTCCGTACTACGCTCCCGGGGTCCTCGTGGTCACCGTGAGCCCCGCCGCCGCGCTCGGCTCCCTCTCGCTCACCGTGAACGGGGTCGCCACCTCCGTTCCGACGGGCAACGGCTCGGTCAGGGTCACGCTCGTCCCGGGGACCTACTGGGTGAACGCCACCGCCTCGGGGTACCAGCGGTACGACAACTCGGTCACCATCTCCTCGGGGAAGGTCACCCTCCTCAACTTCACCCTCTACCCGCCCTCGAGGAACCCGCTGCAGCTCTCGACGCTCCAGATCGCGGCCATCACCGCGGTCGTCCTGGTCCTCCTCGTGGTCGGCATCTTCCTCATCGGGATGCGGGCCCGACGGCTCCGCGCGCTCACCGAGGGCGAGGAAGGCGGGTCGGGAGAGGACGAGGAGGAGGACACCTCGGAGGGGATCTCCGAGGACCGCGCCCGCGCCCTGCTCCAGCCGGCGACCCCGGCCTCGGACGAGGAAGGCGGCGCCCCCGTCGAGGACGCCGCGCTCACCACCGACGAAGGCGGAGAGTCCCTCGGAGAGAGCTCCTCCCCGCCCGAGGACACGTTCGAGGTGGCGCCGGAGGCCGAGGACGAGGAGCCAGAGGGCCCCGGAGGGCGTCTGGGGGAACTGCTCGAGCGGAGACGGGCCGGAAAGGAAACGCTCAAGAACTCCGAGGAGAATACCCCGGATGTCGAGAAGGGTCCGAAGACGACGGAAGGTTCGCCGTAAGTCGTGGAAGATCCAAGTCTACTGAAATGGCCGGGCTCAACAAATCGGATTCACGGGGAACTTCTGCCACCACCGGGAAAGAAACAACCTTGGCCGGGGACAAGTCTAGCGCGAAGCCCTCGTCCGCCGCGCCGTCGTCGGCGACGCCTTCGGTGGTGATGGTCACTCAAGCGACGCACACCGACATCCCTGACGTCTGCGCCCTCTACAAGCGCGTCTGGGACGAGTTCAAGGGCAAGCTGCCCGACGAGCTCATCAAGACCTGGGAGCCGTCGCCCCTCGAGTTCACCAGCTGGATGGAGGGCGTGACCTACTTCGCCGCCCGACGCGACAAGAAGCTCGTCGGGATCGTCGCCTGCACCCCGAACGACGGGGCCGTGCAGATCGAGCACCTCGCCGTGGACCCGGAGTCCCGGCGGCTCGACGTGGGCACTTCCCTCGTGAACGCCGCGATCGAGTGGTCCCGGCGGTCGAACGCCAACTCGATCTGGGCGGAGACCCTCGAGCTCTTCGAGGGCGCGATCCAGCTCTTCCAGAAGCTCGGGTTCCAGCCGTGCGGGGAGCTCCACCGCCACTTCTGGAACCAGGACGTCCACGTCTTGGAACGGGTCCTCTGAAGACCCCTGGACGCCCCTAGGCCCTCCTTCCCCCACCACGAGGGCGCGGGCGCTCGCTCGCGCGCGGAGGCTGCCGCTCGCCTATCGGCGAGCCGCCTTGAGGTCCGCGTGGAGCGCGGGGGCGAGGCGAACCCTCCAGAGCTTCTGGTCCCCCCGCCGCTCCTCTTCCGTGGCCCGAGCGAGCTGCTGGCTCGTGAGCCGGCGGGGATAGCGCGCCAGGCGGAGCCCGCGGAACTCCAGATGGGAGCGTCGGGGCCCGTCCGGGAGGACCTGGTACCAGAACTGGGAGTGGACGAAGGGCCCGGTGATGTGCGTGTTGGTCCACGAGAGGGTGTCGGGATCGATCCGCACGAGGCGGGAGATCTCGACCCGGCCGCGCTTGGTCCCTCGCACGTCCTTGAGGATCAGCGCGTTCGGGGCGATCTTTCGCACCGTGCGGCGGACGTCCGGAGGCAGGAGCGCCTTGTCCTCGGGGACGAAGTCGGTGCACCAGGCGAACGCGTCCCGAGCGGGGACCTGGAAGTTCTGGCGGAAGCGGTAGCGGATGGACTCGATGCTCATGGGGGATCGCCCTCGCGGCGAGAGGAGGGCCTCCCTCAAGAGCTCGTCGTCCGCCGTCCCCCAGGCATGGACGGGCCTCCGCGGTCCCTCCGGGGCCCCAAGGAGCCCCGAGGGGCCCGAGAGGGTCCCTCAGCCCCCGCCCTTGAGGGATTCCTCGACCATCGCGAACGGGTCGAGGGTCTTGCGGTTGTGGAAACGGACCATGTCGCGGAGGGCCTCCTCCGAACGTCCCTGGCGCAGCGCCCGGGCCGCCTTCGCCAAGAGCGTGGCCTCCGGTCCGACGTCCTGGCCCTGGCCCTTCTCCTGGGCGACGCGCTCGGCAGCCTCGTTGACGCGGCTGGGAAGCGTCGAGCTCACCAGGTCGCGCGCCTTCTTGCGGAGCTCGCTCGCTTCCTGGTGCGCCTCGGCGACCTTGCCCGCCCGCAGCTCGCTCTCCAGACGTGGAGCGATGCCCGGGTCCTGCCAGGGGGCCTCGATCCCCAGGACCTCCATGTCGGAGGAGAGGACCTTCACGATCTCGACGGACTCGATCGCGTCATCGAGGTTGCGTTCCTTCATCACCACCACGTTCGCGACCTTCTGATAGAGGTCGAGCGCCCGGTCCAGGTCCCCGGCCTTCAGGGCGCGCTGGATCTCCTCCAGGCTCCGGCGTTCGGTGGGGCTGGGCAGCCCGTAGGCCTCGAGCCGGTTGAGCCGGCTGCCGCTCTCGCGCTGCCAGAGGTCGAGCGCCGAGGAGATCTCCTTGTAGGCCGTCCGTTCGAGGCCGCGCACGCCCTCCTCCCAGCGCTCCTCCTCGGCGGGGGTGGCGGCGACCCCCTCCGCCCATCCGGGAAGGGTGGGCACGAGCACGCGCAGCCCCTTCGCGTTGGCCTGCCAGGTCTGCAGCCGCTGCATCCTCGCCATCAGGGCGGCGGAGGGCTGGTGGGAGCGGGCGCGCATCGTCGAGCCGCTCGGCTTCGATCGAGAGAGATGCTCGGCGAGCAGCCGGTCGTCCTCCGACTGCGCCGAGCTCGTGTCGCCCGCGACCGTCGGAGGAGCTTCCTCCCTCGCGGGGGCGGAGGTGAGCGTCCCCTCGGGCGAGAGGGGGGTCGAGCACATCGGACAGGAGGCGGCTCCCGCGGGCACCTGCGCGGCGCAGATGGGGCACTTGCGGACGCCCTCGGTCATGCGTTCCTCGAGAGGTGACGGAGGGGAAGCGGTCGGCCGTCGAGCGGCCGGAGCGCGCGCTTCACGCGGCCAACTCGGACCGACGTGCCTTGCCTTGCCATGGACCGCCTATGACCTCCGGACAGGAATTACGATAGGCCGCTCAAAAGCCTGCCTACCCGTGTGCAGCACCCTGCTCCGAGAGGGCGCCCTTCACGGAGCCCTGCGGCCGGCCCTTACGGTCGGGGCCGGTCGAGGCGGGCCGTAGCCTCTCGTGCAGTCAGTTCCACCAACCGCGTATAGACCCCGACGAGATGGTTGCATTGTCCTGCAAGTGCGCAAGGCGCGAGGAGGAACAATGGCGAGTGCAGCGTTGCCGACGGTGTTGCCCCACGAGATCACGACCGGAGCGGAGGCGGGCAGCGTGCCCGCCACCGGGGAGCCCAAGGTCGAAGGACTCTCCATGGTGGTCTTCTCCGGGGAGCTCGACAAGGTCCTCGCCGCCTTCATCATCGCGAACGGAGCGGCCGCCATGGACCTCCCGGTCCACATGTTCTTCACGTTCTGGGGACTGAACGTCCTTCGTCGCAACGGCGCCGTCCACGTCGCCCGGAAGAAGACGACGATGGAGAGCATGTTCGGCGCGATGATGCCCAAGGGCGTGGACCACCTCCACCTCTCGGAGCTCAACATGGCCGGGCTCGGCACGCGCCTCATGAAGCGCGAGATGGCCAAGAAGCACGTCGACACCCTCGCGCACCTGGTCAAGACCGCCCAGGAGCAGGGCGTCCAGCTGATCGCGTGCACGATGACCATGGACCTCATGGGCATCCGGAAGGAGGAGCTCATCGAGGGGATCACCCTGGGCAACGTCGCGTCCTTCATCGACGCCGCCGACCGCAGCCGGATCAGCCTGTTCATCTGAGCCGGAGGACGGGGGGACGATGACGCGCGGGCCGCCGGAGGGCCGCGGAGCTTTCTCCGCGGAGGTCTTCGAACGGGAGGCCGACACGCTCCGGGCGATGGCGCACCCCAAGCGGCTCATGATCGTCGAGATGCTCGGACGCCGGCGGGAGAGCGTCAGCGAGATCGCGAGGAACCTGGAGATCCCCCTCCCGAACGTCTCGCAGCACCTGCGGGTGATGCGCGACCGGGGGATCGTGCAGGCGGAGCGGACGGGCCAGATCGTCCGCTACCGCCTGACCAATCCGGCCCTGCGCGGCTGCTGCGCCCAGATCCGCCGGGCCCTACGGCACGGCGGGGCGACGCGGGCGCGGGGTCCTCAATAGGGTCCGTACGAGAGGAACGAGGGGAGGCAGAACATGCAAGCACAAACGATGAGCCAGCAGAAGGCCGACAAGGTCGTCGACGCCCGGGGCATGGCCTGCCCCGGTCCGTTGCTCGAAGCGAAGCGGGCCATGGCCTCGGTCCCGATCCGGGGCGTGATGGAGGTGATCTCCTCCGACGAGGGGACCGCCACCGACGTCCCTCTGTGGGCCAAGAAGGTGGGCCACGAGTACCTCGGCACCGTCGCCGACGCCGGGTTCTGGCGGATCTTCGTCCGAAGGATGAAGTGAGTCCGAGGCTCCCATGTCCGCCGCAGCCGCCGCGCACCACGGTCCTTCCCGGGGTCCCAAGATCCTGGTCTTTTCGACGAACAACGTCTCCGACCCCGGGGTCGACCTCGCCGGCAGCGCGCACGTCGCCTACTCCTCCGCCGTGAGGGTGATCTCCGTCCCCTGCTCGAGCGGGATCGACCCCCGGTGGGTCCTCCACGCCCTCGAGAAGGGGTTCGACGGGATCTTCATCGCGGCGGACGGGAGCGACTGCAGCAAGATCGCCAACTGCTCGGAGCGGACGGGGAAGATCGTCGCCCGCGCCCAGCAGATGATGCGGGAGGCCGGTCACGAGCCGGCCCGGCTGAAGATGGCCGCCGTCTGCACCGTCTGCGCGGAGCCGTTCGCCCAGCACATGGAGAAGTTCGGCAAGGAGCTGGAGAAGCTCCCGGTGCGCGCGGCGACCCCGGTCGTTGCGACCCCCGTCGGGCCGACCGCAGCGACCGCCCCGGCGGCGCGCTCCCCGGTCGAGGCGCCTCGCGTGGCGGTCCACGCGTGAGGAGGGGACCATGGATTACGACGTGCTGGTGGTGGGCGGCGGGATCGGCGGGATGGAGTCCGCCCTCTCGCTCGGGGACATGGGGTTCCGCGTCCTCCTCATCGAGCGGGAGCCCAGCGTCGGCGGGAAGATGATCCTGCTGAGCAAGGTGTTCCCCTCGCTCGACTGCGCGAGCTGCATCTCCACCCCCAGGATGGCGGGGACGCAGAACCACCCGAACGTCCGCACGCTCGTCTACACCGAAGTGGAGAGCGTCACTCCCCACGAGGGGGGCGGGTTCGACGTCGTCCTCCGCCGCAAGCCGACCTTCGTGGACGCCGCCAAGTGCACCGGCTGCAGCCTGTGCGAGACCGCCTGCACCGTCGCGGTCCCGGACGAGTTCAACGCCGACCTCGCCGCCCGCAAGGCGGCGCACATCGCCTTCCCCCAGGCGGTGCCGAAGAAGGCGGTCATCACCCGGCAGGGGCTCTCCCCCTGCTCCTACGAGTGCCCCGCGGGGGTGAAGCCCCACGGCTACATCTCCCTCGTGCGGGCCGGGAAGTACGACGAGGCCTTCCAGCAGCACCTGGAGGACGCGCCGCTGCCGGGGGTCCTGAGCCGCGCGTGCTACGCCCCCTGCGAGGACGCCTGCACCCGGGCGGAGCTCGAAGGGGCGGTCTCGATCCGGGGCATCAAGCGGTTCATGGTGGACCGCTACTACGGCTCTCACCCCGAGCCGGACTACGGGCCACCGGAGGTCCGGACGGGCAAGCGCGTCGCCGTCGTCGGGTCCGGGCCGGCGGGGCTCACCGCCGCCTTCTACCTCGCCCGCCAGGGGCACACCGTCACGATCTACGAGGCCTCCAGCGAGCTGGGCGGGATCATGCGGTGGGGGATCCCCTCCTACCGCCTCCCGAAGGAGGTCCTCGCGCGCGACCTGAAGAACATCACCGCCCTCGGCGTGGAGGTCCGCACGGGATCGCCCGTGCGCTCCCTCGGGGACCTGCACGCCCACGACGCGGTCCTGCTCGCCGTAGGGAGCACCGGGGGCCGGAAGCTCGCGGTCCCCGGGGAGGACGCGAAGGGCGTCTACGACGCGATCGAGTTCCTCCACGGGGTCCGGGCCGGGACCCCTCTCGACCTGAAGGGCCAGCGGGTGCTGGTCGTCGGCGGCGGCAACGTCGCGATGGATTCCGCCCGCTCCGCCCTCCGCCTCGGGGCCTCCAAGGTCCGCGTCTACTGCCTGGAGTCGCGCAAGGAGATGCCGGCCCACCGCTGGGAGGTCCAGGAGGCCGAGGAAGAGGGGGTCGACCTCCACCCCTCCTGGGGGGTCGACCGGGTCGAGGTCGCCTCCTCCGGGAAGGTCTCCGCCCTGCAGATGGTCCGTTGCGCCTCGGTCTTCGACGCGGCGGGGAAGTTCGCTCCCGTCCTCGACCGCTCGACCACCGAGCGCGTGGAGGCCGACGTGGTGCTCCTCGCCATCGGGCTCCGCCCCCAGACCTCTCCGTTCGCGGGGGAGCTGGAGTTGAACCGCAACGGGACGGTGCGCGCCGACCCCGAAACGCTCCAGACCTCGGACCCGCGCACCTTCGCCAGCGGCGATGCGGTCTCCGGACCGGCGAACATCGTCCGGGCGGTCGGCCAGGGCAAGCGGGCGGCCTTCTACATCGACCGCTTCCTCCGGGGCGAACCGCTCGCGGGGATGCGCTACGACGACCGTCTCCCGCGCTCCGACCGGGACGCGGTCGCCGCCAAGGCGCGGGAACAGGCGACCCCCCGTCCACCGCGCCCGGTGGAGAGGGCCCCCGTCGCCGTCCGGGTCCGGTCCTTCGAGCCCTTCGAACGGGCCCCCACCGAGGAGGAGGCCCGCTACGGGGCGAACCGTTGCCTGGACTGCGGCGTCTGCTCGGAGTGCCGCGCCTGCGTGCAGGCCTGCCCGGCCGACGCGATCGACCTCGGGATGCGTCCGAAGCTCGAGGGCTACCAGGTCGGCGCCATCGCGCTCGCGACCGGCATGGACGTCTTCGATGCGCGCCGGAAGCCGCTCCTGGGCTTCGGCAAGCTCCCGAACGTCATCACGGGCGTCCAGATGGACCGCATCCTCGCCCCGACCCGCCCGTACAACGCCGTGCTCCGTCCCTCGGACGGGAAGGTCCCGACGAACATCGCCTTCGTCCTCTGCACCGGCTCCCGGGACGAGCAGGTGGGGAACCGGGTCTGCTCCCGGGTCTGTTGCATGTACTCCCTGAAGCAGGCGCAGCTGCTGATGGGCGCGGTCCCCACCGCCGAGATCACGATCTACTACACGGACATCCGCGCCTTCGGCAAGGGGTACGAGGAGTTCTTCCAGCAGTCGCAGGGGATGGGGGTCCGCTTCGTCCGAGGGAAGGTCGCGCGCATCGAGGAGGCACCGGACCAGGACCTGACCGTCCACTACGAGGACTTCGAGGGGAAGGGGGGCGCCACCCAGGCCCGCCACGACCTGGTCGTCCTCGCCGTGGGGCTCCTCCCCACGCAGCTGCCGCCGAGCTTCTTCCACGGCGCGAGCCTGGAGCGCGACTCGCTCTCCTACGTCCGGGAGGTCGACGAGGAGCTCGACCCCGGTCGGACGAACCTCGAGGGGGTCTTCGCGATCGGGGCGACCACCGCGGTCCGGGACATCCCCGACACGGTGCTCCACTCCGGGGCCGCCACCGCGCAGATCGCCGCCTACCTCAAGCGGAGGAAGAAACCATGACGGAGGAACAAGCCCCCGACCCCCCTCCCACCCCGGAGCGCCGCCGCGTGGGCGTGTTCATCTGCCAGTGCGGGGGGAACATCTCCGACTACGTGGACACCGAGAAGGTCCGGGAGACCCTCGAGCGGGATCCCGAGGTGGCCCACGCCGAGGTGCAGATGTTCGCCTGCTCCGACGCGGGCCAGGGGGCCATCGTCAAGGCGATCCGCGAGAAGAAGCTGGACGGCCTCGTCGTCGCCTCCTGCTCCCCGAAGCTCCACACCCTGACGTTCCGCGGGGCCGCCCGCCGGGCGGGGCTCAACCCCTACGAGTACACGCAGGCCAACGTCCGCGAGCAGGACTCCTGGGCCCACACGCACGACCGCGAGGGGGCGACCACGAAGGCGGTGGCCATCGCGAGGGCGGCGCTCGCCCACACCGCGCGCTCCCGTCCGCTCGAGCCGATCCGGACGGAGACGGCCCCCGCCGCGCTCGTCGTCGGGGCCGGGGTGGCCGGGCTGCGGGCCGCGGTCGGGCTCTCGGACCTGGGCGTCTCGGTGCACGTGGTCGAGCGGGCCGAGCAGGCCGGGGGCCAGCTCGCCCGGTGGGACCGGATCTTCCCCAACGACCGGAGCGGGAAGGAGATCGTCCGGGGCCTCCTGGAGGAGGTCGCGAAGAGGGAGAACATCGTGCTCTTCACCGGCGCCGAGCTGGTCTCGAAGGAGGGCCATCTTGGCGACTTCACGGTCCACGTCCGGACCCGGACGGGGGAGGTCATCCCTCTCAAGGTCGGGGCGATCGTGGTGGCCACCGGCTACGAGCCCTACCGCCCGGCGAAGGGCGAGCTCGGCTACGGCCTCGAGGGCGTGATCACGCTCCCCGAGTACGAGGAGCTCCTCGGGGACGGGACCGGACCGCTGGAGTACCACGGCCGGCCGGTGCAGACCGTGACGTACGTCTACTGCGTCGGCTCGCGGGACGCGAGCGGCGGGGAAGGGAGCCACACCTACTGCTCCCGCTACTGCTGCAGCGCGACCTCCTTCGCGGCCATCCGCACGGGCGGACGGGGCACCCCGGTGCACCAGTACCACCTTTTCCGCGACGTGCGGACCTACGGGAAGTACGAGTCGCTCTACGAGCGCGCGCTCGCCTCCGGCTCGGTCTTCCTGCGCTACCGGGACGACGCCCCGCCGAAGGTGGCCCTGGAGGGAGGGCGGCTCGTCGTCCGCCTCTCCGACCAGCTCTCCGGAGGGGCGGAGGTCGAGATCCCGACGGACCTCGTGGTCCTCGTGGTCGGCATGGTCCCCCGCGAGAACGCGGCGTTGACGGGAGTGCTGAAGCTCCCGATCGGGCGCGAGGGGTTCTTCAACGAGATCCACCAGAAGCTCCGCCCGGTGGAGACCGTCGTGGACGGGGTCTTCCTCGCCGGGACCGCCCAGGGCCCGAAGAACGTGGCCGAGAGCGTCGCGAGCGCCCTCTCCTCCGTCTCCAAGACGGCGGGGATCCTGCTCAAGGGCTACGTCGACCTCGACCCGCTCGTCGCCAAGGTCGACGCCTCGGCCTGCACCTGGTGCGGGGCGTGCGCGGAGGCCTGCCCCTACGGGGCGATCGAGGAGGTCGTCGAGGGGGAGAAGCACATCGCCCGCGTGGTCCCGGTCTCGTGCAAGGGGGAGGGCGCCTGCGTCCCCGTCTGCACGGCCCAGGCCATCGAGGTCGAGGGGTACACCCACGACCAGGTGCTCGCGATGATCGATGCGCTGGCCGCCGAGGAATGAAGGAGGAGAGAAGGAGGGAACATGGCCGCGGTACGACCCTTGAGGGACCTGTCGGAGGTGCTTCGCGACGGCATGACGGAGGGACCTCGTGTCCTGAGGCTCTTGTCCGAACGCCCGAGGTCCATCCCTGAGCTCGCCTCCGCGCTGGGCCGGCCGGCAAGGGAGGTGACCCTGTGGGTCATGATGCTGCGACGCTACGGCAAGGTGGGCGAGGTCCCGAAGGGCCCCACGGACGAGTACTACCGGTACCGGAGCCTGGAGGTCGCACCATGAAGGTGGACCCGACCCTCCCCGACCGCCTCGCCCGCACCGGGGGGTTCAACGCGAGCGCGTGCATCAACTGCGGCTCCTGCACCGCGCTCTGTCCCCTGGGGATGGGACCCTTCCCGCGCCAGCTGTTCCGCTACGTCCTGCTGGGAGCCCGGGAGGAGGTCGTCCGCCACACGGAGGAGATCTACTCCTGCCTGCTCTGCAAGATGTGCGAGGACAACTGTCCCGCCGGTGTCCATATCGCCGAGAACGTCCGGACCCTTCGCACCTTCCTGGGGCGCGAGGAGCTCGGGCTCGCCACTTCGGAGGTGTGAGGTATGTCACCGATCCCGATCCGGGATACGCTGGGAATGCTCGAGGACAACCTGGAGCGCCGCAAGAGCGTCCTGCCCGTGCCGCGTCGCCGGGCGCTCGGCTGGACGAAGGGCCTGGACCTCCCCCGGGGCGGGGAGAGGGTGCTCTACACCGGCCAGATGTTCCAGATCGTGCCCGCGATCAACGCCATGACCGACCGCCTCGCCAAGATGGAGGGGAGCTGGATGGCGAACTACTTCGGCCTCGCCCGTCGGCTGAACCGGTGGGTGAACCTCGCCGGGGTGATGGCGCGGGGCGACCCCCAGGAGGCCCGGGAGTACTCCGGGTTCCTGCGCAACATCGTCTCGCTCCTTCGCCGTTCCGGGGTCGAGTTCGGCTACCTCTACGAGGACGACCTCTACGCGGGCGCGCTCGCCCACGACGAGGGCCTCGACGACGCCCTCCGGGCGCACGCCGAGGTCGTCTTCCGGAACCTCCGGTCCCACGGCGTCAAGGAGGTCATCACCGTGGACCCGCACACGACGGAGATGCTCCGGGAGATCTACCCGAAGGTCCTGAAGGGGTACGACCTGAAGGTGCGCACCTACCTCGAGGTCCTGGTCGAGCGGAGACCGGCGCCCGTCCAGCAGTTGGGCACGATGGTCACCGTCCACGACTCCTGCATCTACGCCCGGCGGGAGGGGGTCATCGAGCAGCCCCGGGAGCTCCTGCGTCGCGGAGGCGTGGAGATCCGGGAGGTCGAGCGGTCCGGCCGCGCGACCCAGTGCTGCGGAGGGCCGATCGAGATGCTCTTCCCGGAGCGCTCGAGCGAGCTCGCCACGCAGCGCGTGGGTCAGCTCTCGCAGGTCTCCAAGCAGGTCGTCACGCTCTGCCCGCTGTGCCTCGCGAACCTGCGGCGTGTCGCCCCGGAGGACGTGAAGATCACCGACGTCTCGACCTACCTTGCGAAGGCCTATTGTCCTTCGAGCCCTGCCTCTCCTGCGGCGGACGTGAGCGGGGCGGGGACACGTGCCCCTGCGGACCACGGGACACCGGTGGAGGCTTGAGATGAACGAGGAGGACGCGGAGCTTCAGGAGCTTCGCCAGAGGCGGCTAGCGCAACTGATGACCAGGCCGAAAGAGCAAGCGCCGCCCGCGACGGCCGGGATCGAGCCCGTGCAGGCGACGACCTCGACCTTCTCGCGGGTCCTCTCCGAGAACCCCCGCCTGGTGGTGGACGTCTGGGCCCCCTGGTGCGGCCCCTGCCGCTACCTCTCCCCGACGGTCGATGCGCTCGCGAAGGACCTCGCCGGGCAGGTACGGTTCGCGAAGCTGAACGCCGACGAGGAGCCCGCGATCGCGGGCCAGTTCGGGGTCGAGGCGATCCCCACCCTCCTCTACTTCGACCACGGACGCCTGGTCGACCGCACGATGGGCGTCATGGCGAAGGAGATGCTCCTGCAGCGGGTCCTTCGCGCGTTCCACCTTCCCGCGGCGGGCGCCCCTCCCTCGGGGTACGCATGACCGGCATCTCCTACGCGGTCCAGCCCGGCGGGACGGTCGACGAGGCCGTCGCCCGCCTGGAGCAGGAGCTCAAGTCCAGGGGCTTCGGCATCCTGGCCAACCTCCGGGTGCACGACCTCCTGAAGGAGAAGATCGGGGCGGACATCGAACCGGTCGTCCTCCTGGACGTCTGCTCCCCTCGCCTGGCCGACAAGGCGCTCAAGGCCTCCAGGGACGTGGCGCTCCTCCTGCCGTGCAAGATCGTGGTCTCGCGCGAGGAGGGACACACCCGCGTCGCGCTCCTTCGGCCCACGAGCGCGATGGGGCTGATGTCGCCGCCTCCCGCGCTCCGCGCGCTCGCGGAAGAGGTCGAGACGCAGCTCATCCAGGCGGTCGACGCCACGGCCACCCCCCACGGCGCCGGGAGCCACGCGTGAGCCGAGAGGACCGTACGTCCTCGAGCGCCCGCCCCGCCACGGCCTCCGAAGGTCACGGGCACGCGCAGAGCCACGGACAAGGGGACGGCCACGGACATGAACGAGGGCAGGGGCACGTCGGAGCGCATGGCCACGGCCATGGCCACGGGCACGGGCACGGTCCGGGCGGTCACCCGGGATGGTCCCGGGAGCAGGCGGTCGCGGTCCTGGAGTCGCCCGAGCGCAGGAGCATGCTGGACCCGGACGCCCTCTGGAAGGAGGTCGAGCTGCTCCCGGGGAGCGTGGTGGTCGACGTGGGCGCCGGGACCGGGTTCTTCGCCTTCCCCGCCGCACGGCGTGTGGGACCTGCAGGGAAGGTCTACGCCGTCGACGTCTCCAAGGACCTCGTCGGGCTGCTCGAAGAGCGGCGCACGAAGGAGCACCTCCCTCAGGTGGAGGTGGTGGCGAGCACGCCGGAACGGATCCCTCTCCCCACGGGGGTCGCGGACATGGTCCTGATGGCGACGGTCCTCCACGACGTGCCGAAGGAGACCGTGGCGGAGGCGGTACGGTTGCTTCGGCCCGGTGGATGCTTCGTGAACCTGGATTGGGAGAAGCGGGAGACCCCCGGAGGGCCCCCCCTCGAGATCCGGCACACTCCGGAGGAAGCGGCCGAAAGGCTCGCCCAGGCGGGCCTCAAGGTGGTTCGGGCGTGGAAGGGCGGTCCCCACCACTACGTGCAGCTGCTGCGCCGGAAGGAAGAGCCCCCAGGCTCGGAGTGCTGAGCCCCCGCGCCAGGGGGTTCGCGGGAGGGCGCCCCGGCCATCAGGCCAGGGCGTCCGAGGCGAAAGGTTGGCCGATCAGAGGTGGTGCGGGAGGAGTCCCCCACCCTGCCGGATCGCCGCGGAGACCTTCGCCCCAAGCTCGGGGGAGATGGTCTCCAACTGGTGCGCGTGCTTGGCGTGGGCCGCGGCCTCTTGCATGGCCTCGTCCTTCGTCGACGCACCGCGTATCTCGAAGTCGCATTTCATTCCGACGTCCTTGCAGGCGAAGTTGAAACCCGCCATGTTTCTCACTGCGCCCTCCGACGGTGACGGCCTCTTTATGCGTTAGGTGGAGCCGGCTCCACTGGACCCCGATCCCGTGGGGGGTCTTGCTATCCTGTACCACGGGTCGGGCACGCCGAGGCGCTTCTCCCCGTCCCCCCCCCGTGTGGGACCTGGCCCGTGTCGTGAACCGAGCCCTCTAGGTGCTCGCTTCAGGGGGATGGAGGGCCTGGACCGGCCATGCCTGCCGACCCCCCCGGCCCGGAGGGCCCTTCCCTCGCCCTTGGGCAAGCGCTGGAAGCGGACCATGCTCGGCTGGACGAGATCTGGGACCAGGGGATGCGGCTATGGGGGACCGACCCGGCTCGGGCGACCGCCCTCTTCCGGGAGTTTACGAGCGGCCTGCTACGCCACATCCAGGTGGAGGAGGGGATGGTCTTCCCGTTCTACGAGGAGCACACTGACGGTCGGGAGCACCACCTCCTCGAGCTCCTTCGAGAGGAGCACGTCCAGATCCGGGACGCGCTGGAGCGGTTCATGGGCCATGTCGAGGCCGGGGACAAGGGGCTGGAGGAGCCCTCCACGGTCCTTCGCAACGTCCTGTGGGCCCATAACACCCGAGAGGAAGGCCAGCTCTATCCTTGGTTCGGCCCGGAGGTCTCGGAGGGGGAGGCGGCCGAGCTCCACCGTACCATCTCCACGATGCTGAGCTCCTCCGACGGCCCGGGTTGATCGAGGGGAACCGCAGCCGGCCCACTACGCCGCGTTCCCTCCAGCGCGCCTCCTCCGGGAGAAGGCTCGGGAAGAGGACCGGAAGGGTTCCGAGGGCCCAGAGGACCCCCGACACCGCTTCGAGACCGCCCGCGAGCGCGGTGGCAAGGGCGACGGCCGATCGGGGGATTGCGAGCTCCGACCACACGAGGAGCACGGCGGAGATCTGCAGGATGGCTCCGACCGCGAGCGCCCGGAGCGTCCACCGGTGGGAGAGGAACTGAAAGGGGGCGATCATGCTGAACCACATCCCCAGCACCATGAGCCCTGTGAACCCGAGGAGGGTGGTCCAGGCGTGGATGCCGACGATCGCGAGGTCCGAGGTCGTAACCATCCGAAGCCCCAGCGAGCCGCCGGCGCAGAGCAACACCGCTCCCGCGAGGTAGATGGCATGGGCGCGACGGGGCGTCGTCGCACGGGCCCCGGTCCAGAGGAGCTGGACCAGGAACAGGAGGGCCGCCATGCCCTCGAAGAGCCCGGGGACCCCGACGACCCAGATCTCCCCGACCGGGACGAGGAGCATCGTCGCGGGGATCCCCAGGGCCCCCACGACGGCGGAGACGACGAGTGCCCCGGCAAGCCATCTCGGCCCGTCCGCGCCTACGAATCGGGGGAGCAGGCGGAGGCTGACGCCGAAGATGAGGAGGGCGACCTGTCCCAGGACGAACGCGTGGACGCCCGCGAGCCAGTAGCCGAGCCCCGGCCCGTCCTGAACGGCGCTCAGGACCCACAGCGCGGCGGCGGCCGTCCCGAAGGGCCAGGAGAGGAGGAAGAGCGTGGCCGCGAACGCGTCCGCGGGTCTGGGGGCGGGCGGGGCTCCGAGCGCCGGGCCTCGGGACGACCGCAAGAGCGCCGCCATGAACACCGCGCTCACGACGAGCCAGAGCACGGCGGCGGCGAACCAGACCCCTCGACCGAAGGCTGGGGGCAGCTCCCCCGAGAGGCCGACCGTACCCCCGAGCACCGAGAGCTCGGCCGCGACCCAGTACGCGGGCCCCGAGGGGACACCCACGAGCCTCCGTCGAGAGATGGAGGGGGCAAGGTGCCAGGCGAAGCCCACGAGCGTGTGCCCGAGGAACCCCACCAGGAAGAGCCAGAGGAGCGCGTCGAGGCCCACGACGCCGCTGGCCATGAGGGCCCCCAGCGCCGCGAGGTGGAGCACCGCGGTGGCGAGGAAGCGGCGCGGTCCTGCTCCGATCACCAGGTTCGCTCCTCCCGACGGTGGGGTATGTCGCCCGTGCTCCTCGGCCTCGTTCCGAAAGGTTTCGGTCCTCTCCTCTTCGCAGCCCCTCTTCTGCCCAGGTCAAGGCCCGAAGGGCCGGACGGAGATACCGATGGAGAAGCCTCCCGTGGACCACCAGAACGCTGGGCCGCTGACGCAGGTGCTGCCGAACGAGACGGTCGTCGATGTGAGGAGCACCCCGCCCGCCCAGAGACACCCGAGGATCTTCGGGACGTTCGAGGCGCTCTCGCCCGGAGAATCCTTCGTCCTGCTGAACGACCACGACCCGAAGCCGCTCTACTACCAGTTCCAGGCCGAGCACACCGGCCGGTTCACGTGGGACTACCTGGAGAGGGGCCCCGAGAACTGGCGCGTCCGCATCCGCAAGCTCTCGGTAGCCTCCGACCGCAGCCCGATCCCGACCGTCCAATAGGTCGGGGCGGTCCTCTCAGCCCGGTCCCGCCGTACACACGGTCGACGCTCGGCTCTCCTCTCCACCGGTCCGACGATGGTCGAACGCTCCTCGCTCCGCTACCCGGCGATGGCCGTCGGGATCCTGGCGCTCGCGCTGGGGGTGTGGACGGGGCTCGACCGGGTGGGCTGGGCCCTGCCGGTCCCGTCCTCCGGGTTCCTGGACGCCCATGGGGCGCTCATGGTGAAC
The DNA here is from genome assembly GCA_027314165.1 of Thermoplasmata archaeon. Lineage (GTDB taxonomy): Archaea > Thermoplasmatota > Thermoplasmata > Lutacidiplasmatales > UBA184 > JAKAAX01. Next base: position 61,287 of record DAHVCH010000011.1, on the reverse strand, counting down.
GGGGTGCTGGCGACGCTCATCGGGCTGGAGCGCGCGGTCGCGCTCGAGCGCCGGGGGCTCTTCGCCGGGCCGCTCCTGACGGGGGCGGGCTCGGTCCTCTTCGCCATCGGTCTCCCGTGGGATCCCGGGGGGCTGCTGCTGACCGCCGGGAGCGCGGTGATCGTGGGGATGTTCCTGATCATCCTCTCACGGCAACCCGCGGTCCACACGATGGCCCAGCTCCTCGGCGCGGTCTCGCTCCTCGTCGGGAACCTGCTCTGGTGGTCCGGCCTGGACGTGCCCTACGTGATCCCCTGGTGGGGGTCCTTCCTCGTCCTGGTGATCGTCGCGGAGCGCCTCGAACTCACCCGGGTCCTGCCCATCTCCCGGACGCGCCGGCTCGCCCTCGTCGCGATGGTCGCTCTCGACGTGATCGCGTGCGTCGTCGCCCTCCGGTCGTTCGCGCTCGGGACAGAACTCCTCGCGATGTCCTGGGCGGGGATGGCGGTGTGGCTGCTCGTCCATGACGTGGCCCGGAGGAACCTCTCCCGGCCCGGGGTTCCCCGGTTCACGGCCGTGAGCCTCCTTTCCGGCCACCTTTGGCTGCTGGCGGGGGGTCTCCTCGTCCTCGCCTACGGCGGGATCCTTCCCGACACGCTGGTGTACGATGCCCAGCTCCACGCGGTCTTCCTGGGCTTTGTCCTATCGATGGTCTTCGCCCATGCGACCATCATCGTGCCTGCGGTGCTGGGACGGCCCGTGCCGTTCCACCGGTTCTTCTACGCGCCGCTCGTCGTCCTCGACCTCTCCGTGGGGGCGCGGGTGGGCGCCGACCTCCTGGGACTGCAGGCGGTGCGCTCCTGGGCCTCCCTCCTCAACGTCGCCGCGATCGTCGGCTTCGGGATCGCGCTCCTCCTCGCCGTGGCCCTCGAGCGCTCGGTCGTGGGGCGGGCCTTCGGCGTGGACTCCTCGGTCTTCTATCCCTGAGGCGGCCGTCCGCCGGAGCCAAGCCGAACGGACGACGGCCGGTCAATCGTAGCCGAACTGGCGCCGCGCGAACGCGCTCATCTTCTCCGGGCCCCAGGCGGGTTCCCACACGATCTCGACATCCGCTTCCCGGACCCCCGGGATTGCGCGCGCCGCTTCCTCGACCTGGTCGTGGAGCAGACCCGCGACGGGGCAGCCGGGGCTGGTCATCGTCATCCGAACGTGGAGCGTGTCCTCGGCGGGCCAGTCGATCCCGTAGATGAGCCCCAGGTCCAGGATGTTCATGGGGATCTCCGGGTCGTAGATCTTGCGGAGGGCCTGGCGGAGCATCGCATCCCTCTCGGCAGGTCCTCGGGGAGGGTTCGCGGCCGAAGGCGAAGCCGGAGCGGTCGGCGGTCCCGCCGAGGGGGGAGCGGGTCCGGAGGGGTCCGCTCCGGTCGCCTCCCCCTCCCCCGCGCCGGTCGTCGGCACGTTGGGTCCCTCGATGTGAAAACCGGAGCTTCCGGAGGCGTCCAGGTGGTCGATCACGGCCTCCGCGAGGAACTTCTCGCTCACCTCATCCACGAGGAGAGGGACCCCTTCCACCTGGAGCACCTGCTCGTGGGGCCGGGGCTTCTCGATGAACATGTTCGGGCGCGGGTGGGGTCCGGGGAGGGCGAAGACCCGGACGGCGGAGCCCGGCGGCTGGTGGGCCAGGACCTCCTGGAACGCCTTGGCCGCCCGAGGCGTGATGGAGATCTGGAACCCGCCGCCCCCTTCCGACATCGACCCGCTCCTCCTGCCGTCGAGGACGCCCAGGCTCCTCTACATTCTCCCGAAGCGCTTCGGCCCTGTTCCGCCAGGTTCCGCCCTCGCTTCCCCCGCGAAGGCGCTCTCCGACCTTCCGCAGTCACTTCGATGCGCCGGCGCGGCCGGGCGCGACCGCGGGCTCCGCGGTCCTCGGGCTGCGGCCCAGGGCGAAGGGCAGGACCGTCCGGACCACGAGCGTTCCGAAGATAAGGAAGGAGAGGAGCGCCAGCAGTAGGAAGACCAGGGCAAGGTTCGACCCGGGAATGAGGAGCGAGGTCCCGAAGAACCCCAGGATCCCAAGGTTGGTCATCACCAGGTGCAGGCGAGGGACGGAGCGCGGCCAGAGGCCGACACCTACGTGGTTCGGCACGACGATGGTGCTGACCCCGCTGATCGTCAGCCCCACCCATCCGAAGAGCGCGACCAGGTCACGGTCGTCCACGAAACTGTCGGGGAGGGAGCGGCCCCACACGAGTTGAAGCAGGACCGCGACGACCATCGAGGCGCAGAGCAGGAGAAGGTAGCCGGAGCCGTTCAGCAGCATCCAAAGCGCCTCCCTCGAGGGCGCCTTCCGGCCGGCCATCGGGAGCGACGGGAGCATCCGGGGCCCGGATGCGACCTGAGGCGCGTTCACGCGGTCCCCGGGACCGGAGCGGGCGGGCGCGGCATCCCCGAAGGGCCCCGACCTCCTCCGATCGAGCTCGGCCCCGCGTGTCCTCCGTCGTCAGCCCACAAGGCCATCGCCGTGGCGGCAAGCTCGGCCCCAGGGGCGCCGGACGCGTGGCGAGGGCATTGGAAGTGGACCTGAATTCGGACGACCCAGGACCCGTGGGGCGCCACCATCTGGGAAGCCACGGCCCAGCCGTCCTTCGGAGCGACGAGCTCGAGACGCCCTCCGGGCCCCGGGACCACCTGGGCCCTACCCTTGGCCTCGCACCCCTCGTGAGCGCAGTGCACGGCCAAGGGCGAGCCCTCCTTCCGATCCGCGGAGGCGAGATGCCTCTGGACGTGGGCGTCGAGGTCGGAGAGCTCTCGGCGGGTGGGCGCGAATCGCTCCGCGACACGCTTCGAGGCGTCCTCGGGGAGCGCGGTCCGCAGGCAGGAGAGCGGGTAGTCGCCCTCGTAGGTGCCCACCTCGTGGTCCCGTTGCGTGAGCCGCTCCAGGGCCTCGGCGAGACGTCTCGATGGCTCGCCCCGTCCCTTCTCGTGGTCGAGGAGGACGGCCTTGGCCTCGGTCAGGAGGCGGCCTTCCTCCAAGTGGTACTCGTCCATCTTGTCGAGATGGGCGGAACAGGTCGGCATCGCCGCCTCGCGGGCCTCGGGCAGGAGCCCCCGGTCCAGGCGCGCGACGTGGACCCGCAGGTACTGCTCCAGGAGCCGGAGCCCGGCCGAGATCTCCCCCGGCGGCACCGGTCTGCCCGCCCTGAGCGACTGGGCCTCCTCGAGCAGCCGCTCGAGCAGGCGCTCGGTCACCTCGTTCTCGCGTTGAAGTTCTTCCAGTGGGTCCGACGCCTCGATAGCGATCATGGTCAGGTTCCCCGTACGGGGTCTCCTGGGGTGGGGAGTCCCCCGGCTCCGTTAGACCGGCCACCTAGAGCGTTCGGCGTTCCCCCCCGAGCCGGCCAGCGCGGACTTAATCCCGAAGAACGTTGCGTACCTTGTGCCCTCCACCTCCCGGCCCAAGCCTCGTGCCCCACGCCCGAAGAGGGTCGCCGGAGGTCGTCGGTCGGCGCGTGAGGCCCCCCCTCGCTCCCGCGGTCCCAGGCCCGCGCCGGAGAAACCGGTCGAAGCAGCGGTCCAGCCTCTGCTCGCCTGCCGGCTGCGGGTGCCGCTTCCGGAAGGGAGCTGGGTCCAGCGGTTCAGCTCGGCCCGCCCAGAGGTGGTCGTCGAGGTCCTGAACCGCCTCGATCTGGGTGGCGGAAGGACCCTGACCGAGGTCCGGGTGAGGGCGGCCGAGGCCGGACCCTGGGCGGAGGAGATCGGAGGGCTTCCCGGGGTGAACCGCGTCGAGCAGCTCGGGGCCCCCGCCCCCGTCACCGAGCTGCGCGTGTCGCACCGTACTTCCTCCTTCATCTCCCTCTTCCAGAGGCTCCAGCTGATGCGTCGGTTCCCCTTCGTCATCGAATCCGGGACGGCGACGTGGGTCGTGGTGGGTCCGGAGCCGAAGGTCCGCCGCCTCCTGGAGGAGCTTCGGACGATCGCCCCCGGCATGACCATCGAATCCGTGCGCCACGACATGGCCAGGGGCGAAGAGCTGCTGACCCCGCGTCAGCAGGAGGTCCTGCGACGGGCGATCGCCGCCGGGTACTTCGAGGTGCCCCGGAGGATCACCCTGACCACGCTCGCCCAGCAGCTCGGCATGGCGATCTCCAGCCTGTCCGAAGGGCTCGCGATCATCGAGAAGAAGCTGGTCGAGCAGAAGCTGCCCGACCGGTAGCGCGCTCGGGCCACGGCGGGGGCAGGTCCCCCGGGACGGGGGCCTGCGGACCTTGAGGGAGGAGAGGATGCAGGGGGAGAGATTTGAACTCTCGAACTCCTACGAGACTAGGACCTCAACCTAGCGCCTTTGACCAAGCTGGGCCACCCCTGCGCTTCTCTTCTCCCTTCCCGCGTTCCGAACGCCCACCCGCTTAAGCTCTTTCGGACGGACCCGCGGAGCCGCGGGGCCCCTCGCGGGAGGAAAGGCCTTTTGGAGGGCCCCTCCTCCCCCGCCCCCGTGGCCGAGGGAAACCCGCCGTCCAGCTCCGCGGCCTCTTCTCCCCCTCCCAGCGAGGCTCCGGCGACCCCTCCCGCGACCCCCCCGCCCTCTTCGGAACGGCCTCCGGACCAGGGAGAACGAGGGCCGGGCCGCCGACGTGATCGCCGCCATGGTGGCGGCGGTGGAGGAGGCGGCGGAGGTGGCGGCGGAGGCGGCGGAGGCGGCGGTGGAGGAGGCGGCGGAGGTGGTGGCGGCGACGGCGGAAGGCCCCGCGGTCAGTGGCAGGGGCGGCCTCCCCGCCCTCCCATGCACCACGTCCGGACCGATCCGGTCGTCTTCGTCGGCGACAAGCCGACCATGACCTACGTGTTCGAGGTGGTGGGACAGCTCCTGAGCGGAGCGCCCGAAGTGAAGGTCAAGGCGAGGGGGAAAGCGATCTCCCGCGCGGTCGACGTGGCCGAGGTGGTCCGCCGGCACAAGCTCACCGAGGGGGCGGTCCACGTGGTGAACGTTCGGATCGGGACCGAGCGGCTCACCAACCGCGACGGGAAGGACGCGAACGTCTCCTCGATCGAGATCGTTCTCACCAGGGCTGGAGGGGCGGCGGGCCCATCGGCCCCCCCAACGGGCTCGGAGCGGCCGCAGGCGCCTCCCGCGGCGCCCACGGCGCCGCCGGCGGGGACACCGTCGGGCTCCCCGCCGCCATGAGGATCCCCGGCACGTGCGGGGGCTTCCGCGTCCAGACCATGGACGCGCCGAGCACGTCGCCCACCCTCTGACGGCGGGGACTGACGCGCATCGCCCACACGCTGACCAGGCCGATGAGCCCGCTGATGAACACTCCCGCCCCGATGATGACGAGCGCGACGCTCGCCCCCACCGAGATCGGAGCGGTCTGGAAGGCGAAGGGCAGACCGATCCCCAGCGTCAGGGACAGGGCGGCCAGGGGGAGGAGCTTCGGGACGTTCCTCGCGAGCGCGGAGAGCATCGAGGGATGGCCCCCGTCCGGGCCCACGACGACCAGGTCCAGGAGGCGCTTCCCCGGGGTCACGCCGTACCTCCACTCAAGGATGGCGTAGATCAGGAACGGCCAGGCGCCGATCCAGCTGATCGCGGCCAGGTAGCCGATCGAGGTGTACGGGGAGTCCGTGACGGAGTTGACGTCCAGGTGCAGCAACCTCAGGAGGAGGTAGAGGGCGGGGATGGACGGTAGGAACGCCACGAGCAGGTCGACCAGGAAGGCCTTCACACGGTCGCCCACCAACGCCAGGCGCCGTCCCAGCAGGCCCAGGAAGCCCCGCTGCACCAGGAAGCCCGTCACCAGCGCCCGTCGGGCGTCCTCGCGCACCGCGGTTCCCGGGGGCTCCTGGGCGACCTGGCGAAGGTTCGCCAGGTCGGCGGACAGGAACGGGTGGACGGGGAGCGGCTCCAGACCCGCCGCCGCCGGTGCTTCAGGGAGCCCCAGGGCGCGGCGCGTCTCGGCCAGGTCGCGGTCGAGCGTCCGGACCACGGCGGGAGCCACCTCGGCGTAGCGCCCCTCCGAGTAGGCGTGGAGCCCCTCGTAGAAGCGGGCTTCCGAGCCGCGCACGGGCCCGAACGGGCGCGCGGAGGGAGCCTTCTCCGCGCCAAGGGGGGAGGGGCCCGTGGCCCGCCGGAGGAGGACATCCACGACGAGCGCAACGCCCAAGGCGAACGGGCCGGAGAGGAAGACCAGGTCGAGCGGCCCGGCGCCCCCGATCGAGCCCAGGAAGGCGGGCGCCTGGAAGAGCTGCGGCTGGTGGAGGATGTCGGCGCCGATGAGGACGCCGAGGGTGGAGGCCGCGAAGGCGAGGGCAGGGGCGTCGCGGCGTGGCCAGCGGAGCCCCACCGCGGCGAGGGCGATGAGCAGAGGGGCCACCAGGTAGTCCGGGAACGTGGAGACGATCCCGACCGCGGGGACCACCGTCGTGGTCAGGTAGGTCCCCCAGATCCCGAGCGCGATGAGGACGAAGGGGGCGACCGCGTCCACCGTCGAGCCCAGCCGGGGGGCGGGAACGGCCCTCCGTCGGAGGGCGACGAGCAGGGCGCCCGAGAGGGCGAAGCAGGCCAGGAAGCCCACGAGCCCGAGCCGTGTCGGGAGCTCGACCAGCGCGACGAGCGTCGCGCCGACGGCGAGGGCGAGCAGCCCGAGGAAGAGGGCGAGCTCGCGCGTTCGCCCCGGGAGGATCCTCTGGTCCAGCACGACCAGGGAGACCGCGACGGGGAGGAGCGCACCCCCCACGTTCACCATCAGGACGGAGCCGTTCCACGTGAAGAACGGCAGGTTCGCGACGTAGCCGATCACCCCGCCCACGAGCAGCAAGAGGAAGGTCCGCTTGCCGAACCCGACAAGGTCGCCCTCGAGCCCGCGCTCCCAGGCCAGGAGGAACAGCGCGGCGAAGATCGCGACGGGCAGCACCAGGTACGCGACGATCGCGGTGGTGTCGTAGAGCAACTGGAAAAGGTCGACCATCCGCGCGGGAGCTCCCTCGCTCTTGTCGGTTCACGGTGGAGCGTCTTTTGGAGGTTTCCATGCCTCTTGACGCGGGACCCTCCGCCTTTTTCTCGGGAGGTTCCTGCCGGGCCCTGACCATGACCGCGACGGAGCCTCCCACGCGCACCGAGAAGGATTCCCTTGGCCCGAAGGAGGTGCCCCAGGGCGCCTACTACGGGGTCCAGGCCCTGCGGGCGAAGGAGAACTTCCCCGTGAGCGGGCTCTCCCTGCCCCCGGAGCTCGTCCGGGCCTACGCGCTCATCAAGCTCGCCTGCTGCGAGGCCAACGAGCGCCTGGGCGTGCTGGACGCCGAGCGGGCCCGGGCCATCGCCCAGGCCGCGCGCGAGGTGGCCGACGGGCGGTTCGCCGACCAGTTCATCGTGGACGTGTTCCAGGCGGGGGCCGGCACCTCGACGAACATGAACGTCAACGAGGTGCTGGCGAACCGTGCGCTCGAGATCCTGGGGAAGGCCAAGGGCGACTACGCCTACCTCTCCCCCAACGACCACGTGAACCGCGGCCAGTCCACGAACGACACGTTCCCCACCGCCCTCAACCTCTCGGCGCTCTTCGCCCTCGGGGAGGTCGAGTCCGCGCTCGTTCGCCTCGTCCAGGCGCTCGAGACGAAGGCGAAGGAGCTCGAGGGGCTCCCGAAGGCCGGGCGGACGCATCTCCAGGACGCGATGCCGGTCACGCTCGGGTCCGAGTTCCAGGCCTACGCCTCGACCCTGCGGCGGGTGCTGGAGGCCCTCCCGCACGTGAAGGAGGACCTGGGCGAGGTCGCCCTCGGCGGCAGCGCCGTGGGGAGCGGGATCAACACGAAGGTGGGCTTCCGCCACCTGAGCGTCGAGCGCCTCTCCGCCCTCGCGAAGGTCCCCCTCCGCGCGGCCCGGGACCCGTTCGAGGCGATGCAGAGCCGGCGCGCGGCCTCCGAGGCCTCGGCGTGGCTACGGTCCGCGGCCGTGGAGCTCACCCGGATCGCGAACGACCTGCGGCTGCTCACCTCCGGCCCCGCGACCGGCCTCGACGAGATCCGCCTCCCGGAGGTCCAGCCGGGCTCTTCGATCATGCCGGGGAAGGTGAACCCCTCGATGGTGGAGTGCCTGAACCAGGTCTGCTTCCACGTCATCGGGAGCGACCTCGCGACCTCCCTCGCCTCCCAGGCCGGCCAGTTCGAGATCAACGTGATGATGCCGGTGATGGCCTTCGAGGTCCTCTTCTCCTGCCGGCTCCTCTCGAACTTCCTGCCGGTCTTCGCGGAGCGATGCGTCGCCGGGATCCGCCCGAACCCGCAACGCATGGAGCACTACCTGCTCTCCTCCCACGCCCTCGCGACGGTGCTCACGCCCCGCCTTGGCTACCTCAAGGTGGCCGAGGTGATCAAGAAGGCCGCGGCGAGCGGGATGAACCCCCGGGACTACCTGGTCCAGGAAGGGATCCTGAGCGCCCAGGAGGCCGAGGAGTTCCTGGGGCTCAAAGCCCTCATCGCGATGGCCCGACCCGTCGCCTGAACGCGCGAGCGCGGCCCTTCGGGCCCCTCACGCGCGGAGCCAGTCCTTCTTCGCCACCCGGAGGGTGGGCGGGGCCTCGCCCTCGAGGTAGTTCCCTCCCAGCACCCAGATCTCGTCGCCCACCTCGACCAGCCCGAAGTGGTAGCGCGGGTCCGGGAGGGACTCGAGCTCGTTCCAGAACCCGTCGGGGCTGAGAAGGAAGACGCTGGAGAGCGCGGTGGTCTCGTCGTCCACTCCTCCCGCGACGAGGACGCCCTCCTTCAGCGCGAGCGCACGGTGGGCCCGCCGGGGGACCGGGAGCTCCGGGAGCCGCTGCCAGGTCTGGTGGAAGGTGTCGAAGGCGAAGGTGACCCCGGTCACGGGCTGGGAGAAGAGGTGCTCCCTCCTCCACGCGCCCACCCCGAGCGCTCCTCCGGACCAGACGATCTTCTCCCCTCCGGGGAGAGGGGCGAACGTCCCGTCGGCCACGCCCAGCGGGAGCGGCGGGGCGTCGCGCCAGTGGACGAGCTTCCCTCCCTCCAGGGAGCCCTGGAGGTGGTCCGGGATCGCCGCGTCCGCGCTCCGGGGATCGATCCGGAACCCTCCGGCGAGATGGAGCGCGCCTCCCACGAGCGCTCCCCTTCCCCAGGCCGTGGCGTGCGGGAGCGGTTGACGGGCCTCCCAGCGCTCCTCGTGGAGGTGGAGCGCGTCGACCATGCCCGCGATGTCGGAGGTCGGCAGGTACCCGCCCGCGGCCAGGAGCCAGTCCTTGTCGCGCGCCCAAGCGATCCCCTCTCGGGGTTCCGGGATGGGCGGTCCCGTCCTCCACTTCTCCGTCGCGAGGTCGAGGACCCACGTGTCCCGGACGGGCTCGCGGGGGGAAAGGCATCCTCCGACGACGAGGAGGGTACGGTCCGTGGCGGTCGCGACAAAGTCGCTACGCCGGCCCGGGAGAGCTGGGCCCGGGCGGAAGATGCCCTCCACCATCGGCATCCTCAGTACGTCAATGGATAAATCGCCCCCGAGGCAGGGAACGGCGGCGGCCCCTCAACGATTTAGGTCGAGCCTATTTGAGGTCGGCGGATGCCAGGCCCCGACGAGCTGGTCGCCTCCCTGGGCAACGACCAGACGTCCGAATACCGAAGGGCGGTCGAGATCCTCGAGCGGGTCGGGCTCACCCACTACGAATCCCGGGCCTACATGGCCCTCGTGACCCGCGGCTACGGCGACGCCGCCACGCTCGCGAGCACGGCGCAGATCCCCCGGACCAGCGCGTACAAGGTCCTGGAAGCGCTCTGCCAGAAGGGCTACGCGTACTCCTCCGGGGGCAAGCCGACGCTCTTCAAGCCCTACCCCCCCGAGAAGGTGGCCGAGCGGCTGAAGGGGGACGTCCAGGAGGTCTTCGGTCGGCTCCAGGACCTCCACCGGATGGTGGGGGAGCAGGGCGAGCCCCAGCTGGTCTACCTCCTCTACGGGCGGCAGAAGGTCCTCACCAAGGTGGGCGAGTTCCTGGACCGGTCCACGAGGACCGTCATCGTCACGACGCCCCAGGTGGCGGACCTCAGGGAGGAGCTCGGCAAGCGCATCCAGAGCGCGGTGAAGAGGGGCGTCGAGATCACGTTCATCACCGCTCCCGCCCAGAAGATCCCCGAAGGGTGCCGGCACGTGGCGCGCCAGCACATCCTCGCCACGGACCTCCTGGTCGACGGGGAGCACGCGCTCCTCGCCTCTCCCGGCCTGGAGGCGTGCGGGTTCACCGACAACCCGATCCTGGCCGAACACCTCAAGCAATTCCTGGACATCATGCTCGAACGTGCCGACACGACAGTCCCGACCCCCCGCGGAACGGGTCCGTGATCGCCTGCGCCCCCTTGCGGGGCGCGCGGCCACGGACCTCCCCCGGGGCTACCAGCGGCTGGGGAAGGTCCTCCTCCTACGGCTCCCCAGCTCGCTGAGCCCGTTCGGGCCGAGGGTGGGGGAGCTCTACCGCGAGGAGATGGGCGTCGAGACCGTCCTCGGGTTCGAGGGCGGCGTGGAGGGGGAGCTCCGGCGGCCCCGGCTCCGCCTCCTCGCCGGGGAGCGCACCGAGACCGTCCACCAGGAGGAGGGGATCCTCTGGCACCTCGACGCGGCGGCCATCATGTTCGCGGCGGGGAACCGCTCGGAGCGGAGGAGGGCGGGGGAGCTCGTCCGTCCGGGGGAGCGCGTGGCGGACCTCTTCGCCGGGATCGGGTACTTCACCCTCCCCGCGGCGAAGTTCGGGCACCCCCAGGTCGTCCACGCGGTGGAGAAGAACCCCCGGTCCCACGCCTACCTGCTGGAGAACGTCCGGGCCAACAGGGTCGAAGGGATTGTTGTCCCCCATCTCGGTGACAACCGCACCGTCGCGCTTCCCCTCGGGGCGTTCGACCGGATATTCCTGGGCTACCTGCCCTCGAGCCTGCCGTTCGTTCCCCGGGCGCTCGAGCTGCTCGACGGGAGCGGCGGCTGGATGCACGTGCATCTGGTGGTCTCCTCGCCCAAGAGCTGGGCGCAGGAGGCCCGGGAGGAGGTCGCGCGCGCGGTCCTGGCCTCAGGCGGGGAGGTCCTCGAGTCCCATCCGAGGCGCGTGAAACCCTACGGACCGGCCCGGACGCACGCCGTGGTCGACGCCCGCGTCCGACCGCCGCCGCCGGGGGCTGCGGCAGCCGCCGCCGCGCCTTCCTCCGCGAGGGGCTAAAGGGCCCTCACGGGCCCTCGCGAAGGAGCTCAGCCGGACCCGGAGGGGCCCGCGGGGGGCTCGGCGCCGGCGTTCGCGCCCGCCCCTTCGCCCTCCGGCGACGGGCTCCAGCTCTCCATGCCGCCCTGCGGGGCGGACGAGGCGGGAGGCGAGGACTTCTTCTTCCGCATCAGGAGCAGCGCGAGCACGGCCACCACGGCGACCACGACCACGCCCACGATGGCGTAGAGGAGCAGCGGGCTCGACCCCGAGTTGTTCGCGTTGTTGTTGTTCGGCGACCCCGGCGGCTGGACGGTGACCGGGAGCGCGGCGCCCGAGGCGGAGGCGTACCCCTTGGGCGTCGTCGTGGCCGTGACCGTGAAGGTCGTGGCCTGCGCAAGGGTCGCCGGTGCCGTCACGGTCCAGGAGGATGCGCCCTGGGCGTTCGTCGCCGACGGCGCGGTCACCGTGGGGAACTGGCTCGTGCAGTTGGTCCCGCCGTTGCAGGTGACCCCGAAGTGGACGAAGGCCCCGACGATCGGACCGGAGCCCGAGGAGACGTTCACGGAGAAGGTCACCGTCGCGCCTGCGGCGATCGACGACGGGCCGCTGCCGGAGATCCACACCGGGCTCACCGTCGCCTTAGGCAGGTTGATGTTGAGCAGGATCGGCGCCGCGGTGGCGACCCCGAACCCTGCACCCGCCCCGCCCGTGGCGGCGATCGTGAGCGTCGCCGTCGCGCTGGCGGGGTTCGAGGCGATGGTGAGCGGGATGCTGTAGAACCCGATGCTCGTGGTGGTGTTGGGCCCGATCTGCCCCTCTCCCACCGGGGTCAGGGCCAGCAGCGGGAAGGCGTTCGCGACACCGGCTCCCGAGACGTTCGTCCACACTTCCACCGTGAGCGCCGCACCGGCCTGGACCGTGCTGCCGCTCGGGGTGCCCGCGATGAGCGCCGAGACGGTGAGCGGAGGGGTCAGGACGATCACGACGACGGTCGTGCCCACCGCGCCCGAGACCGGGGTCACGGTGACCTGGAGGTGGGCCGTGAGGAGGATCGGGACCGAGGCGTTGAACCAGCAGGTGCCGGAGTAGTCGCCCGCGGTCCCCGTGGGCTGGAAGATCGACGAGCAGTGGCCGTACTGCTGGGCGTCGATGTCCGTGACGTTCACGACCGCGTTGGAGATCGCCGACCCGCCGGAGCTGACGGAGATGGCGAGGGTGGTGGTGCCGCCGCCCGAGGCGACGGTGGTGGGGGTGGCGACCGCCGTCACCGACGTCCCGATCCACAAGGGGTTGGGCGAGCCGCCCACGGTGGTGTTGGACAGGGGGGCGGGGTAGGCCGCGGTGGCGTTCTCCACCAGCACGCTCCCCGGGGGGATGGCCCAGGGTTCCTGGGTGTTCCCGACGAGGACGTCCTTGGAGCTCTTGGTGTCCCAGCTCCAGGCGTTCCCGAGGAACGGTGTGCCCCAGACCCCGCTGCGGGAGTCCAGCTGGATGGAGGTCGTGACCGAGTAGGTCGACATGTTCCCGAAGTAGGCCAGGAGCGGCTGGTTCGAGTACGGGATGGGCACGAAGAACCCGGCCGTGCCGATCCGGCCACCGGGTGCCGCGTTGAAGGTCATGTTCGTCTCGCCCCACGCCGTCGAAGCGTTGAGCAGGATCGTGCCGTTGCCCGTGCAGCTGGTGATGCCGGTGCACCAGCTCGAGGTGCCACCGTCGAGCCGCACCGTCCACCACCAGCCGCTGGTGTGCTGGATGGACATCGTGTGCTGGGTCCCGGCCGCGAGCGGGGTCAGGTCGATGCCGAAGGTCCCGCTGTTGTAGGTGCTGAGCGCGTAGAACGGATAGACGCCCTGGTAGGCGAGCGTCCCGAAGGTGACGTTCGCGTCCACGAACCCGATGTACATCTCGTCGGTCCCGTTGATCGGGAGCGCGGCCTCGTGCGCGGCGAAGAGCCCGCCCGGTGGGATCGCCGAGGGGACGGGCGAGAGCGTGATCTGCTCGCCGGTGACGTTCATGAAGCTGGGGTCGACGGTCTCCGCGCCGAGCCAGGTGTGGAAGCTCACCGGCGGGGGCGGGGGAACGCCCCACAGGGTGGCCCCGTTCGCGGTGACCGAGGGCACCGGGCTCGGGAAGTTCACGAGCACCGTGTCGTTCCCCACCTTCCAGGGGCAGCCGGAGACGTAGCACTGGTCGTAGCCCGCCATCGGGACCGCGTAGCCGGCGGTGCTGGGCGCCTGGTAGAGCCCGTTCACCGGCGGGTAGCTGACGGTCGTGGTGTTGAACTGCATCGCGGGGGACAGGACGCCCTGGAACTGCGTGCTGGCGATGGGGAGCGAGGGCCCGGACTCGTTCATGAAGAGGGTGGGGGCCAAGGTGAAGCGGGAGCCGAGGGAGTAGTACCCGAGGGCCGAGGAGGAGTTCAGCATGTAGGTGCCGTTCTGCCAGGCGGGGACGCCCGAGCCGATGGCCTGGCCACCGTTGGTCGAGAACGTCCACCAGTACCCGTGGGCGTGGGACAATCGGAACACGAGGGTCCCGGGGGTCGTGAGCGAGATCGCGGTGTCCACGACGGTGTGGGTCACCGTGCGGTTGCCGAAGATGGCCACGGGCCAGACCATCGTGGTGGAGCTCCCCGCGTCGTAGTGGGCCCAGAAGCCGATGGACGCCTCCGAGATGTCGCGGGCCGCGATGTTGATCCCCACGAGCTCCTGGAGCGTCACGTTGATGTCCTGCCCGGCCGAGAGCGCGATGGCGGTGGGGAAGGCCATCGAGAAGTTCATCGCGAGGTTGTTCGCGACCTTCGCGTCCGAGGTGGTGACGCTCGTCGTCCCGTAGACGGCGGGGATCGCGTGGGCGGCGGGCACGGCCGCAGAGGCCCGTACCGGGAGTGCCGTCGGCGTCGAGGTCCCGAAGTGCCCGGAGCCTAGGGCCCCTCCGGGGAGCAGAAGAAGGGCCACGAGGAGCAGAAGGGCCGCGGACAGGGGGGTCTCTCTCAGGACGCGTGCGACACGGCGAAGCATGACGCGCTGGACCTTTGACGGGGTAATAAAGGTCCGTCTTGATGACGTAATTCTCTCTCGGAGAACCGGGCCCGGTCGTTCGCTCTTCCCCAACCTATAAAGGATGAGGCCACGCATTCGCCCTCGTACGCGGCCCCCCCGCCCGCCGGAGCGGACCGCAGGTTCCATGAGATCGAGCCCGTCCCGGTTCGGGGTTGCGGCGTCCGTGCTGCTGTTCGCAGCCCTCGTCTCGGTCCTCCCGGGCCCGGGCGTGGCGATCTCGGCCGGCGGCCCGACCGCCCCGCTCCCCCACGCCGCGCTCGCTCACGCCGCGACCCTGTCCATGAGCGGCGTCGGGGCCCACCTCTCCTCGGGCTCCGCCTTCGGGCTCGCGGTGAACGACCAGGTGGAAGTCGCCTCCGGGACGCTGAACTGCCGGCAGGCCCCCTCGCAGTCCGCCACGATCTTCACCGTGGAGCAACAGTACGAGCAGGGACGCATCGTCGCCGGGAGCGCACTCGCCAACGGGTACGTGTGGTGGGAGGTCTCCTGGGACAACAACTTCACCGGCTGGTCGGCCGAGGGGTCCAACGGCACCGCCTGGCTCACCAACCTCACCGGCAAGACCATCGCGTTCGACCGGGCGGCGGCGCTCTCCTACGCGGCGGAGTACTGGAACGTCGTCACCAGCGACGGGTACTTCTGGAACAGCGGCGGCACCTACGTCTCCTACCCTCAGGGCACCAGTGTCGTCGGGCTCTCCGGCGACGATTGCGCGCACTTCGTGAGCTCCGTGGACGGCAACGAGCCCCACCAGGCGGGCGGCGGGATCAACATCCCTTCGCGCGTCCCCCCGACCTACGGCGAACCCTCCGCTCCGGCGCTCGGGGACATGTTCCTGAACAACGGGTGGGGGATCCAGGTCTACGGGGTCCAGACGATGGAGGCCGGGGACATGATCAACTACGAGTGGAACCCCCCGGACGGCACCTGGGACCACATCGCGGTCTACGTCGGGAACGGGGACGTGGCCGCGCACACCAACTCGCACTTCGGGGCGAACTGGACCCTGGGAGGCGCCTACGCCTACCGGTTCATCCACATCCTCGCGACGACCCAGGGCGGCAGCGGCGTGGACCGCCCGCTGGTCGCCCTGACCCTCTCCCCCACCTCCGGGAGCGCCCCGCTCACGGTCGCGGCGAGCGTCGTGGCCACCGGGGGCTCCACCGTCTATCCCTCCTACCGCTTCTTCTGGGGTGACGGCACCTCCAGCCGGTCCCTCTCCCCCACGGCGACCCACACCTACGCCTCGGTGGGGACCTACACCGTGGACGCCGCGGTCAACGACTCGCTGGGCGTCGTGGGCCACTCGACGAACGGGACGGTGACCGTCTCCAGCGGAGCGCCACCCGCCCTCTCCGTGTCCCTCTCGCTCCCGATGGCCAACGGCACGGCGCCGTTCACGACCTCGCTCGACGCGAGCGTGAGCGGAGGAACGCCCCCCTACACCCTCTACGCGTGGACCTTCGGCGACGGTTCCGCCACGACCACCACGACGGCCACGGTCTCGCACACCTACACCTCCGCGGGCACCTTCGACGCCAAGGTGTCGGTCACGGACAGCGCGGGGGCGACGGGAAGCTCCGCGCCGGTCGTCGTGACGGTCGCGGGGATCTCGCATCCGCTCCGTGTCACCCTCCTGGCGAGCGCCGTCGTCGGGACCGTGCCCGCTCCGATCACCTTCACCGCCAACGCCTCCGGCGGCTCGGGCACCTACGGCCCGTACACCTGGACGTTCGGCGACGGGACGACGCAGGCCACGTCCGGGGCCACCGTCTCGTACACGTACAACACCGTCGGCACCTACGGCGCCTCGGTCACCGTCACGGACGGGCGGTCGAACGCGACCAGCGCGACGGCATGGGTCGTCATCAACGCGCCCCCCGGCCCGCTCGCCGCCACCCTGGGCTCGAGCCCGGGCCAGGGCGTCGCGCCGCTCTCCACCACGTTCACGCTCACCGTGAAGGGGGGGACCGCTCCCTACCGCGTGGCGTGGAACTACGGCGACGGCGCTTCCACCGGACTGCTTGCGGTCTCGGGGACCTCGGTGTCGCAGGGCCACACCTACACCAGCCCCGGGACGTTCCAGGTGGTCGCCACGGTCGACGACTCGTCGGGGGCCACCCTCCAGGCGAAGCTCAACCTCGTGGTCGGAGCCAGTTCGACCGTCCCTCCTACCTCGTCCCCCCCCGGGGGGAAGACCGGCCCTTCGCCCTACGGCTCCCTCACGGGCGGACCCGGCCTCTACGCGCTCGTGGCCGTCGTGGTGATCGCCGGTGCGGGGGTGGCGGCGGCCGTGCTGGTCTCGAGGAGGCACCGGGCGGGCGCCGAAGCCCAAGCCCTCGCGGGCTCCGAGCCGGAGCGCGCGGCGCCCGTTCCCTGGGACGGAAGCCCGCCCGTGTATCCCTGAAGGGCCCTCTCAGCGGGCGGCCACGGGGGCCGAGGCCTTCGCCGTGGGCTCCGTGGCCGCAAGCGCGACCGGGAACGCCTTCAGGAACCGGTCGATGTCCGACGGTGGGTTCGAGAACGACGCCCGGATGAAGCGCTTCCCGAAGGACGGGGAGAGGTAGTTCCCGGCCCTGAGGAAGACCCCGTGCTTCACCAGGAGCTCCTTCTGCAGCGCCTCGGGCTCGACCCCGCGCTCGGCGATGTCGAGGACGAACATGTTCCCCTGGGAGGGGTACAACGGGAGCGAGACCCCGCTCCATCCCTTCACGGCCTCGTGGATCCGCCTCTGGTTCTCCCGCGTCTGCTTCAGCACCGCCGGGAACGCCTTGGGCTTCGCCTCGAGCGCGGCCACCGCCGCCACCTGGGCGAGCACGTTGACGCCGAGGTCGTTGGTGTTGTACTTCCAGATCCGGTCGTAGAGCTCCTTGCGCGCGAGGAGCCCTCCCAGCCGGACGCCGGCGAGCCCGCAGTTCTTCGAGACGGACCAGACGGTCACCGTCCCCTCCGGGTGGTAGGGGTGGGCGAGGGTGTGGTGCTCGGAGAAGTCGCGGTAGGTCGTGTCGTTCAGGAGGACCAGCTTGCGGTCCTTCGCGATCTCCGCGATCCCCTTGACGTCCGCCTCGGGGTACCCGCTCCCCAGGGGGTTCAGCGGGTCGATGAGCATGATCATCTTCGTCTTCGGGGTGATGGCCTCGTTCACGCGGTCCGGGGTGAGACGGTAGGGCGGGGCGTAGAGGGGGAGGTTGACCGTCCTCGCTCCGGAGAGCTCGATGAACTTGTGGATGATGAGGTAGCTCGGGTCGCTCGAGATGACCTCGTCGCCCGGACCGAGGAGCGCCCGGGCGAGCATGTAGAGCGCTTCCGTGCCTCCCGAAGCGATGCCGGTCTCGCAGTCGGGAAGACCGAAGTCGTCCCGGACGAGCTGCTTGAGCTTCGGGTCCCCCGGGGCGTACGGGTAGCCCTGGTACCGCCGTTCCTTGACCGCCTGGGCGATGGCCTTCTCGACCGGCTCCGTCGGGAAGAGGTGGTTGGTGTTCTGGCTCATCCAGACGATCTGGTCGGCACGGTCGTGCGCGTAGCGGAACGCATCGAACGGGGGGGAGGTCGCGGGCATCGGTCGCACCGAGCGGAAGCGGGTCTAAAGCTTGCTGGGCGGAGCTGGATAGGCTCCTGTCGAGGGCGCCGTCCCGGGCCGCCTACGGCGCGCGGGCCACGAACGCCGTGACGCTCCCGGCCGACTGTGGACAGGGCTCCGCCGTCCGGAACCCTGCGTGCTCGAAAGCCTCGACGACCCCCTCCCGCGGTGGGAAGTGGCGGAGCGACTCGGAGAGGTACCGGTAGGGCCCCTCGGTCCCGAAGAGGGCTCCCAGTTTCGGCATCACCCGGTCGAAGTACGCGTGGAAGAACGGCCGGAACCAGGCGGGGGCCGGCTCCGTGATCTCGAGGGCGAGGCAGACCCCTCCCGGTCGGAGGACCCGGCGCATCTCGGCGAGGCCCATGACCAGCTGCGGGAGGTTCCGGATGAGGAAGGCGCTCGTCACGACGTCGAAGGTCCCCGAGCGGAAGGGCAACCTCAGGACGTCCGCCACGCCGAAGGAGACCCGGCCGGGCCCCGCCGTGTCCACGTCATGGCCCGCGCGACGCAGCCTCTCCGCTCTCGCCACCATCCCCCGCGTGAAGTCCGCGGCGACCACCCGGGCCCCGGGGTAGTGATGGGCGAGCAGGAAGGTCAGGTCTCCCGGACCGCACCCGAGATCGAGCACCTGCCGGGGAGGGCGGTCGAGCCTGCGGTCCAGCTCCCAGAGCGCCCTCGGCCGCCAGACCAGGTCCTGTCCGAAGGTCGCCACGTGGTCGAAGAACGCGTACTGACCGGCGATGTGCGCGAACATCGCGCGCACGTCGCGCTCGAACCCCTCCGTGCCCCGGGTGGGGTGAGGGGAACCGTCCGAGGCGACGGGGACCGGCTGGGCCATCGGACCCGGCAGGGGACGGAAGGCAAAAGGGCACCGCGGGCCCCCCCGGGGCCGGCCGCCTCAGCCCTTGGGCTCCTCGCTCCCTTCCTGGGGAGGGGCGGCGTGGGAGAGCTCCGTCCAGCGGACCCGCTGGTCGTGCCGGGGCACCCCTAGCTGATGGGCCTCGTCGAGCGACCTCCGCGCCTGCGCAAGGTCGCCCCGGGCGATCTCCGCCTCGGCCCGCGCCAGGAGGACCTCGACGAGGTAGCCGGTGTGCCCTCCCGTCCGGGCGAGCTCCTCCGCGCGGGCGAGGTGGGTCCGGGCCCGGGCGTGGTCGCCGCGCCGGTGGGCGTGGCGTCCGTCCAGGAGGGCGTAGTGCACTTCGAAGCTGGGACCGTTCTCCGGGGGCACGAGCCCGCGCGCCTTCGCGAGCGACCTCTCCGACCGCTCCAGCTCTCCGGTGGTGAGGGCGTGATGGCTCTCTCGGAGGAGCGCCTGAGCGTGGAGGAGGTGGGCCCCCCGCTCCTCGCCCCATCGGGCCACGGTGCCCAGCCTGCGGAACCCTTCCTCCGTGCGGCCGCGCAGGAACTCGAGCTCGGCCAGAGGGAGCTCCAGGCGGACCCGGCGCAGGTCGTCCCCCTCCTCCTCGAAGAGCCGGAGGGCCCTCTGGAACAGGGCCCGGGCCCGCTCCGCCTCGTCGAGCTCGTGGAGGTAGTACTCGCCGAGCCGGCGGCAGGAGTCTCCCAGCAGCCCGTGGTCCGGCAGCCCCTCGGCGAAGTGGAGCGCGCGGCGGGCCCAGGAGAGCCCCTCGTCCAGTTCCCCCATCGCGATCGCCGCCTCCGCGAGCAGGCCGGCCGCCTCCACCGCGCTCGAGGGGGGAGAGGTATCGTGGGGGGCCGGGGCGAGCGCGCGAACGCGTCGCCGCGCCTCCAGGATCCTCCCCTGGTGCATGTGGGTGCGGGCGATCGCGAGCTGGATCACCTCGTGGGGCTCGTTCGGCAGGAACATGGTGAAGGCCTCCATGAGGCGCTCCTCGGACCGGCGGAGCTCTCCCGCCTCGGCCAGCACCTCTCCGAGCCGAAGGAGGACCTCGCGCTCCTGCTCCCGGGGAGCCTTCTGCTCCGGAGGGAGCCGGCGGATGGCCTCGAGCGCACGCTCGAGCGCCTCGCGGGCCTCGCCGATCCGACCGGCGTGCCGGGTGAGCTCGAACAGGCGGCAGTTGTACTCGAAGGAGCGGAGGTCCTGCCCGCCCAGATGGAAGTGGAGGGAGAGCTCTTTCACCCAGAGCTCCTCGCCCTGGGCGTCCGGTCCGAGCACCTCCACGACCTCCGCCAACCGGCGGTGGAGCCGCCGCTTCCGGGTCTCCGTGAGCGACGAGAGGACCTCCTCGCGCTGGGCGGCGGTGCGGAAGGCGTAGACCTCGCCCGGCCGCTCCTCCAGGACCTTCGCGCGGACCAGCCGTTCGAGCGACCGGGCCACGGTCTCCTCGTCGGCCTCCGAGACGCGCGCGATGGCCGCGAACGGGAACTCGGTCCCCAGGACGGCGCCGTAGGCGAGGAGCTTGCGACCGACCTCGTCCGTCCGCTCCGGGGTCTCGGAGGCCGGTCCTCCGGCGGAGGAGGGCTCATCCTGCCCCCCTTCCTGCCCCGCTGCCCCGCGCGTCCGGGACCCGCGCCCAGCCCTCCTCGTTCCCCCATCGCGAGCCGCTCGAGGAAGAGCGGGTTCCCCTCGCTCTCCGCGTAGAGCCGGGTGACCGTGTCCGCCTCCGGCACCGCGCCCGCGTTGAGCCATCGGAGGTAGTCGCTCACCTCCTCCACGTTCAGGGGACGCAGGGTATGGGACTCCACGTGGCCCTCCCGCTCCAGGGGCCCCAACAGGTCCCGGACCTCCGGGGCGAGCGTGTCCAGCGGTGCCGAGGTCAGGATGAGGCCCACCGCGTGCTCCGGGGACTGGCGGGTGAGGTACTGCACGAACTCCAGCGTCGGCCGGTCGGCCAGGTGGATGTCCTCGAGCACCAGCAGCACCGGCTGGCGACGGGAGACGGTCGCGAGCGCCTGGTACAAGCGGTCGAAGAGCACGAGCCGGTCCTCCTCCACGCCGCCGGAGGCGCGGTCGATGGTGCCCCAGATCCGGTCCGGCCCGGCCTCCTCCTCCGGCCGCTCCGACGGGCTCGGGCCCGCCTCGCGCCAGGCCATGAAGCCCAGGGGGAGGAGCGACGGGGGCGAGGGGCGCTCGGGGACCCAGATCCCGCGGAGCCCGCTCTCCCCGCCATCGCTACCGTGGAGGAGGGCGGGCGTGAGCCCCCGCATGGCCTCCTTCAGCGGTTCGAACGGCTGCGGAAGGTCGCGCGGGAGGGCCCTCCCCTCGAGGACGACGCATCCGTCCCGGCGGGCCGCCTCCGTGATGGAGCCGACGAGCGTGCTCTTGCCGACGCCCGCGTCACCGAGGATGAGGACGGCGGTCCCGTTCCCTCCCCGGAGGCTCGCCAGGGCCCGGCGGAGGGCCTCGAGGACCTCCCCCCGTCCGATGAACGGGTGAGCGACCGAGGGGTTCGAGCTGCGGCGCGCGACGGCCACGGAGGCGGGAACGGGACGGGCCGTATAATGGGGGAGGCGACCCAGGCCAGAGTGGGGGTCGCCTGGGTGGGTGGACGGCCGGACGAACAGGCCCCGGGTCCGCTAGTGCTCAGGACCCGCGCCGCCCCCGTCGCCCGTTGCCGGAAGGCGCTCGTTCGGCTCGGAGGGTCCCCTCTCTCCACCGCCCCCGTCCACGTGGAGCTTCTCCCGGAGCTCCCGATGGGCCTTGACCAGGGACACCGCGTAGGAGTCGACGTTCAGCCCCTCCGCGCGCGGGAGCTCCAGCGCGGCCCGCTCGGGGTCGCCCCAAGCGTCGTAAAGCAGCGCCAGGCGAAGGTGCATCTCCGAGATCTGGGGCGGATACCCCATGTCCTCGGCGAGCCGGAGGGAGCGCTGGAAGGCGGCCTCCGCCTCCCCGAACCGGCCGCGACGGATGGCCAGCAGGCCGTCGTTCATCGCGATCTGCTGGAGAGCGATCGGGTCCTGGAGCCGCTCGAGCACCCGGCGGGCCTCCCGGTTGTCGCGCTCCGCCTCGTCCAGTTGACCCAGGGTCAGCCGGAACTCCACCGCGTTGAAGAGCGTCCAGCCGACCATCCGGCGGTCGTGCGCCCGCTCGGCGAACGTGCGGCCCTTCTCGAGCCAGGAGACGCCTGCCTTCGGGTCGTCCGTGCCCACCGCAACGGCCAGGTTGTTGCACGCGCGGGAGGCTTCGTGCCAGTCGCCCAGCTTCTCCACCATCTCCAGCGCGTTCCGGTAGTACTCCACGGCTTTGCTGATGCTCGAGGGCTCCGCGGAGGCCGAGAAGGCGTTCCCCAGATCGACGTAGCACCGGGCGATCTCGCGGGCGTCGTCCTTCGGGTCCAAGAGCTCGAGCGACCGCTCCCCCTCCTCGATCGCGGAGCGCGTGTTCCCCTCGAGGGAGGCGATCCGGCCGAGCAGGCGGTGGACCCGGGCGAGGCCGCGACGGTGGCCCTCCTTCTCCAGCAGCCGGAGCGAGTCCGCGCACAGCTCCCGGCCCCGGTCGCCCTGCGCTTGGTTCCGGGCGACGTCCGCGCGGGCGAGGAGGATCAAGGCGCGAAGCACGGTCTTCTGCGGCGGGACGAGCTCGAGCGCCTCGACGTAGAGGCGGTCGGCCTTCAGGTCCTCGTTCAGCAGGCTGTAGAGCTCGCCCAGCTCCAGCAGGAGCCCGGCCTCGTCCTCCCGGTGGTCGCCGGGGAGCTCCTTCAGGTCCGCTCTCGCCCGTTCCAGGTGGTGCGCGGCGATCTCCGGGGCGAGCGCCTCGCGCGCGAGGCTCGCCGAGCGCCGGTTGTAGCGATAGGACCGGTCGTGGACCCGGCCCAGGAAGTAGTGCCGCCCCAGTTCGGGGAGGATCTCGGCGGGGGGGTCGGGGTAGAGCTGTTCGTAGGCGTCCCCGATCTTCCGGTGGAGGACCCTCACCCGGCTCTCCGTCATCTCCCGGTAGAGCCGCATCCGGACGTCCTCCTGGACGAAGCTGAACCGCTCTCCCCCGGGGTGCTCCCGGAGGAGCCCCTGGTGGACCAGGTGCTCCAGGAGCTCCGCGAGGGGCTCTTCGGAGAGGCCGGTCGCGCTCCTCAGCAGGGCGAAGTCGAACTCCTTGCCGATGGCGCTGGCGTAGGCGAGCACGCGCCTCTCCTCTTCCGAGAGGCGCTCCAGCGGGAGGCTCGTGCGATCCCAGGGGGTGCTCCGGGGTTCCGGGGTCGCCACGAGAGGATGCATCTCCTAGCCCCACAAGAAACTACGCTCACGGGCCAACGCCCTTGCCCGCGGCCAGCCCCCTCCCGACCCGGCCCCCGGGGGGGCGAAGCGCGCCGCTCCGGTCCTCCCCGGCGCCCTCGCCTCCCCGTCAAGGCTTAAGATGGGGTGGGTACGTGGCCCACGACCCCCATGGCCGACGAGGAGCCCAAGGCAGCCGAAAGCCCCGGGAAGAAGGGGCCCCGGTCCAAGGGCCGCTCCGCCCGGCCGAAGCGCTCTTTCTCGCTCCCCTCCGCACGCCAGATGGGGTTCGGTCTGTTCGGGGCCCTGGTCGGGCTCGCCCTCGCCTTCTACCTCTGGTGGGGCATCTCCTTCGGCGTCTGGATCGACAACGGGATCTACGCGATGGTGATCACCCTCGCCGGCTTCGGTCTCGCGGGGATGTGGCTCACCCTCCCCCCCAAGCGCCGCGCTCTTCCGGCGCCCTGAAGGCCGGCGGCTGCAGCCCCCCCGGACCGGGTCGCGGGCCATCGAAGGCCACCGGGACCGGGTCGGCCGAGATGGGGTCGGAGTAGGGTTCGGGCCTCAGAGCGGGCGGCCCGCGGCGGACCAACGGCTCGGGGTCCCCTTGCACACGATGCAGGGGGGAACTTCACCGGGGAGGATGCCCTCCGGGGAGCTGGCCTCGACGGTCCCCAGGAGCCCGCCTTCCACGCCCGCCTCGATCTGGTGCCCGCACTCTTCCTTCCCGCACCAGCCGAGGAGGTGGACCGAGCGGGCTCCCTTGAGCTCCGCGAGGGTGGAGGCGACGCCGATCTGCTCGCGGAAACGTGCCGTCGCCTTCTCGGAGAGCGTGGCGTGGAAGGCGTCGAGCTCCTTCCGCACCTCCTCCACCAGGTCGGAGCGGGCCACCTTGCGCTTCCGACCGAACCGGTCGGCCAGCGTGGCGGCTCTCTCCTCGACCTCGCGGGGTCCGAGCTCGACCCGCAGGGGCACCCCCCGGCTCTCCCAGGCGTAGTACTTGGCCCCGGGGCGGTCCTCCGACAGGTCGACCTTGGTCCGGAACCCGCTCGCCGAGAGCGAGGCGGAGATCTCCTTCGCCGCGCCTTCGACGGCCTCCTTGGAGCCCTTGCCGATGACGGGGATGACGACGACCTGCGTTGGGGCCAGCGCCGGGGGGAGCACGAGCCCCTTGTCGTCGCCGTGGACCCCGATGACGCCTCCGATCAGCCGCTCGGAGATCCCGTAGGTGGTCTGGTGCCCGAAGGCGGCCCCTCCGTCCTCGGTCTCGTACTGGATCCCGTAGGGGCGGGCGAAGTTGTCGCGGTAGTGGTGGACCGTGCCCACCTGCAGCGTCCGCCCGTCGCCGAAGGGGATGTCGAGCGCGAGCGAGTAGTGGGCGCCGGGGAACTTGTCCCAGTCCGGGCGCTTGTTGATGAGGTAGGGGAGCGCGAAGGCCCGGGCGATCTCGGCGAAGGATCCCAGGTCCTCCTGGACCTGCCGGGTGGCGCTCTCCTCGGTCGGGTGGACCGTGTGCCCCTCGTAGAAGTGGATCTCCCGGATGCGGATGAGCGGGCGCGTGGACTTCGTCTCGTACCGGAAGACGTTGCAGATCTGGAAGATCCGGAGCGGCAGGTCCTTGTGGGAGCGGACCCAGAGCGCGAACATCGGGTACATCGCGGTCTCGCTCGTCGGGCGCAGGCAGAGGTTGATGTCGAGCGGAGTGGCCCCGCCCTTGGTGACCCAGTAGACCTCGGCCTCGAACCCCTTGATGTGCTCGCTCTCCTTCTTGAGCTCCGTCTCGGGGATCAGCGTCGGGAAGGAGACCTCCTGGTAGCCGATCGCCTCGACCGCCGAACGTAGCGTGCGGTCGAAGTTGGAGCGGATGCTGAGGCCGAACGGGGGCCAGACGTTGAGCCCCTTGACCGGGTACCGCTTGTCCGTGACCTGCGTGCGCTCGAGGACCTCGTTGTACCACTCGAAGAAGGCGGTGCTCTTCTTCGGGAGCTCGGACATGGTCGTGGGGATTCCCCGCAACGGTCCGGACGATAATGGTTATCGCCGCCCCGCGGGGCCGGCGGGAGGGCCCGCGGGACCGCGGAACGGCCCCTCCCCACGCGGCCTCCTGGCCACGCCCAAAACCTGCCTACGGAGTGTTTTGTGGCTCTTCGGTAGACCGAGGGTATATCTGGTCCGTCGACCGTGGATGCCTCTTGCCCATGCGCCTCGTCATCTGTGTTGACCGGGACGACGACCTCGGCCGCAAGGCCGGCATCCATGGGCCCGTCCTCGGCCGGGAGGCGGTGCTCGACGCCGCGCTCAAGCTGGGCGTCGCCGACCCGGAGGACTCCGACACCAACGCCATGCTGGCCGCGGTGAACCTCCTGGACGAGCTCCGGGCCACCGGCGAGGAGGTCGAGGCGCTCGTCCTCACCGGGGACGGCCGCGTGGGGACGATCTCCGACCGGAAGGTCTCCTCCCAGTTCGACGAGGTCCTCTCGAAGATCAAGGTCGATGCGGTGCACCTGGTCTCGGACGGAGCGGAGGACGAGTTCCTCTACCCCATCATCCAGTCCCGGGCGAAGGTGGACTCGGTCCGCCGCGTCTACATCCGGCAGAGCGCGACGTTGCAGGGCACCTACATGACCCTGGTCCGGGCGCTCAAGGACCAGAAGCTGCGGACGAAGACGGTCCTGCCGCTCGCCTCGTTCCTGATCTTCCTCGGGATCGTCCTTTCGCTCCAGACCTTCTTCGGGGTCCAGCTCTGGGGCATCGGGCTTGTCGTCCTGATGTTCCTCCTGGGGTTCTACCTCTTCCTCTGGACCTTCGAGGTCGACGAGTGGATCGTCGCCCAGGTGCAGTCCTTCGGCTCGGACCTCCGCCGCGGGTCCGTCGCCGTGTTCTTCGGGATCCTCTCGCTCTCCCTCGTGCTGCTGGGGTTCCTCCTGGGCAGCGACGCGTGGTCGGCCGAAACAAACCCGAACCCGCTCGCCCACTTCCTGGACTTCCTCGCGACGGCGCTCGCCTGGTGGATCGGGGCCGCGGTGGCCTTCGAGGGTGGACGTGCGATCCGCTGGCTGCTCGCGCGGAGCCGGATCCCCGCGTCCGTGTGGGTCGCGCTGGTCTCCTTCACGGCCGCCAGCATCGAAGGCTACAGCCTGATCTTCCTCTTCCGGGCCATCTTCTTCCCGGCCTCCGCCTCGGTGCTGGTCGTCTCGCTCGTCGGCGTGGCCCTCGGGATCCTCACGGGCGGGCTCGCCGAGACCCTGCGCCAGTACCTCCGCACCTCGGCGGCCCTCGCGACCAAGGGCGTACGGCCGAGCACCGGGTAGGTCGGCGCCGCCGCTTCCGTCCCGTCGGTCCCGTCCGTCGCGCCCCGACCTTATCCGGCACGGGCCGGGGCGAAGACGAGCCCTTCGGCGACCTTCGGGAGGAACATCGTCGACTTCTGGGCCATCACCCGGTGAGCGAACGCCTCCGCCTCCACGCCGCGGAAGGAGAGCGGCGGGAGCAGGAAGCCGACCCCTCCCTCACGCCGCAC
Organism: Thermoplasmata archaeon; assembly: GCA_027314165.1. Taxonomy (GTDB): domain Archaea; phylum Thermoplasmatota; class Thermoplasmata; order Lutacidiplasmatales; family UBA184; genus JAKAAX01. Next base: position 34,842 of record DAHVCH010000011.1, on the reverse strand, counting down.
CTGGGCCAGCGCCTGTCTCGGGGAACGCACGAAGCTGAACCGGGAAGGGTCCAGGCGAAGCTCCCCCTCGAGGAAGCGGTGGAGCAGCTCGAAGTCCTGACCCTCTTCGCTGCCGTCCGGTCCCCGGACCAGGGTCGCCCGCTTGGGCCCCAGCGCCAGGAAGCCCCGGTGCCCCCCTCCTCGCAGCCCCTGGACCGCGCGGACCGCGTCCGCGACAGCGAGCTCCGGGGGGAGCTCCTCCAGGGAGACGAAGGACGCCCGCGCCTTCTCTAGGAACGTCTCGTAGGTGAGCTGTGAGGGGGAGAGCACCCGGTGCCACGGCAGCAGGAGGAGCGCCTTGTCGTGCGCTTCCACGAGCATCGTCAGAGGACGAACGGGGCTCCCCTTCTCCCGCATCCGGCGGGCCGCGGTGAAACGGTGGTGGCCATCCAGGATGAGGATGCGCTGGGTCCGGAGGAGGTCCTGGACCTTCTTCGCGACCCCCTCGTCGTCCAGGCGCCACAGCCGGTGCTCGGCGCCGTCCAGTTTCGCCTCGACGAGCGGGGGGAGGGTGCCCTGGAAGGAGAGCTTGCGGCGGTCGATCCCGAGGTAGCGCTCCAGGAGGTCGTTGATCTCGTGGGACCCGGAAGCGTACCCGGCCATGATCGGGGCGAAGCTCATGTGGGTGGTCTCGGTGAGCCGCACGCGCTCCTCGACCCGGTCGGAGAAGGTCCGCTCGTGGAGGGCGATCTCCGCGGAGTTCAGGTCGTCCTCCGGAAGGCTTCCCACGAGCCCCAGGAGGAGGTACTCCGCTCTCCGACGGTCCTCCGGGAGCGTCTCGACGATCTCGGGCGGTGGACGGTAGCGGATCGCGTAGACGTAGAGCGCGGGAGCGTCGTCCTGGACGTAGGCCCGGGCCGCGAGCGCCTCGTCGAGCCGCCGCTTCGCCTCCTCCAGGAAAGCCTCCACCGATAGGTCGCTCGGGCGCGAGGTGAACGTGGCGGCGTTGTGGGGCAGCGCGTCGAAGCGGCGGTGGTCCTCCGGGCCCAACGTGTCGTAGACCGGAGCGACGAGGCCCGAGGATCCCGCCGCGTGGGCGGCAGGATGCCACGCGCGCACCGGGAGGAGACGGACCACTGGGCTCCCTCGGTGGTCAGTGGGGCTCGAGCGCCCTTCGGACGTGGTCGAGCGGGACGTTCAGGTCGCAGCGTTCCTTCAGCACTTCGAGGACCTTCTCGGCCCCCGCATCGTGGTCCCCCCGCGCGGTCCGGGCGAGGGTGCGCAGGTCCTCCCAGTAGTTCCACGGGAAGACGAACCACCGCCAGGATTCCCGGGGCACCTCCTCGGCGTAGTAGGTGGGGACGTAGGTCGAGTGGGAGATGTGGAGGTAGGTCGCGCTCTCCACCTGCACCGGGCCGCGCTCCGCGACGTGGCGGACCGCGAGCTGGAGGCTCTGCCCCGTGTCGGTGATGTCGTCGACGACCAGGACCTTCTTCCCGTCGAGCCGCCCGTTCAGCCCCTCCGTGATCTCGGCCTTGCCGGAGGGGGTCGCGGTGACCCCCCAGTGCTGGGCGCGGAGCGCCGCCAGGTGCTTCGTTCCCAGCCTGTCGGCCAGCATGCGCGAGGGGACCCAGCCGCCCCGGGTCAGGCCGACGATGACCTCCGGCTCGTGGTGGGCCGCGCGGATCTTCTCGGCGAGCAGGTCGGACCACCGATCGATCTCCGACCAGGGGACGACGCGGCAGGGAGGGTAGTCCACGGGGCCCGGGGGGGTCCCGCTGGACTTGAAGATTGCTTCTCGAGGGCGGGGCGAAGGGCCGACCGGCCCGCCCCCGGGCTGGGAGCGAGCGGCGGTCGGGCCTTCCCTTCCCCTCTTCCGTTTCCGTGGGAGGAGACTAGAGGACCCTGCCCCCTCGGACGACGGCCTTGCCGTCAACGGTGAGCTCCGCGCCCTGGAGCGCGGCCCATCCCACGAACGAGGAGGGGTTCGACCCTCCCCAGGGGCGGTTGCCCCCCACCCCGACCATGACGGCCCCCGCTTCGGAGTCCTCCATGTTCGGGACCTCGCCCAGCTTGTCGTTCAGGCCGATCGCGAGGAGGCTCGGGCGGTCCTTCCCCTTCGATCCCTTGGCGTACCGGCGCTCGAAGTCCGCCTTGCCGGAGCGGAAGGTCCGGGAGACGAGCCGTCCGCCCTTGAACGTCCAAGTGCCCACGGCTTCCGGCGACTCGTTGTCCACGTAGCTCGTGCGGTTGGCCACGATGCGGCCCTCCGCGACCTGGCCGTCGAGGGTGGTGTAGAACGCTCCGGTGGGGGCGGTGGCCATGAGGCGGAACCGCGGGCCCGCCTTCGGCCCCTCCGGCAGTCCGGTGAAGATCTGGGGCTTCGTCCCCCCGAGCTTGAGCTCGAGGTCGGTGCCGTTGCGGTGCGTCAGGCGGAGCTCGCGGGCGCCTTTCAACTGGCGCGCGAGCCGAGCTCCCGCCGCCGCCATGGACCGCGGGTCGGCGAGGGACCCTTCCAGCAGCTGCTTCCGCCAGAGCTTGCCGTTGACCCCCAGGGAGCGGGCGACGGGGTCGGTGGCGCGCGCGGCCTCGATCCGGACCCCGCGGAGCCCGGCCGCGCGGGCTTCCGCGTACCAGCGGGGGTTGTAGGCGAGCGCTTGGCCCCAGAGGGCGTCGCCGTACCGCTCCCCCCGGGGTCGGTCCTCCGGGCCCCAGAAGAAGACGTAGGCGTCGGCCTTCGAGAGGGCGGCCCACTCCGGGTCGCTCGACTCCCCCAGGAGCTTCCCTTGCTTGCGGTCCATCGCGGACCAGAAAGCGCGCTCGTCCTCCAGCACCACCATCGTTCGGACGCCCAGCTTGCGCGCCTCGTCCACGAGGGCCGAGACCATCTCCAGCGAGTGGTTCCACGTCTCGACGAGCAGGTTCTCGCCCCGGCGGACCCGGAGGTAGTTCTTCAGCAGGTGCCGGGACACGCGGCGCTCAAGCGAGCTTTCGGACATGGAAGGATGAGACGCCGGAGCTCATGAAGCCCAGGCGAAGGGCGGGGAGAAAGGGTTCGAGGGGAGGGGAGCGTTCCGCTCCCCTCCCCCGACTTGGGCGGACCTACGGGTAGATCCCGCGGACGCGCATCGCTTCGACGACGCGGCCGACCGCGACGATGTAGGCGGCGGTGCGGTTGTGCACCCCGTGCTTCTTCGCGACCTCCGCGACACCGCGGTACGACCCGGACATGACGCGCTCCAGGCGGGAGTTCACGTCGTTGACGTCCCAGAAGTACCCCTGCAGGTCCTGGACCCACTCGAAGTAGCTGACCGTGACCCCGCCGGCGTTCGCGAGAACGTCGGGCAGGACGGTCACCTTGTTCTTGTGGAGGATCTCGTCGGCCTCGGGGGTGGTAGGCCCGTTCGCCGCCTCGGCGATGATCTTGGCCTTCACGCTGGAGGCGTTCTCCCTCGTGATCTGGTTCTCGAGCGCCGCGGGGATGAGCACGTCGCAGTCCAGGGCGAGCAGCTCGTTGTTGCTGATCTTCTGGGAGCCGGGGAACCCGACCACCGAGCCCTTCTCCTGCTTGTACTTCTCGACGGCGACCGGGTCGAGCCCGTTCTTGTTGAGGATCCCGCCCTTCGTGTCCGAGACCGCGATGATCTTCCCGCCGAGCTCCGCGTGCACGAGCTTCGCGGCGACGCTGCCCGCGTTCCCGAAGCCCTGGACGGCGACGGAGGCGCCCTTCATGTTGAGTCCCAGGTCCTTCGCCGCTTCCCGGATGACGTACATGCAGCCGCGGCCCGTGGCCTCGCCGCGTCCCTCGGACCCGCCGATGGAGAGCGGCTTGCCCGTGACGACGCCGGGGACCGAGTAGCCCTTCTGCATCGAGTACGTGTCCATGATCCAGGCCATGGTCTGGCTGTCGGTGTAGACGTCCGGAGCCGGGACATCGATCTCAGGTCCGATGATCGGGCTGATCTCGCTGGCGAAGCGCCGGGTCATCCGCTCAAGCTCCCCCTTGCTCATCGCCTTGGGGTCGCAGATGACGCCGCCCTTCGCTCCCCCGTAGGGAAGGCTGACGACCGCGCACTTCCAGGTCATCCAGGCCGCCAGCGCACGAACCTCGTCGAGCGTGACCTGGGGGTGGTAGCGGATACCTCCCTTGGTCGGGCCGCGGGCCATGTTGTACTGGACCCGGTACCCGGTGAAGACGCGGTAGGAACCGTTGTCCATCCGGACGGGGAAGTTGACCGTGAGCTCCCGCTTCGGGTGCTTCAGGATCTCGGTCATTCCCGCGTCCAAGTTCAGGTACTTGGCGCAAATGTCCACTTGTCGCTGGGCCGTCTCGAACGGGTTCACTGCTCCACCGTTATTCGTCATCGACACACCGTCCCCTTATCGGGGAGAGCGACCACAGCGGAGGGGTACATAAGTTCCTCCCCTGTTCTGTCGGGACAAGGTACAGATTCGTGCCCGTCGCCGACATCCCGTCGGCGTAGGTGAGGCCCACGGCGGGGCGTGAAAGGGGGTGGCCTCCCCTCCGCCGTACCGGTCAGGGTTTTCGGAATCCGCCCAGGTCCATGCCCCGACGGTAGTACGTCCGGGTCCCCTTCGCCTCTGCGAACCGGTCGAGGGCCCCCTCCAGCCACTCGGTGTTGTCGGCAAGGAGGACCCCTCCCGCCGGGACCTTCGGGTCGACGCAGGCGAGCTCGAAGGTGGCGTGGGCGAAGGTGTGGAGGCTGTCGTGCAGGAAGATCCCCACCTCGTCGAGCTCCCCCACGAGCTTCGGCAGCAGCTCCTGGCTCGGTCCGAGACGTAGGTCCCACCCACCCCGGAGGTCCGACGGCACGGCCCAGCCGGAAGCGCGGCCGGGCGGCAGCGCGACGGGCGAATCCTCCCCTTCGGAGAAGCGCGGGCCCTTCTGCTTCGTCGGGAGGTCGATCGAGTGGAGATGTCCCTCGCCGTTCTTCGAGAGAGCCTTCAGGAAGTACGCGGAGGAGACGCCGGAGGAGACCCCGACCTCGACGATGTGGGCGGGGCGGAGGAGCCGGGCGAGCGCGTAGAGCTCGAAGGGGGCCCGGACCTGGGCGTAGAAGTCCCGGCCCGCGGAGGCGTGGGCGGAGGCGATCGCCTCGGCGAGGACCCGGTCGTCCTGGGCCTCCTTCATGGCGGCGCGGACCTCCGGGAGCGGCCGCCCCGTGAGCTTTCGGACCCATCCGGGATCCACCCGGTCCCGGTCGGTGGACGCCGTCGCCGCCTGGGAGGTCCTGAGGGGAGGCATGGGGTCTGAGACCTGACGCGGGCTAATAGGGCGAGTGTGGCGACGGTGTGATATCCCGGGTACGCGCTCTCCGGTCCGTGTCCGGCGGGGAGGCCTTCGCCCTGGAGAAGGTCTCCAAGCGCTACGGCGACCTCTCGGCGCTCTCCGAGGTCTCCTTCACGGTCCGGGAGGGGGAGGCGGTGGGGTACCTCGGGCCCAACGGCTCGGGCAAGACCACCACGCTGAAGCTCCTCTCGGGGCTCACACGCCCGACCGCGGGCTCGCTCCGGCTCGGGGGCATCGACCCTGCGAAGGACCGAGCGCGCGCCCTCGCGTCGGTCGGGGTCCTCGTCGAGACCCCGGGCGTGCTCCCGTACGTGCGGGGCCGGGACCTGCTCGAGCACATCGCGGAGGTGAAGGGGCTCCCGGTCCACGAGCGCGGGGCCGCCGTGGTCCGTGCCGCGAAGCGTCTCGACGTGGTGGAACCGCTCGACCGTCCGCTCGGGACGCTCAGCACGGGTCTCCTACGCCGTCTCCTTCTCGCCGGCTCGCTCATCGGCGACCCGCGGGTCCTGGTCCTGGACGAGCCCACGCTCGGCCTCGACCCGGCAGCTCGCGCGGACCTTCGCCGGGTGCTGCGGGAGCTCCGCCAGGAAGGGCGCACCATCTTCCTCTCCACCCACCTGCTCGAGGACGTCGAGGAGGTCTGCCACCGGGTCCTCTTCTTGCGGGCCGGGCGCCTGGTGGGGGAGGCCCCGGTCGAGGCCGGGGCGGAGGACGGTGCCACGGTTCGGCCGCGAACCCTGCGCGTGCGGACCTCCTCCGCCTCGCCCGTCGCCGGACTGCGCGCGCTCCTCCCCCCCGAGGTGGAGCTCGAGGAGACGCGTGCCGGCCGCGAGTTCCTGCTCAAGTTCAAGGGGGATGAGGCGGCGCAGAGCCAGGTCGTGAGGGCCCTGGTCACCGGAGGGGTCGCCGTCTCCCGCGTGGAGGCGGTCGGCTCGGACCTCGGGACGCTCTACCTTCAGAAGGTCGGACGGGAGGATGCCGCGTGAGCGCGCTCGTGGCGAACGCGCGCTGGGAGCTCATCCGCCTCGTCCGCTCCAAGCGCCTCTTCCTGCTCGTCATCCCGGTGATCGCCGGGCCCGTGGGAAGCCTCCTCGCCTTCCTCTACTTCGCCCACGTCCAGGCGAACGGCACCCTCCTGACCCACGGGACGGCCCTCACGCTGGGGCTCTTCGTGACCGGGGGGCTCGCGGGGATGGTGATGCTCGACCTCGGGGCCCTCACCGTCGGCGAGGAGATCGCCCGCCGCTCCCACATGATCTCCTTCGGGCTGCCGCAGTCGCGGGCGGGCATCCTGGCCGGTCGTCTCCTGGTCGTGTTCGGGCTCACCCTCGGGGCCTTCGTCGTCGGGGGGCTCCTGGTCTGGCCCATCGCCTCGGCGGTGGTCCCCGCCAGCTCGGGGGAGGCGGCCCCGCTCTTCGACCCCGTGCACCTCTTCGAGGGAGTGCTCTGCCTGCTCCTCTTCCTGGGAGCGATCGCGGTGAACGCCTCCGTCCTGACGCGCAGCTCCTCCGAGGCCCTGGTGGCCGGAGTGCTCGCCGGGGTCGTGACCGTGGCCCTCGCCGGGTGGTTCACCTACGAGGGGCAGATCAGCATGCTCTTCCCCGCGGTGCTCCTGGCGGTCGCCGTGGTGGCGCTCCTCTGGTCCTTCCTCCGGTTCGAGTCGCTCGACACCTGAGGCGCGAGCGCGGGTCCGCGCTCCTCCACGTCCCACTCAACCGCGAGAGAACGAGTCCCACCCGACGTTCGGGAGGGGGCGGGTGTGGCCTTCCTTGTCCTCGAAGTAGGACCCGCCCTTCTCGCCGACGCTCCCGATGACGCAGATGTGCCCGCCCGCCTTGACGACGTTCTTGAGCGTCGCGTCGAAGCTCGCGCGCGGGAAGGCGGTCAGGAGCTCGTAGTCCCCTCCGAGGTAGGCGACCTTCTCGATGGGGAGGTCGAGCGCCTTCGCGACCTTGAGCGCGAGCGGGTCGTACGGGACCCAGTCGTCGCGGAGGTGGGCGGAGACGCCGGAGGCCCGGCAGAGGTGGTCCACCGCCGCAAGGAGGCCGTCGGAGGTGTCCGTGGTCGCGGTGGCGGTGGTGGAGAGCGCGTACCCCTCCCGGAGCCGGGGACGGATGTTCAGCAGGACCCCGAGGGCCTCCTTCTCGCTGAGCGACTCCTCCTTCCAGGCCAGGAAGGCGGAGCTGCCCCGTCCCGTCGTGCCGGTCGTCGCGAGGAGGTCCCCGGGCATCGCGCCGGAGATCGGCATGAGGTAGCGAGCGTCCGCTTCTCCCACCGCGACCGGTACGACCCCGCGGTTCTCGCTGCGCTTGCTGTCCCCGCCCAGGAGGTGCGTGCCGGCGAGGCGGGAGGCCTCCTCCAGTCCGATGATCACCTGCTGGGCCCAGCGCAGCGGGGTCTCGGCCGGGACGAGCATGGCCCCGAGGAGCGCGACGGGGCGCCCGCCCTTCGCGGCCAGGTCGGAGAAGTTGACGTTCGCCGCGAACCGTCCGACGGCCCGCGGGTCCGCGGTGGGAGGGAAGTGGGTCCCTTCCATCACCGCGTCGGTGGTGAGGAGGTGGACGAACTTCCCACCGGTGGGGATGGCCGCGCAGTCGTCGCCCACCGGGAGGAGGCCCGCCTTGCCGGCGGGGAGCGTGCGGGCAATCCACTCGTGGAGCGAAGCCTCGCTCACCTGCTCGAGCGTCGCCGAGGAGGTGACCTTGCGAGGACGCTTCAGCATGAGAGCCCCCTCTGGAGAGCTCAACCGCCGGCCGGGGGAGCGTAGGGCAGGAACTCCTTCCCGAGGAGTTCCCGGCCGAGGATCATCCGCATGACGTTCAGGCCGCCCTCCGCGCCCACCATGTAGCTCATGACGCCGCGCAGGCCGCGCTCGAGCCCGACCTCCTTGGTGTAGCCGCTGGCACCGAACCACATCATGACCTTCTTCACCGCGTCGAAGGCGAGCTGCGGGGCGGTCAGCTTCACGGAGGCGACGACGCGGTCGATCTCGGAGCGGTGGGTGCTGTCGCCCTTGAACGTGTACGTGTCCAGGAGCCAGGCGGCGCGACGGACCTGCCACTTCACGGCCTCGCTCTGGGCCCAGAGGTCCGCGAGCTCGAACTGGATCCCCTCGAACTTCCCGAGCGGCTGGCCGAAGACCTGCCGTTCCTTGATGTAGGCCATCCCGGTCTCGATCGCCCTCTCGGCCGCCCCGACGCAGGCCGCCGCGACGAACGTGCGGGCCACCTGGAAGCCCTGCATGGCGACCCCGAAGCCCTTCCCCTCCTTCCCCAGGAGGTAGCGCTCGGGGGCCCGGACCTCGTCGTAGTGGAGCATGCAGGTGGAGATCCCCATCCGGCCCATGTTGACGAGCTTGTGCGCCGTCGTGCCCTTCGCGTTCGCCGGGACGTAGAGGAAGTTGAACCCGTTCCCGTCCTTCTGGCGCGTGAGCGTGACATGGCCGCCTCCGCGCTCGCGGGCCTCCATGACCCCGGAGAGGAACGTCTTCTCCCCGTCGACGACGATCTCCTTGCCGACGCGCCAGGAGCGGGTGCGCATGTTCGCGAGGTCGCTGCCTCCCCCGGGCTCGGTGGTGGCGATCCCCAGGAAGTGCTTGCCCGCGCAGACCGGGGGCAGGACCTCCTTCTTCGTCTCCTCCGTCCCGTGCTTGGCGAGGATCCATCCCCACCCGGCTTCCAGGAGGAAGTAGACCGCGGTCGCCATGGAGAAGTCCCCGCGGCCGATCTCTTCCGCGGCGATCTCGGTCTGGATGGCGGTGGCGCCCATGCCCCCGTACTCCTCGGGGACCGGCATCGCGAACAGCCCGAGCCGGGCCATCTCGTCTAGGACCTTCGCGGGGATGGTCCCGGTGTCGTCGATCTCCTGCTCGTTCTTGCGGAGGACCTCGTCGCCGAAGCGTCGGAGGGTCGATTGGAAGGCCTCTTCCTCGGGGGACAGACGGAAGTCCATGGAGCTCGCCGGCGGGACGAAAGGCTCCGGCTATTTGGCTTGTCCTCGGACGGCGTTCGGTCCTCATGGCCCGTTCGGTGCCCGTCCCGGGCCCCGGGCGCTCGCTTCTGCGCGCCCTCTAGAAGCCCTTCAGCCGAAGGTACCAGCCGATCAGGCTGTGGTGGTTGAGGATGTACGTCGCGTACGCCGCCCCGAGCAGGAGGAGTCCCGAGAGCCAGGTGAGCCCCACCGAGGCCCAGCTCGGCTTCGACTTCATCCAGAAGAACATGTCGAGCGGGTCGACGCGCCACTTGAGGAACTTCCAGCCCATCCAGAGCACCAGGAGGCCCAAGAGCCCGGCCAGGATGGGGCTCAGGAAGTAGCCGAGCCCGAACCCGAAGATCAGGAGGAACAGCGCGAGGACGCCGCCGGCGTGGCTGTGCTTTTCGGGCTGCGTGGGGGGTACGGCCATGAGGTCCTGCCCTTCTCATCCTAGGTGCGAGTATTTCCTCGTTCCGCAACCCGCGCGCGGGCAGCTCCCTTCCACCTTTCCGGCGCCCCCCCCCGGGCCGCGACCCCCCCGGAACGAGACACGACTATGTCCCCCCGCGGCTGGGCCCCTTGTATGTCACTGAAGGTGGCCGTCAACGGCTACGGGACGATCGGCAAGCGGGTGGCGGACGCGGTCCGCCTGCAGACGGACATGACCCTGGTCGGGGTCGCGAAGACCAAGCCGGGGTTCGAGGCCCGCCGGGCGATGGAGAAGGGCTATCCGGTCTTCCTCGCGGGCGATGGGAAGAAGGCCGACTTCGACGCGGCGGGGATCCCGACGGCCGGGACCCTTCCTGAGCTTCTCCGGAGCGTCGACGTCGTCGTCGACTGCACCCCCGAGAAGGTGGGGGCCGCGAACAAGGCCCTCTACGAGGAGGCGAAGGTCGCCGCGGTCTGGCAGGGCGGCGAGAAGGCCACCGTGGCCGACCGCTCCTTCAGCGCGCTCGCCAACTACGCTTCCTGCCTGGGGGCGCGCAAGGTCCGCGTCGTCTCCTGCAACACCACCGGGCTCTCCCGGGCGGCCGCCGTCCTCCGGGAGAGGTTCGGGGTCGAGCGCTGGGAGGCGACGCTGGTCCGCCGGGCGGCGGACCCCGGGGAGTCGAGGCGCGGGCCCATCAACGGGATCCTCCCCACGATGACCCTGCCCTCCCACCACGGCCCGGACGTCCGGACCATCTTCCCCGACCTTCCGATCGCGACCTCGGCGGTGGTCGTGCCCACGACGCTCATGCACGTCCACGTGAACCACGTGCGCCTGGCCCACCCCCCCTCGAGCGGGAGCGACGTGATGGCGGCCTTCCGCACCACCCCCCGCTTCGTCATGTTCCGGGCCTCGGACCGCATGGAGGGCACCCCCCAGGTGATCGAGTGGGCGCGCGACCTGGGCCGGTCGCGGAACGACGTGATGGAGAACGTCCTCTGGGAGGAGGGGCTGAAGCTGGAGGGGAGCGACCTCTACTTCTTCCAGGCCATCCACCAGGAGTCCATCGTCGTGCCGGAGAACATCGACGCCCTGCGGGCGATGTTCCAGCTGGAGACCGACCCCCGGAAGAGCATCGAGCGGACGGACCAGGCCCTGGGGATCCTCCGCGTCGGCGCCTAGGGGGGCGGAGCTGGTCTCCCCCCCTCCCCGGACGACGGGCGTCCCCCCCTGGACCCGCGGGTCCGGCGTCGGGGGCCCCGCGCCCGGGGGGCCCCCCCCCGGGCCTCCCCTCGAGGGCGGCCTCTCTGGAAAACCCCCCGCGGCCCCAATTCCCTTTATATAGGGCGTTCTTGTCGCGCCTCGAGCCCGATGTATTATTTGGAGACCCGCCGGGACGTCGTTCGCATTCCGCCCGCGCGCCTTTCGCCAGACATCGGGGATGTCATCTCCGAGCTCGCGCAGCAGCAGTTCGAAGGGAAGCTGCTGGACGGCCAGAGCCTGACCGTCCTCATCACGAACGTCAAGCTCATCGGAGAGGGCCGGATCATCCACGGTGACGGCGGCGTCTACCAGGACGTCGAGTACACCGCGATCCTCTTCCGACCGGAGCTCCAGGAGGTCATCGAGGGCCAGGTCGTCGAGGTCCGGAAGTTCGGGGCGTTCGTGCGCTTCGGGCCGCTGGACGGTCTCCTCCACGTCAGCCAGATCATGGACGACCGGGTGAACATCGACGAGCACAACCAGCGCCTGGTCGGCGTCGAGACCAAGCGGGACCTGCGCGTCGGGTACAAGGTCCGGGCCCGTATCGTCTCCCTTTCGCTCTCCGAGATCTCCCCGCGGGACAGCCGGATCGGACTGACCATGCGTCAGCCCGGGCTCGGCCGCCTCGAGTGGATCGCCGAGTCCCACAAGAAGACCGAGAAGGCCGAGGGTGGCCGTGGAGGCGGTGGCGGCGGAGGCGGCGGCAAGAAGGCGGCCGCTCCTGCACCTCCCGCCGCGGCCAAGGCCAAGGCGGCCTGAGGAGTAGGTAGCGATGGCGATCACCCAGCGCGCTTGCCGCAACTGCCACTCGATCTCCGACCAGATGAAGTGCCCGAAATGCGGCGGGGAGACGAGCAAGGAGTGGCAGGGTTACCTCATCGTCGTCGACCCCGAGAAGTCCGAGATCGCCCGCAAGATGGGCATCAAGGCCGCTGGACGCTACGCACTGCGCGTGAAGTGACGAGGCGGCCACGAAGGACCTCTACCTTCGTCCGGAACTGCGCGAGGAGCTCTCGCGCCCGATGGGACCCGTCCTCCCGACCGAGGAGGCCAAGCGTCGCCTCGCGACCGCGGGCCTGGTCGTGGCCTGCGGTGACGTGGTCAGCGTGAACGCGGTGAAGTGGGGCCATCCCCCCTTCGCCGCCGTCGTCGACGGCCATACGCTGCGGGAGCGGACGACGGAGATCACCGACCTGGGGCCCCTCGCGACCCGCCGGGAGCTCTGGGCGCGGAACCCTCCGGGGCAGGTGACCGCGGAGCTCCAGAAGGCCATCCACGAACTGGTGGCCGGGGGCGGAGGGCTCCTCGTCGTCGACGGAGAGGAGGACCTCGCGGTCCTCCCGCTCGTCTTGGAGCTCCCGGCCGGTAGCACCGTTATATACGGACAGCCAGGTGCGGGCGTCTGCTTCCTCGCCGTGGACAACGCGGCGAAGGAGCGAGTACGGACGATCCTGGAAGGCATGGAGGCACGCCCCGCGAACCATGGACATCAAGGTCATTAGTGAGAAGCACAACCTGCTCCTCGGGCGGAAGGAGTACCTCTTCGAGGTCGCTCACCCCGAGGGACCGACCCCGAAGCGCGACGAGGTCCGCAAGGCCCTCGCCGAGGCGCTGAAGGTCCCCAAGGACCGGCTCATCCTCGAATGGATGCGCGCCCGGTTCGGCGTCCAGCGCTCCCGTGGCAGCGCGCACGCCTACGACTCGAAGGACCTCGTGAACAAGGTGGTCCGCGAGCACATCCTGATCCGTAACGGTCTCAAGGAGAAGCCGCAGAAGGGCCCCGGTGGCGCTGCCGCCGCCGAACCCGCCCCCGCTGCCAAGCCCGAGGCCAAGGGCGAGACCAAGGCACCAGCGAAGGCGTGAGGGAGACCATGGGAAAGGCGCGAACCGGTTTCTACACCGTCCAGGGCGAGACGCTGACCCGTACCCACACCTTCTGCCCGAAGTGCGGGCCGGGCGTCATCATGGCGCAGCACGGCTCCCCGCGCCCCCGCCGCTCCTGCGGCAAGTGCGGGTATTCGGAGGCCGACAAGGCCCCCGCGCCGAAGGCCGAGAAGCCGGCGCGCGCCCCCAAGGGCCCGAAGAGCAAGTAGTCCGCGCTCGGAGCTGCCGGGCGCGCCTTCGCGCCTTCTCCTCCCTACCTCGGCGGGCTCCCCCCTGGAGGTCGAGGCCAGGCCTTCGCGCTTCGGCCCGCTTCTCGAGAAGTTGCCGCGCCTAGACGGCGGTCGCTTCAGCGGAAGCGTCGCATCCAGCTGCCGGCGCCGCGGAAGAGCCCTCCCACCTGGGGTCCCTGCTCTGCGGCTTTCCGCTCGGAGGCACCCGATCCGGTCGTGGTGGTCTCGCCCCAGACGTAGCGCTCTCCCCGGAACGCCGAGATCACCGCGCTTAGCGCCGTGACCAGGCCGGCGAACATGAACGCCTCCGACATGGCGGAGGAGAAGGCGCCGGCGATCGCCGTCGCGAAGAAGTGGGGCGCGGTGAGCGTCGATTGCGTGCTGAGAGGAAGGGCCTGCCAACCGGGGACCGTCGAGGCGTGCGCCAGGATGCCGGTCATCGGGTTCTCGCCGAGGAAGGCGCCGAAGAGCGCTCCGGTCGGGTCGGAGGAGACGATGGTGGTCAGGATCCCCTGGTCGGGCGGTCCCACGTGGGCCCCCGCCAGCGCCCCCGAGACCGACACCGAGAGCCCCGTCGAGAGCCCGAGCACCAGGATCGTGAAGAAGAGCGCCATGGAGGTCTGCTGCCCGATGTTCTGCAGCGTCGCGAGCATCCCCGAGGCCGCGCCACGGTTCTCCGCCGGGACCGAGTTCATCACCGAAGCCGCGTTCGGCGAGGCGAACATCCCCATCCCGCACCCCTGCAGGAAGATGATCACGGCCATCTGCCAGTAGGCGAAGTCGGACGGAAGGAACGCGAGCGCGAAGAAGGTCGCCGAGCCCAGGGCCATGCCCACCGTCGAGATGACCCGGGCCCCCTTGCGGTCGGAGATCCATCCGCTGATCGGGCCCGCGACGATGAAGCCCACCATCATGGGGGCCATCATCACGCCGGCCCAGAACGGGGTCTCCGCGAACGAGTAGCCGTGCAGCGGGAGCCAGATCCCCTGGAACCACAGGACCAGGAGGAGCATCATCCCCCCGCGCGCGACCGATCCGAGGAAGGAGGAGGAGACCCCGGCCGAGAAGGCCCGGACCCGGAAGAACTGGAGCCGGAACATCGGGTCCGGGACCCGGGTCTCGATGCGCAGGAAGAGCAGGAGCAGCGCCGCCCCGGTGAGGAACCCGCCCCACACCCAGGGGTTGCCCCACCCCATCGCCGAGCCGCCGTAGGGGAGGAGGCCGTAGGTGGTCGAGACCAGGAGCAGGGTGAGCCCCACCGCGAAGGTGACGTTCCCGAGGAGGTCGATCTTCTGGTGCCGGCTGCGGACGGAGGTCTCCCGCAGCCGGGCGTAGGCCCAGATCGTCCCGAAGACGCCCACGGGGACGCTGACCAGGAAGATGATCCTCCAGGTCGGGAGGACGAAGGGCCCGAAGTGGAGGTCGGGGATGGAGGCGAGCACCCCGCCGGTGATGAGCCCGACGATGGAGCCTCCCAGGAACGCCACCTGGTTGACGCCGATGGCCTTCCCGCGCTCGCTCGGAGGGAAGGCGTCGGTGATGAGGGCCGCCGAGTTCGCGAAGAGGAAGGAGGCGCCCACCGCCTGCACGAGCCGGAAGCCGATGAGCTCCCAGGCCCCCGCGTCCCCCGAGCTCGGGGTCAGGAACAACGCGACCGACCCCGCCGAGAAGATGGCGAACCCAAAGTTGTACATCCGGGCCCGCCCCCACATGTCGGAAAGCCGGCCCATGGAGACGAGCAGCGTGCCGGTGACGACGCCGTAGCCCAGGAGCATCCAGATGAGGAGCGGGAAGCTCGAAGGCAGGAACGGGTCGACCCCGAGCCCCTGGAAGATCACCGGGAGCGAGATCAGGACGATCGTCCCGTCGAGGGAGGCGAGGAGCGCTCCCAGCGTGGTGTTGGAGAGGACGGTCCACTTGTAGGCGACCATCAGGTCTCCTTCTCGCCCAGGTCCAGCTCCCGCGACCGTTCCTCGAGCACCCGGCGCAGCTCCAGGGAACCGGACCGGAGCGCCTCCAGTTCGTGGGGGCGCATGTCACGCGCGAGCGAGTCGAGGAAGGCGCGGTGGGCCTGGGAGGCGCGGCGGTAGAGCTTCGCCCCGTTCTCGGTCAGGCTCACCGCGACGGCCCTCCGGTCGGTGGGGTCGCGCTCCCTCCGCACGAGCCCTCGGGCCTCGAGACGGTCGAGGACCTCCGTCGTCGCCGCCGGGGAGACCCCCAGATGCGCGCTCAGGAAGGACGGCCGGACCGGTTCCGCGCTCGCGAGGCGGAGCGCCGTGTAGTCCGACACCGCGAGCTCGAAGGGTCCGAGGATGCGACCTAGGACCCGGCGGAACGTGTGGTGCGCGCACCGGTAGTCGTCGAAGGGTCCCCAGGTGGCGGGCTGGGGCTCCTCGCGCGGCTTCCCACGAGGCTTCGCCCGTAGCGCCGCGACGGACATGTCGCATGGACGTTCGGCTCCGTATATTACGGCTCCTCACTATTTCCACCGGCACGACCCGCGAGGAGGGGCCGCGGAGGGGTCCGCCGAGCGGGCGCGCCCCGAGGAGGATGGGTCGCGGGAGGGGAACCGCGCCCGGTGCGAGGTGGGGTGCGGCGCAGGACCGCGCGCTACACCTTGAGAAGCTTCCGGGTCAGTTCGCTCACGCTGCCCAGGTGGACGCAGCGGGGGCGCGCGCCCCGGCGAGAGGGGGAGGCGGAGGCGCTCCCGGTGCGGGGGACCGTGCGGCGTGTCGATCCGATGAACCCGACCGCTCCGTACCCTTCACGCGTGGCTCCCGTCACGTCCTCTTCCGAGTCTCCCACGTGCGCGGCATGGCACGCCGGGACCCCGAGCTCCTCCAGGCAGTCCTGGAAGATCCGGGGCGAGGGCTTGCACCAGGGAAGCTCCTCGCTCAACGAGACGTGATGGAAGAAGCGCAGGAGGTGATGCTCGGCGAGAAGGGCACGGACGCTCTCGGCCGGCTCGAAGAGGAGGTTCGAGACCACCCCCAGGCGAAGGCCGGACCGCTCCAGCTCCGCGAGGGTCCTTCGGTCCGCGGGCTCGATGCGCACCGGCAGGCGTCGGACCAGCGGGTCCAGCTGTCGCGAGACGCAGCCCGGGTGGTACTCCCGTCCCAGGAGCTCGGCCAACCGGTGACCCTGGGCCTCCACGGACCTCGTGCGGCCGAGCGTGGCCTCCTTCCGGGTCTCCTGGACGACCTGGGCCCGCGCCTCCTTCTCCGAACCCTTCACGGGCTCCGCGCCCTCGACGCGCGGCCAGGCCCTCGCCGAGTCGAGCCAGATCCTCTCCCGTTCCTCCTCGTACCGGGCGGCGTTGCGAGGGGAGAGGTGGAGCAGCGTTCCCCACAGGTCGAAGGTGATGGCGGTGAGCTGGTCGTGGGCGTGGTCCCGGGCCTTCGGCGACCGCATCCGGTTCGTCATCCTCGGGTCATTCCCCTGCGGTCGGTCGAGGGCGGGACGAGCGCGGTCGATCGATGCGACCCATCTCGCGGGTGGCTCTCTCGTGACGTGAGGTCCGGCTTGGGGCCGCTGGGCTCCGGTGGGGGGCGCGTGGTCCTCTCCGTCGGCCGTGGAGATCTGAGCCTCCCCGCACGCCGCGTCGACACCGGGCCCCGGAGGGGCGGTCGACCTGCCGTGGGCGCGTCAGAGGCGCGGAGGGAACGGGCCGGTTCCCTTCCGCGGACAACATCGACGACCGGAGCCGGGTGGAAGCAAAGGCATAAGGTCCAACATGTTGGATGGCGGTCGCTTGAAGCCTGGGGCCCTGGGCCGGTCCCGTACGGGAGCGGGTCGTTACGCGGTTTGCGGTCTGCGTCGCGGGACCATCTCCCGCCGCCCCCGTTCGACGAGCGGGGCGTCCCGGGCACCCGCGTCGGGCGATTGCCGGAAGCGAGGCGTGACCCGGCCGGGGCGTAGATGATCGGCGGAAAGGACGATCGGGAGGCGGACAAGCCCCTGGGCCATGGCCTGCCGCACTGGGTCGAGGCCCCGCTCGCCGATCTCCGCAAGCGCTGGGGAGGGGCGTGGAGCTCCGACCTCAAGGGATGGGGGAAGGTCTCGAGGGACCTGGCCCGGTGGGCGCTGATCGCGGTTCCGATCGGGGTCGTCGCCGGCGTCGGCGCGGTGATGTTCTACTCCCTCTGGCTGCTCTCGACCTATTTCTTCCTGGACATCATCGTCGGGATCCAGTACCCCTTGGCCGGGGGACTGCAGGTCACCTGGTCGAGCTCCTTCCCGCGCATCCTGCTGCTGCCCCTGGTGATGGGTCTGGGCGGCGTCGTCTCGGGCGCCATCGCCCAGTGGTTCGCTCCCGAGATCGCCGGTCACGGAACGGACCAGGCGATCCGGGCGTTCCACCAGAAGGAGGGACGCATCCGGTACCGGGTGCCGCTCCTGAAAGTGCTGGCCAGCTCCATCACCCTGGGGACGGGAGGCGCGGGCGGGAGAGAAGGACCGGTCAGCCAGGTCGGAGGAGGGTTCGGGTCGCTCTGGGCGGACGCGCTCGGCCTCTCCCCGAGCGAGCGGAGGATCGCCCTGGCCTCCGGTCTCGGCGCCGGGGTGGGCGCGATCTTCCGGGCCCCTCTGGGGGGAGCCATCTACGCGGCGGAGATCTTCTACACGGGGGACTTCGAGCCGGTCGTCTTCGTCCCCGCGATCATCTCCTCCGTGGTCAGCTACTCGATCTACGGTTCGCTCTTCGGGTTCCAGAGCATCTTCGCCTCGCCGGGGGGGACGCTCTGGACCGTCCCGCAGATCCCGCTCTACGCGCTGCTCGGCCTCGTCTGCGCGGGCGTGGGGGTGGGCTTCGTCCAGATGTACCGGCGTACGGAGTCCTGGTTCTCGAGGAGCGGGCTCCCTCTGAGCCTCCGCGCCGGGCTCGGGGCCGTCTCCGCGGGGGTTCTGGTGCTCGTGGTCTACTTCACCCTGCCGGCCGAGGACCACTACGCCGCGCTGGCCGCCATCAACGTCGGGTACGGGTTCGTCCAGGCCGCGATGCTGGGCCAGGTGGGCTCGCTCGGGGTCTTCGGGCCCCTGGCCCTGCTCACCATCGGGGTGGCCGTGGTGTTACGGATGCTGACCACCTCGCTCACCGTCGGGAGCGGGGGGAGCGCGGGGCTCTTCGGTACCAGCGTCGTGGTGGGGGCCTTGCTCGGCACGGTCATCGGAGGGCTCTTCCACCTCCTCTCCCCGTCGCTGGTCCCGTCTCAGGACGTCGCGGCCTTCGTCATCGTGGGGATGATGGCCTTCTTCGGGGGGATCTCGAAGGCTCCCCTGGCCGTGCTCGTGATGGTCGTGGAGATGGCGGGCAGCTACAGCCTCCTCCTCCCTGCGATGCTCGCGATCTTCATCGCCTACCTGATGACCGGGAGCAATCACCTGTACTCCGAGCAGGTGTCGACGCGCCTGCGGAGCCCCGCGCACCGCGACGAGTACCGCCGGCTCCTGCTCTCGGAAGTGCCGGTCCTCGCGCTCACGCGCCCGGAGATGACCCACCTGCCGCCCGGGGCAAGCATCCGCGAGGCCCTCCAGATCGCGGCCAACACGGAGCAGTACCTCTTCCCGGTGAAGCTCGGGCAGGTCTGGCAGGGGATCGTCAAGGTCAGCGACCTGCTGCACGTGCCGGAGGACGAGCGGGCCGAGCGGCGCGTGGGGGAACTGGTCCGTCCCTTCGAGGTGCTCGTGCCCGAGTACGCCTCGGCCGCGGAGGCCCTAGCGATGCTGGAACAGCGGGGCGTGGAGGTCGCGGCCGTCCTCGGGCACGAGCCCTTCGTCCACATCGTGGGGATGGTCACCCGTGTGGGCCTCTCCCAGCTCCGCTCCTCCGCGGCAGGGGTCCGGTCCGGGTCGGGTGACCTCGGGACCGGGGGAGGGTAGCTCTTCGGATGCCGATCGTTCGCATCGAGCTCCAGCTTACGGCCGACTACTGGCTCTCCCGGATGAGCCGGCGCTTCCCCGACACCACGTTCTGGGTGATGGCCCTCCAGGGCCTGCGGTCCGGCCGCTCCATCGCGCACATCGCCGGGCAGGGCGTGCCCAACGAGGAGCTCCGCACCTTCCTCCAGCACGACCCGAGCGTCCAGGAGGTGCGCCTCATGGAGGCGGGCCGGTCCGGGGCGCTCCTTCGCGTCGAGTACCGGCACCTCGTCCTGGTGCCTCTTCTCGAGGAGACCGGAATGGTCCCTCGGTACCCGTTCGCGCTGCGGGACGGTCGCGCCTACTGGGAGGTGCTCGGCCTCCAGCGCATCTCCCGCCGGTCGCTCGCCTTGCTCGAGGCTCGCCTCCCGGGCAGCCGGGTGCTGGCCGTGCTGACCTCACGGGCCTACCCCACCGGGTCCCAGTTCACCCCGCGCCAGGCCGAGGTCTTCGGGCGCGCGGTCCAACGCGGCTACTACGCGTTCCCCCGTCGCATCTCGCTGACCCAGCTCGCCCACGACCTCGGCGTGGACAAGGGCAGCCTCTCGGTCATGCTGGTCCGGATCGAGGCCCGGCTCGCGGAGCATTGGGGCGCGAGCTCCGCGCTCCCCGCCCCGTGGGTGCCCGCGCAGGGGGAGCCGGGTCACGCGCCCAGGGGCGGCCGGGGCCCCTCCCTCGAAGGGGGCTCCCTTATCGGGGGGTGAGCTGGGAGAGGTTCTCCCGGGCGATCTCGACGTACTTCGGGTCCACTTCGAAGCCCAGGTAGTCCACGCCCAGGCGATGGCAGGCGAGCGCGGTCGAGCCCGTTCCCATGAACGGGTCCAGCACCAGCATGTTCGGGCGGACCCCGTGCAGGCGCACGCACATCTCCGGCAGCTTCGGGGGAAAGACCGCGGGGTGAGGCCGCGACTCCTGGATCGTGTCGTAGGGGATGAACCAGGTCGACCCGCGGTCCCTCAGGTCCTTCTTGGCCGCCTCCCACCGTCCGATGTTGCTCTTGTCCTGGTAGGGGACCCCCACGGCGAGCTTGTCCAGGGAAACGTCCCCGGACTTCGTGAGGTGGAAGATGAACTCGTGGCAGCCGTTCAGGTACCGAGCGCTGTTCGTCGGCTGGTAGTGGCCGACGGCGAGGGTGTCGTGGACGGCCACCGACTTGACCCAAACGATGGTGTTCTGGAGCGTAAAGTGCCTCCGGAACCGGTCCACCACCTCGAGGGGGATCCCCTGGTCCGACGGCTTCCCCCCCAGGTTGAGGAAGAACGACCCTTCGTCGGCGAGCACCCGCTTCGCCGCGACGGCCACCCTCTCGAGCCAGTCGAGGTACTCCTCCCTGGGGCGCGAGTCGTCGTACGTGAGGTAGGGCTTGCCGATGTTGTAGGGTGGAGAGGTGACGATCACGTCGACGGAGGAGGGCGCAAGCCTGGCCATGCCCTCCAGGCAGTCCAGGGTGTGGACCTGGTTCCTCTGGAGCCCGGACGGGCCTTCGGTCGTTAGCGTGGGGACCCCACCGACGCGGGGCGGAAGGGGCGTCGGTCGCAGCGTCGCCATGCTCGCCCTGGTCCCGGCATGCGGGTTCCCGCTAAAGGCTCTCTCAGGGCGATGCGTGGGCACCCGCCGTCTGCTATTCGTGGACGCACCCCTGGACCAGTTCCCCCAGGGCCCTTGGGCTGAACCTGGCCGCCTGCGGAGCCCGGGCGGCTCCTTCCCCACCCTGCGTTAGAAGAGTTCAAGACACTCGAGCAGTGTGCGCTGGGCCCCAACGGGGGAGGGATCTAGGAACCAGACACCAGCCTCAGACAGTCCCGGGAGGACCCTGACGTTGCTTCACGACCGGACGTGAGGACACCACTTCGTCAGAGGGACCACGTCCACGTCACCTTGGGACGCATCGATGGGCCCGTAGTATAGCTTGGATATCACAGGGGCCTCCGGAGCCTCAGACCCGGGTTCGAATCCCGGCGGGCCCGTCCCGAACTCCCTTTCCGCCCAAGCCCGACCGTCAGGGTTCATCCTGTCCAGTCGAGAGCCCTGCGAGGTGCGTCGGCCCTGCGCCATTCTGTGGGGACTAGGGCTTTCGCATTCGGCGCGGATCGATCATGTCCACTCCTGGGCGTCAAGCCTCGTGAGGAGGGCCGCGGCCCTCTGACCACGCCACCTCGCAGCCTTTCTCACAGTATCGGTGCGGTTCCCGAAACGGACACCGAATCGGCGAGCCAGTCGTACATGCAGAAGTCGTAGCTGTGGCCGTTCGATGTGAAGGACCCGGACCCGCTCGCCGCGTTCTGGGAGTAGAACACGTTTCCAGAGGAGTCCTCAACGCTGAAGGTCACCGTGGCGCCGTCCCCGGTGGACCAGTGGAAGGCGACTCCTACGCCGGAATCGAAGGTCCGGGCGTGGCATTGGCCGGTCGAAAGGCTGCCCGGGTTGATGATGGAGAATGAAAATGGCAGCGGGTAGAACAGGAAGACCAGGACGAGGACCAAAATGGTGACTACCACGATGACCCCTACGTGCGATTCGTGATGAGTGGGTTGGAGGAAGACGGTCTGTGGAGCGGGCCCGTACGACGGTGTGACGAGAATGTAGGGTTGTGGCGCCGGGGCTGGAGGAGGTGGCGACGGGGCGGGCGATGGGGGCGGGAGCGGAGCGCCCCCCGACGACCCGTCGCGTGTTGCGGTCGAGGCCGTTGGGAACGCACGACCGCACTTCAGACAGTACGCATGGTCGTCCTCGCCGGCCACACCACACCTGGGGCAAAATTTCATTCTGAAAAACCCCCAACATCGCATGGGCGGCGTCAGTATAAACCATGCTTGCGAGCGCGCTCTCGAGGAGGATCCCGCAGGGGTTTTCCTCAACGCCGTAGGACCTTTCGCGGTGACAAGGGTCTGTAACCCGCAATTGGGCAGTACTGCGACCCGCGACTCAGCGGAGAACCCGGAGATGGATGCCGCGTCGCGTCCCTGAACGCCAGGATCCGGGCTGTGAACCGAAAGGGGGTGGTCGCGTCGCCCGCCCTTGCGCCCTGAACCGCCCTCGAGCCCCCTCACGATCCGTCTCGGGAGAGGGAGCGCCCCCAACTGGCTGACGGCGGGAATCTGGGTCCAAACCGGAAGAACAACCCATTAAATAGGAGCGTCCGCCTCACCGGAGACGGTGTAGCATGCCAAGCTCTGAAGAGCCGCTCCCAGACGAAGTGGAAGGTACGATTCTTGTCGACAGGATACTGGCGGAGCTCGAGCTATTGGCACGGAACGTCGACATCCTTGAGAGGCTCTCGGACAACCACCCCATGGGCATCATCCGTCTCTCCGAGGCGCTGAAGCTGCCCATCCACAAGGTCCGCTATTCGCTCCACCTCCTCGAACGCCAGGGGGTCATCGAACCCTCGGCGGAAGGGGCGGTCGTCACGGAGACGGCGAAGGAGTTCTGGAGGGACCTGGACCGCTCGCTGGACCAGATGAACAGCATCATCCAGCACCTGAAGGAACGCGCCGCGGGGTTCCGGGCGAAGAACGCGCCCCCCCCTGCGGCGTCCCCGAGGGTGGTAGCCGCGGGGGTTTCCCGGCGGGAAAGGTAAATACCCTCCTTCGGGTCGGCTCGACCGGTGCCGCCGTAGCTCAGTGGCAGAGCGATCGGCTGTTAACCGAAAGGTCCGCGGTTCGAACGGTGCGCGCCCTCCACGCGCTCACCCGAAACTCCGCGCGGCGGCGCTCTCCCTCCTCCCCCCCACGGGGAGCCTGGAGCTGACCTCAGGGCCTGAGGTCCACACGAGGGTCGCGCGGGCCGCCCCGGCAATCTACGGGGCCAGCACCGCGTACCGGACCATCAGGTCCTGGAAGACGTCCGTCACGTCCTCGCACCGGTCGGTGATGACCTCGAGCCGCTCGTAGAGGTCCTTCAACTTCAGGACCTCCAGGGCCGACTTCGAGTCGTTGAACAGCCGCTCGAGAAGACCTCGGAGGAGGTCGTCCGCCTCGTTCTCGAGACGGTTGACTTCCTCGATGGAGTGCTGGAGCTCGATGGTCTTCCCGTCCAGAAGCCCGTCGAGCGCGTGAATGCCTACCCCCACCTCATCGACGCACTGCACCACGATCTCTCCGAACCGCTTGAGGTCCGGGTCGCTGTCGACGAAGTGGTAGGTCTTCATCCGCGCCGCCACGGCCTCGATGCCGTCCATGATGTCGTCCAAGTGGCTCGCGAGCGCGCCCACGTCCGAGCGCACCTGGGTCCGCATGACCTTGTTGTTGAGATCGATGTAGATCTGATGGACCGCCTCGTCCGCCTGCTGCTCGATCGCCGTGATGCGGGGGACCCGTTCGGAAAGCTCGGTCGGAGGGTTCGCGAGCAGCACGTTGAGCTCTCCCGCCCCGAGCTTTACGGCGTCGACCAGTCCCTCCAGATGCCCGGAGAACCGCTCCACCATGAGGTGAAGCTCGTCCTCGCGGGAGACGTCCTCGAGGGCACGACCGGTGGTCTCAGGGGTGGTGACGAGGGAGATGAAGAACCCCAGGAAGCAGACCCCCGCGAGCACGAGCAGGGTGGGGGGCAGACCGTTCGCGACCAGGAACAGCGGCAGGAAGAAGGTCGCGATCGCCGCCCCCATCTTGCCTGAGGCGGCCGAGATGCCGTGCCCGGTCCCTCGGAACTGCGTAGGATAGACCTCGCTCGGGATCACGAAGGTCGTGGTGTTGGGCCCGAAGTTCGCGAAGAAGAAGGTCGTTGCGTAGACGGCGAGGAACAGGAGGAGGGAGGTCCCGAGCAGGAAGCTGTAGAAGAACGAGAGGATCGCAAAAGAGAAGGCCATGATGCCGAACCCGATGATCTGGAGGCTTCGGCGGCCCCAGCGGTCGATGAGGGCCACCGCGGCCCAGTATCCCGGCACGGTCGCGAAGAGCGCGATCAGGATGTTCCCCTCGGCCAGCGTGAGCACCGCCTGGTGCGCAAGGAGGAACGTCGTGGGCTCGGAGGAAGCGAACCCGATGTGGGTGAGGACGGTCGGATTGAAGATGTTCGAGAAGTAGAACGCGATGTCCAGCAGGAACCACGAAGCTGCGGTGCCGAAGAGGACCGGGGCGTAGTTTCGGAGGAAGGTTCCGAGCGGGACCTTGATGTGGCGGGACGAAGGGGTCCCGATGGCCCGGCTCGTCGCGGCCTTGCCTGTGAGCGTGGTGATGGTCTTTGAGGCGGCCTCCACGTCGCCCTGGACCGCCAGTTGGAACCGCGGGGTCTCCGGCATCTTGGTCCGGAAGTAGATGGTCGCCAGGGCCGGGACCGCTCCGAACCCGAGGACGATCCTCCAGACCAGGTCCAAGTCGTGGACCGGCAGTACCAGGATGGCGGCCAGCGAAACGACCGCTCCCGTGAGCAGCCCGAAGCCCTGCATCGCGAACACGCTCGCGATGAGCCTTCCCCGGTTACGGATGTTGCTGTACTCGCTCATGATGGTGGCCGAGAGGGGATAGTCTCCCCCCACGCCGAACCCGAGCAGGAACCTCCAGAGGACGAGGACCATCACCAGGTCCAGCCCCATGAACGGGGAGGCGAACGCGCTCCCCACCGCTCCGACGACCATGATCGAGAGCGTGAGCGAGTAGATCTTCTTCCGTCCGTACTTGTCGGCCAGCATACCGAAGAAGACCTGTCCGACCACCGCTCCGAACAGGGCGGACGCGGCGATGGCGGAGAGCTCGAGCTTCGGGAGGGACCCGCTAGTGCCGTAGAGGAATCCCAGGATGGGCAACGCCATCGAGATGACGAAGAGGTCGTAGGCGTCCGAGAAGAAACCCATCCCGGCGACCACGATGGTCCTGAGATGGAAGGCCCGGGTCTGGGAGGAGTCCAGCGAGGCGAGGATCTTCTGCCGCTCTTTGGCAGCCGTCCGCATCGTGGGGACGGGCGCGACCTCCACCCCTGGGCGGTCGGTCATCGGCCGCGGAGCGAGGGTGTTGGGGATAAGGGGAACCTGTAGACACTATAGTGAATTTCATTGTCATATGGTGTGATACATATGTCTCCCAGGTTTTGGAAGACCCGGGGCTGCGCGGAAGGGGGGTCCGGGAAAGGGCCGTCGCTCTCTCGAGGAATGTCGAGGGGGCCGCCGAGGTCGGGAACCCCCGCCGACCGGCAGGGCTTTTCTGGGAGCGAGGGGATCTACGCCTGCCATCGGTGTGAAAAGCGTGGGAGACCGCCCCGGAGCGGCACCTGGGGTTCTATGTTGTAGACTATAGTCTATTTTCTACATCTATATATGCGCGCCAGAAGGTTCGCGGCTCGTTGTCGGAACCTATGATGAGCGAGCAGGCGGAGGCCCCGCCGAGACCAAGCTCCGACCCGGACGCGGGGAGGAGCGGGGAGTCCATCCGTCTGCTTCGGCGGGCGGGCAAGGGCGAGGTCGTGGTCGCGGTCCCGCGATCCTGGGTCCGGAGCAACGGGCTTCAGCTGGGGGGGAGCCTCCGGCTTCGGGATGCCGGCCCTGGTCGTCTCATCCTAGAGGACGTCCGGGTACGCGATACCACCTGGGGAGCCCAGGTCACCGGTCGCTCCGAGGAGCCCCTCGAGCACCTCTTCCGCTGCCTCGTCGCGGCTTACCTCGCAGGGACCACGGACCTGGTGCTGGACTTTCCCCGGGGGATGTCCCAGGACGTCCAGAGGACGGTCCGGGAGTTTGCTCGTCGCAGCGGGCGCATGGAGGTGGTCGCCGAGGGGAACTCGACCCTGGTCCTTCGCGACATCTCGAACGCTGCTCCGGCGGATCCCGTTCAGGTCGTCGTTCGGATGGCCCGGGCCGCGCTCGACCTGCAGAAGCGCGCGGGAGAAGGCCTGTCGCGCGCTACCAGCGTGGAGGAGGATTCCTACTGGGAGGGGCAGGACGACGAGATCGACCGCCTGGAGTGGCGCGTCCACCGCACGCTCGCGGCGCAGTTCCTGCGCACCCCCGCGGAGACCATGGTCCCCGGTGGCGCGTCCGCAGCCCTGCCCCTTCTCGCGATATCGCGGGCCCTGGAGCGGATCGCGGACCATGCGGTCCGTATCGGTCGGGCATCCGCGAGCCTTCCCCGGACCGGCATCCATCCCTCCCGTTTCCGTCCCGTGGCCGAGTTCCACGCCCAGGTCACGGACCTGCTGGCGCGGTCCATCCCGCTGGTCGAGCGGCCCGACGCCAGCGCCG
Organism: Thermoplasmata archaeon; assembly: GCA_027314165.1. Taxonomy (GTDB): domain Archaea; phylum Thermoplasmatota; class Thermoplasmata; order Lutacidiplasmatales; family UBA184; genus JAKAAX01. The sequence continues at coordinate 8,686 of DAHVCH010000011.1, read as the reverse complement.
CGAACGAGATCGCGGACATCGCGGGGTCGCTGCATGAGAGCCACATCGCGCTGCTCCAGAGCTTGCTTTCGAGAAGGACCTCCTCGCAGGTCCCGCCGCTCACCGCCGCGTGGATCGCGCAGGTCCTGGACTCCATCGATCGCTCAGCCGCCTACGTGGCGGACATCGCGGAGCTCTCGCTCGACCGCGCGGCCATCGGCTGGGTGCACACCCGGTACGATGGCCTCCACGACGTGGTCCGTCCGTCGGTCCACCCGGCCAGCGTGAGCGCGGGCCCGCATCCGCAGGGCCCGGTCGGCCCGATCCCAGGGAACAACATGATCCCAAAGAAAGGAGGAAAGAACGTATGACCAACAGCCATTCGACAGGACCGAACGACAACCTCTCCGGAGGAGCCATCCGGAGGAAGAGCTCCACCATGTCCAAGGGCGCGGCCCTCGGACTTGGTGTTGTGCTTCTCCTCGTGGGGATTGGAACGGGCTATGCGGTCACCAAGTACGCCCTTTCCCCCTCCTCGGGGAGCAGCTCGGGGTCGACCACCACCATCTCGGAGACCGGGTCATCCCTGATCTACCCGTACCTGCAGGTGCTCTCTCCGGCGTTCAGCGCGGTCTACCCGAACATCGCGCTCTCGCCCGCCAGTACCGGTAGCGGCACGGGGATCAGCTCGGCAGAAGCCGGGACGGTCGACATGGGTGGCACGGATGCCTACCTGACCCCCAGCACGGCCTCCGGGCACAACCTCATCAACTTCCCGATCGCGATCTCTGCGCAGCTCATCGTCTACAACATCCCGGGGATCAGCTCCCATCTGAACCTCAACGGGACGATCCTGTCGATGATCTACCAGGGCGCGATCACGAAGTGGAACGACCCCCTCATCCAGGCGGCCAACCCGGGCGTGTCGCTCCCCGGCAACACCATCGTGCCCATCCACCGGCAGGACGGCAGCGGGGACACGTTCATGTTCAGCTCGCTCTGCTACATGTCCTGGAGAGGCTGGGCGCAGAATTACGGCACGACGATCACCTGGCCGGTCGGGCCCTCGGCTACGGGCAACTCCGGGATGGTCACACTGCTCGGCAGCACCCAGTACGGGATCGCGTACATCGGCATCAGCTACCTCAAGCAGGTCAACTCGACGGCAGGGCTTGCTTATGCGGCGGTCGGTGACCAGAACGCGAACGTGAACGGTGTCGTGAGCTCGGGAGGCGCGGGCCAGCAGAACTACATCCTGCCCTCGCCCTACACCATCAGCCAGGACGCGAACCTCGGTCTGCAGAACCTCCAGCCGCCCAGCGTCGCAGTGAGCCTCATCCTCGGTGGGGTTCCCGGCGCGACGAACCTCGTCCTCGGAGCGGGGGGCACGTCCGCGACCTCGGCCTTCCCGTCGCCGTATCCCGACACGAACCTGGAGTATCTGCTGATCTCCTCCTCCCCGGCGAGCCAGTCCCACATGAAGGCCGTGCTGACCTTCCTCGAGTGGTCGCTGGCCTACGGAGGGACCTACGCACCCCAGGTGTCGTTCCTGCCCCTGACGGCGGCCGTCATCGGATACGACATGCAGGCCCTCAACGCGGTGCCGATCAGCAACTAGGTGGCGCACAGGACCCGGAATCCAAGATTGAACGCGGCCGAAACCCAACCACTTCCCCCGGGGGCGGGGGAACCCCCGCCCCCCCCGGCCTCCCAAGTCCGTACCTCCACCGACGAAGCGCGGTCCTCGACGTTGGGGGCGTGGCTCGGGAGCCCGGTCGCCCTGATGCCCCTGCTCATCCTCGGGGCGGTCGTAGCGGTGCTGCTCATCGCGAGCGGGCTCAAGGACTTCGGGCTCACCTTCTGGGGCTTCCAGTACAGGTTCGTTCCTGGCGAGCCGGACGCATCCAGCTGGGGGATCGGCGTCTTCCTGGTGGGGACGTTCCTCACCGCCTCCCTCTCGCTGATCCTGGCGACAGCGCTCAGCCTCGCGTTGGCGATCTCCTCCGTGGTCTATCTTCCTCCTCTCCCCGGCCGGCTCCTCTCCATGGTCACGAACCTGCTCGCGGGCATCCCGAGCGTGGTCTACGGGATCTGGGGGTTCGTCGTCCTCGCTCCCTACTTCGGGCTCACGCTGGAGCCCTCGCTCCGGGACGTCCTGGGATGGCTTCCTGGCTTTGGGGGCCCGTCATCGGACATCGGGCCTTGGGGAACCCTGCTCGCGGTCCTCGTTCTGACCATCATGATCATCCCGCTCACGACGGCGCTCATGCGCGAGGCGCTGCGAAGCGTTCCGAGAGACCTTGTCGAGGCGGGGTTGGCCGTCGGGGCGACGCGATGGGAGGTGGTCCGTCGGGTCCGTCTTCCGGTCGCGCGCAACGGCCTGTGGAGCGCCGTCCTCCTCGGCTTCGGTCGCGCTCTCGGCGAGAGCGTCGCGGTGGCCATGGTGATCGGGGGCACCTCGATCGCGCTACCGCCGAACTTGTACGCCTCGACCACGACGGTCGCCTCTTTCATCTTCTCCCAGTTGGATAGCGCCCTCATCTATCCGAACCTCTTCGTCCTGCTCGTCGAGTTCTCTCTCGTCCTCCTTGTGGTCGCGGTGGTGGTGAACCTCGTGGCGCAGCGCTTCACGCGGGTCGAGCTCGCGACCGCGACGACGCTGGGGGGTGGAGAATGAAGGTGGCGACGGGGCTGGGGGACGAGCTCACCCACACCTCCGGACGCATGCGGCGACGGATCCTCTTCGACCGGGTCATCGGCTGGGTGCTCCTGCTCGCCTTCGCGGCCGTGTTCTTCCCCCTCTTCGACCTCATCGGGTGGGTCGCGAGCTACGCCCTCCCCACCATGTCGTGGGCCACGCTCACCGAGAACCAGGTGGGCACGGGCGGAGGCCTCTACGCCATGATCTGGGGGACGCTCGTCCTCATCACCTTGGGCACGGGCATCGCCGGCGCCCTCGGGGTCTCGGCGGGCTTCTACACCGCGGAGTTCGCCCCACCGGCCGTCAAGCGGATCGCCCGGCTGGCCGGCAACGTGCTCGCGGGCGTCCCCGCGATCGTCCTGGGATACTTCGGGTACTACGCCCTAGTCCTGTATACCCACTGGGGGTTCACGACGCTCGCCGGCGGGATCATCCTTGGCGTGTTCATGCTCCCGTACATCTTCCGAACCACCGACATCGCGCTGTCGAACGTTCCTCCGAGCCAACGGGAGGCCTCCCTAGCGCTGGGGTCCAGCCGCCTCCAGTACCTTCGACGGGTCGCCTTCCCGATCGCGTTCCCGGCCATCTTCACCGGGATGTTCTTCGCCATGGCCCTCGGACTTGGAGAGGCCGCGCCGCTCGTCTACACCGCGGGGTGGAGCTCGACCCCGGTCCAGAGCCTGATGCAGCCGACCTCCTTCCTGACCGGAGGCATCTGGGCGTTCTACGACTTCCCGCGCTCCTTCGGGTCCTTCCTCGCGCTGGCCTTCCAGGCCGCGTTCCTGCTCATCGTGATCGTGCTCGCCATCAATATCGTGGTCCAGTTGCTCTCCGACCGATACCGGCGCCGTCTGGCAGGGCTCTACGAATGAACGAAAGGAACGACAACCTCGTGTCCCGTGGGTCCAGCGCCGGATCGCCCTCGCGCGTGTGCCCGAAGTGTGGGGCTCCCGTCGCGGCCGTCGGGGGGGAGGCCCCGCTCAAGTGCGTGCGCTGCGGGACCCCCCTCTCGGCCAGCCTCCCTCGGGCAGCCACTTCCCCCATCGCCGCAGCCTCCGAGGATCGCGGGGAGATCATCCTCGCCATCGATCGGCTATCGGTCCTGGCCCGGAACAAGCCGCTCATCAGCGACGTGAACCTGCACATCCCCGTCGGCAAGGTCACCGCGATCATCGGGCCGTCGGGTTGCGGGAAGACGACGCTCCTTCGGTCCATGAACCGGATGGTGGAGCTTCACCACCTGCAGGTCAAGGGGACGGTCCGCTACCTGGGGCAGGACATCTACGGAGCCCAGGTCAATCCCGTGCTCGTCCGCCGAAAGATCGGGATGGTCTTCCAGCGCCCGACGGTCTTCCCCACCTCGGTCTTCGAGAACGTGGCGTTCGGGCTGAGGCTGGACGGCGAGTCGGAGGACACCGTCGAGAAGGCGGTGGTCTCCTCCCTCCGACGGACGGGGCTCTGGGACGAGGTGAAGGACGCGCTCGACCGACCTGCCCTCACGCTTTCTGGCGGACAGCAGCAGCGTCTGTGCATCGCCCGCGCCCTCGCCGTGAGCCCGCGCGTGTTGCTCATGGACGAGCCCACGTCGAGCCTGGACCCGGCCGCGACCCAGCGGGTCGAGGACCTCATCTTCGAGCTGAAGAGCGACTACACGGTCGTCATCGTCACGCACAACATGCAGCAAGCGGCGCGGGTCGCGGACCTTACGGCGTTCATGTACCAAGGTCGGCTGGTTGAGTTCGACACGACGAAGCGGGTCTTCGAGCAGCCGAAGGAGAAGCTCACGGAGAACTACATCACGGGGAGGTTCGGATGAGAGGCGTGGAAGGAGGCCGCAAGGCCTTGGGACAAGGGCTCGACCGTCTGAACGAAGACGTCCGTACGCTGGCGGACCTCTCCGAGCTGGCGATCCGAAAGGCTATGGACGGGATGCAGCGGGCCGAGGTCGCGGAGGCCGAGGAGGTCGCCACCCTCGACAAGGAGATCTACGCGCTCCAGATCATCGTGGAGAAGACCTGCGTGGACCTGATCGCGCTCCACGCCCCGGTCGCACGCGACCTTCGGACGATCACCACCTGCCTGGAGATCACGACGGACCTCGACCGGATCGGGCGCTACGCCCGGGACATCACCGAGGCGGAGGTGGAGCTTCGAAAGTTCCACGGCGGGAGCCCGCCGCAGATGAGCCAGCTCGTGCGGATGGGAGACCTGACGATCCACATGGTGGACACGGCGATCCGCGCGTTCATGACACGCGACGCGGAGTCGGTCAAGGACATGTCCCGGTTCGACGACTCGGTGGACGACCTCCACGACGAGGTCTTCCAGGCGCTCGTCCTCGGCATGAAGGAGCGATCGCTCGAGCCCGAGGTGGGGGCCCACCTTCTCCTGGTCAACCGCTACTTGGAGCGGATCGCCGACCACGCCGTCAACATCGGGAAGCGGGTGGTCTACATGGTCACCGGGGAGAGCCCCCATCGAGGGCCCACCCTGGTCAAGGAGTCGGAGGGTCGAGCCCCCTAGCTCCTCGGAGCCTCCCGCCGTCTATAGTTGGCTATATAGACTACCTTCTAGGCCTTGATGTTGGTCGCTCCGGTCGGGAGAACGGGTGAGCTCATGACCAGCCCTTCCGACCGACCCAAGCGCAGTTCCCCGAGCGCCCCGCCCATGACCTCCCTCCGCCTCGCGATCGGTCCGTTCTCCTCCGACGGCTCGGCGTTCCATGAGCTCGAGTGCACTGGGGAGAAGCTCGCCGAGAGCCGCACGGATGGGACCCGGGCCATCTGGAACATCCGTTCCCAGCCCTCGCTGTACGTGGTGAGGACGCTCTATCGGCTGGAAGGCACCCCTCACTTCGCCGTGCATGCCCTCCTCTTCTCCGTCCGGGACGGGAGACCGAAGCTCGCGCGACTGGAGGCCTACCCCGAGTGGGAGGGGCTGGGCAAGGACCACGCGGACCTGGTCCAACTGGCGGTTTCCCGGGGTTTCCGCCCAACGTCGCGGGCCGAGGAGCGTCAAGCCGTCGGTGATGGGATGGCGCAGGCTCGGGAGCCCCTGGCCCGGTCCCGCTGAGCGGGGGCTCCCGTTCGCGAGCGTACCACGCATTGAAATGGATGGGCCCTCCTCCGGCTTCGCAGGGCCCGTAGCTTAGTGGCTAGAGCGTCCGGCTCATAACCGGTTGGTCGTCGGTTCGAGTCCGACCGGGCCCACTACCAAAAGGGTTTAAGTCCGACCCGTCTATACGCATCCAAGATGCCCCGGAGACGTTTCGGCGACAAGCCCTGGCGCACGCTCCTCGAGAACCCCGACCTGAAGCGATGGCACACCAACGTCGCTCAGGGTTCCCAGGTCACCGCTGACGTCTACCTCCGAAGGCTCGGTGCGGTCTCCGACCGGATGGGGATTCCCATCCTCGACATGCCGACAATGAGGGAGAAGGAGGTCCACACGATGCTCCTCGATTTCATCGCCCGCGAGCAGGCAGAGGGAAAGGCCGGGTCCGCCATCCACAGCACCGTCAAGGCGGTCAAGTCGTGGCTGCTCCACAACGGGATCAAGGTCAACCTCCCCGTGAAGGTCCGGGGCGCCTGGGACGCGCCGACGCTCAAGGACGAGCGAACACCGAGCCAGGAGGAGCTCCGCCAGATCCTCCTCGCGGCGAATTCCCGGGACCGAGTCTCCTGCATCCTCATGGCCAACGCCGGGGTCCGCCCCGGTGTCATCGGGAACTACACGGGGAACGACGGCCTTCGCCTGAAGGACCTTCCCGAAATCCAGATCAAACGGGACCGCGTCGAGTTCAGCCGATCCCCCGCGATGGTCGTCGTGAGGGCGGAACTCTCCAAGACGGGGCAGAAGTACTTCTCGTTCCTGAGCGAGGAAGGCTGCGGCTACGTCAAGGCGTATCTCGAGGAGCGGCTGAGGGAGGGCGAAAAGCTTTCCCCGGAGAGTGACCTGGTCCGCCCCCAGAAGATGCACAAGGCCTTCCTCACTTCGATCAACGTCGGCGATGGTATCCGTGAGGCCATCCGCGGCGCAGGGTTCGACTGGAGGCCGTACGTTCTGAGGGCTTACTTCGACACGCAGCTCCTCCTTGCCGAGAGCCAAGGGAAGGTGGCCCACGACTTTCGTGTCTTCTGGATGGGGCACAAGGGAACGATGGATGCCCGCTACACCACGAACAAGGGGCGCCTCACGCAGACCTTCGTAGACGAGATGCGGGAGGCCTACGGGCGCTGCGAGCCCTATCTCACGACCTCGGGCGGGCCGGTCCGCGAGGACGTGCCCAAGGAGGTCGCGCGCTCGATGCTCGAGCTGGCAGGCTTCTCCGACGAGGAGATCGAGAGGGTCGACCTCTCCGACAAGGAGAGGGTGAGGGACCTCGTGAGAGAGCGGATCTCCCAGGCTAGCGCGCCCCAGCAAGAAGTCATCGACTCGAAGGAGCTTCCGGCGCGGTTGGCGAGCGGCTGGTCTTACGTGGACAAGCTCAATGACCATCAGGTCGTAGTCACCTCTCCTCCCACGCGAAGAACTTCGCCCACTCCCTCAGCTTCATCAGCAGATCCCCGCGTGGCATCGCGTCCGGTTCCCCTTCCAGGGAGAGCCGCAACGGGTGGTTCCTCGGAAGTCGCGCCACGGCCCTCTTCAGACGTTTCAGATCGGCAGTTCGCTCAATCCGTGCAGGCGCGCCCGCCTCTGCGCTGGGGGAGGGGGGAGAGGTCGGGTTCGGGAAAGCTTGCGACGGAACAAGCTCCACCCGGGGGACCTGGGGACGGGCCAGGATAGCCTCTATCGTGTGCTGCCCTACGACCTGAACCTCCCCCGGGACGGAAACGCCTTCCGGGACAGGAACCATGACCAAGGCCATCCGGCTGCGGTTCATGCGGTCGCGCGCACCTCGCTATCCCCTCGGACCTGTTGCGTAGCGAATCCTTCGATGTTGTACATCCGGACGGGCCGCTTCGTTTCGGGATCCCAGCACTTCTCCATCGGAACCTTGAGTGCCGCCAGCACGATGCCGAGCTTCGTGGGTGATGGCTCCCCCGATCTCGACGATGCGAAGCGACGGAGCTCGCCCTGGGGGACTCTCTCCATGATCTCGCTCCCCTTCACCCGAGTCTTGCCCTCAGACGCCAGCGAGATCAGGACCTCCCTTACGACGGCCTCGTCGTTCGCTGGAGGGGGTGCCTCCTCCGGGGACGGAACGAAGGGGAAGCCATCTTGGGCCATCCCCCGTGGCATGACCGCGAACCTGTTCTCGGCCCGGTAGAGGACCGCGAATTCGCGCCCGAGCTTGGCTTCGGGCAACAGCTCCTGAGCCGCGCGGACGAGACGGTCCTCCGCATCCATGGAAGCGACCACGAAAAGGCATCGCCTTCCCTCGTCCATCGCCTTCCGCAGATTCTTCCCGATCTGAGGTTTCTTGGTCTCGATAGTCGAACACTCCACCTCTAGGTTGCAGGCGATTCCGGCCATCTCGAACGTGCCGTCCGGTAGGGGTCGAGGATTTGCTCCCTGAGGGGTGATGGCGACTTCGACGCCCCACGTCACGTGAATGTAGTCCACCGCCCGGGCGAGCAGGTCCATGTGGAGTTCCCCCTCCGATTCGGTCACTCGCCGGGCGCCCCACGAGTCGACAAACGCTTGCCCGACCGAAGTGATGCGGTTCTCCTTCGTCTTTGGGTCCCAGGTCACGTACCCCAGGTCCTCACCCCGACGCAAGGCGGCGAACACGTCCCCCTTCGGGATGTCCAACTCCTCGGCGATGTCCTCGCGGAGGGTCGTCCCCTCGGAGACCGCGTAGACCACGGGCCCAAGCGTCTCCTGGTCCACGAGGAAGGGCGATGCGGCCGAGGTCTCCCTGGTGGCGAACTCACGCTGAACGGTCTCGCGGATCAGCCGCTCCGATGCCAAGGCATCCGGGCTCGCGGGGGGTGGGGGAGAGGTCTGCCAGAACCCCTGGTTCGAGTGCGTGAGCAGGTTGCAGACGAACTGGTGGTCGGGGAG
>DAHVCH010000010.1 GCA_027314165.1 Thermoplasmata archaeon | reverse complement strand
GGATTTACCCGGCCGGCTACGGACGCTTTAGACTCAATAATAATGAGTACCACTCGGGCCGCGGGTATTACCGCGGCGGCTGGCACCCGTCTTACCCGGCCCTTACTTCTCGAGCTTTTTAGGCTCGGGAACAGAATGCACAAAGTGCATACACTTGGAGTTCCCCCATCGTGGTTGCCCACATTGTGGAGGTTTCGCGCCTGCTGCGTCCCGTAGGACCTGGGTTCATGTCTCAGAACCCATCTCCGGGCAACTTCTCTCAAAGCCCGTACGCGTCTTCGGCTAGGGGGTCCGTAACACCCCCTACGACCTGATACGCCGCAGTCCCATCCTCGGGCGCCTGAACTTTCGCCGTCCCAGCCTTCCATCACGGAACGGCTATGGGGTATTTTTCCCAGTTTCCCGGGGTTATCCCCCACCCGAGGGCAGATTGACCGCGTGTTACTGAGCAGTACGCCGAGGTCTTGCACCTCTCGACTCGCATGGCTTAAGCGAACTCCAATAGCGGTACCCGCCGGCAGGATCAACCGGATTTCTGAATTGAGTTTCTTCCGACCACGATCGGTCGGAAGGGTTTGTACAGCCTCTGACTGTCATCCGGACCTTTCGGTCCGGTCGCGTCATTTCGCCTTCCCCTGTCGGTCCCGAGAGGGCACCCCGCATCCCTGCGGGGGGTTTCTCGGGGCTCCACGCCCCTTTCGGGCCATCTGTGGCGCCTCATGGATTCGCCGGTTCACCGATCCCCGGCGCAACGTACGGGCGCCCCGAACGAGCTGGACCCGAAGGCCCCTCGTTCGGTAAGAGGAATCAGAACAGGCTTCGTATTTAACGATGCCATCAACGCCGGCTCATCGAGCACCCGCGACACCGTCCACGCCTCGCCTCTGGGGCCCCCTCCTCCCCGAGGCACGCACGCCCTACGTCTCCGCCTCGGGAGACACGCGAATGATCTCCAGTTCTCCTCGGTGCCGAGCGCGTGCGGGCCGTCGGGAGCCCGACCCTTCCGAGCTACTGGAAGGTGCGGATCTGGAGCTCGGTCCCTTCCGTTCCCGAGCTGGGGCCCACTTGTCCTTCACCGGGGGAGGCTCCTGGGGGCGAGCCAGGCGGTCGCCTCTCGCGTCCAGCGACGGATCCGAGGCGCCCCTTTCGGAGGAGGATGAGCCAGGCCACGATCGCGAGGACGAGGCTGGTGAGGAGTCCACCGGCGACCCACGGGCCCTGCAGCAGCGGTCCGGTGGAGGAGCTCGAGGTGGAAGTGACCGTCACCTCGACCAGGGTCGAGGCCGACTGTCCGAAGGTGTCCGTCACGGTGACCTGCACGTCGAACACCCCGGGCTGCGTTGGCGTGCAGACGAACTGCACGGTGTAGAAGGGCCCGCAACCCGGAGGAAGGGACGACCAAGAGAGCGAGTAGGGCTGAGGCGCTCCGGTGACGACTGCGGTGAACTGCACGCTCTGACCTAGGGAAAGGGTCCGGGGCTGGGCGTAGGCCGAGATGCCCAGCACCGGAGGGGGGGAGCCCGTGACGGAGATGTTCACCCTCTGCTCCGCGACGTTGCCTCCAGAGTCGAAGACCTCGGCGACAGCCATCCAGACCCCTGGCTGGACGTAGATGTGGCTGGTCGTCTGGCCACTGCCCGTTCCACCGTCCCCGAAGGTCCAGGAGACGGTGTAGGGCGGTTGGCCCCCGCTCACTTGCACCTGGAACCCGACCGACAACGGGACCACGCCGCTCACAGGGTAGGCCTGCAGCGAGACCAGGAGGGACGGAGGCGTGGAGTTCGAGACGTACCAAGCTGTGAGGGAGCCGTTGAGCCCTGAGGCCACGACATCCGCGGTCGTGACGGGCTGCCCCGGGGCGAAGACGCCTATGGCCCCGGAGCTGTTCCACGCCCGGAAGACGTAGCCGCTGCAGCTGTAGGCTTGGATGGACGTCGCCCCGATGTAGCCCTGGAAGGACGATCCGTTGAGCTGGGTCGACAGTCCCCAGAGCACCGGGCCGCAGAAGTACGGAGAGATGTCCACCGAGATGTTGACCCGACTGATCGATGGCTGGAAGAAAGCGGTGAGGTTGCCGTTCCCGAACAGCTGCATGCTGGCCAGGGCCGAGGTCCCGTACATGACGATCCGCCCGCTCGACCCCCATCCCTGGAAGCTTCGCCCCCCGCTGCACACGGTGGGGGCGGAAAGGGAGTAGTTCCCGAGCGGTAGCGCGAGGGACGAACCGTTCCAGACCGGGGCGCCGTCGAGGAGGAAGCTCCGGCACCCCCAGCCGCCCGGAGCGACGGAGATGTTCAACCACCCCACGACGGGCAGAGTCGCGGTCGTGATCGAGCCCGAACCGTAGTTGGCCACGTACAGCTCACGTCCGTTGCCGGAGCCGAGCGCCTCAGGGTGCAGGCCCACCTGGAACGTTTCGACCGGCGCCAGGGAGGACCCGGAGAGGACGGTCACGTCGTTCCCCTCGGCGTTGGCGACGGCCACCTCGCCCAGCGTCGGAAGGTAGCCGACCGCCGACACTTCGCTCCCCAGCGTGAGCTGGACGGAGGACTCGTAGGCCCCCGTCACGGCGCTGAGGACGGAGAGGGTCCCGGAATAGTAGTTGGCCACGACGAGCCGGTTCCCGACCCCATCGAGGGCGAGCGCGTACGGCGCGTACCCGTACACGGGATAGCCGGAGACCGAGCTATGGCCTACGCCCCGGAGAAAGAGGACGGTATTGGATAGCGGGGCGGTGACGTCGACGCTGTCATCGACCGGATCGTAGAGCAGAGCCATGGGGATGTCCCCGACGGTCACGTTCTCGACCACCTTGTTCGTGAGCGCGCTGATGGCGCTGACCTCCCCAGCGCCGGCCACCGCCACCCAGACCAGGTCGTCCTTCGCGTCGAAGGCGATCCCGTACGGAGAGGGACCCACGGGGACCGTTGCGACGACCTTCTCGGTCGCCCCGTCGATCACTGAGACGTTCCCCGACCCCTGGTTCGTCACGTAGATCTCGTCCGTTGTCGGGTCGACGCAGATCCCCCGCGGGTCCTCCCCCACGGTGATGTTGGCGGAGATCTTGCCCCCCGACATGGAGAGGACATTCACCTGGTCGGTCCCGTCGGACGTGATGTACGCGAGGCCAGAGCTGGGGTCGACCGCGAGGGCCGACGGGCCGGGCCCCGGCACGGTCACCCCCTCCACCCCGAACGTGGTCGCGTTGACGAAGGTCACCCCGTCCGACCTCTCGTCGGTGACGACGACAGACCCCTGAGGGTCGTACGCGAGCCCCCACGGGCTTATCCCGACCGGTACCGAGGCGAGCCGGCTGAGCGAGGTCGGAGCGAAGACGCTTAGGTTCCCGTTGCCCGCGGGGACAAGCCCGGATCCGTTCATCGTACCGACAAAGACGTTCCCGCTGCTGGGATCGACGGTCATCATCCAGGCGAGTTGGGGTAGGATGATCGAGTCGACCTGGGCGAAGGTGATCGTGGACAACACGACCATCTCCTCGGGTCCGGAGCTTGTCCATCCGATGACGTAGAGGTCGTCGTCCATCGGGTCGAGGACCATGTCGATCGGATAGTTCGAGAGAAGGTAGGTGGGCCCGAAGGCTCCCGTCGTGGCGTTGATCAGGGACAGTGCCGACTGGCTGTGGACCACGTACAGCTCCTGATCGCCCGGCCCCATCACAAGGAGCGAGGGGCTGCCCGACAGTCCGTACACTCCGCTGAGCACGAGCCCCGGAGAGGTGTACTCGATCACCTGGTAGACCGGGATCGGGGAGTAGCTCGTGACGAACACATGGCCGTGGACGGGGTCGACGGTCAGTGACTGGAACCCGCCCGGGACGAGGACGCTCGCGACGGTGAGCCCGGTCGAGGCCTGCACCGAGGTGAGGCGGTACGTGGTGGAGTTCCAGCTGGAGGCGACGAAGAGGGCGTCATGGCCCGGGTCGAAGGCGAGACCACTGGGGTTCACGAACCCCGGGATGTAGCCCTCCAGCTGGTGCGTCGTCTGGGAGAGCACGAGGATGTTGTCGGACCAGTACCCCGCCACGAAGATCTTCCCGTCGACAGGGTCCACGACCGCCGCGATCGGAGCGGCGCCGTTCTCGGGGAGGAAGTTCCCCGCGACGACCGAGTTGTTCGAAAGGACGAGCGTGGTTTCGAGGGGCCCGGACGCTCGGGAGGTCGCTGGGCTGGGTGCATCCCGCGCGGGAGGTCCATGGGAGAGGGAGGAGGTCGTGGCGGGGAGAGGGGCCCCTTCCGCCCTGCCGTCCCCCGTGTTCTCGTTGGCAGGACGGGCGTGGAGCGTTCGCGGAACAGCGGTCGCCGTCTCCGGTGGCGGAGCGCGGCCGGGAACCGAGCCCGTGGTCGATCCGAGGACGGGCACGAGAAGCAGCAGGCAGACGACCGCGACCGGCAGCATCCGAGCGAGTCGCTTCACGGCGTGGGGGTCGTGTCCGAGCCCTCGGGACGGGAGGGCGACCTCGCGAGCCAGCTCGGTCCGGGACAAAGGGAGACCTCGCTGTGGCACTAGGCCAAGGCCTGCATAAGGGACTATGGGCGCACGGGGGGGGGCCTCCGGGCCAGGGACGAGCGGATATCGGACCGGGAAGGCGGGGGGACACGACAGCGCCACGCGCAACGCGTGAGCGGGCCGGAGCGGGGGGGAGGAGCGGGGGAACGGGGGAGCAGAGACGCGGATGAGCGGGAGCGGGGGAGGCAGGGGGCCCCGCGTCACGCCACGTTGACCGAGATCACGTCGCTGTGCCTCATGAGCACCGCGCGGGCGATCTTCAGGTTCTTCCCTTGCTTGCCGATGGCGCGCGCCTTGAACTTGGGATCGACGACCACCGTCGCGTGGCGCCCCTGCGGCTTGTCCGAGAACTCCACGCGCTGCGGGGAGAAGGGGTAGAAGAGGTTCCGGACGAACTTCGCCGGGTCCTCGTCCCACACGACGACCTGGATCTCCCGCTTGAAGAGCTGCTTCAGGCGCTCCACGATCTGACCGTGGGGCCCGACGGCCTTCTTCAGGTCCTCCGGGTGGATCACGTAGACCAGCTTGTCCTCGGCCTCCAGGACATCCATCACCTTCGCCTGCGTCAGGTCCTCGAAGGCCCGCATGTAGCCCAACTGGGCCGTGTCGAAGGTGATCTCGGGCATGGAAGAGGCTCAGGACCAGGGGGCCAGGGGGTACCCGTTCGAAGACCCCTTCGAGGCTTCCGGGTCCCGGGGAGCAGCTCCGAGCCCTAGTTCGTCTCGAGCGAAAGGATCGCCGAGGAACCTGCGTCCAGGATCGCCAGGGTGGAGATCGGGAACGGCTTTCCGCAGGCCGCGCCCAGCTCGGAGGCGGTCCCCTCGTAGTGGTAGACCGGGACCCCGTTGAGCTTCTTCTCGGCGAGCAGCTTCTCGTCGGGGCAGGTGGAGGAGACGACCAGGAGCTTCGCCTGTTTCTGCTTCACCGTGACGAGGGCCTCCTCGAGACCCATCTTGACCTTTCCCGTGCTGAGGGCGAGCTTGAGAGCGTGCGCGATGTCCATGTTCGTGCCTCCCTTCTCCTAGCTCCCGGGTTCTTGAGGCTTGAGGGTCCTCACGGAGCCGGGGGAACGGGGGCCGCGGGCGGCTCTGGGGCCTTAGGAGCCTCGTCGGTCTCGGGGGCGCCGGGGGCCGCCTTCGCCTTCGGCCGCGTGTGGTTGCCGCTGCTCCCTCCCGCGGGGCGGTAGATGAGGTCGACCGCGCCGGTCCCCAGGGCGATGGGCTGCCCGACGATGATGTTCTCGGCGACGCCCTTGAGCTCGTCCACCTCGCCCGTGATGGCGGCGCGCAGCAGGTGGTTCGCGGTGATCTCGAAGGCGGCGCGCGCGAGCACGCTCGTCTTCTTCCCGCTGATCCCGTGCCGGCCGATGGCGCGGATGTCCCCCTCGTTGGTCATGAGGTCGGAGACCAGCATGATGTGGCGGATGTCCACGGTCAACCCCTGCTCTGCGAGCGTCCGGTTCGCCTCCTGGATGAGCGCGGTCCTCGCCGCCTCGACGCCCAGGACGCGGTAGATCTCGAAGACGGAGTTCGTGGTCGTCCGCGCCCGGTCGACACCGGCGATCTCCAGGACCCCGGCGAGGTTCGACCCTTCGGTGTAGATGACCCACTCGGCCCCTTCCTTCTTGATGAGCGCTCGCTTGATCGAGGAGAGCCCCTTGATCCGGATCCCCCGGACCGCCTCCGCTGCCGCGAGGAGCTTCTTGAACGGCATCTCCTCGTCCGGCTCCTTCCCGCTTCTCGGGGGAGGGGTCTCGGCGAGGTGGATCTCGAAGGTCCGCCCTTCGCCTCCACCGGAGCCGTTGGACACGGTCCAGTAGCGCTTGTCGAGCGACTCGCTCAGCACGCGGTCCAGGTCGGACCGGGCGAGGCCACGCGCGGCCAGGAGCGCGGGGCGCGGGGTCACGACGACCTTGAGCTCCTCGACGACCGTGCCGATGGCGGCCACGTCCGGGACGTTGGTGACCTCGATCTTGAGCGCGATCTCGTGGACCTTCTTCTCCTCGGCCCGGATCCCGCGGTCCAAGTAGACCGTCATCATCGGCGTGGACGGGACGCGCCGGGCGTCCACGAGCTCGATGAGCCGCGGCAATCCGAGCGTGACGTTCATTTCCGCGACACCGGCGTAGTGGAACGTTCGCAGGGTCATCTGGGTCCCTGGCTCGCCGATGCTCTGGGCCGCGACGATCCCCACGGACTCGTGGGCGTCGACCTCGACCTTGCGGAAGCGCCGGACGAGCTCCTTCGCGACCTTGCGGACATCCTCGCTCTCGATCCCCCGGTGCTGGGCGAGCTTCTCGCTCGTGTCGGTGAGGATCACGGTGGGGAGGGCGACGCCCTCTCCCCGCGCGAACCGGTCGATCTCCTGGGACAGCTTCTCGGCCTTTGACTCCGTCATGATGTTCACTCCCCTCCGCCTTCGCCGCCACCTTCGCCGCCCTCGAAGCCGCCGCCCTCCTCGCCTTCCTCTTCCTCGACCTCTTCCTCTTGCTGGGCTTCGGCGAGCAGGTCCTGCTCCTCTTCTCCGACGACGGTGGTGCCGGTGATGCCCTCGCCGCGGAGCTCGAGCTCCGTGCGGTACTTCTTGCCCAGGGCTTCCCGGAGCACTTCCTCGATGACGAGAGCCTTCCCCTGGACGCTGCGCGAGGGGTCGACCCCGTCCTCTCCGTACTTGTACTGGATGATGGTCCCGGCGGTGTTCCGCACGGTCCCGTCGGCCTCGACGCGCAGGTCCTCCAGCGCGTTGATCAGCCTGCGCTGCATGTACCCGGACCGGCTCGTCCGCACGGCCGTATCGACGAGACCCTCACGCCCTCCCATGCTGTGGAAGAAGTACTCGGTGGGCGAGAGCCCCGTCTTGTACGAGGACGAGACGAACCCGCGCGACTCTGCGCCCAGGTCCCCCCGGGCGAAGTGCGGGAGGGTCCGGCTGTAGTACCCGCGCAGCAGGCGCTCGCCTCGGACCGACTGCTGGCCCACGGCGCCGGTCATCTGGGTCAGGTTGAGCATCGTGCCACGCGCCCCGGACTTCGCCAGAATGACGGCGGGGTTGTCCAGACCCAGGAAGCGACCGGCGATGTCTCCCGCCTGGTCGCGCGCCTTCGACAGCGTGCTGCGGATCTGCACCTCCAGCGTCTCCTCCAGGGAGCGTCCGGGCATCTGGTCGAGCTTCCCGTCGTGGTACTGGTCGACCAGCTTCTCGACCGTCTCGCGGGCGTCGGACATGACCTTCGCGATGTGCCTGCGCGCGTCGGGAGGGACGTCCTCGTCGTCGATGCCGGTGGAGAGCCCCTTGAGCGAGATCGCGGTGATGCACAGCCGGCTCATCTCGTCCAGGAACTTGCGGGCACGGGTCGGTCCGCTGTTCCGCGCGATGGAGTCCAGGATGACCCCCTTGCCTGCGGCGATCGCCTTCGCGTCGATCGTCCCGGACAGGAGCTGACCGTGGTCGACCACGACCAGGCAGTCGTCCTGGGCGTGCTCCTTCGGGTCCGCGCCGCTCTTGTGGCTGCAGATCGAGGAGCGGAACTCGAGCGTCAGGTCCTCCGGCAGGGTGAGGGAGAAGAGCTGCTTGCCGGTCCAGAACGGCTGCCCGTTCTTCTCGTGGCCCTTGGGCGGGGGCATCGGCATATGGCTCTTCGACAGGATGTAGCAGGTCTCCGCCTCGTTGAAGTGCGGGTCGTGGTGCGTCAGCAGGAACGACGCGGTGATGTGGTCGTGGATCATCCCGATGATCGGGCCGCCGTAGCGGGGGGACAGGATGTGCTCCTGCACCTGCATGATGACCTTTGCCTCGGCCCGGGCCTCGTGCCCCTGCAGCACGTGCAGGTTCATCTCGTCGCCATCGAAGTCCGCGTTGTAGGGCGTGCAGTCGCACAGGTTGAACCGGAACGTCTTGTAGGGCAGGATCCGCACGAAGTGCGCCATCATGCTCATCCGGTGCAGCGAGGGCTGCCGGTTGAACAGGACGATGTCCCCGTTGATGAGCTGCCGTTCGACCCGGCAGCCGGGGGTGACCATGGCCGAGCAGGCCTCGGCGTTCTTGTCCATGACCTTGATCCTCTGGCCGTCCGGCCGGACCAGGTAGTTGACGCCCGGCAGGTAGACGCCGTCGGTCATCGGGGGCGCGGGGCCGCGCTTCACGAGCGTCTGGGCGACCTCCATGTTCTGGGGCGTCACGTCGAGCGGCACCGTGAGCGCACGGGCGACCTCGACGGGAATCCCCACCTCGTTGATCGAGAGGAGCGGGTCCGGGCTGATCACGGTACGCGCGGAGAAGTTCACGCGCTTGCCCGACAGGTTCGACCGGAACCGTCCGTCCTTCCCCTTCAGGCGCTGGACGAGCGTCTTCAGCGGGCGGCCGGACCGGTGGCGGGCGGGCGGGATGCCCGAGGTCTGGTTGTCGAAGTAGGTGGTGACGTGGTACTGCAGGAGCTCCCAGAGGTCCTCGACCACGAGCTGGGGGGCCCCCATGTCGCGGTTCTCGCGAAGCCGCTGGTTGATCCGCAGGACGTCCACGAGCTTGTGGGTGAGGTCGTCCTCGCTCCGCTCCCCGCTCTCGAGGGTGATCGAGGGACGGACGGCGACCGGAGGCACCGGGAGGACCGTCAGGACCATCCACTCGGGCCGTCCGAACTTCGGATTGAGACCGAGCTGCCGGCAGTCCTCGTCGGTGATCCGCTCCAGGCGAGCGCGGACCTCCTTCGGGGTGATCTTGTGGCCGCTCTCGCGGAAGGTCGTCGGCTTGTCCAGGACGATCTTCTGCTGGACCTCGTGGCAGTGCGGACAGGCGATGTCCTCCTTCACGGTGCGGGAGAAGCCTCCGCCGCCGGAGTCCTCGATGCCGCTGAAGGAGACCCCGCGACCCGTCAGGGCCTCCGGGATGATGCGCCCGCAGGCGCGGCAGGTGCTCTGGAGCAGACGCTTGATCTCCTTCGCGTACCCGACGTGGATGACGGGCATCGCGAGCTCGATGAGCCCGAAGTGCCCGGGGCACTCGTTCACGCGGCCGCCGCACGTGCGGCAGCGGAGGTTGGGCTCGATGACCCCGAGGTGGAGGTCCATCAGCCCCATCTCGATGGGGTACCCGTCGTCGTCGTAGGTGTCGGCCGTGATGATCTTCACGGCCGCCATCCGGCGGATCTCGTCGGGCGAGAGGAAGGCGAACTGGAGGGCGCGGATGCGCTTGGCAAGTCCTGTAGCTGGCATTTCCTAACCTCCGACCCTCACTTCATGTCCTCGAGCTGCAGCCGCATGATCACGCCGAGGCTCACCAGCTCGTCCAAGAGCAGCTTGAACGAGTAGCTCATCTCGACGGGGTAGATCGACGAGGTGTTCCCGCAGGTGGCGCACCGCAGGGATCCCGCCTTGTGGTCGGGGATCGCGATGTGTCCGCACGAGGGGTTGCCGCAGACGTACTGGACGGTGCCGTCCGACTCGTCCAGCAGGCGGTCCTTGATGACCATCGCGACGCCGTGACCGATGAGCGTGTCGCGCTCCATCTCTCCGAACCGGAGGCCACCCTGGCGGCTCCGCCCCTCGGTGGGCTGGCGCGTCAGGATCTGGACGGGGCCACGGGAACGCATGTGGAGCTTCCCGGCGACCATGTGGTGGAGCTTCTGGTAGTAGATGCACCCCATGTAGATCTGGGCGTCCATCTTCCGGCCCGTGAGACCCTCGTAGAGGACCTCACGCCCGGTGGGCGCGTAGCCCAGCTCGACCAGGGACTCGCGTAGCGCCTCCTCCCTCTCGCCGCTGAAGGCGGTGCCGTCGATGTACCGACCCTCGAGCGCCCCGACCTTGCCCCCGAGCATCTCGAGCACGTGGGCCACGGTCATACGGGAAGGGATGGCGTGCGGGTTGATGATCAGGTCCGGGACGACACCGTCCTTCGTGAACGGCATGTCCTCCTGCGGAACGATGAGGCCGACTACGCCCTTCTGCCCGTGGCGCGAGGAGAACTTGTCGCCGAGCTCGGGGATGCGCTCGTTGCGCACCTTGACCTTGACGAGCTTGGAAATGTTCTCCCCCTCGGTCAGGACGACGGAGTCGACCCAGCCGGCCTCGCCTGCGCGGACCGTGACGGAGGTCTCTCGCCGCTTCTGCGGGGTGAGCAGGTCGGTCTTCTCCTCCAGGAACCGGGGAGGGGAGGTCTTGCCGATGAGCACGTCGCCCTCGGACACCTGGAGCTCGGGGAAGATGAGCCCATCCTCGCCCAGGCTGCGGTACGCCGTGTCGACGCGGGCGCCGGCGACGTCCGGCCGGGGGATCTCGAAGCGGTCCTCCTGGCCTCCGGGGTACTTGCGCTCCTCGCTCCGGTACGTCCGGAAGAAGGAGGAGCGGCCGAGGCCGCGGTCCACCGCGCTCCGGTTGAGCACGAGGGCGTCCTGCATGTTGTACCCCTCGTAGGAGAGGACGGCCACGACGAAGTTCTGCCCGGCGGGGCGCTCCGTGAAGTGGACGTAGCGCATCGTCTGGGTCCGCAGGAGCGGCGCCTCCGGATAGTGGAGGATGTGCCCGCGGGTGTCCGGACGGCGGCGGTAGTTGACCGACTCGACCCCGAGCGACTGCTTCGCCTGTCCCGCGCCCATCGTGTTGCGGGGCGTGGAGTTGTGCTCGGCGTACGGGATGAGCCCCGTGCAGACCCCGAGCATCAGGTTCGCGTCGATCTCCAGGTGGGTGTGGTCCTTCGTGAGCTTGAGCTCGGTGGGGAACTCCTTCTGGCAGCGGTTGCAGAGGAGCTTCGCCTCGGTCGCCTTCTCCCCGATGTTGAGCCACTTGATGTCGCCGCGGGAGAGGGCGCGCTCGCAGTGGGGGCAGCGCTCGGTGAGCTGGTAGGGCTCGACCGCGATGAGCGTGTCCTCTTCCTCCTCGGCGTCGAGCCATTCCACCTTCCCGCCCCGGATGAGGTCGGTGAAGGAGAGCGAGCCGCGGGCGAGGTCGTCCAGGTCCTGCCGGGCGAGCCGGGTGACCCCGTTCCGCACGACCAGGAGGGGGCGTCGGAGACGGCCGCTGTCGGAGTTGACGATGACCTCGTTCATCTCCGAGTCGTAGCGGACGTTGATCTCGTAGGCGCGGTCGCCGAGCGTCGGCGAGAGCGTCCCGCCCCGGCGGCGCTCTCGGATCTCCCGGACGAGCTCCTCAGGGTTCGAGTGGAGACCCACCAGGTTCCCGTTGACGAAGACCCGGGCGGCGCGTCGGCCGCGCGCGGGGGTCCCCTCGGTGAAGACCTCGGGACCGATCTCGCGGGTGTTGAGGTCGCGCAGGATGAGGGTGACCTCGTCCTCGTCGCACCCCTCCGAGACGTCGACGGCGAGCGCGTAGTTCTTCACGAGACCGCAGTTCTGGCCTTCGGGCGTCTCGTTCGGGCACAGCCGGGAGAACTGCGTCGGGTGCAGGTCGCGCGCCTCGAAGTGGGGCTGGCTCCGCGTGAGCGGGCTCGTGACCCGTCGAAGGTGCGAGATGGTGGACATGTGGCTCGTCCGGTCCAGCAGCTGGGAGACCCCGGCGCGGCCGCCCACCCAGTTGCCCGTCGCGAGGGCGTGGATGAGGCGCTGCGTCAGGAGGTCGGGCCGGATCGCCGAGGCGATGCGCAGGTCCTTCTTCCGGGCGAAGGAGCGCTCGAGCTGGTACTTGAGGTCCTTCAGGAGCAGCGTGAACGCCACCCGGAAGAGGTCCTCCATGAGGTCCCCGGCGAGCTTCAGGCGCTTGTTCGCGTAGTGGTCCTTGTCGTCCTCGCCGCGCTGCTTGAGGTACAGTTCCAGGACGGTACGGGCGATGCGTCCGAGGTAGAGGGCCTTCTTCAGCCGGTCCGTGCGGGTGTCGCCCAGGTGCGGGAGGAGCGCCCGGTCGAGGATCGCGTCCACCTTCCTCTGACGGTACTCCTTGGCCTGCCCGGTCGCGAACTTCTTCTCGAGGAAGAGGAGCGCGTCCTCGACCGTCATGATCCCCTCGGGGGGGTAGGTCTTCTTGGACGTGCACTCCTCGAGGTTGACGTTGAGGAGGTGCTTCATCGTCTGGACGAACGGTTCGTCCAGCGGGAGCAGCTCTCCCAGGACCGCCTGGTAGATCTCCTCGTCGTTCTTCATCCCGAGGGCCTTCATCAGCACGACCAGAGGGATCTGGCCGCTGGCCGACGGGACGGAGACCTGGAGGATCCCGTCCTTCTTCTTCTCGACGACGGTGAGGGAGCGGTAGCCTCCGCGCTGGGAGAAGACCTTCGCGCTCTCCACGGGGGTGCCGTAGCGCTCGTTGAACTCCGCGAAGATCCGGTTAGGGGCCAGGTCCTCGAGCGAGATGATCGCGCGCTCGGTCCCGGCGATGATGAAGTACCCGCCAGGGTCGAGCGGGTCCTCCTGGTACTCGACGAGCTTCGCGCGGTACTCTTCCGGGTACAGGGAGAAGCCGGTGTCGCGCTCGATGTTCGCCCGGTGCAGGTTGCACGGACGGCTCTTGACCATCACCGGGAGGTCCCCGATGTGGACGTGCTCGGGCGCGCGCTCGACGCCGTTCTCCACGACGGTCACGTCGAGGAAGATCGGGGCCATGTAGGTCAGGTTCCTCAGACGGGCCTCCATCGGGGTGAGGGTGGGCTTCGACCCGACGGGCTCCTTGACGAACGGGCTGCCGACGAAGATCGTCGGCTCGGCGTTGGGGTCGACGTAGCCGCGGGCGTCGCGCCGGCGGCCGACGCGGACGTAGATCGAGCTCTTCGTCTTCTGGACGTCGAGCCGGATGATCCCCCGGTCCGTCGCGTCCTCCGTGACCCGGGCCTCGTCCACGATCCGCTGCATCCGGGAATCCGGATTGTCCGGGGTCGGCAGGAAGTCGTTGAAACTGGCCAGGTGGTGGTTGACGATGGAGCGCTCTCGGAAGAACCCGTCGATGATCTCGCGCATGGACATTGATCTCCTCTCTCCTGGGGTGCTTTGGCTCAATCCTCGCGCGCGGCGGCCCCACCCACCACGACGCGATAGACGGCGGCCTCGCCCGCCGTTGGAGAGGGACGGCGGACCCGGACCAGCCGTCCGACGAGGGAGCGCGCCCCCTCGGCAGACTCGGCCACCGTGCGGTAGGCCGGGTCGGTCTGCAGGCCGGGGTCATCGTAGAGGATCTTCGGGAGGCGCTCGGGGGCGGTCTCGAGCTTGTGGAGCATCTTCTGGGTCTCCTCGGCGGAGAGGACCTCGTGCGTCGGGACCAGCGCGTGCTGGACCGGAGGGAGCTTCGGCGCCTCGGGGGCCGTCTCGCCGGCGGCGCCCTTGGCGGCGCCCTTCGATCGCTTCGGGGGTCGTGCGCTGGATTTGCTTGGGCTCATGCTGGACCTCGGAGAGGGGTTTGTCGGAGCGGGAGGGCAGGGTGGCTGGGGTGGCGGCGCGGGCTGCGGGTCGGGGGAACCGGGAGGAGCGGCGAGGGCGAGTCGGACGGGGAGGGAGTGGGAGAGTGGGCGGGACGGGCCCGCGGGGAGCTTCGGGCCTCGTTCCCCGGACGTGGGGACCTGGAGACCTTTCGAACCCCGGACCACCCGGTTAAAAGCCGGGTGCTCTTCATCGGGGCGGGAGAGGTTACTCCCGTCCTACCGACCTGAGCTACGGGCCCACCTTCAGCCCGAAGAGCGGGCAGCAGCGCCCGGGGCATAACTCTTCCCGATGGCTTGGGGCTCACTGGAGGCTCTCCAGTTGGCTGATCAAGGCCCAGATCGCCGTTCGTCCATGCACCGGGAGGTTCGAGTCGTTGGCGAGATCGTCGAGGAGGCTGACGGCCCCCGCGACGCGGACATCGATGGCGGAGCTCCCCTTCGTGATGGCCTCGCGTGCGCCCTGGGCGCCGCGCCGGATGTTCCGGGGGAGGGAGCCGTCCTCGGCCATCTGACCGAGCATGACCAGCACCTTCTCCAGGGCGGGGTTCGCGGGGAACGCCGGGGTGGCGGGGCTCGTCGCGACCGCGCTCGCGGGGACCTTCGGCGTGCCCGCGGTGGAGCCCGGCCGGGGAGAGCCCGCGTTCGGAGAGCTGGGAGACGAGGACGAGGCGGAAGAGGAGGAGGAGGAGGAGACGCTCATGGTTGCCCCTTGCGCTCTCCGGCTTCCTTGTAGGCGGTGACCACGAGGAGCGTCTTCGACTCGCGGATCCCCTTCACGTCGGGGAGCCGGCGGATCACGAACTCCTTGAGCTCGTGGTAGTTGACGAAGCGGACCTTCAGCATGATGTCGGTGTCGCCGGTCACGAGGAAGACGTCCTCCACCTCGGGGAACTTCGAAGCTTCGCTCGCGACGTGGTCGGCCTCGCTGGTCTCGACCTTCAAGGCGACCAGGGCGACGACCGAGTCCTCGCCCCAAACTTTCGTGAAGGCTCCCTCGACCGCAGCGCTTACGGGCGGGTTCCCCCCGCCTGACTTCGGCATGCCTCCCGTACTCCGGGCCCGCGACATCCTTCGGACGACCTAGCTCGGTGGAGCGGACTCGAACTCTTCGCGGAGATCGTCAACCACCAAATCGATGACCTCGCCGGGGGAAGGTCCGCTGTACTCCCGGACCCCTCCCGCCTCGCTGGCCACCCGGGCGACGACCTTCTGCTTGGACCGCAGAAACTCCACGGAGAGAATGAGTTCCTCCACTGACGAGAGACCTCCCGAAGGCGAGGTGGGGACAAAAACATCCAATTAAGCCTTTCGCGCATTTCTCTGCCTCGCACTTATAAACATTCCGGCAGTGCCGAGCCACCTCGGAGGCGGAAGCAGGTGGCGAGGGCGGCCCCGAAGGCGGCGCCGAGGAAGATCCGCCGCGTCGAGGTGCGCGTCGAGCTCAAGCCCGGGGTCATGGACGCCGAGGCGGAGGCCGTCAAGAAGGCCCTGGACCTCCTGGGCTTGAAGGGACTCCAGCGGGTCGGGGTTGCACGGTCCTACACTCTAGAGTTCTCCAACGTGGACGCCACCGAGGCGAGGCACCGGGCCGAGGTCGCGGTGGAACGCCTCCTGGCGAACCCCGTCATCCATCGGGTCGAGATCCATGCGGGCGGCGCGACCGGTCGTTGAGAGCAGATCGCGAGGCCGGGGACGGGCCACGCCCGGCCCGCTCGTCGGCCCCTTCGTACATTTCCGCGGCGCTTCCGCCCAGGAGCTCCTGCGCACGAGCAAGTCCCTCTCCCTCGGGTTCTCCCCCTCGGAGCTCTCCCGACTCCAGGAGTACTTCCAGAAGGAGGGGCGCGACCCGACGCAGGTCGAGCTCGCGGGCCTCGCCCAGTCGTGGAGCGAGCACTGCTCGTACAAGTCCTCCCGACCGTTCCTGGTGAAGCACTTCGGTTCGTTGCCCCCCGACCCGCGGGTGCTCGCCCGCGGCGACGCCGGCGTGATGGTGCTCAACGACGAGCTCGCCTACGCCCTGAGGATCGAGTCGCACAACCACCCGAGCGCGGTCGAGCCCTACGGAGGGGCCGCCACCGGGATCGGGGGCATCCTCCGTGACGTGCTCGCGATGGGAGCGAAGCCCGTCGCGCTCGCGGACCCGCTCTTCTTCGGGCCCCTGGACCTTCCGCTCTCCCGGCTCCCCGGGGGGGTCAAGCATCCCCAGTACCTCTTCGCGAACGTCATCGCGGGCATCCGCGACTACGGCAACCGCGTGGGGGTGCCCACCGTCGCGGGGTCGATCACCTTCGACCCGGCCTACACGGTGAACCCGCTCGTGAACGTGGGGTGCGTCGGGGTGCTTCCCCGCCGGAACCTGCGCCCGAACCGGGCCACCGCCGCCGGCCAGGAGCTCGTCCTCGCGGGGGGACTCACCGGGAAGGACGGCCTCGGGGGAGTGGCCTTCGCCTCCCGGGAGCTCTCCTCGAAGAGCGAGAAGGAGGACCGCGGCGCGGTCCAGCTCGGGAACGCGATCATGAAGGAGCCGCTCGTCCACGCCGTCCTCGAGGCGGTGGAAGCGGGCCTGGTCGCCGGGATGAAGGACCTGGGCGGGGGAGGCCTCGCGAGCGCTTCGGGAGAGCTCGCCCACGCGGGAGGGCTGGGCTCCGAGGTCCACCTGGACCGCGTGCCGCTGCGAGAGACCGGGATGTCGCCCTGGGAGATCTGGATCTCGGAGAGCCAGGAGCGGATGCTCATGGCGGTGGAGAGCTCCAACGTGAAGGAGCTCCTGGCCATCTTCGCGAAGCACGACGTTCCCGCGACCGTCGTTGGTCGCTCCGTCCGGGGCGAACGGGAGAGGCTCTACTTCCACGGGGAGCTCGTGGCGGACCTGGAACTCGCCTTCCGCGTCGACCCTCCGCCGGCCTCTCGCTCGCTGGCCGCCCCGCCTCCGCCCCGCCACGAGCCCTCTCCCCCCTTCGGCCGCGACGGCACCGAAGTGGTCGAGCGGCTCCTCCTGCACCCGGACATGGTCAGCCGTGAACCGGTCATCCGGGTCTACGACCACGAGGTGCAGGGACGCACCGTGGGCAAG
Organism: Thermoplasmata archaeon; assembly: GCA_027314165.1. Classification (GTDB taxonomy): domain Archaea; phylum Thermoplasmatota; class Thermoplasmata; order Lutacidiplasmatales; family UBA184; genus JAKAAX01. The sequence goes on along the minus strand of DAHVCH010000010.1, from coordinate 67,481 downwards.
CCGCTCGTGGGCACGCTCTCCACGCCCTCCCACGCCGACGCGGCGGTCCTCCAGGTCGACCCTCCCGGGTACCTGGGGCTCGCGGTCGCCGTCGGGAGCCAGCCCTTCCTCTGCGCGACGGACCCCCGGCGCGGGGGCCAAGCGGTGGTGGAGGAAGCGGCCCGGAACCTCTACGCGGTCGGCGCACGCCGATCGCCCTCACCAACTGCCTCAACTTCGGCAACCCGGAAGACCCTCGGGTCCTGGGCGACTTCAACGCCGTCGTCGCCGGCCTGGCCGAAGCGGCCCGGGACCTCGGCATGGCCGTCCCGTCCGGTAACGTCAGCTTCTACAACGGAGGACTCGGGGCGGCGATCCCGCCCACGCCCGTGGTCATGGCCACGGGGATCGTGCCCGACGTACGGCGTCGCGTGAGCTCCGACCTGAAGGAGGCCGGGAACTCGCTCTACCTGGTGGGGCCGACCGACCCGGGCCTCGGGGGCTCCCTCTACGTCCGGGTCTTCGGGGGCCACGCCACGCGCACGTCCCCCTACCAGGGCTCCCTCACGCGGGAGATCGGCGAGCGGCTCCTCTCGCTCGGGGCCCGCGGCCAGCTTCGCTCCTGCCACGACATCTCCGAGGGAGGGCTCGCCGTCGCTCTGCCGGAGATGGCGTTCGGGGGGGCGCTGGGATTCGATGTCGACCTCGCGCTGGAGCAGGGCATCGAGGCGTGGCAAATGCTCATCGCCGAGGGAGGTTCACGTTTCGTGGTCGAGGTCCGACCGGAGGACCAGGAGGCCTTCGAGCGGGGCCTGACCGGGATGCCCTGGCTCCGGCTGGGGAGCGTCACCCAGGGCAGGGGGGTCTTCCGCCGGGGAGAGCGGGTGTTCGCCTCCGTCGACCTCAAGGGGCTCTACGACCGGTGGCGGGGCGGGCTGGGGTCAGGCGAGAAGCGGGCCCGCCGGCGCTCGAGGCCAAGGGGTCGGGCGTGAAGGTCGCGGCCCTTCTCTCCGGAGGCAAGGACTCCCTCCACGCCGCGTCCCTCCTGGAGAACTGGGGCTGGACCGTCGAGGAGCTCATCACGCTCGAGCCCTCGGAGCCGGACGCCTGGATGTTCCACACCCCGAACCTCCGGTGGGTGCCGCTCCTCGCGCAGGCCTGGAAGAAGCGGCTCCGAAGGGTGCCGGTCGATGGGAAGGGCGAGGAGGCCGAGCTCGAGGCGCTCGAGATCGCCCTCGAACCGGTGAAGAGGGCCGGGCTCAAGGGGGTCTGCGCGGGGGCCGTCGGGTCCTCCTACCAGTGGGCGCGGCTCCACCGCGTCGCCCACGACCTCGGGCTCTCCGTGTTCGCTCCGCTCTGGAGGGTGGACCCCGCCCGGGTCGTGGAGGAGGAGATCTCGAGCGGTCTCGACATCCGCATCGCCCACGTGGCGACGGAGGCGCTCGGCCCGGAGCTCCTGGGCCAGAGACTGGACGAGCAGGTCTTGGGGACCCTCCGGGAGCGCGCGAGGTCGATCCGGGAGTTCAACCTCGCTGGAGAGGGAGGGGAGTACGAGACGTTCGTCATCGGGGCCCCGTTCTTCCGCGGGAGGATCTCGGTCCTGTCGAGCCACGTGGAGACCCGCGGGAGCGCCTCGACCTGGGTCATCGACGGGGCCCGCTGGACGCGCTGAGGCTCCGAGGGGTCCGACGACCCCCTGACGCCACCTTTTTTTGCCCTCGGGACGGTCCCTCTCCCGATGGCGGGGACGAAGGCCTCGGTTCCGACGACGCCCCCCGCGGAGGGCACCGCTAAGGTCCCTCCTGAGCTCGCCCCGCTCGCGCAGGCGGAGCGGACCTGGGAGGAGGAGACGCTGCGCCCGGCCCTCCAGAAGGGCCCGGAGCGGCGCGACCGCTTCGAGAACCTCTCCTGGGTGCCGATCGAGCGGCTCTACACCCCGGTCAACTCCCGCCGCCCGTTCGAGCGGATCGGGTTCCCCGGGCAGTACCCGTACCTTCGCGGGGTACACTCCACGATGTACAAGGGCCGCGTCTGGTCCATGCGGATGTTCGCGGGGTTCGGCACCCCGGAGGACACGAACCGCCGCTTCCACTACCTGCTGAAGCACGGCGAGAGCGGGCTCTCCATCGCGTTCGACGACCCCACGCTCTACGGCCTCGACGCCGACCACAAGGAGGCCCTGGGGGAGGTGGGGAAGTGCGGGGTGAACGTCTCCTCGCTCGAGGACATGGTCCGCCTGCTGAAGGGCATCCCGCTCGAGCAGGTCACGACCTCGATGACCATCAACGCCCCCGCGTCGATCCTCTGGGCGATGTACATCGCGACGGCGGAGTCCCACGGGACGCCGATGGGCGCCCTGGGCGGCACGACGCAGAACGACATCCTGAAGGAGTACATCGCGCAGAAGGAGTTCCTCTTCCCCCCGCGCCCGGCCCTCCGCCTCGTCACGGACACGGTGGAGTTCGCGACCGAGAACATGCCGCGCTGGAACCCGATCTCGGTCTCGGGCTACCACATCCGGGAGGCGGGTTCGACCGCGGTCCAGGAGCTCGCGTTCACGCTGGCCGACGGCTTCGCCTACGTCGAGGAGGCCGTGAAGCGCGGGCTCGACATCGACGAGTTCGCTCCCCGCATCTCCTTCTTCTTCAACTCCCACACCGACTTCTTCGAGGAGATCGCGAAGTTCCGGGCGGCGCGCCGCATCTGGGCCGAACGGATGCGCGGGCGGTACGGGGCGAAGAAGGAGCGCTCCTGGTGGATGCGCTTCCACACCCAGACCGCCGGCTGCTCCTGCACCGCGCAGCAACCGGAGCTGAACATCGTCCGGACGGCCCTCCAGGCGCTCGCCGGGGTCCTGGGCGGGACGCAGTCGCTGCACACGAACTCCTACGACGAGGCCCTGCAGCTCCCCACGGAGGACGCGGTCCGCATCGCGCTCCGGACGCAGCAGATCATCGCGGAGGAGAGCGGGGTCACCGACTGGGTGGACCCGTTCGGAGGTTCGTACTACGTCGAGTGGCTCACGGACCGCATGGAGGAGGAAGCGAACCGCTACTTCGACCAGGTGGACGCGATGGGCGGCGTCGTGGCGGGGATCGAGCGCGGGTTCTTCCAGCGCGAGATCCAGGAGGCGTCCTTCAAGTTCCAGCGCCAGGTGGAGCAGGGCGAGCGGAAGATCGTGGGCGTGAACGCCTACAAGGTCGAGGGCTCCGTCTCGGTGCCCCCGCTCCGCATCACCGAGGAGGCGCGTGAGGCGCAGTCCCGGCGGCTGGCGCGGTTGCGCGCCTCGCGCGACAAGAAGAAGTGGGAGGCCTCGCTCGACCGTCTGAAGAAGGTCGCCGCTACCGAGACCGGCAACACCATGCCCCCCATCCTGGAGGCGGTGAAGGCCAAGGCGACGCTCGGGGAGATCGTCGTCGCGCTGCAGGAGGTCTTCGGACCGTACCGCGAGCGCGCGATGTACTGACCCGCGCCTCTCGCACGCTTTCCCGCGCCCCCCTCCGCGTATCGCGCCCCCCTACGCTCCGGGGGACGGGGCCGCGCCGCCCGACCATGCGCTAAAATAGCACGCGTCGGTCGGACGGGACGATGCGCACCCTCCGCTCGGCCCTGACCGGCTTCACCGTGTGCCTCGTCGTCCTGGCGGCACTCCCCGTCGTCTTCCCGGGATCTCCGAACTTCCTCGCGCCTGTCGAGGAGCCGCTGCAGGGGGCCGTGGAGGCGATGCTTCCCTCCTTCGTGCAGTCGTTCCCCGGCTCGGTCGACCAGGGAGTTCTGCCCGGCACCACCCCCGTCACCGTGGGGGTCTCGTTGCCCCCGCAGGACCCGGGCGCCCTCGACCAGCTCATCCAGACCCTCTACACGCCGGGCTCTCCCTCCTACCACCACTTCCTCACCCCGAGCGAGTACCGAGCGCTCTTCTCCCCCACCCCGGCCCAGGTCTCGGCTCTCCAGCAGTACTACGCGTCCTACGGGCTCCAGGCGACGCCCAGCGCCGACCGCATGATGTTCTCCATCTCCGGCCCGTCGACCTCCGTCGGGGCCGCGTTCCACACCCATTTCGACCGGTACCGTCTCGCCGACGGGTCGGAGGCCTACGGCCCCGCCTCGAGCGTCGTCGTCCCGCGCGGGCTGGGCATCTCGGGGCTCACCGGGTTCACCAACCACATGGGGATCCAACCGCTCGACACCGCCCCGCCCATCCTGCGCGCCCCTTCGCCCCCCGGGGTCCCGGCCGCCTGCAGCTCCCTCCCCGGCGGGAACACCGTCTCCCAGCTCGAGGGCCAGTACAACGAGACCCCCGTGCTCGCCACGGACAACGGCGCAGGGGTCACGGTGGGGATCGTGGACGCCTACGACAGCGGCTTCACCCAGGCCCAGGCTCAGAGCGACATCACGGGCTTCGCCTCCGGATGCGGCCTTCCGACCCCCAAGATCAACTTCCTCTACCCGGAGCGCACCACCGCCAACCTCAACAACACCACCACGAGCGGATGGGGCGGGGAGACCCAGCTCGACATCGAGGTCGTCGACACCATGGCCCCCGGGGCCACGATCGACCTCACCTTCGCCTCGGACAGCTCCCTCGCGGTCTACGAGTCCGTGGACTTCCTGGTCGCCCACAACGTGACCCAGACCATCTCGATGTCCTGGGGCGAGCCCGACTCCGGCACGATGGCGGCCTTCCCCCCGCCCTGCCTCGCGTTCTACTCCTGCAATGCCTCCTGGGACGGCTCCTACGAGTTCCTCCACCCCGTCTTCGCGGAGGCCGTCGCGGAGGGCATCAGCCCGTTCGCGGCCTCGGGGGACTGCGGGGCGTACGACGGGACGGGCATCCTGACCACCGACTATCCCGCCAGCGACCCGTACGTGACCGACATCGGCGGGACGGCCTTCAACAATACCGGGACCACCTACGGGGGAGAGGTCGGCTCGAACGGGAACGGGAAGAACTGCGGAGGGAACGCCGGGGACGACGGCGGGGGCGGACCCGCCCTCTGGGGCAGGCCCTTCTGGCAGTACGGTCCGGGGATCCCCACCGGGAGCACCCAACGGATGACCCCGGACGTCGCGGCCTCCTCCTCCGACGGGACGAGCGAGGCGACCCCGATCTGGGCCGGGCTCACCGCCGTCGCGGACGAAGCGCACGGCGGCACGGGGCTCGGGCTCCTGGGGCCCTCCCTCTACTCGATCCTCCGCTCCTCCCACTACACCAAGGACTTCCACGACATCCTGGTCGGGAACAACGGCTACGCCGCGGGGCGCGCCTGGGACGAGGACTCCGGGATGGGCAGCCCCAACATCGCCAACCTCATCCCGGACCTGTTCCGGAACCAGAGCCAGCCTCCGCAGCCGGGCACGTTCTCCGCGAGCCTCGCCGTTTCCCCCGGCAACACCGCGACGGAACGGTTCACGACCACCGTCGTCGGCGGGACCGCGCCGTACCGATACGACTACGTCCCCACCCTCTACGCCGGGCAGTGGAGCACGAAGTCGGTGCTCAACTACACCTACACCGGGACCGGGACGTTCTTCCCGGTCGTCGAGGTCTGGGACGCCCACGGGAACTGGACCCAGTCCTTCCCCCAGCAGGTGGAGATCGGAGGGACCGTGCTGACGCCCACGCTCGCCGTCACGAGCACGTCGGTCACCCTCGGGAGCCCCGTCGCGTACACCACGACGGTGAGCGGAGGGACGAGACCCTACCTGTACACCTACCAGTGGGGCGACGGCAGCTACGGGTACAACGAGACCGCCACGGGGATCCACACCTACTACGCCACCGGGACCTACTGCGCGACGGTCGAGGTCCTGGACAGCGCCGCGACGACCGACGGGGGCTGGGCCAAGGCGCCCTGCGTCACGGTGACCCGAGGGGCCCCCGGGGCCCTGTCGGCCTCCTTCGTCCCTTCGGCCTCCAGCGGGACCGCCTGGCTGCACGTGAACTTCACCTCCACCGTGAGCGGTGGAACGGGCCCGTACACCTACACGTGGACCTTCGGCGACGGCTCGACCCCGTCGGTGCTGGCCTACCCGTCCCACGTGTACACCCGCCCGGGCACGTTCCAGGCGAACCTCACCGTCTCGGACAGCGCCGCGACGACCGTCGGGGCCACGCCCTGGAACATCACGGTCGCCTCGCCGCCCCTCACCGCGAGCCTGGTCGCGACCCCGACCACGGGGCAGAAACCCCTCACGGTGAGCTTCACTTCGGCCCACACCGGCGGCACTCCCGCCTACACCTTCCTCTGGAGCTTCGGCGACGGCGCTCCAGGGTCGCAGGCGCAGGACCCCAGCCACATCTACAACGCCTCGGGGACGTACCCGGTGGTCCTGCGGATATCCGACAGCCTGTCGAACCTCGCCTACGCCTACACGAACATCACGGTGCTGAACTATCCGCTCCTCGTCGCGACCGCCACCGCCTCCGCCGGCACGGGACCCGTGCCCCTCGCGGTGGCCTTCACCGGCGGCGCGACCGGAGGATACGGCACCTACGCATGGGCGTGGAAGTTCGGCGACGGGGGCACCTCCACCGTCCAGTCCCCCACGCACACCTACCTTACGACCGGGACCTTCCCGGTGGTCGTCGCGGTCACGGACCAGCAGCCGGTGACGGCCTACGCCTACCTCAACGTGACCGTCACGCCCGCTCCGCTCCTGGTCAACGCCTCCGCGCTACCCCAGGCCGGGACCGCCCCGCTCGCGGTGACCTTCAACGGGACGGGGTACGGTGGGGTCGCCCCGTACACCTGGAGCTGGAACTTCGGCGACGGGTCCGCCGCGTCGCTCCTGCAGAACCCCTCGCACGTCTACGCGACGGTCGGCACCTACACGGCCACCCTCACGGTGACCGACTCGAAGGGGACGGTCGCCACCGGCACGTCGCTCACGATCACCGTGAACCCGTACACGGTGACCGCCACCGCCACGGGGCCGACCGTCCTCACGGTGGGAGCCCCCGGGCACTTCGCGGTGAACGGCTCTGGGGGAGTGGCGCCCTACACCTTCGCCTGGACCTTCGGGGATGGGGCGACCTCCACCCTGCAGTACCCCTCGCACAGCTACGCCAGCGTCGGCACGTTCCCGGTGACGGTGGTGGCGACGGACAGCGCGGGAGTCTCCTCCGTGGCCACGACGCTCAGCGTGAAGGTCGCCTCCGTCGCCCCGCTGGTCGTGACGATGGGCGGGACCGGGAGCGTCCATGTCGGTTCGCCCGCGAGCCTGTGGGCGGAGGCGACCGGGGGCACCGGGAGCTACAGCTACTTCTGGTCCTTCGGGGACGGGCAGACCGCCTCGACCTCCTCGGCGAACACCACGACCCACGTCTACACCTCGACGTGCACCTGCGAGGTCACGGTCACCGTGACCGACTCGGCCGGGTCGATCGCCACGAGCGCCCCTCCGTTCCCGGTGGACGTGACGGCCACCTTGATGGTCCAGCAACAGGGGTCCCAGGGCCTGTCGCTCGTGGTCCTCGGGATCGTCGCCGTGGTGATCGTCGCGGCCGTCGCCGCGGCCCTGCTGCTCCGTCGCCGGTCGAAGCGCTCCCCTCCCCCCGCCGAGATGACCCCCTACCCCGGCTACGGTGCTCCCCCGACGGCGGTCAACTGGGGCGGCCCGCCCGCGAGCGGCCCGTACGGTCCCGGAGGCGGTCCTCCGGCCCCTCCCCCCACCGGCTGAGCCTCCGGCAAGCCTCAAAGGACCGTCGAGGTCGAGCCCCCCCGTGAAGGAGTTCCAGGAGGCCCTCTCGTACCTCTGGGGACTGAAACGCCTCGGAACGCGGCCCGGGCCGGAGACCACGGCGGCGGTGCTGAAGGCTCTGGGGGACCCCCACCGCTCCTTCCGGGCCATCCACATCACGGGGAGCAAGGGGAAGGGCTCGACGGCGGCCATGTGCGCCGCGGTCCTCCAGGAGGCCGGCTACCGCACGGGGCTCTACACCTCCCCCCACCTGCTCTCCTTCCGGGAGCGCGCGCGGGTCGATGGGGAGATGGCCACCCCCGAGGACCTGGTCGTGGGGCTCCGGCGGGTGCGCGACGCGGTCGCGAAGGTGCGACGCAAGGGGCTGCTCGACCGCGACCCCACCTTCTTCGAGGTCACCACCGCTTGGGCGTTCGACCTGTTCCACCGCCGGGGGGTGGAAGTGGCCGCGATCGAGGTGGGGCTCGGAGGGCGGCTCGACTCCACGAACGTGCTGCAGGCTCCCGTCGCGGTGGTCACGACCCTCGAGCTGGAGCACACGGAGCTCCTCGGCCCCACCCTGCAGGACGTGGCGCGGGAAAAGTCGGGGATCTTCCATCCGAAGGCGTGGGGCGTGACCGGCGCCACCCAGGGCCCGGGGCTCGAGGAGCTGCGCCACCAGGCGTTCCGCCAGGGCGTGCCCCTCTGGGAGCTCGGACGGGAGGTCCGGCTCCTGGCGAGCGGCGCGGGCGACGACCGGGGGCAGCTCGTGAGCATCGAGACCCCGGCAGGCCGGTTCGAAGACCTCCGGCTGCCGCTCCTGGGCGCCTTCCAGGCCCGGAACGCCGCGCTCGCCGTCGCGGCCCTGCAGCTCTTCTCCCGCGGGACGGGCCTCTCCGTCCCCCCCGAGGCCGTCCGCCGCGGGCTCGCCCGTACCCGTTGGCCGGGCCGGCTCGAGCGCGTGGGCGCGCGCCCCCCGACCTACGTCGACGCGGCCCACACCCCGGAGAGCACGAGCGAGGTGGTGGCCGCCCTGCGCGCCCTGCATCCCCAGGTCCTGCCTGAGGAGAGCACGGTCCTCTTCTCCTGTCTCGCGGACAAGCACGTCCGGGAGATGCTGGCCGAGCTCTCGGTCCTGGCGCACCAGGCGGTGGTCTTCCCGCTCTCCGCCGAGCGGGCCCTTCCGATCAAGGACCTGAACATCGCCGCGCGGGCCGCGTTCTCGAAGGTCATCGTGGCCCCGAACGCCCGGGATGCGCTCTCGATGGCGAGGGCGACGGTGGGGGACCGCGGGCTCCTCCTCGCGGTCGGGGGCGTGTACCTCGCCGGAGCGGTCCTCTCCGACATGCGCGGCATCCCGCCGGAGGGCCCTGACCTCTCCGACCCCGTGGGTCGTTCCCTCTGGGAGGAGCCGCGGACGGCTCCGAGCCGGAAGACCCCTCGGGCCGTCTCCCCCGCGCGTGCCGCCTCTCCCCGGGCCCCGCCCGCAGGGCGATCCAAGGCGGTCGCCCGCCGCCGCTCGTCGGACTCGGCCCGCGGGAGCCCGGGTTGAGCGCGGGGAAGCGCCGAACGCGGAGCGCCGCGACAGGGCCAAGGCCCCGCAGGCCCGCGCCCATCGAGGTCCCGTGGGAGCAGCTCCTCACGACGCTGCGCCACTTCTACAAGGACGGAGGGGACTGGCGTGTCCCCTACCTCCGAGCGCATGCCGAGACCCCCTTCCAGGTCCTGGTCGGGACCATCCTCTCCCAGCGCACCCGCGACGAGACCACGGACGGGGCCTCCGAGCGGCTCTTCCGGGAGTTCCCGACCCCCGAGGCGCTGGCCCGAGCGCCCGTCCCGAAGGTCCTCCGTCTCATCCGGCCCGTGGGGTTCTACGCCACCAAGGCGAAGGGCGTTCGGGACTGCGCGCGCGAGATCCTCGACCGCTTCGGGGGGAAGGTCCCGGCCTCGAGGGAGGAGCTCCTCTCGCTGCCGATGGTCGGGCGGAAGACCGCGAACTGCACCCTCGTCTTCGGGTACGGGATCCCCGCCGTGCCGGTGGACACCCACGTGCACCGGATCGCGAACCGGCTGGGCGCGGTGAGGACGCGGACGCCGGAGGAGACCGAGGAGGCGCTCATGCGGGTCATCCCGATGGACCTCTGGGTCCCGGTCAACCCGCTCCTCGTCCAGCACGGGCAGAACGTCTGCCGGCCCATCGGCCCCCAGTGCTCCCGTTGCCCCATCGTCGAGCTCTGCGAGACCGGGCGGAGCGCGCGGGAGGGGTCGGCCCAGGGGGAGAGGCGCGGAAGCGCCTCGAGCGGGCGGCCCCGGAAACGACCGAAGCGCGCGCCCCGACCGTAGCCCGAAGGCACGGCAAGGGAGGGGCGGGGGGGCTGAGGGCCGCGGGGGCCCCTCAGGTCTTGGTCATCAGGGTGTAGCGCACGCGCGAGCCTGCGAGCAGGCTGTGCATCTTGCGGACCGTGTTCCCGTACTGCTCGGGGGTGTGCCACTCGACGGAGAAGTCGAAGTCGCCGACCTCCGCGCGGAAACCGATGTTTCGCATCTGGTCGACAAGGTCGAGCGGTCCGGCGCCCTCGCTGCTGAAGTAGAACTTGACGTAGGTCCTCATGGTGGTCGTCCCCGGAAGGGCGAGCGCGCGAACGGTGCCTTAAACCCTTCGGAGGGTCGCGTGACGCGCGAAGGCAGGGGCTGCGAGGGCTTTTCTCTCTCCCGACGTAGCCGCCCTCGTCCATGGAGCCCCGAGAGTACGAGAACCCCTACTTCTCGAAGGCCGGCTTCCGCCGCCGGGCCTGCAAGAAGTGCGGGGAGGCCTTCTGGTCCCAGGGCGAACAGGAGGTGTGCTCGGAGACCCCCTGCACCCCGTACTCCTTCCAGAACAACTCCCCGTTCAAGCGCGCCTACGACCTCTCCTCCTTCCGGGAGCTCTACCTCTCCTACTTCGAGAAGCACGGGCACACCCGCCTTCGGAGGTACCCCGTCGTGCCCCGCTGGCGGAACGACGTGATGTTCGTCCAGGCCTCGATCTACGACTTCCAGCCCTGGGTGACCTCCGGCGCCATCCCCCCTCCGGCGAACCCGCTGACGATCTCCCAGCCCTGCATGCGCTTCACCGACATCGAGAACGTGGGGGTCACCGGGCGCCACCTCACGATGTTCGAGATGATGGCCCACCACGCGTTCAACTCCTCCGAGCACGAGGTCTACTGGAAGGACCGGTGCATCGAGCTCTGCCACGAGCTCGTGACGAGCGAGCTCGGGGCCGCTCCCGGGGAGGTCTCCTACAAGGAGGAGGCGTGGGAGGGCGGCGGGAACCTCGGCCCCTCGGTCTCCGTGGGGCTCCGTGGGCTCGAGATCGCGACGCTCGTCTTCATGCAGTACGTCCGCGACGGCGACAAGCTCCGGCCGATGCCGCTGCGGGTGGTCGACACCGGGTACGGGCTCGAGCGGTTCACCCACATGTCCCAGGGGACCCCCACGATCTACGAGGCGGTCTTCCCCGGGATCCTGAAGGACCTGCCCTCCGACTTCTCGCTTCCCGAGGCCGCCGTCCTCGCAGACCACGCGAAGAACTTCCTCTTCCTGTTCACGGACGGCATCGTCCCCTCCAACGTCAAGGAGGGGTACCTCGCCCGTCTCCTCCTGCGTCGGATGCTCCGGACGCTCGAGAAGCATCCGGGAGCCCTCGCGCTCCCGAAGCTCATGGACGTGGTCCTGCGCCACGTCTCCAAGGACTTCCCGGAGCTCGCGGGAGACCCGAAGGGGTTGGAGCAGGTCCTCCGCATCGAGGAGGAGCGCTTCTCCGAGGCGATCACCCGGGGACGCAGCCAGATCCGGAAGCTCGAGGAGCGGCTGAAGAAGGAGGGGCGGACCCCCGGCGTGGACGACCTGGTCATGGTGTACGACTCTCTCGGGGTCACCCCCGACGTCGCCGTCGAGGAGCTCTCCCACCGCGTGGAGGTACCTCCCGACTTCTTCGCGAAGGTGGCGGAGCTCCACACGCGCGACGCGACGGAGGCCGCGGGGTGGGGAGGGTACGGCGCGGACGCCGCGGCCGAGACCCGGGTCCCGGAGCCGCCGGCGAACCTGCCGGGGACCGTGGTCCACTACCACCGCGACCCCTACACGCACACGTTCACCGGGAAGGTCCTCTGGCGGTCGGGGCCCTGGGTCATCCTCGACCAGACGTACTTCTATCCCACGGGCGGCGGACAGATCACCGACCGCGGCCATCTCGCGGGCGTCCCCGTGGAAGAGGTCGTCCGGCACGGCCCCTGGGTCCTCCACCGGCTCTCGACCCCCGAGTCGCCTCTCCCCGAGGTCGGCCAGGCCAGCGAGGGGAAGATCGACTCCGACCGCCGCCGGCAGCTCATGCAGCACCACACCGCGACGCACCTGCTGAACGGCGCGCTGCGGCAGATCCTCGGGCCCCACGTCTGGCAGGCGGGCGCCTACAAGGGGCTCGAAGGGGCCCGGCTGGACATCACCCACTGGCAGGCCCTGCGGCCGGAGGAGGTGCGCGCGGCCGAACGCCTCGTGAACCGGATCGTCCGGGAGGACCGCCCCGTGAAGAGCTACTTCGAGCCCCGGCCGAAAGCGGAGGAGAAGTTCGGCTTCGGGCTCTACCAGGGCGGGGCCGTCCCGGGAAAGGAGCTGCGCATCATCGAGATCCCCGACTTCGACGTCGAGGCCTGCGGAGGGACCCACTGCACGCACACCTCCGAGGTCGGGTTCGTCAAGGTCCTCTCCACCGAGCGCATCCAGGACGGCATGGTCCGGTTGAACTTCGCCGCCGGAGAGCGCGCTCTTGAGCTCATGCAGCAGCACGACGCGATCCTCACGGAGACCTCGCAGAAGCTCGCGGTCCCCTTCGAGGAGGTCCCCCATGCGGTGGACCATCTCCAGGAGCGCCTGAAGGAGGGGCACAAGGAGGCGCGCGCGGCCGCGAAGGCCGACGTTCGTTCGATCGCGGAAGGGCTCTGGAACTCCCCGACCTCCGCCCACCCGCTCGCAGGTGGCCGCTATCGGATCGTGGTGGGCACCACCGACCTGGACCGCGACGGTCTGCAGGCGCTCGCCCGAGAGATCACCTCCCACCCCGGTGGGGTCGCGCTCCTCTGCGGCGAGGACGAGAAGGGGGCCGTGCTCTTCTTCGCCTCCGCGAACCCGAAGGAGCTTCCCGCGCGGGACCTGCTCGCGCCCGCCCTCAAGGCCTGGGGCGGCAAGGGTGGGGGGAACCCCTCCGCGGCGACGGCCTCCGGACCCAAGGGCCCGGCGGTCCAGGGCGCCCTGGACGCCGCGCTCGCAACGGCCAGGCAGCTCGCGCAGGGCTCCGGTAGCTGAGTACGGGCTCTCCGGAGCCCCGCCTCAGCGAATATATATGCGGCGTTCACTCCCAACCTGTGTCTCCGGGGGAGAGTACTTTGGACGCAGGGACCCGTCAGCGCGCCGGGATTCCGCCAGAAGTTGTCACGTTCTTGAGTGGTAAGGGGGGCCGCAGCCTCATCGTCAAAGGTGGGGCCGGTACCGGTAAGACCACCTTCGGGCTCGAGCTGCTCGAGAAGGCCGGCCGACCTGGCCAGAGCTTCTACCTCTCGACGCGCGTCTCCGACGAGGCGCTCTACCGACAGTTCCCCTGGCTCAAGACCACCGAGATGCGCACCCGCGTCTTCGATGCGGGGAAGATCTTCCTGGAGACGCTGGTCGGCCGGGACAAGGAGACCGCTCCCGAGCCCTCCGCCGAGGTCAAGCAGAAGCTCCAGCAGGCCCGCGACTTCCTCCGCGCCGTGGGGGAGGAGCGGGGCGCTCCGACCAAGGTCGACCGCGGCCAGCTCCAGTCGCTGCTCCAGCGCACCCGGATGCCCGAGCTCGAGCACATGTACGACCGTGTCGAGCGCGTGCTCCCGGACAAGGCGCTCCTCGTCGTCGACTCCCTCGAGGGTGTGACGCACAAGTACGGGCTCGAAATGGAAGAGCTCGTCATGTGCCTGCAGAAGGACCTGGTCGAGAACTCGAACACCAACGTGGTCATGATCCTCGAGAAGCCCGAAGCGGGCGGGATCGAGTACCTGGTGGACGGGCTCATCTCCTTCTCCCGTGAGGAGCTCGACGAGAGGCGCGTCCGCCACATGCGCCTGGACAAGCTCCGGGCGACGGCCATCCCACGCCCCCGCTACGCGGTCACCCTCGCCGGAGGCCGCTTCGAGGCGCTGGGCATCGCCCCCCGCCCCGAGACCGGGCCGGCCGCCCCCAAGCCCTGGAAGGCGATCCCCGACACCGAGCGGCACTTCTCCACCGGTATCCCCGACTTCGACGCCCTCCTCGGAGGAGGGTACAAGCGCGGGTCCTACAACGGGTTCGAGATCGACGTCCAGGTCTCGATCGACGACTACTACCTGCTCTTCGCCCCGACGTTCATGAACTTCCTCGGCCGAGGCGGCGGGATCCTGGGCGTCCTCTCTGGAGGGGAATCCCCCGAGAAGCTCCGGGAGCTGCTCACGCAGCACATCCCCACCCAGACCTTCGACGACCGGGTGCGGATCACGGACTACTTCGCGACGGAGGCGAAGGCGCCCTACATCCTGCCGATGCTCCGCGCCGGCCGCGAGGAGGCCCAGAGGACCCTGCAGGGCGCCGAGCGCGCCGTGCGCGGTGGCGAGGGCAAGCCCTTCATCGAGTACACCGGGTTCGACACCCTGGAGTACCTCCAGGGCGACCAGCTCGCGATCAAGAGCCTGTTCATGGGCGTCGAGCGGACGAAGATCATGGGCGACCTGGGCATCGGGCTGCTGAAGCCGGGGCTCCTGGTCACCTCCGAGATGATCAACATGATGGACACGTACTTCCGCATCGTCAACATCGACAACAGCCCGTGCGTCTACGGGATCCGTCCGAGGACGATGGTCTACGCCATGAGCGTGGACACGGAGAAGGGCCCGCCGCACGCTCGGCTGACACCGATCGTCTGAAGTGCGCGGGGACGGGCCCCCGAGGCCGAACGAGGGGGGACCCCTGAAGGGTCTCCCCGCCCCCAGGGCCCCCAGGTCTCTCCACGAGCCGGGCTCCTGGTAGCGTTGCGGTGGCCTTCGGTCAGCCCCGGCTCATCCAGGGCAGGTGGAAACCGAGCGGTGTGGCTCCCGGGAGGACCGCCACGAGCCCGACCCAGAGCAGGGCCGGGAGGATGGGCATCAAGAGGTCGTCGTCGAGCCACCCCATGACCTTCCCCTCCACGGCTGCCGCGAGGACCGCGCCCGTTGCGCCCAGCAGCAGGCTGAGGACCGCCCCCTCCGGGGAGAGCCAGAAGAGGAGCGCGCCGGCCACGGCGGTGAAGGGGACGAAGGCGCCGATCGCCCGGCTCCTTCCCCCGGACATCTTCCACCCGCGACGGAGCTCCCCCGCGAGGACGTCCGCCACGGAGGCCGCGATGAGGGCGCTGACCGCGAACGGTTCCGGGAAGAAGGCGACGAGCAGCGCGAGCGCAGCGCCCCAGTAGACGTACCCGGCCGGACGGTGGTGCTCGTAGGCCCGGAGGGCGGGGATGGGGAGCACCCCTGTGACGCGCGCAACCTCCACCACCAGGACGATCGCCGCCCCCAGGGGGATGGCCCAGTAGACCGGGACCCCGAAGACCTTCTTCGGCAGGAGGTAGTAGACGAGGATGAGCAGCCCGGCGAACTTCAGCCCCCGGCGGAGGAACGCGTCGCGACGGGCGTGGGGGTGTGGGTGGGGGTGTGGATGGGGGGAGGGGAAGGGGGAGGGAGAGGCGTCCTCGCCTTGCCCGGGAGGCGGCTCCGGGCTCGTCTCCGCCTCCTCTCCCACGTTCGAGCCCGGTCGGCGGGACCTCACCCCTCAGGGGTGAGCCAGAACTCGTTGCCGTCGGGGTCCTGGAAGGTGCAGTACCAGCCCCACTCGACCTTCTCGGGGGGGTGGGTGAACTTCACGCCGTTCTTCTTCATCCGCTGGTAGGTCCGCGTCATGCCCCGACCGGTCCGGAACATGATCCCCGTGTTGCCCTTCTCGAGCTTGGCGTGGGGATCGTAGTCCGACGGCTGGCAGAGATGGAGCGCCATCCCCGAGCGCTTGGACCCCACCACCACCCAGTGCCCGTGGTCCTCGAGCACCTTGAGCTCGAGCGCGCGCGTGTACCACTTCAGCGCCTTCTTCCGGTCCTTCACCACCACGGCCACGCTCGTCGGCCTCATCTTTGGCGCCATGACCACCTACTGCGGGGCGCACGGGGCCCCGACCCAAAAAGGCGAGGGCGCCGCTCCCGCACGTTTATGGGTCCACGCCCCTGGGGCGGCGCGTGAACGACCCGAAGCGATTCCTCGAGGAGGCCGTCCCGAAGGTCCGGTCCCAGATCCCCGAGCCGAAGCGGGCGATCGTGGCCGCCTCCGGCGGGATCGACAGCACGGTCGCCGCGGTCGTCGTGGCCCAGGCGATCGGCGACCGGGCCACCGCGCTCTTCGTCGATAACGGGTTGCTCCGCAAGGGGGAGATCGAGCGGACCGAAGAGGTCCTCTCCGGAGCGGGCGTGAAGCACCGGGTGGTCCCGGCCGCCCCGCGGTTCTTCTCCGCGCTCAAGGGGGTCGCCGACCCCGAACGGAAGCGCAAGATCGTCGGGGAGACCTTCGTCCGGGTCTTCGAGGAGGAAGCGAAGGCGCTCCAGGCCGACTACCTCGTGCAGGGGACCATCGCGCCCGACTGGATCGAGAGCGGCGGGAGCTTGAGGGACACGATCAAGACGCACCACAACGTGGGCGGACTCCCCCCGGACATGCACCTCAAGGTCGTCGAGCCGCTACGCGACCTCTACAAGGACGAGGTGCGGGCGCTCGCCAGGCACCTCCACGTCCCCCAGCCCGAGCGGCAGCCCTTCCCCGGCCCCGGCCTCGCCGTCCGGGTCGTGGGAGAGGTCACTCCCGAGCGCACGGAGACCACGCGCGTCGCATGTGCCGTCGTCGAGGAGGAGGTCGAGCGTGCCGTGAGCGAGGGGAAGATCCCGCGCCCGTGGCAGTACTTCGCGAGCTTGCTCCCCGTCCGCACGGTCGGGGTGATCGGGGATGCTCGGACGTACGGCGACGCGGTCTCGGTCCGGATCGTGGAGTCCATCGATGCGATGACGGCGACCTCGCTCGCGGTGCCCACCGAGATCCTCCGTCGCATCTCCGAGCGGATCACGCGGGAGCTCTCGGGCAAGGTCACGCGCGTGCTCTACGACGTGACCGACAAGCCCCCCGCCACCATCGAGTGGGAGTAGCCCCCCCAGGAGCGCGGACCCTCCGCGCGCGCGGGGGGAAAGCGGGTCCCGGGCGTATCGAGGCGCGCAAGAGCGCCCTGGAACCGGGCCTACCCCTTGGCCCGGGCGCCAACGGTTCCTGTTCCTCCCCCTGCAACGAGGTCCGATCCCTTCCCAAATCCTATCCCCAAGCGACCGACCGGAGCCGACGGGACCCTTGCCGGGGGGTGCCCCCCCCCATCCCCGCCCTACCGCACCCCTCCCCGCCCTTCCGCTCCCCTCCCCTCCCCCCTCCCTCTCAGGGGTGAGATCTGTCCTCCGGACCGCCCCAGGGCGCCGTCAGCGGTGCTTGCCAGGGGAACGGTTTCCCCGCTCCACGGGCCACGGAACCCCCGGACCCACCGTGGCATGCGTCACCTTCGATAATGGAACAAAAGCTAACTACCTGAATCGCCGGTTCAGGGGTAGGGCGAACGAGGAGCTCGCGCCCCGATCCCCCATGTCGGCCCCTACCGCTTCTGCAGGCCCTAATGGGGGGACCTGCCCGGGGTGCGGACACCCGCGCGCCGTTCGCGAGGGACGCACGGGGGAGCTCGTCTGTCCCCATTGCGGACTCGTTCTCGAGGCCACGGTCCTCGACATGGGCCCCACCTTCACCCGCGACGGGACCGTCGCCAAGACCCCGCAGGGACACGGGCCCTCGCAGGCGCCCTTCTCTCCCAAGAGGCGCGCGGACACCGTCTTCCCCGGCAACCGCGACGCCCAGGGGAACCGGCTGCCCGCCGCCACCCAGCGGGAGTTCCGCCTGCTGCGCCGCCGCGCGCGGGAAGGCTCCGCCCGGATCCACGCCCGTCCGGGGATGAGCCTCAAGGGCGAGGAGATCGTCCGTCGCCTGTCGACGAGCCTGAGCCTGCCCCCGCTGGTGCAGGACGCCGCGCTGCTGGTCCTGGCGAAGGGGGGCGAGGCCCGGCTCTTCCGCGGGCGCTCCGCCGCCGCCGCGGCCGCCGCCTCGGTCTACGCCGCGTGCCGGCGCTATTCCCTGCCTCGCACCTGGAGCGAGATCTCCGAGGCGTCAAGCATCACCCGTGCCGAGTTCGGACGCGCCTACATGGCGCTGAGACGCGGCCTCAACCTCGACCTCCCCCCGGTCGGGCTCGCGACCTACGTCCGGCGGTTCTCCACCGAGCTGAAGCTCTCCTCCCAGACCCTGGGCAAGGCCCTCAACATCCTGGACGGGATCGGCGACCATCCGGACGCCTGCGGAGTCTCTCCGAACGGGCTCGCGGGGGCCGCGTTGTACCTCGCGTCCGTCGAGTGCGGCGAGCCGCGACGTCAGAGCGACGTGGCCCGGGTGGCGCAGGTGACCGACGTCACGCTCCGCCACGCGTTCCGGCGTCTGGGACGCATTATAGGCAGCAAGGAATAGGGCCCTCGAAAGGGTCCCCATGCCGGAGCCCACCACCGTCCCGGTCCAGATCCCCAGGGAGCTCCGGGACCGTATCCAGGCGCGGATCAAGGGCACGGGGTTCGCCTCCGTCGACGACTTCGTGGCCTTCGTGCTGGCCCGCCTGACCGAAGCCGCGGCTCAGGACGGCGAGCCGCTCTCGGCTCGCGACGAGGCCCGGGTGAAGGACCGCCTGAAGGCGCTGGGGTACATCGACTGACCCGCCCTCCGGCCCTCGGCAGGCGGCCAGACCCTCACCTGGCGGAGGGCTCCGCCGTGCGAAAAGGCCGAATATCCCCTTCGGGATGGTGGCCCGGTACTCCATGAGCCACAACCCCAGCCACCGCCAAGCTGCGACCCCCCCCCAAGCTCCGGCCACCCGTGGCGTCACCGCGGTGAGCCCTCTCCTCTTCCAGGAAGGCGTCAACCTGGCCACAGGGGTGTACGCCCCGCTTCACGGGTTCCTGGTCCGCAACGACCACGACCGTGTGGTCAAGGAAGGACGGCTTGAGAACGACAAGCCCTGGCCACTGCCGGTGAACTTCCCGCTCCAGGACGTAGGAGGGCGGGAAGCCGGATGGAGGGAGGGCGACGAGATCCTCCTGGGGGTCGCTGGGACCGAGGCCTCGGCCGTGCTGAAGGTCGAGGAGATCTTCTCGTGGGACAAGGAGGCCTGCGCCAGCGGCGTCTACCGTACCACCTCGAGGGAGCACCCGGGGGTCCGGCGGCTCGACACGCTGGGAACGGAGATGGTCGGGGGAAGCTTCCGGCTCGAGAAGGCTCCGGCCGACCCGTACGCCTCTCGCTCGCTCTCCCCGGAAGCCGTCCGGGCCGAGTTCGCCCGAAGGAGGTGGAAGAAGGTCGTCGGGTTCCAGACCCGGAACGCGCCGCACGTCGGGCACGAGTACCTGCAGCGGCACGCGCTCGAGCTCACGGATGGGCTGTTCGTCCACCCGCTCATCGGCGAAAAGAAGAGCGGCGACTTCAAGGACGAGGTCATCGCCTCCGCGTACGACGCTCTGGTGGAGAACTACTTCCCGCCCGAGCGGGTCTTCTTCTCCTACTTCCGGACCTTCATGCGCTACGCCGGGCCCCGGGAGGCGCTCTACCACGCCCTCGTGCGAAGGAACTACGGCTGCACCCACTTCATCGTCGGGCGCGACGCGGCGGGGGTCGGGAACTTCTACGGGCCCTACGACTCCTGGGCGATCTTCGGGGAGTACGACGACCTCGGAGTGACCCCGCTCTTCTACACCAACACCTTCTGGTGCACGAAGTGCATGGGGATCTCCACCGAGAAGACCTGCCCGCACCCCGCCTCCGCGCGGGTCACGTTCAAGGGAACCGAGGTCCGGGAGCAGATCCTGAGGGGGGAGCGCCCCCGGCCCGAGGTGATGCGCCCGGAGGTCGCCGACGCGATCCTCCGGTTCCCCGCCCCGTTCGTGGCCTGACCGTGGCCGCGCTTCCGAGCGGGCTCACGAGGCCCCGACTGCAAGGCTGGGCCCCGGTCCTCCCGGGAGACCCCCCGAGCCTGCTGGAGCTGGGGTCGACCTACCTGCCGTACGAGCGCGAACTGCGGGAGAGGTGGACCTCCTGGCTCCACAGCTACCGGCAGACCCCGTTGGGTCAGAGGGTCCCTTCCGACCTCGTCGCGGTCCTGCGGGAGGCGCCCGCGCCCCCCGGGCTCTTCCGCGCCGTCGGCCGCCGAGCGACGTTCCGGGCCTACCCTCTCCCGGCCCGACCGGTCGAGGGCCCCTGGATCGTCCTCGAGGACCCGGAGGAACGGCCCCACGAAGGCCGATGCTACCGGGTCCCCCGGCCCCGCCGACGGGTGGTGGTCTGGAAGGACGAGAAGCGCGGGCTGCTCTCCGAGGACGTCCTCTGGGCGGAGAGCCCCGAGCGGGTCGCGGAGTCCGAGTTCTTCCCCCCGCCCACCCTCTCCGCGCGCGAAGCGGAAGAGGCGGTGCGGGGCTTCTCCGACGCGACGGGCCTCGACCCGGGACTCGCGCCGCTCCTGCTACTGCCCTTTGTCGGGGCGCCTCCGTTTCACGGACGTCCCCCAGGGCTGGACGTCGTGATGGGCAGCTGGGGGGTTCCCTCCGGGGTGCTCTCGCCGGCGGTGGCGCCGCTGCGTGCGCTGCTTCCCCCCTGGCAGGTCCGACTGGCCCGAGGGAAGGGCCGTGGAGCGCGAGGGTCGCGGGGGTCGCTCGGCCCCTCCTACTCGGCGCCCTACTCCGTGGTGATCGACACCCTTGGCTCCCGCGCGTGGGACCGGGTGAAGAGCAAGGGGAGCGGCTTCGAGTCCTCGCACCTCCTCTACGGAGGGGCCGACGGCGACGACCTCTACCGGGTGCTGTTCGACCCGCACGTCCCGCTCATGGAGCCGGCGGACCGATGGCAGGAGCTCGCCATGACCCGGGTCCCCGAGGAGGCGGCGGGGGAGTGGGCGGACCATCTCGTCCGGGCGCACTTCCACGAGCCGCAGCTGCCCGAGACGGAGGAGCTCCACCGGTGCCTCGACCTCGCCCTGGGGAAGGTGCGCGAGGCGCTCACCGACCTGCCGACCCAGCTGGGGCTCCCGCGATCCGACCTCGATGGCGTCCTGCTCCACGCCCGGGGGCTCCGCGACCATCTCGTCCAAGCCGGGACCGGACGGGCGAAGCTCGTCGGTCGCGCTGCGGTCCTCCCGGACGACCTCCTTGCGATCGCCGACAGGTTGGTGGCCGCGGTCTCCGACCCGGCGCTCGGGAGCTCCCGCGCGACACGCGAGCTCCTCTCGAGGGGCGGGCGCCTGCGGTCGAGGAGATCGCAGGCGCGCTACTTCGTCCTGCGCGCGGTGTTGATGGAGGGCGGGGACATGTCGCTCGCGGACCTGTGGGCGCATCTGCGCTCGAAAGGGCTCTGGTCCGACCGCGAGGAGCTCGAGGAGCACTTGCTCCAGCTCTCCGAACAAGGGGTCCTCTTCTCTCAGCGTCCCGGCAGCTTCCGTTGGGAAGGGATCTGAGGAACCCTCGGCACCGGCTGCGCATGGGCCGGTCGCCGGAGGGCCAGGGCCGTCGAAGAGCCCGCTCCTCACGGCGTATAACGTTCCACTGTAGAATTGCGGTTAAATACCCCCGCGTGGAAGTAGTATGTAGGAGTACGTATGGAGAGCAAGGGCCGCTCGCCCGCATCGAACCCCGCGCAGGAGACCTCACCCTGCCCGATCTGTCGGGGAGAGGGCGTGGAGCGGCGATGGCGTTACGATGAGCGCGCGAGCGTACTGGAGGAGGTCACCCGCTCCTGCACCTACTGCGGCGGGTCCGGCCACGCGCCCCCGCGAGTGGACATCCGCCCCGACGACCCGGCCCCCGGCTGGGCCTGGGAGATGGGCAGCCTCGTCTGAAGGGTCCTCGTCCTCCGGCGAGCCCCCCGAGGGCGTGACGGGACGGGGCGGCACGGGCCTCCCGAGGGGCGCGAACCCTTTGAGCTCCGGCGGGTGAGCCGTGTCGAAGCCCGGTCCCTCTTCCGGGTCGGAGCCCCCATGCCGAAGCTGAACTGTCCCTTCTGCGGCGCCCCCGAGACCGAGCGCCTCGTCATGGACGAGCGGCTCGTGGTCGTCTTCCCCTGCATGTTCTCTCCCGTCCTCGACGCTTCGGCGAAGGAGGAGGAGCTCCCCGCGCTCCTATCGGAGTTCGCGAAGGAGGGGAGCGGGTACTTCCAGAAACAGTGCGACCGTCTGCACTACTTCGTCACGAAAGGGGCCACCGCGGTGCTCCCCGGACCCGCGGGGACGCGGGAAGCGGGCCCGTAGGCGTTCGACCTCAGCGCTTCGGACGCGCCGAGGGGCGCCCCAGAAGGGCGAGAAGCCCCTCCGCCAGCGTCTGCCTCCAGCACGCGTCGTCGTGGCCCCCATCGAACTCGGAGTAGCTGAGCGGGTACCCCTTGGCCCGCAGCACGTCTCGCAAGTGGCGGTTCGAGGACAGGATCGTCGGGTACCGCGTCGCTCCGAAGGGCAGCACCGTCTCCCGTAGTCCGACCTCGAGGTGGACCCGGATCGGCACCCGAGGGTGGTCCGCGACCCAGCGCGCGGTCCAGTTCGGCTCCTCCCGGAAAGGGTCGGGGGCGTTCTGGAACGATCCGGATTGGGAGAGCACCGCGCCGAAGACCTCGGGGCGCCGCAGCGCCCAGAGCATCGCGGTCTGACCGCCCAGGCTCGCGCCGACCAGCACGGTCCGGGGAGCGGAGAGCTTCGACCACCCGAAGCGGCCGCGGGCCCAGGAGAGGAGCTCGTCGGCCAGGAACTCCCCGAAAGGCTCGTTCCACCAGAGGTCCACCCCTCGGTAGTTCTTCGGCCCGTGCTCGACGAAGAGGGCCGCGGTGGGTCCGATCGACCCGCGCCGGGCGAGCGCCTCGAGGGTCGCGGGGGCGGCGAGAACGTGAGCGTAGTCGAAACCGTCGAGGAAGACCACCAGGTTCCTGGGGTCGACGGCCCGAGGGCCTGCCCCTGCGCCGCCCGGAAGATAGACCCAGACCCGACGTCGGTCGTGTCGACCGGGGATCCTGCGCTTCTCCCACCGCGGGCGCGGAAGCTGGCGCCGAAGGGCGCGGCTCTCGATGCGCTCCTCCACCAGCCGGCCCTGGACCCGACCGGTGAACGCCTCGCGGAGCCAGGGGCGGTCCGGGGCCCGGGGCATGACGATCTCGGAGGAGGCGAAGCCGTGCGGGCCCCCGGGGTCTCCGGGGTCCGTGGGATCGAGGAACCGCCGAGGGTTCCACGGGTCCGTGATCGACCGGCGCGTCCGCTCGATCCAGGACGGGTACGAGAGCGGGCCACCCTCGGGCAGGTTCACCACGAACCGGTACGAGCCGCGGAACCGGTCGCTCAGTCGCCAGGTGCGGTACCACACGTCGGTGCCGGGCAGGAGTTCGAGCCGCGTGGGAAACTCGCTGCCGAACGAGCACTGCACCTCCACCGTCCGGACGTCGCTCTTTCCCCGGAACAGGAGCGTCACGAGATGGTCGTGGTCCGTGACCAGCCGGTCCGGGTCGGTGGACCCCCCGACCGCCCTCGGGTCGTTCCGGGCCACCGGCTCGACGAGCGGGGTCCCTCTCCGCTCGATCTCCTGCCAGAACCGACCGGGGGCCCGCTTGGGCGCTCGACCCAGGTCGCGCAGGAGCCGACGGAGCCGGGGGCTCTCGGGGACGGGCGCCCGCCGAGGATCCGCCACGCGGCGCCCTCGCCCTACGCCGGGACGCCCACGGTCCCGAGCTTCGCGAGAGCGCTCGAGGTGTCGACCAGGTGGCGCTTCACGCCCAGCGCGATGGGGTCCATGCCCAGGGCGAGCCCCACCAGCTGCGGGAAGTGGAAGACGGGCATCTGGAGGTCGTCGCCGACCTCGCGGCCGGCTTCCTTCTGGTAGGTGTCGAGCGAGATGTGGCAGAGAGGACACGGGGTGGCCATGGCGTTCGCGCCGTTCCGCTTCGCGTCCAGGATCTGCTTCCCCGCGAGCTTCTGGCCGGTCTTGGGCCGAACGAACTGGATCGGGAAGCCGCAGCACATGACCCGGCCGCGATAGTCGACCGGCTCGGCCCCGAGCGCCCGGATCACGTCCTCGAAGCTGTGCGGGTCCTCCGGGTCCTCGAAGTTCATCGTGTCGTGAGGGCGGAGGATGTGGCAGCCGTAGAAGGCGCCCACCTTCAGCCCCTTCAGCGGCCGCTTGACGAGCGGTCGGAGCTTTTCCGCGCCCCCGAGGTCCTCGACGATGAGCTGGAGCATGTGCTTGGGCTCGACGGTGCCGCGGTACTCCATGCCGATCTGGGCGAGGACCTTGTCCGCCCGGGCCCGGAGGACCTTGTTCTCCGCAAGGTTCCGTTGGGCGAGCTTCAGCATCCCCTGGCAGGTGGAGCAGACGGTCATCACCGTCGCCAGCCCGGCCTTCTCCGCGATCGCCAGGTTCCTGGCGTTCAGCGCGGTGTTCAGCGCGTAGTTCGACTCGTCGATGAACCCGCTACCGCAGCAAGAGAAGCTGGGGAAGTCCTGGAGCTCGATCCCGAGGCGGGGCGCGACGGCGCGCGTGGCCATGTCGAGCTCCTTGCCCGACTCCTGCGCGACGCAGCCAGGGTAGTAAGCGACCTTCATGGATGGGCCTCCTTCGTCTCGCCGGAGGGGCGGGGCTTCGCCGCGGTCGGGGCCGTGGCCGCAGGCGGGGACGCCGCAGGTGGGGTCGGCGGGGGGGCCTTCCCCCGGACCCCTCCCTCACCGGACATCGGGCGGTGCTGGAGGTCCTCACGCCCGCTCATGGCGTTGTAGATGACGTCGAGCTGTTCGCGGCCCTGGATCGGGGGGTGCTTCTTGATCGACCGGCCGTGCCGCATCATGGTGATGGCCTTCGGGAGCTGGCCGAGCGTCCCGAGGAGGCCGAGCGAGTCCATCGCCAGGCGGCGCTCGTTGAGGACGCCACCCTCCTGGATGTTCTCGGCGAACCCGATGGAGTGCTTGCTGCCCGCCTCGCGCTTGCCGATCTCCTGGTTGGCCATCCACTTGAGGTCGACGATCCGCTCGGCGGGTCGAACGTCCTTCGGGCAGGCCTCGACGCAGAGGTTGCAGCGCAGGCAGAGCCAGAGCGACTGGTTCTGCACCGTCTCCAGGCGCTGATGGAACGCCCCGTCGCGAGGGTCCACGACGAACCGGAAGAGCTTCGCGAGCGCCATCGGGCCCAGGAAATCCGGGTCGGAGTCGAGGGCGGGGCAGGCGGAGAAGCAGGAGGCGCAGGCGATGCACCGGGGGGTCTCCTGGAACTGGGCGACCTGCTCGGGGGACATCGGGTTCTCCTTTCCCACCGGCATCGGGTGCGCGGGGTCCGGGATGAGGTAGGGCTCGATGCGGTGGTAGCGGTCCCAGAACGGCTTCTGGTCGACGACCAGGTCGCGGAGGACCGGCTGGTTACCCATGGGCTCGATGCGGAGCTTTCCGCGTTTCGCGAGCTCGGGTCCGACCTGGGTCACGCAGGCGAGCCGGCTCTTCCCGTTCACGCGCACGGCGCACGAGCCGCAGATCGCCTGGCGGCAGGAGTAGCGGGCGGCGAGCGTCGGGTCGATCTCGTCGCGGATCTTGAGGAGCGCGGTCAGGATGGGGGTATGCTCCTCCAGCTCGAGCTCGAACTTGTCGAATCGGTTCGGGGTCCCTGCCCCTCCCCGGAACACCTCGATGGGCACGCGCACCATGGTTCTTCCCTCCCTTCCCTTTCCGCCTCGGCCCACCGACTCAGTAGTGTCGCTCCATCGGCTGGTAGCTCGTGACGGTCACGGGCAGGAAAGAGAGCTTCGGGCCCGCGGGAGAGGCCTGGACGAGGATGTGCTTGAGCCAGTTCGCGTCGTCACGCTTCGGGAAGTCGAGCCGGACGTGCGCGCCCCTGGACTCGGTCCGGAGGATGGCGGCGGCGACGATGCACTCCGCGAGGTCGAGGAGGTAGCCCAGCTCCAGCGCGTCGGTCAGGTTGACGTTGTAGGTGGTGGACTTGTCCTGGACGTAGACGTTCGCGTAGCGCCCCTTGAGCTCGGCGACCTTCTTCTGCGCCGTGAGGAGCTCTTCCGGAGTGCGGTAGATCCCCACGTTCTCTTTCATGACCTTCTGGAGGTCCTGGCGGATCTTCGCGGGGGACTCCCCCTGCGTGCGGTCCCAGATGACGTGGAGCTTCTTGGTCGCGAGGTCGACGTCCGCCTGCGTCAGCCCGCTCTCGGGCGCCTTCGCGGCGTACGTGGCGGCGTTCGCGCCCGCGATCTTCCCGTAGACGAGCGTCTCCAGGAGCGAGTTCGCTCCGAGCCGGTTCGCCCCGTGCACGGAGACGCAGGCGGCCTCCCCTGCGGCGTAGAGCCCGGTGATGTTGGTCTCCGCGCGGGGGTTGGTGCTCACCCCGCCCATCATGTAGTGCTGGCCGGGGTAGACCGGGATGGCCTCGACCACGGGGTCGATGCCGGCGAAGTTCCGACAGAACTCCACGATCTCCTGGAGCTTCGTCATGACCTTCTCCTTGCCGAGATGCATGAGCTCCAGGTGGCAGGTCCCGTCGGGGAAGCCCCGGCCCTCCTTCACCTCGGTCGCGATGGCGCGGGAGACGACGTCGCGGGAAGCGAGCTCGAGCTTGTTCGGGGCGTAGCGCGTCATGAAGCGCTCCCCCTTCGCGTTCTTCAGGATCCCGCCCTCGCCGCGGGCCCCCTCGGTGATGAGGATCCAGGAGCCGGGGAGGCAGGTGGGGTGGAACTGGACCATCTCCATGTCCTTGAGGAACGCCCCGGCCCGGTAGGCGAGCGCGGTGCCGTCCCCGGTGGAGGCGTGGGAGTTGGTGGTGTTGGGGTACATCCGCCCGAAGGGGCCCGTGGCGACGACGACGGCGCGGGCGGAGAACCCTTCGATGGCCCCGTTCTTCCGGTCCAGCGCGACGACCCCCTGCACGACGCCCTGGCGGGCGACGATGTCGATCGCGGTCCACTCCTCGAAGACGTGGATCCGCTTCTCGCGCGAGAGCTCCTCGTAGAGCCCCTGGAGGAGGGCGAGACCGGTCCGGTCCGCCGAGAAGATGGTGCGGTTGTAGGAAGCCCCGCCGAAGGCGCGGCGGTCGAGCGAGCCGTCCGGGGCCCGGTTGAAGATGGTGCCGAAATGCTCCATCTCGATGACCGTGGGACCGGCATCGTTGCAGAGGACCTCCACGGCGTCCTGGTCGGCCAGGTAGTCGGAGCCCTTCACCGTGTCGAAGATGTGGTCCTTCGGGGAGTCCTGGGGGCCGAGGGACGCGTTGATCCCGCCCTGGGCGGCTGCCGAGTGGGAACGGAGCGGGTGGAGCTTGGAAAGCACCCCGACACTTCGGCCCGCCCGGACCGCTTCCAACGCGGCCCGTTGCCCGGCCAGGCCGGCGCCGACCACGAGGACATCGTGCTTCTGCACCCGATCGCCCCGGTCGCGCGTGAGAAGAGAGTGACCATAAGACCTGCGGACCGAACGGGTACGTAGGAGCGCACGAGAGCCGCGGCTCAGCGCGGAGGAACCGCGGGGCCGGCGCCGTCCTTCTCACCGCGTACCATCGACAGGTAATCGTCCGCCATCGCCTGCCACGTCCGTTCCGAGAGCAGCCTCGAGCCTCGCTCCGCGAGTCGGCGGCGACGGGTCTCGTCTCCGAGGAGCGAGAGCAGCGCTTGCGCCCACGCCGCGGGCTCAGGGCCCGGCACCTCGAGGAAGTCCTCTCCGGGTCGTCCGGTGTCGAGCCCGCTCTCGCGGCTCGCGACGAGCGGGAGACCGAGCGCCGCCGCCTCCTGCGCGATGCCGGGGAATCCCTCGTATCGGCTGGGCAGGAGCAACACGTCCCCGGAGAGCAGGGCCTGCCGTTTCCGCTCCTCGCTCACGCGGCCCAGCCGGACCACCCCCTCCTCCGAGGGACCGGCATGTCCGATCTCGAGCAGGGTCACCCGTCGGCCCTCTCCTCGCAGTCGGCGGACCGCGGCCTCGGCCACGTCCAGGCCTTTTCGGTAGGCGTCAGCCCCCACGACGATCGCGTACCGCTCGTCGTCGCGCAGCCCGAGCGCCGCGCGGGCGTTCAGGCGCTCCCCCGTCTCCGCCGGACGGACCGGGTCGGTGCCGTTGTAGATGACCCGCGCTCGCCCTTTCGGCACTCCGTAGGTCGCCTCCGCGTCCTCCAGCACCCGCCGGGAGATCGCGACGACCCGGTCGGCACGCTCGATCGCCTGGCGTTCCAGCTGTTTCACGGCCCGGAGGTCCGCATAGAACCCCGCTCGAGGGCGGAGCCCTCGTCGCGTGGCGCGCTCGAGCTGCATGAAGCGGAGCGCGAGGCCGTGCAGCGCCACGACCCCGAGGGAGGCGCCTCCCTGCCGGTGGGAGGGCAGGAACGCCCCGAACTCGTTGTTCGCGATCGCCACGTCGGCGCCGCGCTCCACCTCGCGCGCGAAGGCGCGCCCCGTCTCGGCCTCCAGGCTCTTCGGGACGTGGGCGCGGGGCCGTACCTCCATCGGGACCGCCTCGACGCCCTCCCAGCTCCGTGGGAGCTCCCGGTCGTCCGGCCCCCGCGGGAAGCAGACGCTCACAGTATGCCCCTGCTTCGCCCAGACCGCGGAGACCCTGGCAGCCACGTGGGCCACCCCGGTGGAATGGTCCGAAGGATGGCGGGGGGAAAGGATGCGGATGCGCAGCGTCTCCATGCTCACCGGCCCGGGTGGTGGGGCCGAGAGGCCCCGTCCCCATCAGGGTATGGTCCGCCCGCAGGCCCTCCCGACAGAAGGGGGGGGAGGGGGGACACCCCTATCGCTCTCCACCACGGCGGAGGGCCCTGCTACGTGACCCGGTACCGACCCAGCGACCCTTTTTATACCGGCCACCCTAAGCACCGATGGTTCTGATGTTCTCATCGGACGCGGTAGCGTTTCCGACCTCTGGGAACCCTGTAGGTCTCCCGGACGGCGCGCTCAAAGGCACAACCACGGTAGGTATCGTCTGCCGGGACGGGGTCGTCCTCGCCACCGAGCGGCGGGCCACCCTGGGCGGGGGATTCATCGCCAACAAGGTCGCCCAGAAGCTGTTCAAGATCGACGACCACATCGGCATGACGATCGCCGGGTGGGTGGGCGATGCCCAGGCCCTGGTGCGCTACCTTCGCGCCGAGGTGAACCTCTACCGGCTCCGCCGGGCCGCCCCGATCTCCGTGGAAGGCTCCGCGACGATGCTCGCGAACATCCTGTCCGGCAACCGGATGATGCCCTACCTCGCGTGGGTGCTCATCGGCGGCGTGGACGGGAAGGGCGTCCATCTGTTCTCCGTCGACCCCGCGGGCGGGAGCATCGCGGACAACTTCGTCTCCGTCGGCAGCGGCTCCGCCATCGCCTACGGCGTCCTGGAGGAGGCGTACAAGGAGAACCTCACCGTCTCCGAGGGCGTCGACATCGCGCTCCGGGCGCTGACCGTCGCCATGAAGCGGGACTCCAACAGCGGCGACGGCTACCTCCTCTCGACGATCACGGAGAAGGAGTACCGGGAGTACTCCGACGACGAGATCAAGAAGCGCCTCACGAAGCTCAAGCTCGACTGAGCTCTGACCTCAAGATCCACGCCTGACCCGCCCCTCGCCCGACGAGCGCCACGTTCCCGACAGGAACGAGTCGGCCCGTCGCGGGTGGGTCGAAACCCCTTCCCCGACCGCCCAGCCCCAGCGCGTCAGACGCGCGGGGCGGGAAGCCATCCACCTCCCCAGAGAAGCACGCCATGAGCGTAGAAGGACTCCTCCAGCAGACGCGGGAATGCCTGAACGATGTACTGCCCGAAGGTATCGAGGTCACGACGATCGAGCTCGAGGGCCCCCATGTGGTGGTCTACACGAAGCAGCTCGACGCCTTCCTCTCCGGCGGTGAGCTGCTCCGCCAGATCGCCCAGCGTCTCCATCGCCGGGTCCTGATCCGCAGCGACCCTTCCGTCCTCGTCGACCCGAAGGAGGCCGAGGCGGTCATCCGCGAGCTCGTGCCGCCGGAGGCCGAGGTCAACCAGATCTTCTTCGAGCCCGAGACCGGGGAGGTCACCGTGGAAGCGGCGAACCCCGGGGCCGCCATCGGGCGCCAGGCCGCCGTCCTGAACGAGATCAAGCGGCGCATCGGCTGGGTGCCCACGGTCGTCCGTACCCCGCCCATCCCCTCGAAGACGGTGGAGGAGGTCCGCACCTACCTCCGCAGCGTCTTCGACGAGCGGCGGAAGATGCTGAAGAAGGTGGGCACGCGCATCGTCCGCGACCGCCTACCGGAGAAGCTGTGGGCGCGGAACACCTCCCTCGGAGGCTACCGCGAGGTGGGCCGCAGCGCCCATCTGCTGACGACCCAGAACTCCCGCGTCCTCATCGACTGCGGGATCGACCCGGGTTCCGAGCGAACCCCCTACTTCTCCGCTCCCGAAGCGATGCCGCTCGACAGCCTGGACGCGGTCGTCGTGACCCACGCGCACTTGGACCACTGCGGTCTCGTGCCGGTCCTGCTCAAGTACGGCTACGACGGGCCGATCTACTGCACGCCGCCGACGAGGGACCTGATGACGCTCATGCTGCTGGACGCGATCAAGGTCTCCAACCAGGAGGCCCGCAAGGGGCTCTACGAGTCGAGCCACGTCCGGGAGCTCGTCTCCCACACGATCCCGCTCCGCTACGGGGAGACCACCGACATCGCCCCCGACCTCCGCCTCACGCTGCACAACGCGGGGCACATCCTGGGCTCTTCGATGTGCCACTTCCACCTGGGCGACGGCGACTACAACATGGCCTACACGGGGGACCTCAAGTTCGAGCGGAGCTGGTTGTTCAACCCCGCGACCAACCGGTTCCCGCGCCTGGAGACGCTCATCATGGAGTCCACCTACGGCGGGTTCCGCGACGTCCAGCCCCCGCGTCAGCAGGGTGCCGAGGAGCTTGGGCACTTCGTCGAGAAGATCATCGGCCGGAGAGGGCACGTGCTCATCCCGGTCTTCGCCGTCGGGCGGAGCCAGGAGGTCATGCTCGTGCTCGAGGCGAAGATGCGGGAGGGACGCATCCCGCGCGTCCCCGTCTGGCTGGACGGCATGATCTTCGAGGCCACCTCGATCCACACCGCCTACCCCGAGTACCTGAACAGCCAGCTGCGGACCCAGATCTTCCAGCAGGGGGACAACCCGTTCCTCTCCGACGTCTTCCACCGTGTCGAGTCCCAGCAGAAGCGGATGAGCGTCATCGACGACAACGACCCGTCCATCGTCCTCGCGACGAGCGGGATGATGAGCGGCGGGCCGGTCCTGGAGTACTTCAAGGCCTGGGCGCCACAGGAGAAGAACGGGATGGTCTTCGCCGGTTACCAGGCGGAGGGGACCTTCGGGCGGCGTCTCAAGCAGGGGATGAACGAGGCCACGCTCATGGACGGCGGCCGGTCGATCTCCGTCCCGGTCCGGTTCGAGATCACGAACTGCGAGGGGTTCAGCGGCCACTCCGACCGGGTGCAGCTGATGAACTACATCGCGACGGTCGAGCCTCGGCCGCAGAGGGTCCTCCTATGCCACGGTGAGGAGCAGAAGGCGCTGGACCTCGCCTCCAGCCTTCACAAGCGCTTCGGGTTGGAGACCCGGGCCCCTTACAACCTGGAGACCGTTCGGGTCCTCTGATGGCAGGGGAGAGGCCCAGGACCCTCCTCATCGGCCTCGATGGGGCGACCTGGGACCTGATCACGCCCGCCGGCGCGGCGGGGAAGCTCCCGAAACTGCGCGCCCTCCTCGCACGGTCGGCCCGGGGGAAGCTCAGGTCTGTCGACCCCCCCGTGACGATCCCCGCGTGGTACTGCGCCATGACGGGGCGGTCGCCCCCCGCTCTCGGCGCGTGGGGGTTCAGCGCGCCCGG
Source organism: Thermoplasmata archaeon (assembly GCA_027314165.1). Taxonomy (GTDB): domain Archaea; phylum Thermoplasmatota; class Thermoplasmata; order Lutacidiplasmatales; family UBA184; genus JAKAAX01. The sequence goes on along the minus strand of DAHVCH010000010.1, from coordinate 35,755 downwards.
AGAGCGCCCCGGCAAGATGGAGCTCGTCTCCACGTACCGACCTCAGGAGGCGCTCTGGGACCTGCTCTCGCGCCGAGGGTCCCGGGTCGGCGTCGTGAACTTCCCCGCGCTGCCAGCTCCGTCGGTGCACGGATACTACGTGGGCGGGATGCTCGGGCCTCCGGGGAGCCGGGCCGCGACCTATCCGGCCTCGCTCGCGGAGCGGCTGGCCAGGGAGTTCGGCCCTTGGCTCTACGACGTGCCCGGGACGGGTCGCGGCAAGCTCGGCGGGGCGGTCCGGTCCCTGGGCCAGAAGGCCCGCCTGATCGAGGCCCTCGAGAAGGAAGCTCCCTCCGACCTGCTCTTCGTCCTGCTGTGCGAGACCGACCGGGTCCAGCACGACCTCTACGACGACCTCGTTCGGTCGCTCCGGGTCCCGGACGCGGAGATCGACCGATACTGGGGGGCGCTGGACGCCACCGTCGACCGGCTCGTCCGTGCGTTCCACGGGGATCGAGAGGGATACACGCTCCTGCTCTCCGACCACGGCTTCGGCAGCCAGACCGGGGAGTTCTACACGAACCGGTTCCTCCAGCGCGCGGGGTTCCTTGAAGTGGGCCCCTCGGCCCCGGGAGAGCTCGGTCCCCGCCTTCGGGACCTGGCGGCGTTCGTCGACCGGCTCCTACCCATCGGAAAGCTGCGCCGGCGTCGGGTGCCGCAGGACGACCACGACGAGGAGCTCCCCAAGCCCCTGGAGCAGGGCGCGGAGGACGGCGGGAAGGGGGACCGGACGTTCGGATGGTACAGCCAGTTCGTCGACTGGGAGCGCACGCGCGCCTTCAGCTTCCCGATACCGGAGGGGATCTACGCCAACTTCTACCGTGGGGAGCCGACGGAAGCGGAGCGGCGCGCTCTGAAGGAGGAGCTCGCTCGCGCCCTCCGGGGGTTCGCGGGGGCCAAGATCGACATCGTCGACCCCGAGGTCGCGTACGGCCGGCCGAGCGGCCCCCGCGACCCTCTGCTGCTCATCTACGCGGAGGACCACGCGTGGGAGACCCACGGGCACTTCAACCACCACCGCACATTCCTGAACCGGCGCCCGAGCTTCTTCGGACGGCAGGGGACCCACCGACCGGACGGGATCGTGGCGCTCTCGGGGCCCGGCGTGCTCGCCGGCGAGCTCGCCCAAACCATGCCGCTCCTCTCGATGGCCCCGACGCTGCTCGACCTCTGGGGCTTGCCTCCCATCTCGCAGGCGGACTCCACCCCGTTCGCTCCGCTGCTCAAGATGGCGCGAGGCGGCTGAGCGAGGCGCGCGACCCGGTCGTGCGCGGGGCCCTCTCGGCGGCTCGCACGAACCTTTTTCCTCACAAGGGGAGGTCAGGGAAGCACTTCGATGGAGAGCCTCCGGATCGCGTTCGTCTCCTCCCATCATCCCGCGGAGCAGGCGATGGGGCTCGCGCACATCGTCTCCGCCCTCTCCCGGTGCATGGCGAAGGACGGGCACGCCGTCCGGGTGTACTACCCCACCTACGGGGCGACCGGCGCCGGCCAGGTCGCCACGAGGGGGACCCACGACAAGGTGGAGACCGTCGGGGTCCCTACCCCGCGGGAGTCCTTCTGGCCGTTCGGCCCCGAGACCCATTTCTCGCGCCGCGTGGCGCGTCTGCTCGAGAGCGACCTCGACGTGGTGGTCGTGAACAACGAGCAGGGAGGGGCGGGCGTCGTCCGGCAGGCGCTCCGGATGGACCGCGCCCCGGGAGGTGGACACCCCCTGGCGGTCGACGTCCTGCACGGGCTCGGCCTCCGCTTCCTGGAGGTCGGAAGGGCCACGCGCCCGAGGACCTTCCGCACCTACTACGCGGGCTTCTGGGCCGACCGCTTCTTTCTACGACGGCTCGAGGGAGGCGGCGCGCGAGAGGTGGAGGTCTGCATCGCCTGTTCGAAGGCGGTGAAGGAGGACCTGCGATCGGTCTACCACGTCGACCCGCGCCGGATCCACGTCATCTACAACGGGGTGACCCCGCGGCAGCCGCGGACCCGGGAGGAGTACGAGCGCGCCCGCCAGCGGCTGGGGATCCCTCAGGGGACCCGGGTGCTCTCCTTCCTCGGTCGGGACCCTTACCGCAAGGGGCTGGACATCGCTCGGCGCACCGTGTCCCGCCTGCGGAAGGAAGGGATCCCCCTCCTTCTCCTGAACGCCGGCAATGACGAGGCGTCGGAGGAGGGGGTGCGCACCCTGGGCTCGGTCTCGGAGGCGGACCGCGCCGCCCTGATGGACGCCTGCGACGCGTTCTTCCTCCCCACCAGGTACGAGGGGTTCCCCGCCGTCGTCCAGGAAGCGGCCGCACGGGCCATCCCTGTCGTGACCTCAGGAGAGGCGAACGTGGAGCTGGGGACCCCGGGCCGCGACTTCATCGAGGTGCGACCGAACACCGTCGACGCGCACTCGGCCGCCCTCCTCGAGGCCCTCAAGGACCCCTCCGAGCTGTGGAACATGGGCGAGCGCGGGCGAAGGACGCTCGGCACCCGGACCTACGAGGCCCAGGCGGAGGAGTACCTCTCGTTGTTCCGGCGGGGGCTCAGCTCGACGATCTAGGACGGAGATGTCCCCCGGCCGGGACCGGACCCGGGGCTTCCCCCGGGGGCTCCCGCGCGACGCGCGCCCTCCGTCCCCCCTGCATCTTGGGCACGTTCGGACCTCCCCGCGTCCTCGGGGCTCTCGGCCCCACCCGCACCCCTCGACCCCCCTGCCTCAGGATCCGGGTCGGAGGCGAGCTCCTCGATCCTCCATAGGCGGGGGTCGATCGGTCGCCCGCGGGGGCCCCGACGACGGGGGCGACGAACGATGCGCCACTCGACTCCCGGGGGGAGCAGGCCGCTCTCGAGCATCGCGAGGGATTCGACCAGGTGGCGCTTGAGCGGGCCGAACGCCTCCTCTTCTCGGGCGGCGGGGAAAGGTCCGACCTCGCGGAGTTCCTGGACCTGGCCGGATTCGAGGTACCATACCCCCACGGCCTTGGCCGCCGGGGGCGCGCGCAGCCCGAGGACCTTCTCCGCGAGGCTCCGACGCGGCAGGAGCACCGCGACCCAGTCTCCCCAGCCGCGCCGAACGAGAGCCTGCTCGAAGACCCGGCGCCAGTCCGCGACCTTGAGCTCGACGAGCCCCACCTCCTCCCCCCGGAGCGCGACCGCGTCGAAGTACCCGGATCCGTCCGGGTCGAAGTGGAGCCGGAACCCCCTCGGGGCCAGGTGGGCCTCCAAGGGAGCACGCAGCTCCTCTTCTCTCACGTCCGGACCTCGTAGAGCTGGACCTGTTCGCCCCAGAAGGCGTGCTCGCCCGACCGCCACCCCGCCGCGCGAAGGCGCGGGAGCCGTTCTCCCTCGATGGGAGGGAACCCCTCGAGCTCCGCACCCTCGGACCGGTACGCGGCGCTGGCCGCCTCGAAGGTCCCGAGGTCGTCCTCCCCGAGCGTAGCGAAGAGGCGCATCGCCCGACTCTCCGCCCGGCTCGACGGACCGGGAGGTCCGACCACGCAGAGCCCGGCGCGGAGGTCGTCCCCGGCGACGAGAAGGTGACCCGCCTCCGCCATCCGGACCAGCCGTTCCCGGCTCGCCCGTACGAAACGCATCGGACGAGGCGTGGTGATGAGCAGGAGGCCGTTCATCGCCCGGATGCCCCGAAGCTCGCGCGGGTCGGGGACCTCTCGGGGGTCCACCGGTCTCAGGGAAGCGGCCGCGAGGCCGGTGGCGTTCGGGGCCGCGGGGGCGATCCCCACCGAGTGCGACATGGAGGCGACGGAGCGGAACCCGCTGCTCTTCGCGAGGGCCCTCGAGGCGACGTTGTCGTCCTCGATCACCAGACGGACCGTGCTCATCCCCATCCCCCTCGCGACGTCCATGGCCCACTGGGTCAGCCGGCGCCCCCAGCCCTCCCTGCGCCGTTCGGGGGCGACACGGATCGCCCCGATCCAGCCTTCGCCCTCCCCGAGGTCGTCCAGGCGCTGGATGGCCACGAGCTCGTCCGCGTCGAACCCGCCCATCACGCCTCCGACGGCGAGCCACCGGTCGAGCATCGAGAGGAGGTAGTCGCCCGGCACGGCGCGCGCCAGGAGGCGGTCGACCTGCGCTCGGTCGGCCTGGGCGTCGAGCATCCGCAGGGTGGTCCGCCCCTCCACGAGGGGACGAGGGGGTGACCTGCGGGAGGAATCGGCATCGGCGGTCATGGTCGCAGGAACCACCGGTCCAACCGGTCGCGGGGAAGCGTGAGCATGATGGGCCGCCCGTGCGGGCAGGTGAAGCTCTCCGGACAGGCGTAGAGGTCCTCCAGCAGCCGGTGCATCTCGTTCATCGAGAGCACGTCGCCCCCTCGGATCGCCATGTGGCACGCGGCGCTCTTCGCCACCCGCTCGCGGAGCGGGTCGCGCGGGGAGCCTCGGCCCGAATCGGCGAGCTCGTCCAGGAGCCGAAGGATGGCCTCCGGCTTCGCCCGGTGACCACGGAAGAAGGGCACGGAGCGAAGGCGGAAGCTCGTCCGGCCGAAGGGCTCGAGCACGAAGCCGGCGCGCAGCAGCTCCGTGCCGTAGCTCTCGAAGGTCGCCCGCTGACGCGGCGTGAGCTCCACCTCGAAGGGAGAGAGGAGCTCCTGTCGGGCCGGAGGCTCGGCGGAGCGAAGACGCTCGTAGAGCACGCGCTCGGAGGCGGCGTGGGCATCGACCAGGACCAGGGCACGCGGGGAGGACTGCGACTCGCCGACGATGTAGAGGTCCCCGACCTGTCCGAGCACCAGCAGGCCCGGGTGGACCGCGGTCGCTCCCACGACGACGGGCGGACCCGCTCCGTCCAGCGGTCGGGCCCTCGTGAGAGCGAGGGGGCGCTCGGATGGCGAGAGGAAGGGGCGAACTCCCGCGGGAGGAGCCATGCCCGCTTCCGAGCCCAGGGGCCGGGTCAACGGCACGGGCCCGAGCTCGTCGGGCGTTTGGTGCCCGGGAGAGAGGGAGGAAGAGGAGGAAGGAGAGGATTCGGCGCCTTCCTTGCCGCTCGGGAGGCCCGAGGAGGGGAACCGACCCTGGGCCGGTGCGTCCCGGGGCTGATCGCGCAGGCGCGAGCGGATGAGGGATTGGAGAGCGTCGCGGAGCTCTCCCTCCCGCTCGAACCGGACCTCCCGCTTGGCGGGATGGACGTTGACGTCGACCCGCCCGGGCTCCGTGCGCAGATGGAGCAGTACGACGGGGAACCGGCCGGAGGGCAGCACCTCGTGGTAGGCGAAGCGCACGCCGTCCTGCAGCGCCTTCGAGGCGATGACACGCCCGTCGACGCATAGGACGATCCCTCGGCCCGTGCCTCGCGAGAAGGCCGGATGGGAGGCGACCCCCTCCGCCCAGAGCCCCGGGCCGGCCGCTCCGGAGAAGTCGAACGCTCCCTCCACGAACCTGACCCCGAAGACCCGGGCCGCGGCCTCCTTTCGCGAGGTCGAGGCGGGGTAGCGGACCTCGGGGCGGTCGTCCTGGGCGATGCGGAAGGAGACGTCCGGGTGCGCGAGGTAGAGCCCCTCCAGGACCTCGACGATGCGGAGGCCCTCCGTCGTGCCCGACCGCAGGAACTTGCGCCGTGCCGGGGTGTTGAAGAAGAGGTCGCGGACCTCCACCGTTGTCCCGAGGGACCTCGCCGCCGGCTCGACCTCGCTCTGGACCCCGCCCTCCACGCGCAGGCGGGACCCTTCCGGAGAACCCGGGGTCCGCGTCGTCAGGGTGACGCGGCTCACGGCGGCGATCGCCGCGAGCGCCTCCCCTCGGAACCCGAGCGTCCGGACGGTGGGAAGGTCGCGGGCGTCGGAGAGCTTGCTCGTGGCGTGCCGCTCGAAGGCGACGGGGAGGTCGGTGGGGAGGAGGCCGCAACCATCGTCGGCGACCTCGATGAGCTCGAGGCCTCCGGACCGGACCCGGACCCCGACCTCGTGGGCTCCGGCGTCGAGCGCGTTCTCCACCAGCTCCTTCACGACGGAAGCGGGGCGCTCGATCACCTCCCCGGCGGCGATCTCGTGGATCGTGCGCTCGTCCAGCTTCCGGATGCGGGGCCGGTTCGGTGGGACGGGGGGGGCGTCGGGGCCTGCACCTGCGGTCATCGCGTAGGAGGGATGGGCGTCGAGGGAGGCGCCCCCAAGAGCCTTTCCCGGGGGCTCACGCGCCGCGGGTGCGCCTCGGCTCGCTGGGCTCGGCTTCTCGGCCGGAGGTCCCGGTACCCTCGGGGGCTTCGGTGGTGTCGGGGGTGTCGGCGGTGTCGGTGGCCTCGGGTCCCTCCCCGCCGCTGCCCGCCCGTCGAGCCGCCGCTTCGGGACGTGCCCGCTGAACGATCTGGTGGAGCCGGGTCAGCGCCTCCACCGGGGTCAGCCGGTCCACGTCGATCGCACGGATCTCGTGGAGGAGCTCCCGGCCCCGCTCGGTCTCCGGGTCGTCGAGGAAGAGGGCCTGGGTGTACCGACCTCCCCCGGAGGCCGAGGAGGAGGATGGCCCAGGTCGGCGGCCCCCCCGTCCCTTCTCCGTGGGCGGCGCCCGTTCGGCGGCGCTCTGGCGCAGCACCCGACGCGCCTCCTCGAGCACGGGGGCGGGGACCCCGGCGAGCTGCGCGACGTGGACACCGTAGCTCTTCTCCGTCCCTCCGGGGAGGAGCGTGCGCAGGAACGTGATCCGGCCCTTCTCCTCCCGGACCGCCAGGTGGGCGTTCCGGGCCGCGGGGAGACCGTCCACGAACTCCGTGAGCGCGTGGTAGTGCGTCGCGACGAGCGAGCGGGCCCTCTTGCCGTCGTGAAGGTAGCGGATGACCCCCCAGGCGAGCGCGAGCCCGTCGGAGGTGCTGGTGCCTCGTCCCACCTCGTCCAGGAGGACCAGGCTCCGGGCGTCGGAGCGGTCGAGGATCTCCGCCACCTCGCTCATCTCCACCATGAAGCTCGATTTCCCGCGACCGATGTCGTCGGTGAAGCCCATTCGGGTGTGCAGGGAGCTCACCCGGCCGATCTCGGCGTACTTCGCGGGGACGAAGGAGCCCGCCTGGGCCAGCACGACCAGGAGCCCCACCTGCCGCATGTAGGTGGACTTCCCGGCCATGTTGGGACCGGTGAGGAGCAGCAGCCGGGGGCCCTCCTCCCCCGCGTCGAGGTCGACGTCGTTGGGGACGAAGGCGGGGCCGAGCGTCCGCTCGAGGATCGGGTGGCGGCCCTCGCGGACCTTGAGCCGCGTCCCCTCGTGCACGCGGGGCCGGACCCACGAGCGCTCTAGCGCGATGCGGGCGAAGTTCGCGACCGCGTCCAGCCGACCCAGGGCCTCGCTCGTCGCCTGGAGCGACGGCGCCTCCCGGTCGACCTCCTCCAGGAGCTGCTCGTAGAGCTTCGTCTCCAGGACGCGCGAACGGTCCTCGGCCTGGAGCACCTCGGCCTCCCAGTGGGAGAGCTCCTCGCTCGTGAACCGTTCCCCCCCGGCGAGGGTCTGCTTCCGTCTCCAGCGGCCCTCCGGGACCTTCGAGAGGTGCGCGCGAGTGACCTCGAAGTAGTAGCCGAAGACCTGGGTGTAGCCGATCTTCAGGCTCTTGATCCCGGTCGCCTGGGCCTCGCGCTGCTCGAGCTCGGCGAGCGCCCCCCTCGCCCGACGTTCGACCGAGCGCAAAGCCTCCAGCTCGGGGAAGGCCTCGGAGCGGAGGACGCCCCCGTCGCGAGCGTGGGCGGGGGCGTCGGGGCGGACCGCGCTGCCCAGGCGCTCGGCCAGGGCCGACCGCGGGTCGAGGTCCTGGAGGATCGTCTGCAGGAGCGCCGGTAGCGCGCCCGCCTCGCGGGAGGAGAGCAGCAGGGCGCGGAGCTCGGGGAGGGCCTGCAGGGACCGGGCGAGATGCAGGAGCTCCCGCGGGCCCCCGCGCCGGGCCACCAGCCGCGCCGTCAGCCTCGAGACGTCCCCGATCCCCTTGAGGCGGGCCGTCAGGGTCAGCAGCGTCGTCCGCTGTTGGAGCAAGGCCTCGACGGCATCCAGCCGCTCGTCGATGGCCCGCACGTCGGAGAGGGGCGAGCGCACCCACATCTCGACGGCCCTCCTGCCGGGAGCCGTCAAGGCCTCGTTCACCACGTCTAGGAGGGTCGGCGACCGGTCCGGCCCGGGGTTCATCGGCTCCGTGATCTCGAGGTGTCGGAGCGTCTTGAGGTCCAGTCCCATCCTCTCCCCGCTCCGTCGCCAGACGGGCGGGGCCAGGAACGGCAGGATCCGGGGCTCCGTCCCCCGCGCGTAGGCCGCCGCCCTTCCGAGCGCGTCGGCCACGGCGGAGGAACGGGCCGCCTCCTCCCGCCAGGGCGCGGGCAGCTCGGTGAGCGCGGCGGGGAGCGGGGCTTCCGCCCGTCGCGAGCCCGGGCAGTGCACGGCGCAGAGCTCCTCCAGCGGGATCCCGCCCTCTTTCGCATCTCTCGGGAGAAGGACCTCCGCGGGCTGGAAGGGTGCAAGGTCCTCGAAGAGGGAGACGGCCTCTCCGAGAGGACGCGCCCGGAGCAGCGTCTCGCCCGTCGAGATGTCGACGAGCGCGGCGCACCACTCCCCCTTCGCCGGCCCCTCTTGGGGACCCCCTTCGCTGGCGCCCCAGGTGCACAGGAAGTTGTTGGCCCCGTGGGGCAGGAGCGTCTCCTCCAGTACCGTGCCGGGAGTGACCACGCGCGTGACCTCTCGTCGGACGAGGCCCTTGGCCGCCCGGGCATCCTCCATCTGGTCGACGACGACGACGCGGTGGCCCTTGCGCACGAGCTTGGCCAGGTATCCCTCGACCGCGTGGTAGGGCACGCCCGCAAGCGGGATCCTTTGGCCCTGGGGGTCGAGCTGCCGGCTCGTGAGGGTCACCTCCGCGTCCCGGGAGAGCAGCTGGGCATCCTCCCCGAAGGTCTCGTAGAAGTCCCCCACCCGGAAGAGGACGAGATGGCCCGGGTACCGGTCCTTGACCCCCCGGTACTGGGCCATCATGGGGGAGGGTTCCGGCACGAAGCCCGAGACGGGAGGAGGGGATAATTCCCCTTCGGCCGCGGAAGACCCGACGGGGCAGGGCGACCGGAAGCGTCAATCGGGGGGGGAGCTCCCGGTTCACCGTGGGGCGCTCACGCCGGCCGAAGGGGGGGCGCGGGGCGTCGGACCCGGGGGTCGTTCGGGAGTTCGCTCGCTCTCCAGGGGCGGTGTGGATCGAGCGGTCGAGGACGGTCTCCCGGAAAGCGTTCGAGAGCGCGGCCCGCCGGGCGCGCCGCGGAGGGTTCGGCGTCGCGGTGCGGATCCACGACGTCCGGGGCCGCGTCCTTCTGGTCCGCATGGCCCCCGGCAAGGCCTGGACCCGGGGATGGGTGGTCCCGGGCGGGGGAGCGGAGGAGGGGGAGTCCCCCCGCGCCGCCGCCCTGCGCGAGGTCAAGGAGGAGACGAACCTCCGGATCTCCGACCTCCGCCTCTGGAAGGTCTACCATGAGGTGGTGCGGGGCCCGCGGGGCGGCGGCTCCATCGCGTGGGACTTCCTGCAGTTCACCGCAAGGCGGGCCTCCGGCACGGTCCGGTCCAACGTGCCCGAGGAGATCGCCGAGGCGCGGTGGTTCCGCGGCCTACCGAAGGAGACGGCCTTCCGCGACGACTGGCTGCGCCCGCCGTCCCATCTCAGCCGAAAGGCCGCGGCGTCCTCTCGCGGCAGAGCGTGAGGACGGCGTCCATCTTCTGGTTGAGCTGCGTCATCCACTCCTGGAGCTGGGCCTCCGGGAGCGGTCTCGGGTCCGCGATCTCGACCCGCAGGTCGATCTTGGGGGTGAGCCAGTCGGGAAGGGCCGCGTCGGTGGGGAGCGCGACCGCGATGACCACGCGCATGAAGCTCACGAGGTCCTTCTCCACCGCCCGCGTGACGGCCTCCGGGGCCCGATAGCCCAGGGAGGCGAGCGTCCGCTCCGCCCGAGGGTCGGGCTCGGAGGCCGCCACCAGTCCCGCCGAGGTCGCGCGCCATCCTCGGGGAGCTTGGGCGTTGAAGAGCGACTCGGCGAGACGCGAGGTCAGCGCGTGGTCGGAGCAGAGGAAGAGGCAGGTGGGCACGGCATCCCCCACAACTTCAAAGGATAAGTCCACGCCTTGGACGGTGGGCAAAGACCCCCCCCGGGCCCCCTGCGGGGGGGACGAGGAAGGGCCCCCGGGCTCTCCCTGGAGCACGCTGAGGGGGAGATTTGAACTCCCGAGGGGTTGCCCCACCGGCTTTCAAGGCCGGCGCCTTGCCGGGCTAGGCTACCTCAGCGCGACGCGGGGGGAACGTGCGAGGCGGAAAAACCCGAGCACGGAGCGGGGACGGGCCGAGGGGGGCATGCAGGCGCCGGGAGTTCCGCGCGCCTGGGATGACCAGGAGCCGCTTCGAACCCGGGTAGTCAGCTTGGAAGGCTGAAATCCTGCCACTAGATTACGCCTGCTCGCCACCCTCGGCCGGCGGCCCACAGAGGTCGTGGGATTAACCCTTGCCTCTCTTCGCTCCGCCCCCGCGCGGCAGCTCCACCATGGCCCCCGCCTCGATCGCGAGGAGCTCCCAGGACCCCCGGGGCACTCGCTCGTGGGCCGCCGGGTCGAGGCCCAGACGGGCAAGGACCTCCTCGGTGGGAGGGCGGGGATAGACCGAGGGGTCCTCCTCGAGCCCCGCGCGGACCAGAAGCCCGTGCAGCGGTCCGGGAGGGGAGAGGACGAGCACGACCTCGCGGGTCTCCGCCCGCACCCCCGCCCGTTGGACGGCCTCGGGGAACTGGTCGGAGCCCGCCAGGTAGAGGAGAAACTCCGCCCCCGGGTCCGAGAGGTGCGCCCGACCCTTGGCCCTCGCCCGAGCGGCCCGGGCCAGGGCCGCGGCGAGGTGGCGTTCCCCCGCAACGGCAGCGGCGTCGACCAGCTGGGTCATGGCCTCGGGGTCCGGTCGAAGGAGGCGCACCGCCTCCCTGAGCGCCGCCCGAAGCTCCTCCGGGCCCCGGTGGTCCGAGGGCGCGCGACGGGCGCCGACGGCGACGAACGGAGGGGCCATGAGAGGCACCGGGGCGTCGGGCACCGCGGGCTCCTGCCCCTGGGGTGGCGTGCGGTCGTCCGCGCTCATGTCCTCATGAACCGGACGAACTCGGCCTTGGTGCGCGGCTTCAGCACGTAGTTGTTGAGACGCTCGAACGCGATCGTGGAGCTCGGGGTCCGTCCATAGTCGTGACCCGGGAGGACCACCGTCGCGTCGTCGAGCTTCAGGACCTTGCCGAACAGGCTGTCGTACAGGTCCTCGTTGCTCCCCCCTGGAAGGTCGGTCCGACCGCACTCCCCGACGAAGAGGGTGTCCCCCGTCGCTGCGCGGCCCTCGAAGAGGTACACGACGCTGCAGGGAGTGTGGCCCGGCGTGTGGAGCACCCGGAACGGGATCCCGCCGACCGTGAGCTCGTCCCCGTCCGAGAAGGGGAGGTCCTGCTCGAGCTTGGCCGCCTTGTGGGCGCCCACCTTCGCCCCCGTCCTCGCGCGGACGTCCTGGTTCCCCGCGATGTGGTCCGGGTGGGCATGGGTGTTCAGGATGTAGCGCACCTTGACCCCGAGGTCATCGATGGCCTTCAGCACGGGGTCGATCCCGAACGACGGGTCGATGACCACGCCCTCGCCCCCCTCCTTCGCCGCCACGATGTACGTGAAGTTCTGATAGGGACCGATCTGGAACGTCTTCAGCAGCACGGGGGGGCCATCCCTTGGAGCGGAAAACGCCGCCCGGAGGCGGAGGTACACGGAGGTACAGGGTAGGCAGGGTCCCGGAGGGCTCGACGCGGAGCCGGCCGCGGGAGGGCGGCTATTCTGCCGCCTCGCCCGGGTCCATGTCGAGATGGGCGGAGAGGCCCGTGACCGCGTCCAGCACCTCACGCCCGTTCCAGGCCTCCACGATCCAGTGCGGGACCCAGACCAGCGCGTGGGCCCCCATTCGAACCTCTCCGGCCTCCAGCGGATGCCGGTGGTGGTCGATGACCAGGACCCCGTGGACCTTCTCGGCGCGCTCCTCGCTCCGGGCGTGCCGCTCGCGGACCGCCTCCAGGGCGAGCCTGCGCGCTTCGTCCTGTCGGATGCGCCCGCGTATCCGGTGGTAGGGCTGCGGCAGGGCCGAGACGATCTCGCGCTCCCCGGGCGGCCAGAACTGAGGGGCGCCGCCCACGGTCGGGACCGCCACGAGGCGCGGGGGCGTCGAGGAGCTCTCCTCGTCCTCCGGCAGGGCGTAGGCGAAGAGGTAGAAGGGCACGAGGACGAGCCGGGGGGACCCGCCCCTCCAGCGGCTGTGCGCCATCTGATGGATGTCCTCCTCGTGGAGGCGGGGCCGGACGATCCGGTCGGACTCGAAGACCTGGGCCGGGAAGAGGGAGGGCTCGCCGGGCAGCATGGGCAGCGGGGACTCCCGACGAAGGAGGAGCGGCTTCTGCGCCGGCGGGGGGGGGGAGTCGGCCGGGGGCGGAGGGGGGGCCGGGGCGGAGGAGCCCGGCCGGGAGTCGGTGCCCTCCAGGAGAGGAGGGGGCACGGGCTGCGCGGCGGAGGTCGCGGGCTCGAGGAGGGAGGGGCCCTCGAGGGGGAGGCCGCCCTCTTCGACCCCCACCGCCTCCGGGGTCCGGACCTCAGGCTGCAGGAGGGCGGGGGCCCCGGAAGCCCGCGCCGTCCCCGTCGTCGACACCTCCCCTTCGTGGGGTTCCGAGGCCAGGTGCAGGAGCGCCACGACGGTCCCGGGAACCTCCTCGGGGTCGATGGCCCGGGCCCCGGTGATCTCGACCCGGTCGCGGTCCCGGTGGTCGGGAGCGTGTCCGAAGAGCACGAGGATGTCCTGGGCGTCCGAGGGGTAGTGCCGCTGGAACCCCGCAGGTAGCCCCCCATCCAGGTAGGCCAGGACGGTGGTGCCCTCGGGGCCTCGGCGCGCCCTCCAGCCTGCGGGGATGTCCTCGACCTTCCAGCCTGCCGCGACGAAGAGTCGCCGGAGGAAGCCGGAGCTGGTCTGGGGGTGGGGCATCGTAGGGGGAAGGAGGTCCTCAGGTTATGAAACGGGAAGCTCGAGCCGCGGGGCGGGATGCCCTTCAGGACCGCGCGAGGGGCCCGCAGTCGTCACGATACGCTTATCCAACGGAACGGGTTCGACCGGACATCATGGCGGACATGGTGAACCTCAAGGTCATGGAGGCGACGCAGAACGACGTCGGCTTCGGGGTGGCCCGTGTCGACTCCGCGACCCGCCAGCGGCTCAAGGTGGCCGTGGGCGACGTGGTCGAGGTCCGAGGGCGGAAGACCACCGCGGCGGTGGTCCAGAAGGCGAACCCCGAGGACGAGGGGAAGAACGTCATCCGCCTGGAGGCCGTGATCCGCCGGAACGCGCGGGTCTCCATCGGCGATCGCGTCGAGGTCGCCCGTGTCGAGGCCCCGACCGCGGAGGCCATCACCATCGCTCCGATCTACTCGGGAGCCCCCAAGATGGACCTCGGGCCGGGCCTCGAGGCCTTCGTGGCCAAGGCGCTCTCCCGCCGCCCGTTCGTCCGCGGCGACGCGTTCGTCGTGCCCGGAGTGTTCCTCATGGGAGGCTCGCTCCTCTTCCTCGTCATCTCCACGACCCCGAAGGGGATCGTCGTCGTCGGGCCGAACACCCTGGTCACGATCCGGGAGGAGACCGTCAACGAGGCGGAGATCACCGCCCCCCGCGTCTCGTACGAGGACATCGGGGGGCTCCGCGAGAAGCTCTCCCGGGTCCGGGAGATGATCGAGCTCCCGCTCAAGCACCCGGAGCTGTTCGACCGCCTGGCCATCTCCCCCCCGAAGGGGGTCCTGCTGTACGGTCCCCCGGGGACCGGGAAGACGCTCATCGCCAAGGCCGTGGCGAGCGAGGCTGGAGCGCACTTCATCTCCATCGCCGGGCCCGAGATCATCTCGAAGTACTACGGGGAGAGCGAGAAGGAGCTCCGCGAGAAGTTCGAGGAGGCCGAGAAGCACGCACCCTCGGTCATCTTCATCGACGAGCTCGACTCCATCGCCCCGCGCCGCGACGAGGTCGTCGGGGAGGTGGAGCGCCGCGTCGTCGCCCAGCTCCTGACGCTGATGGACGGGCTGTCCGGTCGGGGGAACGTCATCGTCATCGCCGCCACCAACCGCGAGGAGGCGATCGACCCTGCGCTGCGACGCCCCGGCCGGTTCGACCGGGAGATCGAGATCGGCGTGCCCACGGTGGAAGGACGACGGGAGATCCTCCAGATCCACACCCGAGGGATGCCCATCGAAGGGAGCGACAAGGAGCGGGAGAAGCTCCAGGACGAGCTCGCAGGCATCACGCACGGCTTCGTCGGCGCGGACCTGGCGGCGCTCGCCCGCGAGGCGGCCATGCGCGCCCTGCGCCGTTACCTACCCGAGATCGACTTCGACCGGCCGATCAGCGTCTCGCTCCTCGAGCGGATGAAGGTCACCCCGGTGGACTTCCGGGAGGCGCTCAAGCAGATCGAACCCTCCTCGCTCCGCGACGTCACGATCGAGGTCCCCTCGGTCCGCTGGGAGGAGGTGGGGGGGCTCGACCGGGTCAAGCAGGACCTGAGCGAGTCCGTCGAGCTTCCGTTCAAGAACCCGAACGCCTTCAAGAACCTCGGGATCGACCCGCCCCGCGGGATCCTGCTCTTCGGCCCCCCCGGCGTCGGGAAGACCCTCCTCGCCAAGGCGGTCGCCACCGAGAGCCAGGCGAACTTCATCTCGGTCAAGGGCCCCGAAGTGATGAGCAAGTGGGTCGGGGAGAGCGAGAAGGCCATCCGGGTCATTTTCAAGAAGGCGCGTCAGGCCTCGCCCGCCGTCGTCTTCATCGACGAGGCGGACGCCATCGCCCCGAAGCGCGGGCTCCAGAACTCGAGCGGCGTGACCGAGCGGATCGTGAACCAGCTGCTCACCTCCATCGATGGTCTGGAGACGCTCGAGCGCGTGGTGGTCCTCGCGGCCACCAACCGCCCGGACATCATCGACGAGGCCCTCCTTCGGACGGGCCGCTTCGACCGGCTCATCTACGTCGCGCCTCCCGACCTCACCGCCCGCGTGGCGATCCTGAAGGTCCACACGAAGAAGATGCCGCTCGAGGGCGTGGACATCCAGGAGCTGGCCTCACGCACCGACGGGTTCGTCGGAAGCGACCTCGCGTCGATTTGCCGGGAGGCCGGGCTCCAGGCGCTGCGCGAGACCCCGAACGCGAAGAAGGTCACGGGCCGACACTTCGACCTCGCGCTCCAGAACGCCCACGCGAGCGTGGACAAGGAGACGCTCAAGTTCTACGAGCAGTTCGCCCGCTCGGTCTCTTCGGTCCGGGTGACCACCCGCCGGGAGAGCGCGGAAGAGGTCATCTACCGGTAGGGCGGGAGGGCGGACCCTCCCCTCACCCCTCAGCAGTTCGCGGAGGACGGGGGCTCCACTTGGACCTGCGCGCTCCCGGTCGAGGTCGAGCTGCCCGAGGAGTACAAGGCGTTCACGCTGACGTACCCTCCCGCCGGGTCGTTCGCGGGCACGTCCCCCGTGATCTGGGAGAACTGGACCACGCCGGCGGCGTTGGTGTACAGGCTCGCGGACGGCGTGACGCTGATGGAGACCCCCCCCCCGGCGAGGGACACGCTGACGCCCGCCATTGCATTCCCGTTCTGGTCGAGCACCGTGACCTGGAGCTCGTACGGGTTGGGGTTCCCCGTGAACGTGCAGTCACCGCCGGCCTGGGGGACGAAGCAGACCGTGTCCCCCCCTGACGTGGGGTTGCAGGTGGGATAGGAGATCTGCATGAAGGCCCCCGCGCCTTGTCCCCCGACGTTCAACTGGATCTGGCCCAGTCCGACCGTGGGAGGACCTCCAGGGGGGATGCCGCTTCCACTTCCACCGCCCCCCTGGCTCGCCTCGACCGTAGCCTGGTAGTAGTCGATGGCGAGGAACGATCCGAGGACCACCCCTACGATCAGCACGATCGCCACGACGTTCGGGAGCCCACCAAGCGCAGGCGCAGGGTTCGAGCGGATGGGCGCGGGCGGGCCGTAGGACGACCCCATGCCTTACGGATGGGTCTAGGTCCCCATCAATGCTGCGGCGTCGTTCCCCTCCCCCTGGCCGATGCCAGGCGCGCACCAAGGAAGGGCCGCACAGAGCCCGCTCGCAGGACCCGAACGGTGCTGTGGGCCTGTGCAGCGCGCACCCCCCCGCCCCAATGGGCGCTTCGCGCAGGTCGCAGCCCCAGTTCTGCCTGACCGAGGGACCAGGCCGGTACGCCCGAGACGGCCACGACGGATCCCGCTCCGTCCCCCTCGACCGACCCTGTGGGCTCCTCGGAGGAGCCTCCACCCAACGGGACCGACTCGACCTCTTCCGATCCGGTCGACTAGGCTATCCCTCCCCGACACTTGGGGGGCCCCAGCGCCCCCTGGGGGGGTCTCGCGCGGTCGTGGGGCGATTCGGTCGCCGTCCTCAGTCAAACTATATAAACGGGGCCAAATTGGGCCGCGCGGCCCTCGATAGGGGGCCATCGAACCGAAGGAGTGAACGAAGAATGCCATCCGGGGCGCAGCGCTGGGCCCTTGCCGCCACCCTGGTGATGTTGTTTGTGAGCATTATGGCCCCGACCGGCCAAGCGATGCCCGCGAGCAATGCCACCGTATCCGTCATCGTCCGAACCGCCGGAGGGAGCTTTGCCCCCGTCGGGGTCAACGTGACGCTCACGGTCGGAGCGACCGGCGAGAGCTGCACGGGGACCACCTCCCTGGGCGGCGTCTACACCTTCGTGAACGGCCAGAAGGACGTCTTCGGCCAGACCTGCTGGCTCTTCCCGGGCTGGTTTACGGTCTCCGTTCCGGCCGAGGTCGACCGATCGAGCGGCGCCTCCATCCCCATCGCGGTCCTCCCCGGAGGCGGCAGCTCCTCGACGTTCAACGCCACGCAGAGCCAGCTCAACAGTGGGTACATCACCTACCTCAGTGGGCTCACGGCGCTCCCCATGACCTTCACGCTCACGGGCGCGATCAACAACACCCTGGGCTCGAACGCGGGGAACACCACCGCGATCCAGGTCCTGGACCCGGCCTTCCCCGGCCTCGTTCTCGCGCAGCAGACCGCGGTCTCGTCGTACTCCTTCCACAACCTCCCAGCGGGGACGTGGACGGTCTACGCGGCGAGCACCCTCTACAACGGCTCGACGGAGACCAACTACAGCCAGGTCACCGTTCCCGCGGCCCGCAACGTGTTCAACATCACCCTCGCCTCCTACCTGGTCCAGGGATTCTTCGTCCCCCAGGGGCAGGCGACGTTCTACAACGGGACGAACCTCACCCTGTATGACCTCACGAACTCGAACGCCTACAACTTCCCGATCCCGGCGTCCCAGACCAACGCCAGGAACACCTTCTTCCAGTTCGGCAGCTACAGCGGACTGACCGGCAACCGCGCGGGCCCCACGCACTTCGCGCTGCTGGTGGCCCCGCAGGGGAACTCCCCCGCCTGGACCTACTTCACGGTCTCCCCCACCCAGCGCACCCAGGACCTTTCGATCCTGACGTCCCCCTGGGCCGGGAGCCCCCCCACGACGGAGAGCACGAACCTCGCGTTCAACGCCTCCTTCGCTAACGCCTGGGTCAACAGCACGGAGAGCCTCTCGGGAGGCAGCACCATCGCCCAGCTGCCCAACGCCTACGTGAGCGACCTCTACTCCCAGGTCGGGATGGACTTCGCGGGCGGCGCGCTCAACGCGACCCCCACCGCGTGGCACGCCTTCGAGAACTGGCTCAACGACAGCGGTGCGATCTACCCCGCCCAGCAGGCGAACCTGATGGTCAACGCGACGAGCTACACCGAGTACGGGAACCAGACGGGCGCGGTGGCCTTCCACGACGGCCCCACCCCCTCCGACCTCTCGCTCTCCAGCGCGAGCAAGTTCGCGTTCGGGACCAACGAGTCCTACCAGCTCGCGAAGGGCCTGACCACCAAGACCTCCACGCACACCCTGACGATGGGCTTCCGCTACCCGATGTCCACCGAGGCCCTGACCTACACCGTCCAGCTCCCCACCAACTGGGTCCTGCAGGCCAACACCCCCGTCCCGGCGGGCACCTCGCTCACCCCGGCGGGTCCGGGCGGCACCTGGTCCTCGTTCACGCTCTCGTCCCAGCACTCCCCCAACGGAGCGACCAACGGGACCGCCACGTTCAACCTGGTCAAGATCCAGAACGTGACGGCCGTGGTGAACATCAACTCCCCGAACTTCGCCTTCGCGAACAAGACCAACGTGGTCAGACCGACGCACTCGAACTACACCGTCATCGTCGGTGAGAACCAGAACGTGAGCTTCTCCTCGGCGGGCTCGCTCTTCCCGAGCGGGTTCAACGCGACCAGCTACACCTGGGACTTCGGCGACGGGGCCTTCAACACCACCTACCGGTTGAACACCACCGCGTACCACACCTACAGGACCGCGGGACTCATGCACGGGAACCTGTCCGTCCTGGCCAACGGCGGCCAGCGGAACCAGCAGAGCTTCGAGGTCCTGGTCGACAACGTCGCGCCCACCCCCATGATCACGACCAACAACACCCACGTCAAGTCGATCAGCGCGAACGACTCGCTGCTCTACGTGAACTGGGGCACCTCGATCCAGATGAACGCCACGCACAGCTCGGACGCGATCGCCTCCTCCGAACCGTGGCTCCCCCCCGGGCGCATCTCGGTCGCGATCTGGAACATCTCGGCGGGTCCGACCTACTCCTCCTCGTACTCGAGCACCAACTTCTCGATCGGCCGGCAGGCGGCGAGCGTGTACGGGAACGTGACCTACACGTTCAACGGCGCCGGGGCCTGGCTCACCTCCCAGACGATCGACGGGACGACCTACAAGGTCAACGGCTGGGTCTACCGCATCGCGCTCCAGGAGTTCGATGCCGGCGGGAACAAGGGCTACTCTACCCTCTACGTGATCGTCAACGACACGGAGAAGCCTGTCCCCATCGGCCACCCGCAGGGAGGCTCCTACTTCAGCCCCGCCAACCAGGCCGGCAAGAACGTGACGAGCGGGGTCGCCGTCGCGAACTCCTGCCCGATCAACCTGGTGGACAAGTGGTCGTTCGACCCGCACAACGGGACCGTCGCCACCTACTCCTGGCACGTCACCAACGCGGGCTGGTCGGCCTTCACGCCCCGCTGGTTCAACAGCAGCACCGCCAACGACACCCAGACGAAGCTGCCGGTGCCCCAGACCGCATCCACGGTGAAGAGCGCGGCCTACAACCTCACGCTGAACATCACCGACGCCGCGGGGAACTTCGCGAACGTGACCTACCAGTTCACCTGCCAGCTCAACAGCACGATCGCCCCGATCCTGCAGCTGCTCAACCTCACGGTGCAGGGCACGAGCACCCTCACCGAGGGACAGCAGTACACCCTGTATGGCAACGTCACGGACGTGGGCGGGGTCCAGTCGATCGCGAACGGCACTCAGGTGCAGTTCTACTACGAGACCACCGCCGGTGGCTCGCAGAAGACCATCGGCTACGGCGCGCTCTACGGGTTCACCGGCGGGGTCCTCAACAGCTCAGCCGAGAGCTGCAACACCCAGTGCAACCTGCACTACAACGTGAGCTACCGTGCCGAGATCAAATGGACCGTCCCCGGTGGCGGGATCACGGGCGGTATCGCCTCGGGCCAGTACAAGATCTGCGGGAACGCGACCGCGGCGAACGAGTACCCGGGCAGCTACAAGACCGGCGCCAACATCGGCTGCACCACGGTCACGATCAACCAGTCCACGCTCCAGCAGTACCTGGTGGCGATCATCGCCTCCGCTGCGGTGATCGCGGTCCTGGCGATCGTGTTCTTCGTCTACCGCCGCCGCTCGAAGGGCGGGTCCAAGAAGCCCTCCAGCGGGAAGGCCAAGAAGGCCGCGCTCGACGAGGATGAGGACGAGGAAGAGTCCTCCCCGAAGGGCGGGAAGTCCAGTCGGGACGAAGACGACGACTGAGCCCGCTCCTTCCCACCCTCGCTCACGGACCTCGGCCGCGCCGCGGCTCCCGCCTCGCCGGAGGCGGGGCACGGCCCCTTTGCGGGCCTGAGGCCAGGACTACGCCATGAACCGGTGGGAGCGGCGGAATCCCCGGGCGGACCTCGTCCTCCGCCGGGAGGTCCTCGAACTGGCTCGTGCGTTCGCCCGGGAAGAGGCGAGGAAAGGCGCGCTGGCCGTGCTGCTCGCCGGGAGCTGGGCGCGGGGCGACGCACGCGCGGGCTCGGACGTGGACCTTTGGGTCCTAGGAGGACGGTCCCGGCACGACTTCTTCTCCCGGGGTGGGCACATCCTCTCGGTCGCGCGCCGCACGGTCCCCGGAGAGCTCAGGGCCCTCCGGGAGCCTCCGTACGGGGGCCAGGCCCGGGCGGCCTGGAGGTACGCGATCGCGCTCTGGGACCCCCAAGGGGCCGCCCGGCGTGTCCGGACCGAGGCGCTCCGACCGTGGGACCCCGCCTTCCGGCCGAAGTGGGACCGGTACGTGGCCCGATCGTTCGTCGAGTGGGGCGAGGAGGTCGTCAAGCTCACCCGTGCGATGGGCGAGGGGTTGCCGGAGACCGCCGCCGTCCAGAGGAACCTGCTCGTGGACGCCCTGGCGCTCCTCGTCGCGGCGAGGGATCGTCTCCGGTACGACCAGAACCACCTCTGGGAGCTCGCCGGGAGGCGTATGGGCCCCGATTGGCACCGTCTGCAGCTCCGCGCCCTTGCAGCAGGCGGCGAAGGCCTGGAGGCCTCCTGCGAGGCGGCCGTGGACCTCTATTTCAGCACCGCGCGGGCCTTCCGGGACCTGCTCACCCCGAACCAGCGGGAAGTGGTGGGGTTGGTCGCCCGCGCGGCGGGACGGGACCCCTGGGATCTCCCGATCAGCCGTAGGGCCCTACGTCGTCCAGAAGGTCGACGTGGGAGAGGAGCATCCGGCGGCAGCAGTACCGCTTCACGCCGAGCTCGTCCAGGATGATCCGGGGCTTCTCCCCTCGCGCAGTGCGCTCGCGGTAGGAGTCCCAGTGCTGGCCGACGAGGCTGCCGCAGGTGAAGCATCGGACGGGCATCATCATGGTCGTTCCTTCCTCCTGAGGTTCTCCGCCGCTCGCCCCTGGTCTAACGGTACGACTTCTGCCGGCGCTTCCGGGCACCGCGTCCCTGGGGACGCTTCGGGAGCTTGCGGCGCGGGTCGTTCACGAGCAGGGAGCGGTCGTGGTGCTTGAACATTTCTGCCAGGGCGGGGTCCTTGAGGTAATCCACCAAGCCCCGGGCGATCGCCGTGCGGGCCGCGGAAGCCTGGCCCATGATGCCGCCACCCTCGACGAGCACCTGGACGTCCAGGCCAAGGGCGCGCTCGCCCGCCAGAACGAGAGGTTCCTGGATCTTCCAGCGTGCGAACTCGGGCTCCCAGAGCTCGAGCGGCCTCTGGTTGATCCAAACGCGGCCTTGACCGGGGTTGAACACCGCCCGGGCGATGGAGGTCTTGCGCTTGCCGCTGGTCTGGACCATCGGATTGGGCAGCTTCTTCACCATGGACCGGCACCTCCCATCCGACGCGAGATCTCTCCCAGCGTCATGGGCGCCCGGAGGGAGGGGCGGGGGCGCGCGCCTTCCAAGGTCTCCCGGGGGAGCTTCTCCAGCTCCGGGGGGATCCCCACGTAAGTGATCAGTCGGGCCCAGGCCTCGTGCCCCTTCGTGTGACGGAAGGGCAACATGCCGCGGACCGTGCGTCGGAACATCCGGTCGGGGCGTCGAGGATAGTGAGGGCCCTTCCGGACGGAGCCTCGGGCGACGGCGAGACGGTACTCCTCGAGCAGGCTGGCGTAGCCGCCCAGGACCACCGCACGCTCGGTGTTGACCACGGCGATGTGCTCGCCCTGGAGGAGACGCTTCGCGATGAGGCTCGCGGCCCGGCCCAGCACGAGACCGCTCGCGTCCACGACCTTCGGTAGGGGACCGGCGGGGGCGGGCGCCTTCTTCTCCCACTTGCGAGGAGCGGGGGCGCTCTTCTTCTCGGAGGGCTTGGTCTCGACCTTCGCCGCGGGCTTCTTCTCCGCGGGCTTGGCGGTGCCCTTCGACACTGGCGTCGTCGTGGGGGTGGGCTTCGCCGGGGCCGAGGTCGAGGTCGAGGTCGATGTGGAGGGGGAAGCTGGAGTCGAGGGAGATGCAGGCTTGGGCTTCGCCGCCGGCGCGGACTTCGGAGGCGTTCCCGCGGTCTTGGGGGTCGAAGAGGCGGGCGGAGGCGAGGACGCGGTCGTGGTGGTGGTGGTGGTCGAGTTTTCAGGCAATGAGACGCACCCCCTTCGCATCCGCGTGCTTCGTGAGCATCTCTTCAAGAGAGAGAACGGTGCCGCCAGCGGCCAGGACCTTCTCCCGGGCCCCGGGAGAATAGGCGAGAGCGGCCACGGTGAGGGGCTTGCGGAGCCTGCCGGAGGCGAGCAGCTTCGTGGGGACGACCAGGATCTCTTTCGGATGGGCGATGCGCTCCAAGTGCCCGACGTTGACCGGGCGACGAGAGTGCCGCGACCCGTCCAAGTGCTCTGCCGCTGCGATCCAGAGGGGCACGCTCTCCTGGCGGCCGTGGCGATGGAGCCGCCGGATGAGCTTGCGCAGCTCCGGATTGTTCTTGTTCTCAGCCACCATGGATCGGCGAGGGAGCCGAGGCACTTAGGGTCCCCCTATTAAGCTTACGTGAGGATTTTCCTCTCGGTGCGCCCTCGGGCGCGGCGGTCCGAAGGTCGAGGAACATCAGGTCGGAGTCGATGTACCGGTTCCCACGCTTGAGGCCGCCGGGGAGCGAGCCGTACGGGCGGAAGCCCAGCTTCCGATAGAGGCGCTTCGCTCGAGCGTTGTCCGCGAAGACGGAGAGGATGACGATCTCGAACCTCCCCTGGCAGCGAGCCAGGACCTCGCGCAGGAGGGCCTCTCCGACGCCGCGCCCTCGGTGGGCGCGCTGAACGAGGATGCCGAGGTCGGCCACGTGGGCCATCTCATGGTTCGGAGAGGAAGGACCGTGACGCGTCGCCTCGCAGAGCCCGACGGCGTGACCGTCCACCTCGGCGACCACGGCGATCTTCGCGCCGCTGGCGACGGACCTCTGGACGCTCTCGAACCATTTGAGCTCCTCCTCCCAGAGCGGAGGCGTCGTGAACAGGAGGATCCCGATCGGCTCCCCCGCTTCCCTCTCGCGGTAAAGATCGAGGTAGCCCCGGATGAGGTCCTCTCGGTCCTTGCTGCGGAGGTCCCGCAGGATCGCGTCGCTCGCCACGCCCCCCCGAAGCGCGCTCCTCCTTGAACTGTCCGACCCGAGCGGCCCGCCGCTCCCGCACGCTCGCGGAAGGGGTCTCGCACCCTCGAGATGCGAGTGAAGGAAAACGCTTAATTAGCCTCAGACCGCTCGGCTTTCCTCGAGAGAGGCCAGACTCATGCGCAAGTTCTTCTCAGAGCTCCGGGGAAAGACGGTGATGACCAACGAGGGCGACATCCTCGGGTTCATCGACAACTTCGTCATGGACACGTCCACCGGTAACATCCATCACGTCCTCGTGATGCCCCACAACGAGGTCGACGCCCGTCTGTTCCAGACGGACGGCGACGGCCGCCTTATCCTACCCTTCAAGAGCATGCGGGCGGTCCGTGACGTGGTGGTCATGGAGCTTGCAGGCAGATAGGAAGGACGAGCCCCCCTTCGTTTCCATCGCCCTCACTGTCCGCAACGAGGAGCGGCATCTCGCCGCTCTTCTGGACAGCCTGCTCGTCCAGACCCCTCCGTTCGAGATCGTTGTCGTCGACGCATTCTCCGATGACCGCACCTGGGAGATCGCCCAGGAGTTCGCGCTCCGCTATCCGTCTCTGATCCGGGCGTTCCAGCAGCGGGGACACCGCGGGAAGGGCCGCAACGTGGCCGTGGAGGCCTCGCGGGGGGAATGGGTCGCGTTCATCGACGGCGACTGCAAGGCCGACCCCAACTGGCTCTCCGAGCTGCGGAAGGGATTCGCCCCCTCGTGCGTCTTGGCCGGACGGACCGTGGTCGAGGGCCCCCGGGCCTTCCAGCAGCTCGAGCGTGTCGAGCTCCTCCAGAGCGGGGTCGACGTGACGTATCCCTCCTGCAACCTCGCCTACCGCCGCGAGATGTTCCTCCGCCTGGGGGGCTTCGACGGGAGGTTCATCACCGCGGAGGACATCGACCTCAACCTACGGGCGGTGCGCTCGGGCGCGAGCATCCGCTACCTGCCGGGGGCGGTCGTCCTGCATCGGACCCGGGACACCGTGCCGCGCTTCCTTCTCCAGGCCTTCTGGAACGGCTACGGAAGGAAGCAGCTGACCGAGAAGCACGGCCAGCTCTGGGCCAACTACCAGTACCGCCGGATGATCCGGACCCAGGCGACCCCCCTCGCCTACGCGAGGCTCGTGGCGGCGCTCGTGGGATACTTCACCCGCCTGGTCACCGTCAGCCAGACGCCGGGGAGGATCCCCCCCGAGAATGTCGAGGTCCCGGCCCCGTCAAGGGGAGGGAAGAAGCCCGGTCGGGCCTGAGGTCAGGCTCCGAACTCGCAGGGCGACCGCCGACCTACGCGGTATCGCGGGGGGGACGGGTGGGGAAGGAGGGTTCTAACGCTACGGCGCGGAGGGAGGAAGGCGGCGCTCACGCTCCAGTAACGGCCTCGAGGGCCAGCGCGGGCGGAGATAGAGGGCGAGACCGCGCGGTCTAGCTCGTCTTGACCATCTCGGCGACCTTGACGACCTCGTCCAGGACACGCTTCGTGTCCTGGTTCTGGTCGACCACGGCCACCAGGAGCGCCTTCTTCCCGCTCCCGACAACGACGGTCTTGGAATCTGCCCCTTCGATGATGATCCGCTCCGGTGGAGAGCGGTTCAGCTCCGTATTGGCGGTCGCCGCCGCCCCGAGGATGGTCGCGCACATGATCGCGAAGGTCTCAGTGTAGACCCCCGCAGGCACGTCCGCGTACAGTACCAGCCCGTCCCGAGAGACGAGCGCGCTCGCTACCGCTCCGATCCGGGCCTTTAGGTCCTTGATGACCGCGCCCACATTTCCCGCCGCTGCCATCATCTCTCTCGTTTTCCTCCCTTACATCTCCTCGATACGAAACTGACAGGCGTCCTTACCCAGACTTGCACACTGCTCTTCGGTGCAATTCACCCGATTGCCCTTCTGGCGCTCGTAGACCTCTCGGATGATACCGCGGAGGCGGTGGCATGTCGGAATGTCACTTTGTACGACCTCCACACTTCCCCGGACGGTAACCGCCTTCTCCGAGAACTGAATATCCTCGACCCATCCCCTCTCCTTAAGGATATCGGCGACGGTGGGGAAGTACCTCTCCCGGTTCTTGAGCCCTTGCTCCGCAAGGTCGCTCCCGAGGACCGCCCCCTCCCGAAAGAAAAGACCGTGGCAGGCGTGCGACATGACCCCCTCGTAGAGGTCCTTGATCTTCGCCAGTTCGGTCTGGCTGATCCTGACCCACCGCATCGGACGGCGTGCCCACCCTGCCCGTGAATATAAACTCCCGGTCAGGGGCCGGGCGCCCGCGGAGAGGGGCACTCAGCGCGCGCTCTTCTGGAGGGCGAGCATGTCCTCTGTGGAGATCTTCCCGCCCTTCCTGAACCGCGCGAAGAGGTCCTCCTCCTTCGGGGGCTCGAGCGGGGCCACCGGGATCCCGCTCTTCGTCTTCGCGGCGTAGAGCAGCTTCTCGAGGTCGCGGACCTCCTCGATCGCGGCCATCGCGGCCTTGTGCTCGTCGTCGCTGGCCGTCTTGACCTCGACGAGCTTCTGGTGCACCTCGTCGGCATCCCGACGGAGGCGGTCCACCTCCTCGAAGAGAAGGACCATCGACTCGTGCTCCTTCTGGGCCCTCACCGCGAGGTCCTCCACGGCCTTGTGGCACGACTCGGCCTCTTCCCGGGCCTGCTCGGCCTCCTTGAGGGCCGACTCCACCTCGGGGTCCTTCCGGAGCTGGTCGTCCTGGGACTTGATCTCCTTCTGGAGCCGCTGCATGTCGGCGATGAGCCGAAGCTCGGCGTCCTTCGTGAGGGAGCTCGTCATGTGGCGGAACTCGAGCTCCTTGAGCTCCTTCCGCATCCGCCAGACCGGCGGCCCGTTCGTCCGAGGAGCGTGCGTGCGCTTGAGCTCGGAGACCTTCTCGGCCATCATGTCGGCCTTGCGGTTCGCCTCTTCCCGGGCCCGCTTCGCCTCTCGGACCCCCTCGTTGAGCTGGTCCCGCATCCGGCGGTGGTCCTGGGCCTCCGCGCTCTTGGCCCGGAGCTCGTCAACGACCGCGGCCCGCTTGTCGGCCCACTGATGGGCCTCCGCGTTCAGCCTGTCACGCTTCGCCCGGTGCTCGTCGGCACGGGTGTTGCACTCGGCCCTCTTCTTTTCGAGTTCTTCGATCGCGTCGGCCATTCACACCGCGCCCGGCAAGGCTCGCGCCGAGACGAAAACAGCGCAGGGCCTCCTGACACCGAGAGTATAAAGGCGTAGCGCAACCGTCGGAGGCGACCGCCTCACCTCGCCGCGAAGAGGCCGCGCAGGGGTCACCGGGAAGGCCAACCGACCCTCCGCACCCTCGAGCGACCTGGCTCGAGAGAAAGCGGAACCCTTTTTCGCGCACCGCGAGTGAGGAGACCGTGGCGATGCCCGCCGAGGAGGTCGGCCGGATCTTTGGGGACGTCGGTCTCGGGACCTTCCGTCTCACGCTCGCACGCCCCCTGGAGCGGGGCGAGTACCTGGCGGTCGTGGACGAGTCGAAGCGGGCGGTCCTCTGCCAGCTGGACGACGTGGAGCGCAGGAGCGACCTCAACCTCGAGAAGGCCAACCGCCTGGCCCACGGGGACGCGGTGCCTGTCGAGGAGACCTTCTTCGGACGCTCGGTGATCCTCGGGTACCGCGAGGGCCCCATCGTGAGGGTGCCCCAGATCCCTTTCCGTCCCGGCTCGCCGGTGTACCGGGCCGACGAGCCCCTGATCGCCCAGGTCCTGGGGCTCAAGAGCAACGGGGGCTCCTCGGCCTACCTGGGGCTCCTCAGGAACCACGACCTGAAGGTCGAGCTCGACATCAACGCCCTCTGCCAGAGGCACGTGAGCGTGCTGTCGAAGACCGGCGGCGGGAAGAGCTACCTGGTCGGGGTCCTCCTCGAGGAGTTCCTGAAGCACAAGGTCACCTGCGTCATCATCGACCCGCACGGGGAGTACGGCTCGATCCGCTACCGGTCCGAGCACGCCCCCCGCGAGCACGCGCGCTTCGGCATCGACGCCCAGGGGTTCCGCGACCAGGTCCAGGAGTTCTCCCCCGACACGAACCTCAACCCCGAGGCGAAGCCCCTCACCTTCTCCCTGGGCCACCTGGACGCCCGGGAACTGCTCCTTTTCATGGGGATCACCAACGTCCGCGGGTTCGTCGCGCCGATGAAGGCGCTCCTCGACCGGGTGGCGGTGGACAACCCGGAGTACACGGTCCGGGACCTCATCCAGGCCGCCCGGCACGGGGAGGAGCGCTCGCCGCTGCTCGAGGCCATCGCCGAGAGGCTCGAGTACGTCGACGAGACCCACCTGCTCGCCCCCCGGGGGACGAGCCTCTCGGAGCTCGTCTCCCCCGGCAAGATGACGATCATCAACCTACGGGGGTCCGCCCCCGACGTCCAGGAGCTCATCGTGACCCGGATCGCGACGAGCTTCTTCGAGCAGCGGAAGCGGGGGAAGATCCCTCCCCTCTTCATGGTCCTGGAGGAGGCCCACAACTTCTGTCCTCAGCAGGGCCAGGCCCTCTGTTCCAGGATCCTCAAGACCATCGCCAGCGAGGGGAGGAAGTTCGGGCTCGGCATGTGCGTCGTGAGCCAGCGCCCGGCGCGGGTGGACAAGAGCGTCCTCTCCCAGTGCGCGACGCAGCTCATCCTCCAGGTGACCAACCCCCTGGACGTTCGCGCCATCGCCCAGAGCATCGAAGGGCTGACCGACGGGATGACCGAGATCATCCAGGGGCTGCCCATCGGGACGTGTCTGGTCACGGGCGGCGGGTTCCAGACCCCCCTCTTCTGCGAGGTGCGGCCCCGGGCCAGCCGCCACGGCGGCGAGTCGGTGAAGGTGGTCCCGGCCTCGTGAGCCGGGGGCCCCCTCGATGCGCGGTCGGGCGCGCGGTCTACCCTACACTTCCGGGATGCAGCGATAGACCGAGCCGTGGACGCCCCAGCTCTTCCCCGTCTTTCCCCCGACCATCTCCGTCAGGAGCAGGACGTCGTTCCAGGGCTTCAGCCTCGGGTCGACGGACCACAGGGTGAGGGTGGTGGTCACGATCCTCCGGGGCGGCTTCGCCCCCGCGTCGAGGATCGAGAGCCCATCCATGGTGAAGTAGACGTACTCCCCCCCGGGGTCTTGAGGATCCCGCGAAGGGCGGGGGTGAACTGGTCGTCCGGCCTCTGTCGGGCGAGGTCGGTCGCGTTCAACTCCCCTCGAAGGTCCCCCACCTCGAGCGACCCGGTGAGCGTCCCGTAGACCTGCCCCCCTTCCTTGAAGGGGAACTCCACGTCGATGTCGGTGTAGGTGAGCTCGGTCTTACCGACCTTCTCCAGACGCATGGCCTTGCCTCGAGGGATGCAGCAACCCCCCCCCCCCCAGCAACAAACTCCCGATGGCCTGCCAGATGGGAGTTGGGCCGGGCCCCCCCTCCACCCCCCGAATCTTCTCGGGGAGCTTGGGGGGGCGGAGGGGGGCGGAGGGGGGCGCGGGGGGGGAGTCGGGTCGGACCGGGGCGCTCAGCCCATGCCGCTGAGGTAGCGGCAGAGGAGGCGGATCCCGAACCCGTTGAACCCTCCCGGGTTGTAGGGGGGGGCGAACCGGGCCCCGGCCCCGCTGACGTAGGCGGTGCCCGCGATGTCGAGGTGGGCCCAGGGCGTGTCTCCCACGAACGTCGACAGGAAGGCGGCCGCGGTGAGGGCCCCGGCGGGTGGGGACTCCGTGGAGTTCCTCACGTCCGCGACCTCGCTCTTCACCATCTCGTGGTGGAGCGCGGTGATCGGCATCCGCCAGAGGGGTTCCCCCGAGGCGCTGGAGGCCTTCAGCAGCTCCCCCGCGAGCCGGTCGTCGGTGGCCAGGAGCCCCGCGTTGTCGAAGCCGAGGGCGACGACGCAGGCGCCCGTGAGGGTCGCGAGGTCGATGATCTCGTTCGGCTTGTGGGTCGCGTTCACCCAGGAGAGCCCGTCCGAGAGGACCACACGCCCCTCGGCATCGGTGTTCAGCACCTCGATGGTCTTCCCCCCGAAGGTGCGAACGACGTCGCCGGGGCGGTAGGCCGTCCCGCTCGGGACGTTCTCGGCGCAGCACATGACCCCCACCACGCGGGGGGCGACCTTGAGCTGGGCGATCGCCCGCATCGTGGCGAGGACCGCGACGGCCCCGCTCTTGTCGAACTTCATCTCCGCCATGCTGAGGGCGGGCTTGATCGAGATCCCTCCGGAATCGAAGGTGATCCCCTTCCCCACGAGCGCCACGGTCTTGGGAGGCCTTGCTCCCTTCCCCGCGTACTCGATGGCGATCATCCTCGGCGGGTGGTGGGTGGACCCGCCCCCGACCGCAAGGATGCCCCCGCAGCCCATCTCCTCGAGCTGCTTCTCGTCGAAGACCGTCACCTTGAGCCCGAACTCCTTCCCGAGCGAGAGGGCCTGTTCGGCCAGGAACTCCGGCGTGGCGGTGTCCGCCGCGAGGTTCCCGATGTCGCGGGACCAGAGCACGCTCTCCGTGATCAGACGCTGCCGGTCCAGGGCCTTGCGGACCGAAGCGGCGGCGGCCGCGTGCTCCTTGCCCAGCGCCCCGACCAGGTTGTCGAGGGGGGCAGGGCGAGGGGTCGTCTTGTAGCGCTTGAACTCGTAGCTCGCGAGCTCCGCCCCGTCCGCGAACGCGGCGAGGGCGTCGGGAACGGCGAGGCGGCGGACGGCGATCGACGCCGCACGGACCGCTCCGACCTTTCCGCCCTTGCCCCGGAGCGCCTTGGTCACGAAGCCCCCGGCGACACGGCAGGCCTCCGCGTCGTAGCGCTCGGCCTTGCCGAGCCCGAAGACCAGCAGACGTCGGGTCCCGCCGGTGAGCGTGAGCACGGTGATCTCTCCTCGCTTGCCCCGGACCTCGCCCCGGGCCCAGGCCGCCGCGAGGGCCCCACCGCTCCGGGCGTCGTCCGCCGCGAGGGACTTCGGGAAGGGAGCGTCCTTGTCGGCCTCCAGGAGCCCCACGAGGACCACGTCCGCATCGGTCTCCCAGGCGTCCTTACGGTCCACGGTCCACTGCATCGTTCGTTCCCTCGACCCGGTGTCGGGAGACCGAATGGGCTAAAAAATTGCGGAGAGCCTCCGTGAGGCGGTCCCGCGATGGCCGGGACGGTCGAGACCCCCCCGGGAACCGAGGAACGGTCGAAGAACGGGAGGGAGGATCGGGAGGGAGGACCGGACGCGCGGCCGGGAGGGGGCCCGCCTTCTCGCGCGCCCGAGTGGAGCGGTCGCGCTCCGGAAGGGTCGAGGAGAAGAAGGAGGGCGGGAAAGGGTTGGCCAGGGCGCTCCCCGAAGGGAGCGCTCCGGCGCGCGGCGGCCCTAGTAGCCCGCGCGCACCTTGTGCCGGTCGATCTTGATCCCCGAGGGGGTGATCGCGATCAGGTTCTTTCCGATCCCGGCGACGTCGCCGCCGGTGTCGCGGATGACGTTCTTGAGCTCCGCGTTCATCCGGTTCAGCGTCACCTGGTCGTTGGCGATGGAGGTGTAGTCCAGAAGGACGACATCGCCGCCGTAGGCGTACTTCGTGATCGTCTGCAGGTCCTCGAAGCGGAAGATCTCCGCGCAGCGGATCGTCGACCGCGCGTTGGCCAGTGCGGCCTGTTCGTCCTCCCAGTGCATGGACCCTAGGTCCAACACCTGGGTCTCTTCGAGCGTCTCGTCGTCGTGCTTCCGGAGGAGGCTGATCTTCGACATGGGCGGTTCCCTGGCGTAAGCGAGCGAGGGTGCCGTTAAAATACTATCTTTTCGACTGGTGCCGGGCGTCACGAGCCGGGCGGCCCCCGCGAGGGGCCCACCAGGCTTCCCGCTTCCCCAGGATAAAGGGCAGCGGGGGTTCCGTTCCGGTCTCCCCGGCAGGGAGTCCCCCCGCTCCCGCCGGTACCGGCGGGAGGTCTCCGTGGAGAGGGAGCTGATCTCCGGAGGTGGGGTCTCGGACGAACGGAGGACCCCGAGGGGGGCGTAGGAGCGCGAGGGAGGTGCGGCCCTCCGGTCCGGAGACCAGGCGCATCCGGGCCACCTCCTTGTTCTCGACGCGTCGCTGGGCGCCGTCCTGGACGTCCCGCATCTCCACCCCGCCCTTGTCTCCCAACGAGAAGACCTCCCACAGCCTCCCGGCCTGCTCCAGGTGGTCCCCGATCCCGACGGGGGGCAGACGCATGAGGAACGTCACGCGGTGGACCTCGCGACCGTTCTTCACTCCCCAGAGCGAGGCGGACTCCTTCACCTGGGCGCTGGAGCGCGCCTTGAAGGAGCGCGCGACGGCACGGGCGGCCGCGGTGTCGCTGAAGAAGATGTCCCACCCTTCCTTGAGCTCCTCCTCACGCGAGATCGCCTCGCGCTGCACTTCGGAGCAGGCCTTCAGGTGCGCATGCCAGATCTTGAGGGCCCAGGGCTTGAACTCCTTGAGGTCGCGCGGCGAGCCCTCCTCCGCGCTTCGGATCTGGATGCGGGAGGTGAAGTAGCGGCCCCCTCGACGGCTGCACTCCGGGCAACTGTGCAGGATGATGTGCACCTCGGTCCGGGCGGGGACCTCGATCTGGCTCCCCTCCACCTCGACCAGGAGCTTCGCGTCCACCTGGCGTAGTCTCGGGTTCTGCCCGGACACCTCCCAGGTCGCGCGGAGCAGCCTGCCGGGGGGCGAGACGCGGACCTGGGGATCCAGGTCGGAGCGACGGACCTCCTCGGGGTTCGGACCGCGGGCCTTCTCCCAGTGGTTGCCGACCTGGCGAGAGCCGCACGTGGAACAGAGCACCACATCGACGTAGGGGGGCAGGGAGGCGAGCGGGGTGTTGCGACTGAAGCAGGGCACGCACTCCGCACCGATGAACGGTGGGGTCGTCGACCCGCACCGCACGCAGAAGGTCGCCCCTTCGTCCGCGAGCTCCATGGTCCTCTACCGTTCCTCCAGGGGTTCGATGGGGGGTCAGGTGGCCTGAGAGGATAATCCTCGCGCGAGCCCGAGAGCACCCAGCTCCGACCCCAGATCCCGCCCGGTCCGGAGGATGACGACCCTGCGCGGTGGTCGGGGGCGAGGAAGGAGCGGGTGCGAAGGAGGGGAGCGGGCCGGAGGCCTACTTCCCCTTCTTCGCCGGGGCCTTCGCAGCCTCGGCCTTGGCGGGCTCGGCCTTCTTGCCGGCCTCCCCCTTCTTCCCGGCGGCGGCCTCGTCCTTCTTTCCCGCGGCGCCCTCCTCCTTCTTCTCCTCGGTGGCGCCCTCGGCGGCGGCGCCCTCGACCGGGGCGACCTCCTCCTTCTTCTTCTCCTCGATGATGGGAGCGACGGCGGCGGCGCGGACCTCTTCGACGAAGTCCTTTCTCTCGAGGACCTCGACGCGGATGGGCATCGGAAGCTTGCAGGAGGCCTTCCTCACGGCCTCCTTGGCCTCGGGGATGTTCTCGGAACGGCAGGAGAGCGTGATGAGCGGCTCGCCGATCTGGGCGCGCACGGCGTGCCCTACGGGCTTGCCGAAGGCTCCGCGCATCCCGTCCGAGATACGGTCAGCCCCCGCCCCCGTGGCCATTTTGTGTTCGCGGAGGATCGCGTGGGGGTACCTTCGCACCTTGATGTGGAAGTTGTTGGAAGCGGCCTTGTCCATGACGCGGACGATGGAGACGCGGGCGGCTTCCAGCGCGCGGTCCTGGACGTTCCCGGCCTCCTCGGCGCGCAGGGTGAAGCGGAACTTGTACTGCTGGTGGACGTTGCCGGTGTCGAACTGCGTGATGCGGCAGTGAGGGATACCGCCCATGTACTCGGTGCGGGTGTAGATCTGACCCTCGATCTCCCGGTACATGCGGTTGGGCTTGCGGGTCATGGGTCCCCCCGTGAGAGCGAATGGTTCTTGAGCCTTTTAACGGAAATCGCCCGGCCGGGCGGAGGGGTGGAAGGGGGGTAGTGACCCCCGTTCGGGGGGTCTCGGGGCCCGGGATCAGCGCGGGTGGAGCGGGACCAGGCCGGCGCCGCGGTCGCCCACGTGCACCCGCCACGGCGTGAGGTGGGCGCGCCGGAGCGTCGCGAGCAGCTGGGCCTCCCCGTCTTCGTCCGCCGCCCAGACGAGGAGGGTGTTCCCCAGCATCGCCTGGGCCGCGTGGCAGCCCCCTCGCCGCAGCTCCTCGATGACGGACCGGAGGGCCGGAGGGGCGAGACCGAGGTCGTCCGTGAAGTGCTCGAACACCTGGATCGTCGACTCCCACGAGAGGGGAGGGGACCCCAGCGAGTCGATCCACCGTCGCGCGGCTGCGCTGACCCGTTGGAGGAAGCCGGGGTCGGAGAGGAGCGGAGGAGAGGGCATCGGGGCGCCGGTGGTCCCCAGGAAGAACCCCATCTCCAGCGGGGTGCGCTCGATCCGGCCGTGCGGGGGCAGCCCGGGGGCGCGACGGACCTCGAGGCCTCCGCCGAGGATCGCCGGGACCCCGCCCAGCCCGCCGTGCATCTCGAGCTCGGCACGATGGGCGGCGGAGAACGCGGCCTCGGGAGGGGCCCCCATCGCCGCCGACGCGGCCAGGGTCGCGGCGACAGCCCCGGCCGCGCTCATGCTGAGCCCCTGGCTCACCGGCAGTTCGTGGGTCAGGTCGACCCGGAGGAGATGGTCGGGCGCCCCCGGCAGCCAGGAGAGCGCGCGCTCGGTGATGGGAAGGTGGGTGGGCCGTCCCCGTTCCCAGAGCTCGACCCGTCCGTGGCCGGGCCGGACCGCCCAGACCTCGGCCCGCGCCCTCGCTCCGATGTCCAGGACGACCCCGGCCCCGATGGACCCACGGGCCAGCGGGTCGCGGGAGGTCAGGACCGGCTCGAAGATGCCGGTCACGTGTCCGGGAGCGAAAGCGGCCGCCCAGGAGCCGGTCCCAGGGACCGCAGGGAACATCGAGGCCCGCACCATCGGAAAGCTATAGAAGGTGAACGGAGGGCGGCCCTCGCGACCGCGCCAGGTCCTGGCGGGTCACACCTGGCGGCCTCGCGTCGTCAAAATTGAGCGTATCCTCAAGTATCGGAGCGCCGCTTTATAGCCCAGAGACGTGTCTTCGAGGGCGGGCGCCTCGGAAGAGGGCCCTCGGGGGCACGGACGCGTACATGGCCGAGGATGAAGCGGTCCCTCCGAACCGGGAGGAGACCGATGACCGTCTCAACTTCCTCGAGCTCCGGAACAACCAGCTCGCCGAGGCGATCAAGCGCGTCGAGAGCGAGCGGCACTACATGGAGGCGGAGATCCTCCGGCTCCAGCGCGAGGTCAAGCGTCTCAAGACCGAGCTCGACCGGCTCCGCTACCCCCCGCTGATCGTCGGGACGGTCCGCGACGTGCTCACGGACGGACGGCTCGTCGTGAAGAGCTCGACGGGACCGGACTTCGTCGTGAACGCGGCGGAGACCGTCGAGCACGAGAAGATCTCGGTGGGAAGCCGGGTCGCGCTCAACAAGCAGACGCTGGCCGTCATGGGCGTCCTCCCGGCGTCGCTCGACCCGCTGGTCACCGCGAGCGAGATCGTCTCCCGCCCCTCGATCGCCTACGACGACATCGGCGGGCTCGGCGAGCAGATCCGCGAGATCCGGGAGGCGGTCGAGTATCCCCTCCTGCGCGGGGAGCTCTACCGGAAGGTCGGGGTCGAACCCCCGAAGGGCGTCCTCCTGATCGGTCCCCCGGGAACGGGGAAGACCATGATCGCGAAGGCCGTCGCTCACCACACCCACGCGACCTTCATCCGGCTCGTGGGGAGCGAGCTCGTCCAGAAGTACATCGGAGAGGGCGCCCGGCTCGTGCGCGAGCTCTTCCAGCTGGCGCGGGAGAAGGCCCCGACGATCATCTTCATCGACGAGATCGATTCGATCGGCGCGAAGCGCCTGGAGGTCGCGACCTCCGGTGACCGCGAGGTCCAGCGCACCCTGATGCAGCTCCTCGCGGAGATGGACGGGTTCGAGCCGCTCTCGAACGTGAAGATCACCGCGGCGACGAACCGCCCCGACATCCTGGACGAGGCGCTGCTGCGCCCCGGTCGCTTCGACCGCATCGTCGAGATCCCTGTGCCCACGTTCC
This sequence comes from Thermoplasmata archaeon, assembly GCA_027314165.1. Lineage (GTDB taxonomy): Archaea > Thermoplasmatota > Thermoplasmata > Lutacidiplasmatales > UBA184 > JAKAAX01. The sequence continues at coordinate 468 of DAHVCH010000010.1, read as the reverse complement.
AGGGCCGCGTCGAGATCTTCAAGATCCACTCGAAGGCGATGAGCCTGAAGGACGCCGTCGACTGGGAGGCGCTGGCCGCCCGGTGCGACGGCTGCACCGGCGCGGACATCAAGTCGATCTGCACGGAGGCCGGCATGTGGGCCATCCGGGAGGAGCGCGACGCGGTCAACATGGCCGATTTCGAGCGCGCGGTGGAGAAGGTCCTCGGCGAGGAAGACACCGGCAAAGAGACCGTCGGCATGTTCGCGTAGCCGACATCGAGCTCCCTGCTCGGCACTCTCAAGTTCCGATCGAGCCGCGTGCGTCCTGCCTCTCTGCGTCCGCCGTTCGATATTTATGCGGATCGTCCTTTGTAGTGGCTTGTGCGTTTCGATTGGAAAGGGCACCTTTCCCCCCCTCCAATTCGACCCGAAGGAGGGCGCTCCTTTCTATCGGGCGGCCCGACCATCGTAGGGCTCCTTCTCCTCG